>CAJTDK010000001.1 GCA_910575105.1 Lachnospiraceae bacterium
GAATGTTGCAATTTATCAAGCGGTCTGTACATGGCATTTTAACTCCTCTGCAAGTATATTTTATAAGGTTATCTGCATGAAAAACGAATTCCAATGGTTCATTACCTTGCATTTATTATACGCCTAATTGAAAGAAAAATCAGTAAAATCAAGCATTTAAGACTTAATCAGCAGTCACTAATTAAGCCCCCTTACCATTCATTAAGCGTTACTTGCTTCGTTTCGTGATTTATTTCCACCTTATAACCGTTTCCATTTCCGTCCCAGTACAGATCGCCAGTATTGAAGTTATTCCAGTTAATCCAACAATTTTTCATTTCCAGAATTTCAGATACATCCGCCAGAGCTTCCGGGCTTCCTTCTACTTCGTAACCATATGCCAACATTTATTTTTACCGCCTTTCTTGCTTCCGTTTTTTTGTTTCCGTTCCCTTAATGTGTGTGTATGGTAACTCTGAAAAGACGGTACGTCAAGCCTTTTTTTGAAATATTTTAAAAATTATTTTGAGGGCTTATTTCCGGCTTTTTCACTAACAAATAGTGGCGTACATTAAAATGCTTGCCACAGGCGACGAGCGTTTCAAGGAAAAAATGGATTTGGATATGCAGGTGGCGAAGCTGAAAGTCTTGAAGCAGAGCTATCTTTCCGAGCATTACGACCTTGAGGACAGGATACTGAAGCACTACCCGCAGGAGATTAAAGACTATGAGGAACGCATTACAGCCTATGGGAATGATGTGGAGATTGCCAGTCAGCATAAGCCGCAGGGGGAGGATAAGTTCTGCCCCATGACCTTAAAAGGCGTGACCTACAAAGAAAAAGCGGATGCAGGCGAGATGCTTCTTGCCATCTGTAAGGAAAATCCGTTGTCACAGCCGATAGCAATCGGCAGTTACCGTGGCTTTCAGATGGAGGTTTACTATGATACCGTCAATGCCCACTACTGTTTAAACCTCTGCGGAATGAGGAAACACAAGGTGGATTTAGGCGTGGACGCTCTGGGCAATCTGACCAGAATTGAAAATGAGATTGCCAAACTCCCTGCCAGACTGGAAGCCGCCAAGACCAGAAAGGAGGAAACCATCGCACAGCTTGAAACAGCAAAAGAGGAAGTAAAGAAACCATTTGCCTTTGAAAATGAGCTGAAAGAAAAGACGGAAAGGCTGAACGCCCTCAATATCGAACTGAATCTGAATGAAAAGGACAACGCTGTTATTGACGATGAGCAAGAGCAGAACGGTGAGCCGGCAGAGAAAAAAAGTGCGGACAGGGAGAGGTAAAATCCAGTTTGCACATTTGTATTGCTTTATTTTGGGCAGTATAATAAGTGACGGTAAGAAAAAATCGGAGGTGAGGAAGAATGTCTGATGCGTTCAGATTTGAAACTTTTGTAGACGTCCACAGCAATATCTTTAATGAATACCTCGGTTCTGTCATCGCAAAGCTGTCCAGAGAAAATGAGGAATACCGTGCCATAAGAGCTGAAATTGAGAGCCTTTATGAGAAATATCCGAAAGTTTTAGGTGTGTTTGATACGGAAACATCGGCGGAACTGACCGAGGAGGAATGTGCCGCACTCATTCAAGTGATGGAGCTTAGGAACAAACTTACGGATATGGAGATGCAGTCGGTTTACTTCCGTGGCTGTTATGACAGCGTAGGGTATCTGAAAAAAGCAGGAATTTTATGATGGACTGACTGAGAAAAAGGCGGTGTTGGTGTGAAAGCTGATGCCGTCTTTTACATAACCATGTAGTGGAAAATTTCATAAGTATATGGTAAAATAAACAAAAATTTAAAGTGTGAAAGGTGCCTAATATGGATTACTATGTGGTTGATGCTTTTACTGATAAGTTGTTTAGTGGCAATCCAGCTTGTATATGTGTGTCAGAAAAAACACTTTCCAATGAAGTTATGCAAAATATAGCATTTGAAAATAATTTATCCGAAACAGCATTTATTTATAAGAATGGCAAGGATTATATATTAAGATGGTTTACGCCATCATTTGAAATAGATCTTTGTGGTCACGCAACATTAGCAGCTGCTTTTATTGTCTTTAATCACTTAGATTGCAATTCAGATAAAGTTAATTTTGAAACTGTTAGTGGCGTTTTAAGCGTTATTCGAAAAGGGGATTTGTATGAAATGACTTTTCCAAAAAGAATAGCACAGAGTATTATGAAAAAGCCAGATATTGTTGAATCACTCAGTTTTGAGCCGCTTGAGCTTTATTCTGAACGGGATTTATATGTAGTAATGAATAATGAAGAAGAAGTTAAAAATTATATTCCAGATTATACGAAACTTAAAAAATTAGATTCTTGGCTTGGAATTGTAATAACAGCAAAGGGTAATAATGCTGATTTTGTTTCGAGATATTTTTGTCCAGAATTGATGTTTGAAGACCCAGTAACAGGTTCTGCCCACAGCACTTTAGTACCAATATGGAGCAATAAGTTGGGAAAAAATAAACTATTGGCAAAACAATTATCTAAAAGAGGAGGCACTCTCTATTGTGAATGTAGCAATAATAATATAAAAATTTCAGGAAATGCAGTCGTTTATTCAAAAGGAAGTATTTTGTTATGACTATGATGCGACCAAATTTTTAATTTTTTAAAGTATAATAGACGCTATGGGGATTGAGTAAAGAGGGATAGTTTTAATGAAAGTATTAGATATTTTTTCATGGTTGCCTGCAAAAGAAATTAGTTTGGAACAATTAGAGCAGATTTTTATAGATTACAAATCTGGTATTTATAATAGTGAATACATTGTTTTATCTGAACTTCCAAATAATGTATCCGAAGATATTTTGACTTGTAAAAATGAATTGCTGAAAGAGGGGAAGAAAGTTGCTTTCATTTTAAAAGAAGAAAAAGTCATTGCTGTCATTGGTTATCAAGAGTGACAAAGAGAAAGATGAATTTTATTTGAAAGGTGTGGTGGTGTATGGAACGGTTTTATAATTATCGGAATATGTCACTTGAGCAACGGAAATTCGCTTTAAATTCTTTAAGCTCCATTGGTTTTTTTCCTGCATATGGAAGTATAAAAACAATGCGTCGGATAATGGATAAGGCATTTGGAGAAAAAATGCCACAGTTTTATTTTGTTTTTAGAGAAAAAGAGCTGATAGGCTATATGTTCCTTATTGGTAATGATAAAATGTTTCGTGCATTTCCGTGGCTTGCAATTGATAATCTTGATGAATTGCCAATGAAGATTGTAGAGCCATTAATGGATATAGCAATTAAGGCATGGAATAATGAGGACGGCAATATTATCAATGCAGACGGTAGTATTACTGAAAAAAGTCTGATTGCTCAAAGCTATAAACAGCGTTTAGAAAACTACAGGCATGGCACTGGACGACGAAGTGAAAATGAATGCCGTTGACAACATTAGCTTATAGAGGTGTTGAATGATGAATCAAAGAGAAAGGATAATCCGTTTGTGGTTTGATATGTGGCTGCAACAAAAAGACTTAGGGATAGATGATATTTTTACGGAAGATGTTATTTATATTGAAAGTTGGAGTCCGAAATATGAAAACCGTATAACCGTTAAACATTGGTTTGAAGAATGGAACACTCGTGGTAAAGTTCTTGTATGGGATATAAAACAGTACTTCCATAAGGAAAGCCAAACTATTGTAGAATGGTATTTTAAGAATGAGATGAACGATGGTAGCATTGAGGAATTTGATGGTATGTCACTTATCGAATGGACATCTGATAACAAAATAAAATTGTTAAAAGAATTTGGCTGTAATTTAAATAATTATAACCCATATCAACATGGCGATGTACCACAATTTAGAAAAGAACAGGCAAATTGGTTTTGATATAAAATGTGGAAATCATAGAGGTGTCATATTAATGAAAGAATATATAACAAAGCGGGTACATGAATTGTACTGGAAAGAAGATATAAATTGTGCAAGGACAGCACTTGTCTGTTTGAGCGAATTATTTGAAATTGTCATTGAGCCGCAAACAATCTGGTCTGCGGTTGGATTGCATGGTGCGGGTGGATATAGGGCACAATGTGGTTTAGTTGAAGGTACGCTTATGTTCATTGGAATTTATCTTCATATGATAGGAAAATCAGAAGATGAAATTGTATCTGCCTGCTATAATTTTGCGTCTGCCTTTGATAGAGAATTTGGTTCATTAAGATGTTTTGAATTACGTCCTACGGGTTTTTCAGAGAGCGACCCGCCACATATGTGTGAAAACTTGACTTGTAATGGAATCGGATTTGCATATCAATATATTTTGGGAATCACAGAAAAGTAAGCAAAAACTAATTTGTTAATGCCCAATAGTTAGAATTGAACATTGTTTGATACATAGCTAAATAGAGATAAATTTTCTATATGGTAGATATATAAAAGACGGGATAATTTAAAATTTACAGCCTGGAAGTAAAAGCAGACTTATGAAGCAGAATCTAAAGGTAGGACATTATGAAGAAAGCAGCTCTTATATTGAGTATAATATTTATTATTTTAACCTTTGTTGGTGCAGGATATGTTTTGTATAATGGTGGGAAGATAAATGCGGGATATGCTATTATTCCAATGGTATTTGCCCTTGTTTGTATCGCTTTTTACCGAAATAGAAAGTGACTATTTTATGTTTATCTGTAAATCATGATTGGAATTAAATACTATTTTACATAGCCGAGGGGTTTTCATTTACGAAAATCTTTCGGCTAATTGTATTTATGGAGGTGATTTTTATTTGAATGAGAGCATCTAAACCCTATATGCAGATTGATCCAGACGTGCTTGAACGGGCAATGCAGATAGACCTGCTTTCCTATCTCAGAGCCTATGAGCCGACCAATCTTGTCAAAGTCAAAGGCACAACGAACGTGTACTGTACCGCAGAGCATGACAGCCTAAAGATTTCCAACGGCAAATGGTACTGGTGGTCGAGGGGCTTCGGCGGATATTCCGCCCTTGATTATCTGATGAAAGTTAAGGAATACGGCTTTGTAGAAGCCGTGGAAATCCTCACGGGGCAGACGATGGCGGACTGGAAGCCGCCGCCCCCTGCCGTGAAAAAAGACGAGCCAAAGGTGCTGCTCCTGCCGCCGAAAAACAAAAATTGCGACAGGGTGGCGAAGTATCTTTTCGGGCGTGGCATTGATTATCAGCTTATCCAGGAGTGCATCGCCGAGGGGATTATTTTCGAGAGTGCCGACTACCACAACGCCGTTTTTATCGGCAAGGATGAAAGCGGAACGCCCAAATACGCCGCCTGCCGTGGCACAATCAGCAGCTTTAAGCGTGATGCATCGGGCAGCGACAAGCGGTATTCGTTTCGGCTTCTGGCGAGAGAACCGTGTGCTTCGGTGCATTTATTTGAAGCCGCCATTGATTTATTATCCTATGCCACCTATTTAAAATGTGAGGGAAAGGATTATAAGGCAGAGAATCTTCTCTCCCTGTCGGGCGTGTATCAGCCAAAGAAAGAGATAAAGGACAGCAAAATCCCCGTTGCCCTCACGACTTTTTTGAAAGCAAACCCACAAATTAAAACTATATTTCTGCATCTGGATAAGGACAGGGCAGGTCGGTTATGTACCGCTGCCCTAACAGAATTATTGAAGAAAGATTATAAAATCGTTGATGAACCGCCGCCAGTCGGCAAGGACTTCAACGATTTTTTAATGTCATATCTGGGGATTGCAAGGCAGAAACAGAGCCGTGAAAGGGGGGATGCCCGTTGATTGTTGGATGATTTTTTCTGATTGAAAGAGCCAGAAATTAAAGAAGAATTGACAAAGAAAGAGAGGGATTTGCCATTGAAGCAATATGAAGTAACACTCACAGGTCACTTTGAAAAGACCGTTTCCATCTATGCAGACAGCCCCGAACAGGTAGCGGAAAAGTTGAAAATTATCCTGTTTGATACTGACCTTGTTAGGTTTTCCGATGGGGATTTTGTCTGCGGCGAAGCGGATATTAAGGATGAAAATGAGGACGGATGTGAAGAAATGGAGAGCGAGGGCGGTGGCTTTGAGAATGAGGATTGTTCCGACTGTCCGTACTTCTGCCCCGTGTGCGGAGAATGTATGTATGAGGGCGAAGATTAAAGACACGTCTTACCAAGCACTGAATTTGGTTATCCATCTGCCGATGGAAACAAAATTCGCTTGTTAGGGGACGCCCCTAATACCCCGTGGAAAAGACCGCCGCCAGAGGACGGCAGGCAGAAAGGAGTTTTTAAGGATGAGTGATTTTATATATTTTATCCTCGGCACAACGCTTGGCGGGATGTTCGGCGTTGCGTGCATGTGCGTGTTGCAGATTAACAGGCTGTCCGAGGGAAAGGGGGATGCAGATGCGGAAACGGAATGTGCAGATACTGTTCCGACTGACCGAGGAAGAAGCTGAATACCTCTGCTCCCTTGCAGAGAAATCGGGACGCTCCAGACAAGCCCTGCTCCAGTCAATGGTCATGGGCTATCGGCTCTGCGAGAAGCCAGACCCAGAGTTTTATAAAATCATGCGGGAGCTGTCGGCAATCGGAAACCGCATCAACCAGCTTGCGGCAAAGGCGAACGCCCTAAACTTTGTGGACACGCCGATGCTCTATGACGAAGCCAAGCGGTGGCGGGACTTCCGTCTGGACGTGAGCAGGTGCTACCTTGTTCCGAGGAAGATGTCTGGCTGATGGCGGTCTGCGAAATCTGGGACGTAAAGGGCAGGCTCGACCATCCTATCGACTACGCCGAGAACCCAGAAAAGACCGCCAACCCCAAATACAGCAAAGCCGACCTGCAGGCGATGGGCGATGTGATGAAGTATGCCACCAACAGTGACAAGACCGAGCAGCAGTTTTTTGTCACGGGCGTAAACTGCGACCCGTCTACGGCAAGGGACGAGATGATGATAGCCAAAGCACAATGGAACGACCAGAGCGAAATAGTCTGCTACCACGGATTCCAGAGCTTTAAGGCAGGCGAGGTCACGCCAGAGCAGGCACATGAAGTCGGCGTGAAGCTGGCGGAGAAGATGTGGGGCGATAGATTCCAAGTGATTGTGGCGACCCATCTGAATACGGAGTGCCTGCATAACCACTTTGTTGTCAATTCCGTTTCCTATGTTGACGGAAAGCACTATTACGATAACAAGAAAAATCTGCGGTTATTGCGTAAGCGTTCGGACGAGTTATGCCGTGAGTATTCCTTATCGGTTATTGAACACCCAAGCGGCAGGAAGAAACCCTATGCTTTATACCAAGCCGAGAAGAACGGTCTGCCCACAAGGGATACCGTGGCACGGCAGGCGGTGGACGAAGCAATCTCAAAATCGTTTACGCTGAAAGACTTTGACCGCCAGTTGTCGGAAATGGGATACCGCATCAATTTTGACCCCAACCGCAAATAAACAGCCCCAGAAGCGGAAACGGAAACCAAAATCGAAAGGAGCAAGATAACCTATGAGTATCTATCTCTGACCGCCACGGACGAGCTTGATTTGCCGTCTTTGGGCGAGAAGAAAGTTGCTTTATTTGCATTGATACCAGACAACGACACCAGTTTTAATTTTCTGGTAAGCATTCTTTATACGCAGCTATTCCAACAATTATTTTATCTTGCCGACTATAAGTACGGCGGGAGTCTGCCCGTCCATTGCCAGTTTATTATGGACGAATTTGCGGTGCGTCAGTTTGCTCGATGACTTTGACAAGATACTGTCAGTTATGAGGTCAAGGGGCGTGTCCGTTTCGATTATCCTGCAAAATCTGGCACAGCTGAAAGCCCTGTTTGAGAAACAGTGGGAAAGCATTGTCGGAAACGCTGATGAGTTCCTCTATCTGGGCGGAAACGAGCAGAGTACCCATAAGTTTGTGTCGGAGCTGTTAGGCAAATCCACGATAGACACGAACACCTACGGGAAAAGCTCTGGACGGAGCGGCAACTATTCCACAAACTACCAGATTTCGGGGCGTGAGCTTTTAACCCCAGACGAAGTGCGTATGCTTGACAACCGCTACGCACTTCTTTTTGTGCGTGGTGAACGCCCTGTCATGGATTTAAAGTATGACATCTTGAAACACCCGAATGTGAAACTGACTGCCGACGGAGGGAAGCCGCCGTATATCCACGGCGAGCCGACACAGGCAGTCGCAACCCTTGTGTTTGACGGGGATATTCCTAAGAACGCCGTGAGCGTGGAAGCCGTCAGCACTTCCTATGAGCTTCTGTCCGATGAGGACTTGGAAGAAATATTCAATTTATAAGGAGGATTTACCCTATGAAACTTTTTAAGAAGAACGAGAAGAAAGCAACCCAGAAACTGCCGATGACTGGAAGGATGAAAAAGAACTTCCGCCGTTACTGCGTGGGGGTGCTTGCCGTTACGATGGTATTTGGAACATCCATGACCGCTTTTGCCGCCAATGACCCGATTGCCGTGGTAAATAACCTGTCAAACTTTATCTTCGGTCTGATTAAGGCTGTCGGGATGATTATGCAGGAATCTGGGGGAAAAGGTAACGACCCGATGCAGGCGGCGGAGGGGAGCTTCAACAAAAAGTACCCACATGAGCCGAACGGCATCAAAGACCCAGAGTATTCCATCGAGTGCGGCGTGCAGGAATTAAAAGCCGCCCTCACATCAGCCGAGGTGGAAAACCCGATTGACATGGAGCGTATCAAGCACGCCTTGCAGGGCTACAACTTCGGTAATGGGTATATCTCATGGGCAAAGACCAACTACGGCGGCTATTCCTATGCAAATGCGGTGGAATTTTCCGCTATCTACGGTTACGGATGTCCAAAATATTAAACAGATGCCATCCGTTATGGGTGGCATCTAAATACATAATTGGAAGATATAAAGTATATTGCTTGTTCTGCTATCCTTTTTGTTCTATTTCTTGGCGATAAAAATCAATTTTATCGTCCAGTTTTGACATGTGTTCCTGCAATACCTTTATCTGTTCATTAAGAGATTCACGATGCAAGGTCAGCATCTCCATTCTTTCATTAAGGGTAAGGTCGCCTTTCGCTCGCAGTTCGGCATACCTCTGTATTTCTTTAATCGGCATCCCCGTGTCTTTCAGACGCTTGATAAATTCAATCCATGCGAGGTCTTTATCCGAATAACAGCGGCGGTTACTGGAATTGCGTTTTGGCGTAATCAGATTTTCATGCTCGTAATAACGCAGGGTATGTATCCCTAAATTTGTCATCCTTGAAAATTCGCCTATGGAATATTCCAAAAAATCACCTCTTATCTCTTGACATAGAGTTTACTCTACATTGTATGCTCGTATTATATCAGTAAAGAGGAGGTTTTGTAAATGGTTCAAAACACAGAAAAGTACACGGTAATCACGGGGGCAAGTTCGGGGATAGGGTATGAAACAGCAAAAGCCTTTGCAGAGCGAGGGAGCAGCCTAATCCTTGTTGCTCGCCGAAAAGACAGACTGGAAACTTTAAGACAGGAAATTTTAGCTTTACATCCGATGCTCGATATTGTGGTTAAAGCTGCGGATTTAACTGTTCCGCAAAATGTTTTCCAGTTATACGAGAGCATAGAATCATATTCGCTGCGGACATGGGTGAATAATGCGGGATTTGGAAATTATGGCAGCGTAGGGAATCAGGATTTGGAGAAAATCAGTCGGATGCTGCACTTGAATGTGGAAGCCCTCACTGTTTTTTCTTCCCTGTTCGTCCGTGACTTTAAAGATACGGAGGGGACACAGCTTATCAATGTTTCTTCCTGCGGCGGCTATACGATTGTTCCCAATGCAGTAACCTATTGTGCTGCAAAGTTTTATGTCAGTGCTTTTACGGAGGGCTTGGCGTGGGAGTTAAAAGCTGCCCATGCAAAAATGCAGGCAAAGGTATTAGCCCCTGCCGCAACAAAAACGGAATTTGGAAAAATTGCGAATGACGTCAGTGAATATGATTATGACAGATTATTTGGCACTTATCATACAAGTACACAGATGGCGGCATTTCTGCTTGAATTGTACGACAGCGACAAAACGGTGGGCTTTGTGGACAGGGAAACCTTTTCATTTCATTTGTATGAGCCGCAATTTCAATATGCAGGCAGTTCACGCCATAACCAGAAAATGTAGAAAATGGAAATAGCCTTTGATGCGGTAAAAAGGAAAAACAGAGGGGCTTATTCCTCTGTTTGCTCTTTTGCATTACATATCCCTTGCGCCGTCCCTGCTATGATAGTCAGTTCCGCATCATCAAAAGTGTCGAGAAGCACATCCAACCGCCGACGCAAGGTTGTTTTTTCTGTCGGAGTGCCTGGGTGTATGTACTGGTCTACGGATATATGAAACATCGTTACAAGTTTAATGAACAGTGGAAAACTTGGATTTTGCCCCTCTTTTTCTATTGACTGTAAGTGTCTTGCCGAAATACCAAGTTCCTCGGCTAATTCCTCTCTTGTAATCCGTTGTTTCTCACGGGCATCTTGAATTGCCTGCCCCAATTCCAGAAAGTCAAAGCTGTTAGCATTATTGTTCAATTTTCTCACCACCAGTACAATTAGATTTTACTATATATTGTACAGAAATGAGAGTTCTTCTTAAACGATGTAAAATCTCCATGAATAAGAGATGTGATTTCTGATTTGTAGAGATTGGTTCTTACTTTTGGGATTTGCAGCAAGTTGGCGAGATATTTACTTCATCTAAATAGACAGATCCCCAATCACACATAGCGTCTAAGATTGGGGCGAGCGTATTACCGAAGTCTGTTAAAGAATATTCCGTTTTGGGAGGAACGACAGGATAGACTTTTCTGTTTATCAGTCCGTCGTTTTCAAGTTCTCTTAGCTGCTGCGCCAACATTTTATCAGTTGCTTTGGGTATTAATTTATGCAGTTCACTATACCGCAGGGTTTTACCCATGAGATGCCACAGAATGACCGATTTATATTTCCCGCCAATTAAGTCAATCGTTGCTTCTACGGGACAGTTATAACCACTTTTGCAATTTACACTCATAGAAATTCTCCTGACTTACTTTTTGGATAGTATATACCCAAAAAGTACATTCTTGCCTTTAAAATTGTTTGCGATACAATTATAGTATAGGGAAACCTAAAATACAAGTTTAACAGGAGGAATACTTATGGAATTTTTAGAAATTGCGAAATCACGTTATTCTGTCCGTGATTACAAAAGCAGAAAGGTAGAGCCAGAAAAGCTGGAAAAAATTTTATTAGCTGCCCATGTCGCACCTACGGCTGCAAATTTACAGCCTGTCCGACTTATCGTTGTGCAGGAGGACGAGGGATTGAACAAAGTAGGAAAAGCGGCAAATCTTTATGGAGCACCTTTGGCAATTATCGTTTGCTCCGAACATACGAAAGCATGGACACGCCCGTTTGATAACAAAAAGACAGTTGATGTAGATGCGTCAATACTTACAGACCACATGATGATGGAAGCGACTGAGTTGGGGTTAGGTTCTGTATGGATATGCTATTTTAAGCCCGATGTTATCAAACAGGAATTTAGGCTCCCAGACACCCTTGAGCCAATCAATATTTTAGCAATAGGATATTCAGGCGGAAGCCCTGCTGACCCAGAACGCCATGCTACACAACGTATTCCGTTGGATGAATTAGTTCATTACGAAAAGTTATAAATATTTGAAACAAATGAGTAAGCGTGATAACGCCCCGAAAAGATGATGGATAGGAATAGAGCCGATAAACTTGTGGGATTGTTCCACATATTATCGGCTCATTTCATTTTATATTTCCATATAAGTATGGTATGTCTTTCCCCAATCACATAGCTGCGACAAGATAGGGTTAAGGGTTATCCCTATGTCGCTCAAAGAGTATTCAACTTTGGGAGGGACTTCTGGAAAAACTTTTCTTACGACGATTCCTTGTTCTTCCAGTTCCCGAAGCTGCCCCGTTAATGTTTTCGTCGTAATGTCGCCTAAAAGCCTTTGCAGCTCGTTAAAGCGGATTGTTCCTTTAGATAAATGCCATAATATTTTTAGTTTCCATTTTCCGCTCAATATATTCAGACCGACTTCAATAGGGCATTGGTCGTGAACCGCTTGTGTTTTTGCCATGAATATCTCCATCCTTTCATACCTTAACCGCCCGCCCCGCAGAAGCATATATTATGGATGCCCTTTGGGTACAGTATTAAAAAAGACACTTCATATCAAAAAAGTGCGTACTTGAATTTTACTCTCTTTCAGAGATACTTATATTATATCAAATTTGTCAAGGAGGCGTAAATATGGTTATTGACAGTCATGAACACATCATGTTTCCGACAAAAACACAGTTGGAAAAAATGGATGTTGCAGGCGTGGATAGGACAATCCTTTTCTGCTCCGCACCGCATCCAGAAAAAGCGGGTAATTTGAGTGAGCTTGAATCGGAGATGGACACATTATACAGAGTTCTTGGAGGAGCTAACAGTAAAAAAGACAACATCCGACGATTGGAAAAGAATATTTTAGAGGTTACTGAAGCCATAAAAGACAATCCAGACCGCTTTCTGGGCTTTGGCTCTGTACCAGTTTAGAGGAAACACAGGAATGGATAGAAACGCATATCACAGCCAATTCTTTATGTGGCATAGGGGAATTTACCCCTGGCAATGAGCAGCAGATTATGGAATTAGACAC
The DNA here is from genome assembly GCA_910575105.1 of Lachnospiraceae bacterium. Lineage (GTDB taxonomy): Bacteria > Bacillota > Clostridia > Lachnospirales > Lachnospiraceae > MD308. Next base: position 12,659 of record CAJTDK010000001.1, read on the forward strand.
GGTATTCCAATCAGTGCAGAATACAAGATTATATCCTGTCTGGGTACATACGTTTCATCCAGTTACATTAGACGGCATTAAGCGGCTAATGGCATTATGTGAGAAGTATTCAGAAATACCTGTTATCTTCGGGCATTTAGGCGGCTCAAATTGGATGGATGTGATTAAATTTGCAAAAGGACATGAGAATGTTTATTTAGACCTCTCAGCCGCTTTTGCTTCTATTGCTACAAAAATGGCATTAGTTGAGCTGCCAGAAAGATGTCTATATAGCTCGGACGCTCCTTATGGAGAACCATATCTGTATAGGCAGCTCATAGAATTTGTAAGCCCTAACCAGACAACCGCAAAAATGGCGTTAGGTGAGAATATAGAAAAATTGTTGGATAGTCTTGGACTTGTTTCGTAGTTGTTTATCAAGCATAAAAAGTGAAAAGACAGAGCTAATGTCAGCTCGTTGGCTCTGTCTTTTTGAGGAAAACAGGATTACATATTGAGGTTTTCATCTCCCCATTGTTTCATATGCTCAAAAACGGGAATAAAACTTTTGCCTAAGTCAGTAAGGTTATACTCCACACGGGGAGGTACTTCTTTATAATCATGGCGGGTAATAAATCCGTCTGCTTCTAATTCCCGAAGCTGCTTTGTCAGGCTTGATTCCGTAATATCGCCGATATGTCTGCGAAGCTCCCCGAAACGGTGTATATCCCGAAAGGCAATATAATAAATGATTTCGATTTTCCATTTACCGCCTAAAATTTTTTGTATGGTAGAAACTGTTTTGCATCGTTCAACAGCCAATGTACTTTTTTTCATTCCTGCCACTCCTTTCTAAAATAGTATAACATGCCTTTTTTTAAAAATCAATGTACCGCTTTGATATAAGTACTACAAAAAAGTACAGTACTTGTAAAATCGTTGTACGAAACTATAATTAGTATAGACTACAGAAAAGGAGATGTGTTTATGCACTACACAGGAACAATTTGGCGACCGCCGTATGAAGCGGCATCACTTTTGTTAGAGGTAACGGCAGGCTGTACGCATCATAAATGCAAGTTTTGTACCTTGTATAATGATTTGCCGTTTAAATTCAGAATGTCCCCTCTGGAGGACATTGAGTGTGATTTGCAGGAGGTTAAAAGAGCAATGAAAGGTTGGAACAGCGGGCGTATTGACCGAGTGTTTCTGACAGGAGCTAACCCATTCGTTTTGTCCTATGATAAATTAACTGCGATTGCAGAGCTAATCCACCAATATCTCCCATCCGTTAAGTCTATCGGTTCGTTTGCAAGGATTACTGATGTAACCCCGAAAACCGATAAAGAACTTACCAAACTGCGAGCTATGGGATATGACGGTCTGACAATAGGAATAGAAACAGGCGATGATGAAGCCCTGCGGTTTATGAACAAGGGATATACCTCGGCAGACATCATAGAGCAATGCCAGAGATTAGATGCAGCGGATATTCATTACAGTTTCTTTTATTTGGTAAGTATTTCTGGGGCAGGTCGTGGAGAAATTGGAGCAAAATTGACGGCTGATATATGCAACCAGATACACCCTACGCTCATCGGGGCAAATATGCTTACGATTTATCCAGATTCCGAGCTTTATCGAGAAATACAGCGTGGGAACTGGCATGAGGAGGGCGAACTTGAAAAATACAAAGAGGTACGGACACTGATTGAAAATTTGCAGATACCTACTATCTTTGCGGCAATGGGAGCTTCCAATGCGTACCAGTTTCACGGGCAACTGCCGAAAGACAAGGAAAAGCTGTTGGTATTTCTCGATGAAATCATTGGAAACGTCAGTGAAGAAGAATTACAGCGGTATAGAAGAAGTGTCCATCATCTGTAAGAGCAACATTTTGTGGGTGTACCGTTATGTGCAGAGAACTACACAAAGCATCCTGCGGGTATATCTTCACAAAAAGTAGCGCAAGAAGGAGGAAAGGAGCGATAATCATGCACTTTACAGGCAGAACTTGGCGACCACCGTATGAAGCTCACTCGGTCATCATACAGGCTACCTCTGGCTGCACCTATAATAAATGTAAGTTTTGTAGTCTGTATAAAAATGAGTATTTCCGAATGTCGCCTATGGAAGAATTTGAGGAAGATTTAGCAGAGATAAAGGGCTACCAGCCATATGCAAGGAGAATATTCTGGACAGGGGCAAATCCTTTTGCCATGAGTTACGAGAATCTGAAACTTAGGGCTTTGACCGTAAGGGATTATCTGATTAAATGCCAGACAATGGCTATGTTTGCGAGCATCCGTGATATTAAAAATAAAGAGGTGTGGCAGCTAAGGAAATTAAGGGCAATGGGTATTAATGGGCTAAGTATCGGCGTGGAAAGTGGTGATGACGAAACGCTTGCCCTTGCAAATAAAGGATATACGACTGCTGATATTCTGGAACAATGCAGAAAATTAGATGAAGCGGGTATTGAATATTACTTTGTTTACATGACAGGTCTTGCGGGAAAAGATGGCGGGTACCGTAATGCAAGGAATAGTGCTGAACTGTTCAGCCAGCTCAATCCGTATTTTGTTTCCGTAGACTCTCTTACACTTTTCCCAGACACAGAGCTGTACCAGATGGCACAGCAAGGTTTGTTTGTCCCTGCTGAAGAAAAAGAGCGTATCCGTGAACTGCAAATGCTAATCAACAACTTAAATATACGCACACATTTATTTGCAAACACGGTTTCAAATTTCACGCCCGTAACGGCGTATCTTCCGTATGACCGTGAAAAGGTCACAAGTGAATTGCAATATGTATTAGATAATAAGGATGAAATGGAGATGAGGAAGTATAGAAATAATTTAAAATCTTTAGGATAAGCCATGATGCTATCTTAATGCTTGTTCATAATATTTATTGCTTAATATGATTTTGTTACTAATTAACTTCTAAATAAACTATTAAAATTTTCAATTTATAGAGAAATAAAATCAGAAAATTTCATAAAAATAGGATTTGACAAATTGCTGGTTTTCATGCTAAAATAATTTGCATTAATTTAAAGGAGAACAGTTTCATGAGCTTTTACATTACAAACGAACTTCCGCCTAAAAAGAAAATCAGCTCTGTACAATCAAATCCGATGAAACATTGTACAGAGTATAGCGTAATATAACACGTTAGGATTTCATCGGGAAATGTAGCAGTACATGAGAGGGATTTTATGTCTTTTTCATATATTGTTTCTTTTCCCGTACAAATTTGTGTGCAGCAGGCTATGGACAGTGTTTTGTCCGTAGCCTTTTGTTGTATATGGGCTGTTTCCTGCAAGCGGTTTGCGATGGAACGGATATAGCAGAAGGCATGATACCAAGAGTATCTGACTTCTGCTATTTTTTTGCCCATTTTGGAAAATCAGACAGGAAAAAGAGAGGACAATGATTATGAGTTTATTAGAAGTTACGGGATTAACACATTCTTTTGGAGAAAATTATCTGTTTAAAAACGCAGATTTTACATTGAACAAAGGGGAGCATATTGGGATTGTCGGTCAGAACGGGGCAGGAAAAAGCACGTTCATAAAGATTTGCACGGAGCAGCTTATCCCAGACTCTGGCAGGATAGTATGGCAGCCGAACACAAAAATAGGGTATCTCGACCAGTACGCTCAAATTGAAAAAAGCGTGGCGATGAGGGAGTTCCTGCAATCCGCATTTTCTGGGCTGTATGAGATAGAAAACAGGATGAATGAACTGTACTGCCAGTCTGCGGACGGGGACATGGCGAAGCTAAACACGGCGGCAAGGTATCAGGAAGAATTAGAGCGCAAGGAGTTTTATTTGATTGATACAAAGATAGAACAGGTGGCAACAGGTCTGGGCTTAACGGCAATCGGGTTAGACAGACCGATTGAGCAGATGAGCGGCGGACAGAGGGCAAAGGTCATACTGGCGAAACTACTGCTTGAAAAGCCAGATATTTTGCTTTTAGACGAGCCGACAAACTTCTTGGACAAGGAACACGTTACATGGCTTGCCGAGTATCTTTCCAGTCTGCCAAACGCTTTTCTGGTAGTATCGCATGACTATGACTTTTTAGAGAAAATATCCACAAGGATATGCGACATTGATAACGAGAAGATTACAAAATATTTTGGCACTTATTCAGAGTTCACGAGAAAAAAGGCACTGCTCCGTGAGGATTATATCAGACAGTATGCCGCACAGCAGAAAACAATCAAAAAGACGGAAGAATTTATCCGCAGGAATATTGCAGGGAGAAAGTCAAAAATGGCTCGTGGCAGGCAGAAACAGCTTGACCGAATGGATAAGATGGAAGCTCTGGAGCAGAAAGAAATCAAGCCGCATTTTCAGTTTGCGGCTCTCCCGCTGACTACGACAGAGCATCTAAAAGTAAAACATCTGGATGTTGGCTACCACTATCCTGTTTTGTCAGACATCAGCTTTTCCATAAAAGGGGGCGAGAAAATTGTTATGACGGGATTTAATGGCATCGGCAAATCCACCCTGTTAAAAACGCTTATCAGTCAAATACCCTTATTAAGCGGGGGCTTCCATTTTTCGGAGCAGGTAAAGATTGGGTATTTTGATCAGGAATTGGCATGGGCGGATATAGAAAAAACGCCCATTCAGATTATTTCCGATGCTTACCCATCACTTACGATAAAAGACGTGAGAAAGCATCTTGCGGGCTGTGGCATCTCAAGCAAACACGCCATGCAGGAAATCGGGACTTTGAGCGGAGGGGAACAGGCAAAGGTTAAAATGTGCCTGCTTATGATGAAGCCGTGCAATTTCCTTATCATGGACGAGCCGACAAACCACCTTGATGCACTGGCAAAAGAATCATTGAAAACCGCACTGGAAGAATTTGAGGGGACAGTGCTATTAGTATCGCATGAGGAAGCGTTTTACCGAGAATGGACGCAGAAAGTGATAAACATAGAAAAGAAAATATAGGTGAAAGGCACATTTTTAAATAGTGCCAGAGGTAAGGGGAAGTCCGCCAAATAAAAAAACAGTGTTTGGTGGGCTGCTTTGCCATGTCAAAAATAAAAGTCCTTCCAAAACTGTTTTCAGTTTGGAGGGATTTTTTTGCATACGGGAAGTGCTTTTTATTTACATATATCATGTCGGGGATGGTTTGGTAACCTGTTAAAAAAATCTCCGTCAGCGTATGGGGGCTTTGCACCCTGCAAGTAGAAGTCAAATTTCTACATATTGGAACTAAAATTTCCCTAAACCGTAAAGGTCTAACAGCCTTTACGGTTTTTCTTTTGTCGTTTTTGTTGGAATACGTTGTAGGGCTGTTTCTGGCATCCACTGCCGTTCACCGCCTTCCAATCTGGATTTTCAAAAAAATTCAGATTGGAGGTAAAAGAAATGTCATTCAACTATGGCAGAGAAGAAAAGAAGTGGCGGCTCTGGAAAGAAGCCGAAGAAAAGGAACTGCGGGGCTTGGGCGTTGACGAAGACACTATTGAAAAGCTCCATACCTACGATTGGGCAGTCTTTAATTCGGACAGGAGGTATTACCGCAGATTGAAAGAAGCGGGTACATATCTTGAAGAATTTGCCGAGGATGTGGCACAGCCCGAAGTGGGAACGGTAGAGGATTTTCTCGACAGCATTGAGAATCAACAGCTATATCAAGTTTTGATTAAGGTAGACAGGCTTACCCTGCAAATCATTGTGATGAAAATGCAAGGCTATTCTACACATGATATAGCGTCGTTGCTTGGGATGACAGAGCAGGCAATTTACAAGCGTGTGAACAGGCTCAAAGAAAAAATTAAAAAAATTTTAAAGTAGCGTCCAAAAACGGACGTTGCCGAGGACTATGGGGTGTAAGGCAAAAAAGCCTTTGCCCCATTTTCTTTTGTATAACGAAAACGGGATAGCTCTTTGACAACTGAATACTCATTCGTCAAACACTTCCTCTTTGTGATTGTGAGAGCATAAGCGTGTGCAGCGGTACGCCATGACCCGCCGAAAGGCAACGAGCGGTAAATACCGACTGAAAATATTGGGCAGCTCACGATTCCGCCATAACCCACAAAGAGAATAATGGTACTCCCGTCTTGAATGCGGAAACAATATGGTTTGCTTTTTGCTCTTTGGATTTGTTGCCCCTCATGGTTTTTCCATCAATACAGATGATCTTTTTAAGCGCCTCCCCCTCCCTGCTGTTTACAAGTTCATTCCATTTTTTATAAACACCCTGTATATATTCCGGTGCAATACTACCCATAACCCTCTGCATTGTGTCATGCGAAGGGATGCCATTTTCAAGTCCAATGTACTGTTTGAGGAAGTCTTTATTTGACTTTGCAAAAATTTCAATTTCCTGCCAGTCATCGGCATTTGCCAGTTTTGCAAACAGCACGATCACCACAACATCAAGCAGTTTATACCTGATCTTTTTTTCCTGTCTTTTATCTTCGATCAATTCTATTGTTTTTAATATCTCTGTCATCGCCAAACACCACCTTTATTGTAAGAATACCACAAATTTCCTGTAAAGGTGATGTCTGTTCACAATTTATTCATTCATGCGTTTGTCCTGACTTTGTACTGCTTTTCTTCGGCAGCCTCCTCCCTTACGGCCGGCTCTTGTATTGCTGCGTAGAATAAAGGATGTGCCCTGACACATTCCCGCGCCGGACGCGGTTGCCTGCGACATGCCTCCTCTTTGTGCGGGAGCACATCCTCCCGAAGAGATTTTACCTATAGGAAACTTCATTTCCTATAGGTAAAATCACCTGCCGTTTCTGACAGATGCCTTGCTAAAAGCCATATATACTTCACAAACCAAACAATATATATTCGCCTTCACAATTAATTCCCCGTCGGGATATACGGCCTTAATGCCCCTGCCACATTGCTGATCGGCATCGTCTGCAGCCACACCTTCCCCGGGCCGGTAATAACCGTATTAAAGAGTCCTTCGCCGCCGAACAGCATATTCTTCACACCCGGAACGCTCTGGATATCCATTTTGCAGGTCGCCGACATCGCTGCAAGATGCCCGGTATCTATGACAATCTGCTGCCCGGGCTGCAGGTCATATTCAATCACATGACCATCAAATTCAGCAAACACGATTCCCTGTCCGCTGATTTTCTGCATGATAAAGCCTTCGCCGCCAAACAATCCGGACCCGAGCTTTTTACGGAAGTGCATAGATAACTGCACGCCTTCTTCACTGGCAAGAAATGCGCTTTTCTGAAAGATCATATCCTGCCCCGGTGACACTTCAAATGCCCGGATAGATCCCGGAAAGCTTGATGCAAATGCAATCATCCCCGGGCCGCCCTGGGCGGTATAGATATTCTGGAACATCTTCTCACCGGAAAATGCTCTTCCGAATGCCTTGCCGATCCCGCCGTTACTGGTCGTCTCCATCTTCATATTGGGCGACATCCACGACATGGCTCCTCCCTCTGTAATCATCTTCTCTCCTGCCTCAAGCTCACAGATCACCACCGGGAGCGTCTCCCCCTGTATCTGATATTTCATTTCTCATACCTCCTTTTTTCTCTTTAACGCATGCCTGTATTCATCGGGTGTCATTCCTATCTGCTTTTTAAACAGGCTGATAAAATAACTTGGGCTTTCAAAACCACAGCATAAGCAAACCTCCAGAATAGACAGATCCTTCTCCTGCATCAGCTTGACCGCCTGCGTGATCCGGTAATGATTGATATATTCTATCGGCGTCTTCTGAAAAATGCTTTTAAAAAAACGGCAGAAATACTGCGGATTCATCTGCATGACTTGCGCCAGCTCGCTCAGATATATCTTTTCCGTATAATGGGAATGAATATAGGCAAGCGCTTTCTTCGCCCGCTCTATCTTCCGGTTATATCCGATAACATCTTCTGTCACAGCCGCAAACAGCTCTTCTCTCGCGAGAATCCCGAGAATCTGATAGATACACCCCTTGACGCTCAAATACCACCCCGGCTCTTTCCTTTCGTACAGTCCGAGTATTTCCTTAAAAATCTCCACGATCTTCTGTCCGTAGCGCTCCTCCGTATAGATCGTCTGCGGAAGCAGGCACTGGCTGCCGAGAAGCGGATTGATATACTCGTTCTGTGCTTTGTCCCAGTAATCAAATCCCAGAATATCCGGCGAAAATACCAGGGCATGGTGTACAGAGCTCTGACTTCCTATGCTGCAAAGCTGGTGAAGCTCCTGGCTGTTGATACAGAAAAATTCCCCCTCATAGACCCGGTGGGTATCCGTGTTGATCGTCATGTCCAGGCACCCTTCTTCAATATAGATCAACTCTATCTCCCTGTGCCAATGATAAGGAACGGCCAGTCCGCCGAACGGATAATGCTGATTATAAATCTGAAGCGGAATCTGAGGTGTTCCGTGTATAAACATATCTTTTAAATCTTCCGGGCGCTTCATTCTCTTCTCCGTGATTCTTTGCTGCAAATGAAATGTCAAAATCATTATATGAATTCATAATATCGGGTTAGAAGTCTATCTCGACAATACCTACAATAGGATTATAAACCTTTAGGAAGGAGGTGTCTATATGATTACAGTCAATTTTTGCAAAAAAGGAGGTGAACGTACGTTATGGAAAGGAAATGGTGGCACGACCAGGTTGTTTATCAGATATATCCGCGCAGCTTTATGGACAGCAACAGCGACGGAATCGGTGATCTGAACGGCATAAAAAGCAAGCTATGGTACCTGCACAGACTTGGCGTGCAGATTATCTGGCTGTGCCCTGTCTACCGGTCGCCCAACCGGGATAACGGCTACGATATCAGCGATTATTACCAGATCATGGAAGAATTCGGAACTCTTGAGGACATGTGCGCACTGATCGAGGAATGTAAAAATTATAATATATCCATCATCATGGATCTGGTACTAAGCCACAGCTCCGATCTGCATGAATGGTTTCAGCAGTCACGTTCCTCCAGAGATAACCCTTACCGGGAATACTATATCTGGAAAGATCCGGTGGAGGGAAAAGAGCCGACTGCCGAGAAAGCATTTTTCGGCGGAAGCGTATGGGAGTGGGATGAGAAAACAGCACAGTACTACCGTCATACCTTCTGTAAAGAGCAGCCCGACCTTAACTGGAACAACAGCCGCCTGCGCCGGGAATTGTACAAGATGATCCGCTTCTGGATGGATAAAGGCATCAAAGGCTTCCGGCTGGATGCGATCGACAACATCGCCAAAGATGAACAGGGCCGTCACGACACAGCGTCTGGAAAGGTCCACGAGTTTCTCCGGGAATTGAATGAAAACACCTTCGGCACAGCAAAGCATCTGGTCACGGTAGGCGAGACAGGCAGCGCAGGAATCGAAGACGCAAAGCTTTATTCGGACCCAAAGCGCCGGGAGCTGGATATGATCTTCCAGTTTGAGGTAATGGGAATCGACGGCACGCGTACAGGAACCGTCGAGCCAAAGGAATATACGCTTAAGGATCTGAAGCAGGTAATGTCTAAATGGCAGGCAGAGCTTGACGATGTGGGATGGAACAGCCTGTTCTGGAGCAATCACGACTACCCGCGCGCTGTATCCCGCTTTGGGAACGATTCCCCAAAATACCGGACAGTATCCGCCAAAATGCTGGCGACGCTTCTCCACGGCATGAAGGGGACGCCCTATATCTATCAGGGCGAGGAACTTGGCATGACCAACATTGCCTTCAACGGCATCTATGATTACCGCGATATCGAAACGCTGAATTTTTACGAAGAAAAAAAGGCAGAGGGCTGGCCGAAAGAGCGGATCATGGAATATATTTACCAGAACAGCCGCGATAATGCCAGGACACCCATGCAGTGGGATGCTTCCAAATACGCAGGTTTTTCCGATACGGCGCCGTGGATCAGACTGAATCCGAACTATACCGAAATAAACGCCGCAAAGAACTTAGCGGATAAACATTCTGTCTTTTATTATTACAAAAAGCTGATAGAGCTCCGGCATACTATGGATGTTCTCGTATACGGAACATATCAGTTGGAATACGAAGCACATCCGCAGGTATTTTCCTATACTAGGCGGTATCATGATGAATCTGTTCTGGTCATCTGCAATTTTTGCGAAGCATCCTGCAGCATTCCGCTCAATCTTTCATTTGAAGATAAGGATGTACTGATAAGCAACTATGAAACCCGGCAAAAAAAGAATAGCATACTATATTTACGGCCTTACGAGGCCCTCATGATTCAGACAGGGGGAAAAGCACGATGAAAATATCCAAAAGAGTGACCGCAGCCATCCTTACCGCAGCTTTATGCGCCGTGACAGGGATCGGGTGCTCGAGCGGAAGCGACCCGGACAAAACAGCAATAGAAGTATTTGTATTTAAGCCAGAATCTGTGGAGATCTTTCAGGAATTAGGCGCCAAATTCGAAGAAGAAAACCCGGACATCAAAGTCTACGTCAATTCACCCGGCGACGCGTATGCCATCTTAAAGTCGCGCATGGTCAAAGGAAATCCGCCGGACATCGTCGGCCTGGACGCGACCCAAACGTACGTGGATTACGCAAAGGCAGATATTTATGAAGACATGACAGGTTCTGACCTGATCAAAAAAGTAAAACCTTCTTATGTTCAGATGCTTGCCGATATGGAAGGAATGGGCGGAACAGTACACGCAATACCTTTTGCCGCCAATGTAACCGGCATCATGTACAATAAAGAAATATTCAGAAAATCAGGGCTTGATATCCCCGCCACATGGCCGGAGCTTATTACCCTCTGCGAAAACCTTCAGTCTGCCCAAGAAACCCCATTTTATCTCGGGTACAAGGAAGACTGGACGATAAACAGCGCCTGGAATCCCCTTGCGGGCAACTTTACCAGCGCAGACTTTTACCAGAATGTGACAGACGGAAAGGAAACTTTCGAGGAAGCCTATGAAGAACCATTAAATCGAATTGTCAAGCTGAACGATTTCAGCCAGGGAGATATCTTCTCCTATAATTACAATAACGCTACCGTAGGATTTGCAAACGGCGAATCAGCCATGTACATGCAGGGAAACTGGGCAATTCCCATGATCCTTCAGACCAATCCCGATATGGATCTGGGCATGTTCCCGTTCCCGGCCATGGATGATGCAAAAGACAACCGTCTGTGCTCCAGCATTGACCTGATGTTCTCAATTACAAAAAAGAGCAGTCATCCAGAGGAGTCTGTCCGTTTCCTGGAGTTTCTTACTTCTCAGGAAAATGTAAATTTATATATGGAAAACCAGTTTGGAATTCCTGCCATCAACTGTGATTTTGAATTTCCTCAGGCGATGGAAGGCATTGTCGATGATTTCAATAATGAAAATATCGTATCCTCTCCGCAGGCTTATTACCCGTCTGAGATGAAGGTTCCTGTCACGATCCAGACATATATGATTGACAGCGATAAGGACAAACTATTTAAACAATTCAATACGGTATGGCAGGATGTACACGAAGAGTAGGGAGGTACATACAGATGAAAAGCAAAGATAAAATATTTATGACGATGAGCCTGCCGATTATAATCATATTTTTCTGTTTCCATACGATCCCTCTGTTTTGCGGATTTTTCTACAGTCTGACAAACTCCAAGGGATTCGGGACCTATGATTTTATCGGCTTTAAAAATTACCTGAAGCTGTTCCAGAACGCCCAGGTAATGAATGCATATATGTTCACATTCAAATTTGCAGTTATAACCACCCTCCTGGTAAATGTGATCAGCATCATCCTGGCGCTGGGGTTAAACTCAAAAATTCATTTTAAGGGAGCTTTGCGCGGCCTTTACTTTGTACCAAATATCCTGGGCGGTTTGATCGTAGGCTATATCTTTAACTTCCTGTTTACCTTCGTCATCCCTGCTGTCGGAAATGGACTGGGCTGGGATTCTTTAAGTACCAGCTTACTTGGAAAGCCGGAAACTGCATGGATCGGAATCGTTGTCTGCGTCGCATGGCAGTCTATTGCATTTAACACGATCATCTATATTTCCGGTCTGCAGACCATACCGGAGGACGTGTATGAAGCAAGCGCGATCGACGGCGCCAGCGGATGGAACAACTTCTGGAAGATCACGTTTCCGCTTATCGCACCATTTTTTACCATCAATATGGTACTCTGCATGAGGAATTTCCTTATGGTATTTGACCAGATCATGTCTCTTACCTCAGGCGGCCCGGCGGAATCCACTACCTCGATTTCCATGCTCATCTATAAAAATGGTCTGACCGGGAACCAGTTCGGCCTGCAAAGCGCCAACTCTGTAATTTACTTTATATTGATCGTGGCGATTTCCGCATTCCAGTTGAAGGTACTGAATAAGAGGGAGGTACAGCTATAATGAAAAAAGACATTCAGATAAAAGAGCTAGAAAATAAAAAGTGGCCTATGACTATCCTGCTGCTTATACTTGGAATTGCAATCCTGATCCCTCTGTATATGGCCTTTGTCATCGCAATCAAGCAGCCTTCTGAGATGACCAACGATATAGCCGGGGCGCTCGCCCTTCCAAAGCATTGGAGCCTTTCAAACTTTACGGAGGCAATCCGCGTGACGGACTTCTGGCACACGGCCGGGAACTCCCTGTTCATCACGGTGTGCAGTGTAGTTGCCTGTGTGCTGGTCAGCTCCCTGATCTCCTATGCGATCGCCAGAAATATGCAGCATAAGAAGATTTATAAATTCTTTTACTACTACCTGGTAAGCGCCATGTTTGTCCCATTTTCTATGCTGATGCTTCCGCTTGTAAAACAGATGGCGTTTTTCCATCTGGACAACAAGATCGGCGTCATCTTTCTGTACATTGTATTTAATATGGCGATGAATACTCTGCTGTACGTGGGGTACCTGAAAAATATCCCTGTAAGCCTGGAGGAGTCCGCCTACATTGACGGAGCCACTACATGGAGCGTATTCTGGCGGATCATCTTCCCGCTGCTTAAACCGATGCATGCCACCGTAGCGGTCCTGACCGCCCTGGCTGCATGGAATGATGTGCTGCTTCCTCTGGTCATGCTCAGCGGCGGAGACGGTAAGGATACGACTCTCCCGCTGGCACAGATGATGTTCCAGTCCCAATTCGGCACAAACTATAACCTGGCATTTGCCTCATATATCCTCGCCCTGCTTCCGATACTGATTTTCTATCTGATCGCACAGAAGCAGATCATCAACGGAGTTACCAACGGGGCAGTCAAAGGCTGATCTATACAAAAAGCATCCGATATATCCGCGGTTTTGGATATGCCGGATGCTCTTGTTACTTTATTTGATCATCTACTTAGAGCACCTAAACAAAAGCTCCTCCCATCTGCGGTCTACTTCCTTCTGGAACTCTTCAATCAGATACTCGTTCCCCTTCTTGAACAGATGCTTAAACCGTCCCTGGGGCTTAAGGAAATCTTCTATGGGCAGTTTCTTTTTCGGCTCGTGATTTAAGATCCACTTGCCCTCCGCCACTTCAAACAGCGGCCAGTAGCAGGTCTCGACGCCAAGCTTGCAGATCTCCATAATATCCGGCGTGTTGTATCTCCAACCTCTCGGGCACGGCGCCATGATATTGAGGAATGCCGCTCCCGGCGTATAGATGGCTTTTTCCGACTTCACATGAAGATCCTTAAAGTTCTGCACAAAGGTCGTCTGCGCCACATAAGGAACGTCATGGGCCGCGATGATCGCCGCCAGGTCCTTGCGGTTCTGTGGCTTTCCGTTGCTGGCGCTTCCCACCGGCGTGGTCGTCGTATCCGCATACATCGGTGTCGCAGAAGAACGCTGGATACCGGTATTCATATAAGCGCCATTGTCATAGCAGACGTATACCATATCATGGTTTCTCTCCATCGCCCCGGAGAGAGACTGGAAGCCGATATCGTATGTACCGCCGTCGCCGCCGAAGGTGATGAATTTATATGTCTCCTTAAGCTTTCCCTTTTTCTTTAATGCTTTGTATGCGCCCTCTACGCCGCTTAAAGTCGCGCCCGCATTTTCAAAAGCATTATGGATATAGCTGTCCTCCCAAGATGTGTAAGGGTAGGTAAACGTGGACACCTCAAGGCAGCCTGTGGCATTGCCGATCACCGCCTTATCGCCCTCGTGAAGCCCGCGCAGCACGTTCCTTACCGCGATAGTGCCACCGCAGCCGGCGCACATTCTGTGTCCCGGAGCAAGACGTTCCGGTTTGTTCATGGTTTCTTTAAAATTGTAACTCAACGTATCCGTCCCTCCTATTCTCTGATCCCCATATAACGGTAGGTCTCGCCTGCATCGTCATCGTCTATGATCTGCTTAAGATCTGCAAATACCTTCTCCATATCCTCTACCCGAACGTCACGACCGCCAAGTCCGTAGACGATATTGATTGCATAGGCAGTGGATCTTGCGCGAAACAGCGCCGCCATCACGTCAGCGCCCAGCGGTCCGCCATGGTTCGTGTAACCTTCCGCACGGTCCATGACTGCGACAGCCTTCACGCCCTTAAGCGCCTCCGCGATTCTTTCGGCCGGGAACGGGCGGAACAGGCGGATCTTAAGAAGGCCTACCTTCTCGCCTTTTTCCCTCAGTCTGTCGACGGCATCCTTGGTCGTCCCTGCCGCCGAGCCGATCATCACCACCGCCCGCTCGGCATCCTCCATCCGGTACGTCTCGAACAGCCCGTACGCTCTTCCCGACAGCGCCTCAAACTCCTCTGCCACATCAAGGACAACCTGCTCTACCGCTTTCATGCCCTCTGCCTGGCTGCGCTTTGCCTCCATGTAATAATCCGTGACCGAATAAGGCCCAACTGCCATCGGGCATTCCGGATTCAGCAGGTAATTCTCCGGCTCATACTCGCCGACGAATCCTTTTACCTCTTCATCCTCTAAAAGTTCGATATTTTCCACCGCATGGCTGGTGATAAAGCCGTCCTGGCAGATCATGATCGGAAGCCTGACATCCTTGTGCTCAGATATACGGAATGCCTGCACCATATTGTCATAAGCTTCCTGGTTATTTTCCGCATAAACCTGAATCCAGCCGGCGTCCCTCGCGCCCATGCTGTCCGAATGGTCACAGTTGATATTGATCGGGCCGGAAAGCGCGCGGTTAACCAGCGCTAACGCCAGCGGAAGCCGGTTGGACGCCGCGATGTATAACTCCTCCCACATATAGGCAAGCCCGCAGGAGGAGGTGGCCGTAAGGCTCCTTGCGCCTGCCGCCGAAGCGCCGATAGCCGCGCTCATAGAACTGTGCTCACTCTCTACGGGAATAAATTCTGTATCTACCAGCCCGTCCGCCGCAAAGGAAGCAAAATACTGCGGGATCTCCGTGGACGGAGTGATGGGAAACGCCGGAAATACATCCGGGTTGATCTGACGAAGCGCGATCGCAACGGCTTCATTTCCTGATAAACGTTCTCTCTTTGCCATCCTAATTCACCCCTTCCATCGTGATCGCACCGAATGGGCATGCCTTTACGCAGATGCCGCATCCCTTGCAGTGCTCATAATCAAATTCTCCCCGCTTCATCTCCGTCACCGGAATCGAGCTGTCCGGGCATACGGGAACACAGAGCAAGCATTGTTTACATTTATCCGCAATAAACTGCGGCTTATTGTTGGACCATTCGCCGGTGTTGAACGCTCTTGACGTTCCTGCCCCGGCGACGATCATCCCCTCGGTCAGATCCTGCCACTTCGTCTTTAATCCTAATTTACTGATATCTGTCGCCATCACTGCACCTCCTTAAGCGCCATCTCAAGCGCCTTCATATTGCCCTCGATCACTTCCGGCTTGCTGGCAAACTTGTGGTCAAAAGACGCTCTCATCTCTTTTAAAAATATCTCTTCGTCCATAATTCCCGCCACCTTAACGATCGCAGCCAGAAGCGGCGTGTTGGGGAAATATCTCCCGATCGTGGCAAGAGATACCTTTTTTGCATCAATCGTATATACCTTTCCCTTATATCCTTTCAGGTGCGGGATGATCTCCTCCTTCGGGCGCTCCGTATTGATCAGGATCGCGCCGTCTTCCTTAAGCCCGCTTGTCACGTCAACCGCCTCAAGGAGCGACTCATCTACAACAACGACGTATTGCGGGTCATAAATATTCGAATGCGCACGGATCACGGTATCGCTGATCCGGTTGTACGCAGTGATCGGCGCTCCCATGCGCTCCGGGCCATACTCAGGAAAGCCCTGCACATATTTTCCGGTCTGGAAAGCTACATCCGCCAAAAGCAGAGCAGCCGTCTTGGCACCCTGGCCGCCCCGGCCGTGCCATCTGATCTCTGTGTGGTTACTCATTTCCTTCTTCCTTTCTTTCGTCCTTCTTCTAACACGTGCAAAATCACGCGTCATCTGCGCTGCGGTCGCACAGATGCGGCAGAACACGCATTAACAGTATTTTATCGTATTAATGTAGCGATGTAAACAGGAAGTTTAAGGCTTTACCCCTTTTATACAATCTGTTATGATGAAAATGTAATACTAATACGTATATAGCAGTAAGAAAGCAGGTGATCATGAAAACGAACTGTTAGATTACTTCATTAAGGTCACTGCTGCAAAATTATCATCTATGGGTGTAAATGTAGAAGAATGAGTCATGTTGCCCTTTGAAATTTTTTCAAAAAAAGGATATAGATACAAGGGAAATAATAATCAGCATGGGAAAGGATGGCATTTTTATGACATTGATAAAAGAGACAGCGGTTGAAATGATACAACGGATGCCGGATGACAATATGCTTTATGTGATTAATATTTTACAGAATTTAGAGGCGATGTCTGGGGACAAGGAAAAAGACAGGCAGAAAGCCAGAACGGTGCTTGAGAATATTTTAAGCATAGAACGAAGATTGCCGGAGGGTTTTGACCCTCAAAAAGAACTTAATGAGGCGGGGATGGAAAAGTATGGTAATATTAGTTGATACGAATATTATTTTAGACGTGCTGCTTTACAGGGAACCTTATGCATAGCAGGCGCGCATGATTATGGCAGGATGTGCAGAAGGAAAGGTTGCTGGGTACTTGGCGGCGCATAGCATTCCGAATTTGTTTTATATTCTGAGGAAAACGTACACACAGAAAGAAAGGCGGATGTTTATAAAAAACCTCTGTGAAATATTCCGAATATCCGAGCTGAATGAAACTGTCATTTCTGGTCAGTGGGATATTATGTGAGTACAGTAGGATTAAATGAAGCCACAATAAAGAAATATATCCAGAAACAGGAGAAAGCGGATATCATGCAGGATAAACTCAGTGTAAAAGAATACGAAGACCCTTTTAAGGATTAGGCTGAGTAATACAAACGCCCCTTAAGGGGCAGCGACGAGTCAAAAGCAATGTGGCTTGAACGGAGCCTTGGGAAGGTTGCGGAGGGCAGACTTCCCATGGCGTAAAAAGAGAGAGCCAAGCGCCTTGAAGCGCGGCCAAGTAGGGCGGGCTTAGAGCCCGCGTCCCGAGCCACCCGTTTTACGGATGGAGGCGACTGCCCGCTCAAAAAACAAAGGAGAAAAATTTCGCCGGTTTAATTATCGATCTACGGAAAAAGTATACAAAGAATTTATGCTGTATGCGATTGGCCGGAATATAAATAAATATCACCGTTTTCTGCATGATAAAATACATAAATTCGAAGGGAAAACAGAGGAGAAAGCTACATAGGAAAAGATTACTTCTGAAATGAGCTGTTTATCTTTTCCAACATTAAGTAACAGGGGATGCCATCATATAGCTATCTTCCGGCCGACCCGTTCTTTTTAAGAAATCCTTCATTTCCTGCATGATTGTATCTAACATCGGGCAGGCGATCAAAAAGGCATATTCCTGACGAAGTATATGCTCGGCAGGCTCTGTGGCCAGGCCGTGAAAATCCAGTTTCCGGTATTTATCATATACATGTATCAGCCGCGCTTCTGGATAATATTCCGATATGTACTGATAAAAGCTCTCTGCAAGCACACTGACTCCCCACAAAGAATATTGAAAATCCCTGCCATATTTCTCAACTGCCTTTTCAATCAGAGGAATCGTTTTCGACAATGCCGTCACGCCTTTTCTTTTCGGACGTCCGCAATAGAAATTATGAATTCTCCTACAGGTAGTTTCCATCTCAAAAACTGCCCTAAGCCGTACAGCGATCAATTCCTTCATCATTTCTTTATATTCTTCCAATTCGGCTGGCTGAGGATTCCAGTCTATCTTTCCATATTGCGGCTTGTCATAGACGGGGATGAAACGATCGCACCAGGTATATCTGCTGGGAAAGTCGTTCTTGCAAAAGATTACTGGAATCCCCATTGCCATACATGGAATTGCCGCATGAAGCCTTGACGTAATGACAAGTCTTGCCGAATCTGCATATTGTTCAAGAAGTCTCTTCGCATCTTTCCGCAATTCCCCTTCTGGAATCAGATGTGTCACGCGGACAGCTTTCTGCTTTAATTTATCCGGAATATAGCTTTCAAGCTCGGGCTGTATATCCACTAAATATACTTTTCCATTTTTATTGTATTGCTCCAAGCGCGGAAAACATATGGTAATACATCCATTCAAGTATGCGCGGATTCCCTTCCGCAGACATTCATTCAACGTATGCTCATCCCTGCATCCAATTGGTTCATGGGCCTTTAACCAGGAAACATCTTCCGGATTGATCGCACCATCCAATAATGACCAGCATAAAAAAACAGGAATAACATTTTCTGAAAATGCTTTGGAAATGGAATGGCACTGCGGATACCCCTTTACAACCGGCAGTATGACCTTTTCGCCATCATAGCTTGAAATATCCGGTTTATTGATACGTACAATGCTGGTTTGGGAAATTCCCATGTATTGATATATTTCGTCCATTGCTATATCAATAATTGTTTCCCCAATATTATTTTTACGATTCGAAATCCTGGATTTTGAATAAATTGAAGCATACTTCAATTCCCCCCCCCCCTTCTATTTTTCCTCGAATCTCCTTATAAAATGCCTAAATATGAGAATAGACACTGCTTTTGGGCAGCATATTTTTCAATCTCGGATAAAGATAGAATCTTATCTTTAATGCCATAAACAAACTCCTGTCTCACTGCCAGATTCCGAAACATCGGATCGGCATCCCGTTTCAGTGTATCTGTCCATACCGGATCATTGAAAACTTTCTCCAGCAATCCCAGTTTCTTTTCCGTATCCATCTCTCCGGCAAATATATTTCCAACCGCTTCATCCACAAGCGAAAGGTATATTGCATAGAGAAAATCCTCATTCAACTTAGAAACCGGTCCGTAATACTCCAGATATTCTTTTGTCGCTGTCCATAAATCCCGGTAGCTGCTCAGACCATCTTCAATATTTCTATGAGAAAGAGAATTATGATATTGATAATACTTATACATGGCCTTACCATAGATACCTATACGATCCGCTTTCTGGAACATATTCAATGTCCATATCGTATCATTACAAGTTCTTGCTTTTCCGGGAGGTCTTGCATAATCAGCCGATTTTAAAAACGAGGAAGAATACAATTTCCCCCATAAATAAGAAATAAAGCCTCTATAGTTAATAAATTCATCTTTAAACCTGCTGCCATAGACAATCAGATTATTTTCCAGCACTTTATGTTTTTCGATTTTACCGGTATTTCCATTAATCATATCATAGCCGCCGGCAGCAATATCCAAACTGTATTCCTCAGAGAACCGAACCATATTTCTAAGAAAATCTAAAGTATAGGCATCATCCGCATCACACCACATAATATAATCGGCGTTAGTAACATTGATGATCGTACGAAAAATTGCCCAGCCATTTGTAGGATCATTTTTACTGACATTTAGCGGCACAATACGCTTATCGCTTTTAGCATATCTTAACATAATGTCCCATGTCTGATCATCAGACCCATTATCAAGAATATAATATTCCAGATCCCTGAATGTCTGGTTTAGAATGCTTTCTATCGCCCTGCCTAACGTCGCCTGGGCATTGTACGCCATTGTAAAAACATTTACTTTAACCTTACCCATTCTTTCTACCCCAACGCATGAACGGACTCCTCACCGGTCTGGTCCGTCTCAAAATACCCATGGCATCTCTTCTGCCCTGTGCAGCTTTTCAAGCCTTACTCCCTGCTCCTCATATTGGCGCAGGCTGTCAAAAATATCCTGATCATATTTATATGTACAGATCAGCACGATATCTGGCTTCAGCCCAATAATCTCATCAGGGCCATGCACAAGTCTCTCATCGGCCATCTGTCCCCACATCTTTGGGTCACTGTTAAATTGCAGCCACTCAAATTCCGGTTCGCCAAAAAACTCCTGATAAAGCCTGATGATCAAATTCGAAAATCCTCCATTGGGATAAAGGCCGACTTTCTTATATCCTTTTTGGTACAAAAGCTCTCTCAGCCGCTCCTTATGCGCCTCTTTCGTAAAATAAACCTGCCCTGCCCGCCGGTACGTATCCGCCACAGCCTCTATGATCCCCAGCTTCTGCGTACACTGTTTTTCACACTTACCACACTTGATACATGGATTTTCTGCCGTTTCCGGTAGCCAGCCTTCATCGTGAAGCAGCGGCCGGAACATCTGAATATGATAAAGCAGCTCCTCTGGCTCCATGCGGTTATAGGAAGCGGCCGGCGCAAACAAAAGGGCATTGCGGGCCTGCATGATCGCCGGCGTAGGAATTCCCTGAGGACATCCCTCACAGTACTTGCATCCTGTACAAAAATCCTCCAGGCCGGCAACACTTTTCATAACCCTCTCCAGCCTCTCTGCCGGCGGTTCCGGGTCAGGCCTGGTAAATACACTCAGGCTGTCTTTTAACTCTTCTTCATTTTTCACTCCGCCCAATACCAGGTCTACCGCAGGATGCGCTTTTACAAACCGTAAAGCGGCATGGACCGTATTGCCTTCATCCTTGTCTCCGCAGGCGAATGAAAAATACTCTTTATTTTGGGCAATAACGCCTCCCCCCAAAGGATTCATGACCGAGATGCCAATATCATTTTCATAAGCGGCATCCAAAACCGGAAGCATATTGGCAGCGCTGAGCATAGAATATGAGATAGTGATTCCTTCAAATGCCTTGCTTTCAATTATTTTTTGTATATCTCCCGGCACGGCATGAAGGGAACAGCAGATATGATCGATGATCCCTTCTTCTTTCATCCGCAGAGCACCTTCATAAATGCCGCCCTTTTTCATAATTTTTTCAAATATGCAATAATTCCAAATCGTCCAGCATGTAAAATACTGGACTTTCTTAAGCCCCATTGTTTTGAGATACAGCTCTACGCGCCTGCGGGCGTCATCCGCCGTCCGGTCCTGCCCATACATCACTTTCGCCGTCACCGAGAATGGCCTGTCTGTCTGCTGAAATGCTTCTTTCAGCACAAACGGAGCCATACCGGCAGAATAATTATATCCAACGTCTATATAAGTTACCCCGCTTTCCAGAGCTTTACATACCAACTGTACCGACTTTTCAATACCTTTTGTATCATTCGGTCCCGAGATCGGGAACCGGGATGTACCAAGCCCAAGCGGGAAATGCTTACTGAAAATACTCATAAATACCTCCCTTTCCTACACCTGTTCCGCCGCCGGATATCTGGGCAGTATGTCCATATATTTCTGCTTACAGTACCGGCAGGAACGGCGGGCATGCTCATAAAACTGGGAAATGACCTCTCTCTTTTCTTCACGGCTCACGCGATCGTCCCTAAGACGCACGAAATCCCCTTCCTTCGGCGGGAACAGCCCCATCTCAAGCATAAAACAAGAATTTGCACAGCGGTGAAGCTTGCCGTCATAAACATGCATATTTTTAATGCGGTTCTGCGGGCAGTTCCGCGCATTTGCCTCAAGTACATACCCGGGTTCTTTCAAGTCATGCGGATTGGTGTTGTCAATCCATCCTCCAAAATACTGATCCTCATCATGGTATTTTTTCAGGTTGCATTCTATCTTATGCTTCCCGCAAAAATCTACGAATTGATCCCTTGCTCTCGAAAGGTCACCATAATTGCTGATGTATATACTAAGCTTGTCTCCATATTGCAAAAGCGCCTCCTGCTCCTGCGGATTGGGAAATACTGTAGCGTTCGTCTCAATGATCAGGCGCTCAAAACGGTCAATATATTTCACTGCATAGCGAAGCAGATTCGCAAAGTCAGGGTAGACGAAGACCTCCCCGCCCACAAACTGCAACCAGACTACCTCGTCGAACAAATCAAAACAGGCGTCGATATCCCTGCAGACATCCTCCAAAGGAATATGCCGCCGCTTTACCGGACCATATAAAAAATCTCCGCACAGCTTGCAGTTCAGGCTGCAGTGGGTTGTCGGCACGATGGCCAGCCGACGGGCACTTATTTTTTCGTTCATTACTTTCTCCTTTCTACTACAAAACAAGCAAATTCAGATTTTGGAAAGCTTTTTAAACCGCGTATAGAATGATATCCCAAAAGCTCCTTCCAATCTGCCAAAATGATATCTTATAATCATCCCGTATTTTCAAAATAGTCTGCAAAAGCTCATAAATATCCTCCGGTTTATGATAGGCACAGATAATCATCTGCGGCTTTTGAGTCCGAATAATCTGCTCTGCTCCGAGCAATGCTTCCTTTTCCTCCCCTTCAATATCCATTTTAATGATAGTCGGCCATTGCTCCTGCGGTTTATCGGCAAAAAACAGATCCAATGATGTCACAGGGATTACAATAGTTTCTTCATTTTTATTTTGCGCAATATGTGAACCTATAGAATCCGCTAACTGAGTACTCGCAAACCTTAATTCCGTTTCCTGGCTTGAAAGACCATAGGGTATAACATCAATCTTACTGTATTTTGAAAGGTTCTTAACCGCTTTCTGATAATTTTGTGGATCTGGCTCAAAAGAATAAATATATTTATAATTCTTGTCGTTTGCTTTCATATTGTTCATAAATTCTTCAGCAGTATCCCCGACATATGCTCCTCCATCAAGATAAATCTCATCCTCTTGCAGTTCTATACCAGGAAAAGCAAAATATCCCTCCTCATATAAAGAATCAGGGGGACAAGGCTGTCCGCACAAAAGCAATCTGATTCTGTCCAAGATCTTCTGTCTGGAGTGTCCGTCAGTGAAATAGTCATATGCCCATCGGTATCCTTCCAAATACTTTTCCCTGAACAGTTCCGGTGCTAATATCAGAGGAAAACGAAGAAATCCCATCTGTGCATCTGGGAATCCAGATATAATTAAGAAATCATAGATTTCCTGCTCGTATTGCCACGGCGTTATAAGTACAAAAGCATCACCGTAGTTTTCCAACAGCTCATCCGGTGAAATAATATCATAAATCTGTTCTTTATATTTATACACCCCTGTTGCCTTACTATCGCAGACACAAGTGACTGTGATTCCAAAAAGAGCGCAGGTAAACAATGCAAACTCACAATTGCCTCCAGCCCCATATAATATCAAAGGAGTATTTTTCTGCCCCCCCCCCCACTTAAATATTTTGCAAGCAGATTTCCAGGATAGCTTCTGACTGCCTCATTTTCAATTTCCGCATATATCTCATCAAAATTTTTCATCATTATTTTTCCCTTCTGGTATTGGTTTTTAAAATATACAAACAGGTGCTTCTTTAAAATTCTAAAACAATCTATTGTAATTTCTCTATTATATTTTTAGATATGAAAGCAATTCTTCCGCCCGACGATAATTTTTTTCTATTTCTGGTAATGCGGTAATCTTCTTTTTTATATCAAAAACAAACTCTTCTCTTCCAGCCATATTACTAAACTGAGGATCTACATCACGAGTCAAAGTTTCTTTCCAAACTGGATCACTAAATACCTCCTGCAATAACTCCAGTTTCTTTTCCGTATTTAATTTAGCGGCAAACACATTCCCAGCCGCTTCATCCACAAGCGAAAGATGAATGGCATATAGAAAATCTTCATTTAGCTTGGAAACCTGACCATAAGATTCCAGATATTTTTTTGTAGCTTTCCACAAATCGCGATAACTGCTCAGTCCTGCCTCGATATCTATGTGTGAAAGGGAATGCGGATACTGATAATATTGATACATTGCCTTTCCATATATTCCTACCCTCTTTGCCTTTCGAAATAACCCTAATACCCAGCTAGAATCATTACAAACACGTTCCTTTTTAGGTGTATTCGTTGTTGATTTTGCTTTCAAAAATGGTACTGAATACAATTTACCCCATAGATAAGATGCAAAGCCTCTATATTGTATAAATGCATCCGTAAAAAGCTGGTCGTAGATAATCAAATTATGTTCTAACGCCCGATGTTTTTGGACTTCGCCTGTAAATCCATTTATCTTGTTATATCCACATACAGCAATATCTAATTTATTTTTTTCTGCAAAATCAATCATTTTTTCTAGGAATTCAGACGTATACGTATCATCTGCATCACACCAAACGATATATTCTGCATCTGTAGCACGAACAAGTGTGTTGAAAATCGTCCCCCCATTAGGCGGGTCATTTTTATTCACATGAAGTGGTATAATACGCTCATCAATTTTACTGTAATCAAAAATAATATCTTCTGTATCATCTGTAGATGCATTATCAAGTATATAATATTCAAAATTAGAAAATGTCTGATTCCGTATGCTCTCTATTGTCCTCTTTATTGTCATTTGTGCATTATATGCCATTGTAAAAACTATTACTTTCATCAGTTATACTCTCCCAATTTTTCATTAAGCAAAGCCTGTTTCGCAATAAGCGCAAGAGATACATCATATTGTGACATAACAGCATCAAATCCATATTTATGCATATTGGCAATTATCTCTTTATTTACTTCACCATTTGTTATTGTTATAAATACCGCATCCTCTTCATTATCCAATCCTTCAAAATTTGGGTGATGAATCGGACAGCCATCGTCTTGATCTGGAGTTTCACTGTCCTGCAATGAGGGAGGAGCTGCAATATCCCAAATTACAGCAGGTTTTTGTAAATCTAATGAATTCCATGTTTCCAACAAAACTTCACAATTTTTTCCGGCACCATAAAATATTAAATTAGGTGTTTGCAACAATACATCTAGTCGAGCACTGCACTGTCTGATCTTCGGAAGCTGATACAGTTCACCGTATATTTTCTTTAAATTGGCGTCGCCTAAATAATTAATTAAACGAAATGGAATTTCTTTCTGAATAGCTTTCTGTACCAGCTGTACAGCAGTTTCTACAATATTCTGTTCATAAAAAGTTTCCTTCTTGAAATCCCTTGTTTTAGTGAAATCCCCTGAAACAGACATTTCTACGATACCTATATCATTACAAATATCAATAAATCCGTCTACATCATCCTGGCCGCAGTTTTCATTCAATATAATATATTTTAAATATATCTGCGCGCCCTGTTCACTATATTTCTTTAAGTTTGCTATTACAGTTTTAAAAGCCCTTACACCCCTCACGAATTGAAAAGTATCATTCGTACCCGCATCAATGCTGACGATCAGACTATTACGTTTACTTTTTTGCAGTATACGCGCCACCTGGTCATCGTATATTCCAGCATTACTTGAAAATGTCGCGATATATGCATTCTCTTCAATAAATTCAAAATATTCTTTCCTCTTTGGATGTATCGCAATTTCTCCGGCCGCATAATCAATTTTCAAACGTTCAGATAACATATTGCGGTTCTTTAGCTCTTTAGCAATAGAAATACTATCATATGGTTCTGGACGATTTTTACCTTCTTTCAATCCCCGATTTCTTTGCAAACCACAATAAATACAGGAAAACTGGCAATAACTCTGCACCCCAAAATTAATGAAATCGATTTTATATTCTGTGACTCCTTTTTTCCACTTACGTTTTTGGAATAACGGGCAACCTTTACACGGTGCATCCGTCTGTTGATTCAGTTCAACAACTTGCTCCCTCATGACCAGAAAAGCGTCAATCGTGGAAACTGGATCTTCTTTTGGAGCAACAAATCCTGGATTCTCTCTTTCACAGCAAAACATCAATCCCACATTTTGCATTGTAATTCCAGATTCAATATAACTGCAGCTCCAATATGCTTTATTCAAATCTTCTTTTTTCATGGTATTCTCCTCAAATATATTTTCCTACCCATTCCCTCTCAAAATCAAGTATCTCCGCCGAACTCAAAAACTCCTCCCTGTGTTCCCTAAGTTCTTGTATCATCCGATCCAGTTGAATCCCGCAATCCCTGATCTGCAGCCTGTTGATCTTCTCCACCATCGATATCATAAACGACCATTCAAAATAGCGGAAGGTCTGCGCATAATCCGGGAATTTCTCGCTCAGCCATTCTGTCCTTGTGCGGTAAGCATACAGATATTCCTCCAGTGCAGCCGCCGTCAGCAGCCGGTGATCAGTAGTCCACGCTGAGTGATTCCCTTCATGGCGGTAAAACGTATATTTCGGAAGACCGTGATATGCAACTTTATCTGCTTCCGCCAGCAGCCGGTACATCAGCGCAATATCATCATAGGCCCCTTCCTCTGGAAAATGGAGCCTGTCCGCAAGCTTGCGGCAAAACAGCTTCGTTGGAAATGCCATATTATATTTTTTCCGCCACATCAGCTCAACAAGCGCTTCCCTGGCCGTCATAACCTTCTTTTCATCGAATACCTTATCCGCCGCACCGCAGATGGATACGTCCGCATCGTTTTCCACCGCAAGACGATATAAGAATTCCAAAAAATCCGGTTCCGCCCAGTCGTCATCATCGATAAAGGTAATATATTCTCCACAGGCGGCAGAAAGCCCCGTGTTTCTTCCCGAACCAATATTCCCTTTTTCCCGGTGGATCACCCGGATCCTGACATCCTTCAGGGCGTATTCATCTGCAAGATTTCCGCTGCGGTCGCAGGAACCATTATCGACGATAATGAACTCAAAATCCGACTCCGTCTGGTTAAGAATACTTTCTATCGCCCTGGGTACAAGCCTTTCCCGATTATAAGTCAGCATGATCACACTTATCTTCGGCCTTTTTTCTTCACTCACTGCCCAACCTCCGCACATTTATTCTAATGCCTTCTTTTTTAAGAACTCATAAATTTTCTGACCTGCCGTACCATCTGCGTTTACCGTAAAATCCCGAAACATCTGTATCTGCAGCCGCTGATATTCCTCTGCCTCCGGATACTTCTCCCGATGTAAGACAAAATCAATAAATCGATCGGTATAATGATTAAAATGCATATTTTGCATCACGTCTTCTTCTAAAAAATTGTCCCACCAGATGCAAACATTCCAGTCTCCGACATTCGCTCCTTTAGCCGCACGCATATTGTGAAGCCGTCCCGCCAGCGGCGCGTGGAAATCCCCGCCGTCATCATAGACCGGCTGCGGCAGCGCTTTTGTGACCGATGGAATATAAAACGGCTTTCCTGTAGCCATATAAAGCAAAAGAAGCGAGCTTTCATCCGAAATCATCCCATCGCTCCATGCGATTGCCCTGTGCAGATCCTCCGTATCGTCAAAGATCCCTCCGCCTGAATCTTTAAACTCCTGGGAAAGCTCCAGATATTCCTGTAAAAAATCGGGACGCATAGAGCGAAGTGTTGCCTCAAATAACGGATGCGGACGCCACCATAGGATAACGTCATCATTTCCTTGAAAGTCTTTTATGATCTGGCGAAGCTTTCCAAAGTACCAGCTATCACAAGGCGGATACTCTCCCATAACCTCCGCCCGCTGTGCACTGGATTTCAATAGCTCTGACAGGCTCGTATTATAAAGAACCACTTTTTTGCCCTCGATCTTCCTCTGCCACTTTTCCGGCAAATGATAATCCTCTCTTCCTGTGTTCAGGATCTTATCGAATTTGGGAGAACCAAGAGGAATAAACTTCTTACGGATCCTCTCCGGCGTCATGTGATATTGCCGTGCAATCTCCGGATACGCCGCGAACATCGTTCCGTGCGATTCGGCAAGTTCTTTGGAATACCGGATATCATAATGGGCATGCAGATGCACCGGAAGCGGCACACTATTCTTCTTAATATCCCCCTGCAGATCTTCCGCCCACGGATCCCGGTACTGCCAGTAAGGCAGACCATACTCGATATACACCAGCATATCCGTACAGTCTTTCAGGCGGCTGCTGTAATAATCCGGGTGGACAGAAGTTACATAATTCTGGCCATCATAAGGATTCATAATGAATATCACGTCGGGCCGGCGGACTTTTACATCATATTCCCTCCAGTCTGTCAGCTCATATGCTGCAGGATAGCAGCCCGGCCCTTCCAGATGCATCTGACCGAAACTTCCGTCCGGATTACGGTCGTAAAACGGAATCGGGACAAAATATGCATCACAGGAGGGATCCTCTTTTGCTGCAAAATATACACTCTCCAGAGAATCCGACATGCTCGCCTTATTACAGAAAAAGACCATCTCTATCTTATCTGCCCTCAGGCTGCCGATCTCTTCCTCGAGCTTACGAACCATCTTGTTTATCTGTTTTACCGGAACCTTTCCCTGCGAAGCATAATACAGCATTTCATAAAGCTCCTTTAAGAGCTTCAAAAACTCCGCATCCTCATCAAATACCATTTCTGCATGTTCAAATATTTTATAAACAAAATCCTGTATATCTGCACACAGGTTTAAAAATCTATCCTTTTTCTGTATTTTCAGCTCTTTGCAGGCCGTATCCAACGTTTTTACCAAATCAGAAAACTGTCTTATCTGTAACTTCCGCATGGCTTACCAAACCTTCCAGGGCGCGCTGCCGTTATTCCAGTGAGTTTCAAGAAAATATCTGTCTCGCTGGGTATCCATACACTGCCAGTAACCGCTATGCTTGTATATCCCAAGCTTTCCTTCCTTCGCCATCGTTTCCAAAGGAATCTTCTCCAGCACACAATTATCATCATCGCCAAGATATTGGAACACTTCCGGCTCCATCACCATAAAACCGCCGTTGACCCAGCCTCCGTCTCCTTCTCTCTTTTCCCGGAAGTCAATAATCCTTTCTTCTGCGGAATCTAATTCCAGGACTCCAAAACGGCTTCTTGGCTGTATCGCCGTCAATGTTGCCGCCGTGCCGATATTCCGATGCGTCTTTAGCAGCAGTTCCAGATCTATATTGCCCACGCCGTCTCCATAAGTCAGCATAAAGGCTTCATCCCCGATATATTTTTGTATCCGCTTTATCCTCGCGCCAGTCTGCGCATACCATCCGGTATCCACCAGTGTGACACGCCATGGTTCTGCTATATTTTCGTGAACGACCATTTTATTCTTTTTAGAAAAGTCAAACGTCACATCAGAGCAATGAAGATAATAGTCTGCAAAATACTCCTTTATGGCATAGCCTTTGTATCCGCAGCAGATCACAAAATCATGAAAACCAAAATGTGAGTAATATTTCATGATATGCCACAAGATTGGCTGTTCTCCGATGGTGATCATCGGTTTTGGTTTCAAATGGCTTTCTTCGCTGATCCGCGTTCCCAGCCCGCCTGCTAAAATTACAACTTTCATTACGCATTTCTCCCAGTATTTTCTGCCAATACTTTTTCGCATTTTAAATAAGGCATATTGCGTCACCTTTTATACGGTGATGCCTGCTGCAGACTTCTGCCATGTACTTTCCGCACGGCTGCAGCAGCTTGGCTTCGCTCCCGGTACTTCTCGGATGCTGCTTATTATTCGATGTACTAGACCGCGCCCGAGTTCCCACAGGTCCTGGCATACCCAATACCCGGCATAATGCCGGCTTCTAATGCCGTTCTTATTTTTTTTGCTTATGGAATGAACTGCTTATGTTCCATACTCAGTCATTGCATAATCTATCATAAAGAAATCCTTCTACAGTCCTTGTTCCGGTCGCCCGGTTCCGGTGAAATGCGCCCTTGCAGCCCATTTATCTGTAGAATTTTCTATCATGAACCTAGTACTTCATCCTGCTAGTGCTCCATCCTGTTAGAAACCGGACTAACAGACTGCGTGGTTCGTGCCAGTGCTAGGCAAAATTCCGACGGCGATGTGGTTCTTCGTCTAGAAATTTTAACGACGCAATGGTGCGAAACAGGCAGTTCATGAGTTCGGTTTCTAGCAGGATGGAGCATTAGATTATCCTGCCGTTTTCGGCTCCATCAAAAGCCGTCCCCGGCTTCGGGCGTTCTTCGCCGCATTATGTTTTCTCGGAAGTACAAGTTTGCATCTGCTGCATATAAAATCCCCCTGGCCGATGCTTCCATTGCCCCCGCATCTGCTGCATTCCCTGCTGATATCCTTTCCAAACACCCCGACAAGCTCAATGGAACGCTCCCTGCATTTTTGCGCCAGCCGGCTTCTCACATACCCTCTCTGCCACATGCTGGCGGAATAATTGATTTTTCGGTTTATACCTGCCTTCGGTACTGACGGCAGTTTGGGAATATAGATGATCCGCGGCTTTTCTGTTTCCAACATACGATTGATCTCTGCATTGACATAAGTGTGCAGCGCCGACTCCAGCCGCTCCTTCCCCGCGTAATACTTTTTCCTGCCGGGATTATTCTGCCGGTTTCTCCGATAGCGGGCCTGTCCCTCCCGGACATATTCGGTAAGGGCATCCTGATAGATCCCATACCTTCCGCCGTAGATATTCCCCTGATCTGTCACAAACATTTCCGTCATGCCCACAGCAAGTCCGACCTCATTGCAATAATCTTCCCTGTTCTTTGTTTTGACTTCTATCGGTATGTCAATTTTTATTTTCCCCGCATCTGGATCAATACTGATATGTAGTTGTCTCTCATATTGATTTCCGTCCGTCAGCGGGATAAATATCCGCTTTCTCTTTTCTTTCGTAGAAAGATAAATTCCGTGATCTCCATAGCGATAACCTTTTACTGCTACGGAAAATCCGTCTGCCGCATCTGTATGCAGCTTTTGCAGGTGTTTGCGTACCTGACGGCGCAGATACTGGTCCAGCCTGCGTCCGTCCACTTCAGCACGCAAAATTTCAAACTTCTCCTGCCAATTGCCGCTTATATCTGGTATTTTACCGGAAAGGACAGCTTCAAAGCATTGGCTCTGCTTCATGATAAACCGCAGATAATGCCGCTCCTTGTGATTCAGATCCGGATGGCTCCGAATACTTTTTTCAACTCTGGCCCGGGTATAGGACCATTGGCTCTTCACATCCCCTAATGCATCAAAAACGGCACAATAGAAGTATGCTGCTGGAAGGCCAAGGCTTTTTCGCATACCGCTCTGTGTCATCTCGTTCTGGACGGTGTATCCTGGATAGAGTTTTGCCAGGCTATGTATCCCTCCATAACGCTGGTAAATCTGATTTTTCACATGGCAGTAATCCTTTGCTATCTCTTCCAGCTTTTCCATGTCTGATGCCGGTACCAACCCTCTGCTGTACTGATGCACTGTTTTGTATATTGTCTCCTGAGCCTTTTCCATGACAAATTCCTTTTTTACGCTGCCTTGTTCTGCTTCTTCAAAATGCGCTGAGTAACGGAAATTTTCGTAGATTGTCGGTTTCTACGAAAAGCGCTGCTCTGTCCCGCATGAATCAGTACTTTTCGTCCTCCTGACCATTTATTTGACGGCAAATAGATTTGAAAAGCGCTCCATATTCTCTGTTTTCAGAGCTATAGAAGGATGGACATACCGGTTCATTGTAATTGTAACGCCGGCATGTCCCAATATTTCGCTCAAGCTCTTAATGTCAAAGCCCAATTCTATGCATCTTGTAGCAAAGGTATGCCTCGTTGTATGAAAATTAGCATCCGGTATTCCGCAAGCCAGAAGAATCTTCTTAAAACGGTTCTGCATGGTTCTCGGTTCTACATACCTATCGCTTTCCCCGGTCAGCAGAAACGCGCCTGGATGATGAAATTCCTCAAGAATCTCCATGAGAATTCCCGGCAGAGGAATCGTCCGAACAGAGCAGATACTTTTTGGTTCCTGGATCTTCACTTCTGTCCGGGTTCCATCTGTATTCACCGTCCGTAGCCGCTGCATGGTTTTGCTAACATACATTCTCCGCTCTGAAAGGCTGATGTCATCCCATTTCATTGCACACAGTTCACCTACCCTGATCCCTGTAAAAAGACAGAGAAGAATGCCAAGCGCCGAAAAATTCATATTTCTCAGAAGATAACTGACCAGCATTTCCTCTTCCTCCAAGCTAAATATCCGAATATCTGCCTGCTCCCGTTTCAAACTGACACATTCTAAGGAAAAGCGGACAGTGCAATCCCTCCGCAGTGCATAAATACGGATTCCATTCAAAACTGAAAGAATCCCCGACACAGTTGACGGCGCAAGCCCCTGATTGTTTACCCCTCCTCCGGAAAGCAGATCGTTAGCAAAATCAAGAACACTCTGGTTGCTGATCTCTGACAGCTCCTCCGCCCCGAATTTTGGCAATATATACCGGTACAGAATATCTTTGTACTTGTTTCTGGACGATTCCTTCAAGGTCAGTGACATCTCATAAAGCCAGCAATTACTTATATCCTCCACCTTCCCTGCCATTACCGCCGGCCTTTGTGTCTGCGTTCTTTTCGCTTCTTCTAATTTTGCCTTCACCTCCCGGTAATTTTTTGCATAGACCGTGCCGTACTTTGCTTTTCCGTTAACCCGCTCTTTTATGTAGCGCCCTTCCCAACGTCCGTCCTTCCGTTTGTAAATGTTTTCGCCTGTCTTTGGCATAGCTTCATCCTCCTTATTGACCAGAATTTTGACGGTTATTGGATTTTTTATTTACTCCAAATCCGTCTTTGCTTATTATAAATCCCGGAAATCTGCCGATATAAAATAATGTGAGATACGTATAAGCAATTCTTATATTTTTGTGGCAGAATGTACTTCCGGGGACGGAATGTACGGTAACCATATTTCTGGTATTTTCAGACACTTTTTGTAAAATAAGTTGACAGGTTATTCTCTGTTATGTTAAATTGAGTTCGAAAAAGGAAATAAGAATCCTTCGTAGAAACCGACATTCTAGGAAAAAAACAAAAATTATCCCAGAGGTTCCAGATACTGAGACCTCTGGGATTTTTTATCTTACTTTATCGAACATCATTAATTGATGCTTAATCCGGCACTTGCATATCCTGCAACTGTATTAAGCAGAGATACCCCACTTGCCGTTGCCGAAAATACCAGCATCAGCCGGGTTTGAGCCGTTACCGGAATATTAAGTCCTGTAAGCGACCCGTTTAACAGTGTACCAATAGATATTACTCCTGAAAGTGATGGTGTCAGATTGAGCAATGTCCCGGCAATCGGAGAAAATACATTATTCGGCGTTGCTGACTGATAAATCTGTGCTCTTATCGTCAGAGTAGAACCTATTAAAGAAAGCGCCACTGTTGTACTAAAGAATGCACTGAATGAAGTAATCGTACCGGCACGCGGAACCTGGAACGCAAAGTTAGAAAGTGTTCCGCTGGCGTTGGTGATATCAATCGTCGATCCTAAAAGCGTAAGCCCTTGTGCACTGCTTCCAAAGCCAACAAAAGCAGGAATTCCTGCAAGCCCTCCGGCGATCGTGGTTAAGGAAACCGGAAGCCCTGATGCAAACGGAATGATCGCTCCTGTGCCTGCGACGCCTGTGGCACCGGTTGGGCCTGTCGCTCCTGTTGCTCCTGTCGCCCCCGTCACTCCATCGGCTCCAGTTGCTCCTGTTGCTCCTGTCGGACCTGTTACTCCGTCGGCTCCCGTTGCTCCCGTCGCCCCCGTCGGACCCGTTGCTCCATCGGCTCCTGTTGCTCCTGTTATCCCGTCAGCTCCTGTTGCTCCCGTCGGACCCGTTGCTCCATCGGCTCCCGTCGCTCCTGTTGCTCCATCAGCTCCCGTCGGACCTGTTACTCCGTCGGCTCCCGTTGCTCCTGTCGCTCCTGTCGAACCTGTTATCCCGTCGGCTCCCGTCGCTCCTGTTGCTCCTATCGGACCCGTTGCTCCATCGGCTCCTGTTGCTCCTGTTGCTCCTGTCGGACCCGTTGCTCCATCGGCTCCTGTTGCTCCTGTCGGACCTGTTGCTCCATCGGCTCCTGTTGCTCCTGTCGGACCTGTTGCTCCATCGGCTCCTGTTGCTCCTGTCGGACCTGTTGCTCCATCGGCTCCCGTCGCTCCTGTGGCTCCTGTTGCTCCTGTCGCTCCGGCTGCTCCCGTCGGACCCGTTGCTCCATCGGCTCCTGTCGCTCCCATTGCTCCTGTCGCTCCTGTCGGACCGTCATCACCCGGACACCCTTTCGGACCCTGAGGCCCGATAGGGCCTGCCACTCCCTGAATGCCTTGCGGGCCTGTTACCCCTTGCGGCCCCATAGATCCGGTCGGGCCTGTCGGACCCTGAGGCCCCGGGATACCTCTGGGTCCCTGAAGCCCCACATCTCCCTGAGGTCCCACAGGGCCTGCCGGGCCTGTCGGACCTGCCGGACCCTGAGGCCCGATGTCTCCCTTAGGTCCCTCACAGCCCGGATCACCTTTCGGACCAATATCACCGCGGACACCCTGGATCCCCTGAATGCCCTGCGGTCCCGCATAACCTCTGGGACCTGCATAACCCCTTGGCCCTGTATTACCGGTAGGCCCTACAGGGCCGGTATTTCCTCTTGGACCTCTCGCCCCAGGAGCACCAGGAATACCCTGCGGACCTACAGGCCCCGGCTCACCTCTGTCGCCCTTCGGGCCGGGACAGCCGGTATCCCCTTTGATCCCCTGCGGTCCCATAGGCCCCTGATCTCCCTTAGGTCCCGCAGGCCCGCGTTCGCAGCAGGGAGGATAGCACTGATTTTGGCAATTACCGTATGAATTATTATTATCCATAAAAACACATCCTTACTTTATTATCTGAAAAAATACCACAAAAGTATCTTTTTCTACAAATAATTTATGTTTATCCCCATTTTTTGTTACATTTCCTCGAAAAAAATAGAACGTGTCAAAAACACGCTCTAAGAAATCTTAAGACGGTTAAAATACTGTTTGTTATAAAGATACGCTTTGGAATATGGCTTGCAAGCCCCCGCTCTTTCATTGTATTCTTCCGCCTTTTTCCTGTCCCCCATTTTATCATAACATACACATAACTGCAAAAGAGGGATATAATCATAACAATCCGGCAGGACAAATCCGCCTGCGGATCCATTCTGCGGCCTGCCCAGTGCAGTTTCATACCAGTAAACGGCGGCATGATAATTCCCATGCTCCAAAAAATATTTCCCGATCTCACAGCACAATTCAGCTCTTGGCAGATCAAAGCTCATGCTGCGCAAAAGGGTATCTATTCCAGCTTTCTCCTTCCCCAGGCCGTAATAGCAATTCGCGCAGATTGAACATGCTTCTATCTTATTTTCGACCCATCCTTCCTCTGAGCACAGGAATTGTTCCAGCACAGAGACAGCCTCTTCGTATTGTTTGTGATAATATAACTCCCGCCCATAATAATATTGCTGCCGCGGATCTAACGTTTTCCCCTCCGCCAGCAGCCTACGGTATATATTCAGATTCCGGGCAGGGTCTTTGGCATGCAGTTTTTTGTGACAAACTGCAATATCAGAATAGATGATATTGCCGACTGGAGGGATCACCTCATGAACCGCTCCGATCCAGCGGTATTGAGAACTGTTTCTGATCCATCTTTCCCTGAAATAAGAAAAAGATGGTCTGCCGGCTTCATCAAAAGAAGTATTATATTTCATCATTACAATATCCACATCCTGTGGCAAAGTCTCCTTTAGCTGCAGAAATTTATCCTTTTGCGTATCCTCCAGAATATCATCGGCATCCATCCACATACAGTAATCCATAGTCGCCTTGGAAAAAGAATAATTTCTGGCAGCAGAAAAATCATCATTCCATGGATATGAGTACACCTTTGATGTATATTTGGACGCCAGTTCTACCGTCCGGTCCGCCGAACCGGTATCTACGACAATAATTTCCTCTACAAGCTCTGCCACACTGTCAAGACAGCGTGCAATATGCATCTCCTCATTTTTGACGATCATGCAAAGACTGATTGTCGGCATGTTGGTTCCTCCCTCTTCTTTCAATTATTGCCTGCCAAGCTTTTCTATGCACATGTTCATATTGACCGTGGAAACACCTGCGGAAGAATCCCATGCAAAGAACAATGTGGACGTACTGGGTACTTCGATAATAAAATATCTTGATATCACAAGCATTTCCCTCCGCCTTGCCGCCTCTGCGTATGCAGAATATACCGTCTGTAAACAATCATTAAATACCGGTGTCAGCTTTATAAAGCCATGCCTTTTGATCACTGTGGAAATATAATAATAAACAGCATAGCATCCGGGAGCCAGCAACAGGGAATAATCATCGCAAAGAGATATATTTTGAGTTATATCTGGTATATCTGTTTTTAGCGGAAGACTTCCGCTTTCCGGCAGGACAATCTCCTTTCCTAAAAATGATGCAAATATACTGTTTTGCGGATATCCGGGCGGGCCTTCCGGACCACGGGCACCGGGTTCTCCCTGCGGACCCTGCGGGCCCATTGCGCCTTGTGGGCCTTGCGGACCCGTAACTCCCTGAGGGCCAGGCTCCCCGCGTTCACCGGGACAGCCGGGCGGGCCAGGTTCTCCCCGTGGGCCTTGCGGGCCGGCCTCCCCGCGTTCACCGGGACAGCCGGGCGGGCCGGCCTCTCCCCGGGGACCTTGCGGACCAGGCTCTATACATTTAACAAAACGGCCGGGCAGAGCG
Organism: Lachnospiraceae bacterium; assembly: GCA_910575105.1. Lineage (GTDB taxonomy): Bacteria > Bacillota > Clostridia > Lachnospirales > Lachnospiraceae > MD308. The sequence goes on from CAJTDK010000001.1 coordinate 49,359, forward strand.
GAATCTCCCCGGAATCCTTGCTGACCAGGCTCTTCCCAGGTGCCTTGTGAATCGGATTCTCCCCGTGGGCTTTGCTGGCCCTGCTCTCTGCCCTCACCAGGACAGCCGGGCAGATGCAGCGTCTCTGCCGGCTTTGCCGAATCTGGCTCACAGCGGCAGGATGAGGCATATTTTCCCGTTCCTGTGCCGTTCGTATACCGAGAAGTATCCGATACCGCCGGACCCGCCTTAGATACGTAATTGGGTGAAGGCCTAACCATGTTTTGATTATATCTCCCGTTGAAGTTCCTTCCCCTGCCAAATAGATTCGGCGGATTAAACATCCAATTAGCATTAAAATTATTCAATTGAAACCACCTCATTTATATTCGGTATAGCGTGATGATACATTCATCATACCCTTTGCAGAAACTCTGAAGGGTATAATAAATTATATGCATAAAATATAATTTTGTTTGGCAGCTGTTTTCCGTCACACATGTTTCGTGATCTAGTGCTCCATCCGGTTTCTAACAGGATGGAGCACTAGTATACTTTTTCAGCATGACGGCTGTGAAGGCAAGGGTCACATCCTCGGACATTAACGGAGTCCACCAGATTCCGGCACCGCCGAATACGGCCGTCAGGATCATCAGGCACAGGGTCAGAGCGACAATACTCCTCGACAGGGATATGCCGGTGGCAGCAAAGGATTCCTCTACTGCGATAAAATAACCGCCGATGACGACATTATATCCTGCCAGTAAGAATGACAGGGAAAATATCCGAAGAACATTTACCGAATAATCCATAAGGGCAGGCATATCCGCTGACACGAACAGAGACACGATCTGTCTGGCAAAGACCATACAGACAGCTGTGTATACAACGGAAAGTACGGCTGCGGCTGCGATTCCGTATTTCTTAAGCTTCTGGCAGCGCTCCATACGCTTCTGGCCATAATAATAGCTGACCAGCGGCTGATATCCCTGGGCGATCCCCACCATAGCCATAACTCCCAGCGAATTGACGTAGGAGATGATCGTATAGCTTACAAGTGCGTCTTCATTCAGCAGCCGGATGATCGCCTGATTGAACAGGAAGATGATAAAGCCCGCCGAAAGCTCTGTGATCCCTGAGGATAAGCCGTTTTTAAACTCCCTTCCGATAAGCGGGATATCTATGCGGAACCTGCAGAACTTGATGACGCCGCTTTTTCCGAAGAAATGAAGCAGATAAAGGATAATGACCACTGTGTTGGAGATTCCCGTTGCAAGGGCGGCTCCTCCCACGCCCATATGCAGACGCATCACCATCAGATAATCCAGTATCACATTCAGCAGTGCGCCGGTCGTAACAATCATTGTCGCACGCTTTGGGAATCCGTCTGTCTTGATCAGCATTTCGAAAGAATAGGACAGGATAAATGCTGCAGAAAACGGCACAAGCCATCTTAAGTATTCCAGCACGTAAGCTTTATTCCGTTCGGTTGCTCCTAAAAACACCGCAGCCCGCTCAAGGTCCGCCATCACCAAAACAGTGATCACTACAGAAAATACAGCTAAAAGCACGATATTCTGCGTGAATACCTCATTGGCCCTTTTTCCGTTTTTTTCTCCTAAAAGTATTGCCGTCACTGTCGAAGTACCTACCGCGAACAGGATTGATATGGAAAACAGCGCCATCGTATAGGGCATGGCGATGTTTACTGCCGTAAGCGCCGTCTCTGATACGCCTCTTGCTACAAATATCCCATCCACCATCGTGTACAGCGTAAATACCCACTGCGCCGCGATCGACGGTACGATGAAACGCATAAAGTCTTTTTTCAGCGAAGTTCCTTCCAGTCTCATAAATATCTCTTTTCCTCTCTTTTTCACATTTTTCGTTACTGCTCACATTACTGTTTACCCCTGATCCAGTAACTATTTTTCTTTTTCTCTTGCAGTAAAATCATAAACCCTGGTATAATACTAAGGTCAAGAACTTTCGGAGGATACCATGAAAAATTATTATAAGATCAGTGAAATATCCCGTCTGTACGGCATCGGTCCCGATTCTCTGCGCTACTATGAGCGCCTCGGCATACTGAATCCAAGACGCGACACCAATCAATACCGCCTGTACAGCCTGAAAGACATCTATAAGCTGAACCTGATCTGCGACCTGAGAAAGCTTGATTTTTCCATGTCCCAGATCAAAGATTATCTGAATTGCCAGACTGTCGGCAACACGCTGGATATCCTCTGTAAGGAAAAGGAGCTTTTGCATCAGAGACTTCAGGAGCTTAAGGAAAGGGAACAGGTCATAGAGGAACGCATCGAAACCCTGCGTGCAGCAGAGCACATCACGCCTGACCGCATTACGGTAAAAGCATTCCCACGCCGCCTTTGTGTAGGGGAGCGGGCATATATCACTCAGGATGAGGAGATGGATCTTCTCATCCAGAAGCTGATGAGAAGGCATGAAAAGGAGATCCATAACTTTGGCGGACAGACTATCGGGGCATTTCTATCCTCGCGCGACCTGCTAAAGGGTGTTCCCAATGTCTATCAGTCCGTATTTTTCATTCTGGATAGAAATGCCTCGGGCTGCGACTTCGAACTTCCTGCCGGAGATTATCTGTCCTGCTATTACCGCGGAAATTATCATAAAAATGCGGCCTGCCTGAAAAGAATGATGGAATACGTCGAAGAGCGCGGCCTTACCGTGCTGGGCGAACCCTTTGAATTATTCGAGATCGATAACCGGGATACGATGAATGCAGAAGAATTCCTGACCGAAATACAGATACGGATAGACGGACACGGATACGAATGCGGATAGACGGACACAGCAGCCGGTCAGACAGAAAAGGCCGGCCCTGCGTACCGCAGGAACCAGCCTCTCTGTTAATATGAATAACTCTGTATGAATTTATTTTGCTTTTGCGCTCTTGGCATTGCAGTAATAGCTGTAGATCTTTTTTCCTCTAACCGTCTTGTAAGAGCGGATTTTATACTTATAAGTCGTATTTTTCGTTAAACCACTGTTGGTGTAAGAGACCTTAGCGCCATCTTTGATGGTCTTTATCTTTACATACTTCTTCTTTGCCGCATCATAGCGCTGAATTTCATATCCGCTTGCCTCAGAGATCTTACTCCACGTCAGCTTGATCTTTCCTGAGGCTGCTGATGCGAGCGTCAATACGGGCTTTCTGATAATGGTTACGTAGGATTTGCTGATATAGCCTGTCTTCGCTTTACCGCCTACAGGAAGAGATACCTGATACCAGTTCCCGCTTGTCCCGGTAATGGTCACACCCACATTAATCCCCAGCGTCTGCAGCTTGCCCTGCGCTGTGGACGGGCCTTTCCTCACGGTAACGCTTGTCCCGTTGGTCTTGCCGGTCATCGTTGAGTCTGTCTTGACGCTGACCGTATTAGACGCCTTTGAAAATGCCGTGCTGCCGCCGGACTTTTTATACGCCTTCACCCGGTACTTATAGGTCGTCCCCATACTTCTTCCGGTATCCGTATAGGAAACGGTACTTCCGCCGCTGATTGTCTTGATCTTTTTATAGGAACGGGAAACCGTGTCATAACGGTAAATCCGGTAGCCTGATGCTCCCGATACCTTTTTCCACGTCAGCTTAACCTGATCATATGCAGCCGCTTTTCCTGAAAGCGTGGTAGCAGACGGCGCCTTGATCGCCGCGGACACGCCCGGTACACCGAAGGACGCCGAATCGCCCGGCTTGGAATACCAGTAGTTCATATCTACATTTCCGGAAATCCCCGCCACTTTACCTGAAGAGGTATACTGCCAGAAGCTGTAATCTCCCGCATAATCCGTTGAATTTGTATAATGTGCCAGCCACACCGGATATTTACTGCTGATCTCAGACGCATATAGATCCTTGTTCAGCATCGTCTTGTTGGCATATACGAGGGGGGTGTACCCCGCCTCCTTGATCCTTTCGCAGAATGCAAGGCAGATATCTGTCTTCGCCCTCTTGGAAAGCTTCGCCTTCTCCAAGCGCCCGCCTGTATAGTATTCAAAATCAAACACTAACGGCATATTGATCCTATAGCCCTGTACCGACTTGATCAGGTAATCCGCTTCCTCCTGCGCCTCCTTCACCGTAATCGCCTGTGAAAATATGTAAGCGCCCACCTTCACGCCTGCCGCCGCCGCGTTCCGCATATTCGCCGGCGCGTAGGAGTCTGTAGCAAGCCCTCCCTTTTCATATCCTCTGTAGGATGTACGGACAAACGCAAAATCAATGCCCGCATTTTTCACGGCTGTCCAGTCGATGTTCTTATTCCATTTGGATACGTCAATGCCCTCTGTGATCTCGTACCCTGCGAACTTGCTGTTATGCTGTATGCCAGCCGCCATCGCCTGGATCCCGCCGTCGTCATCGTAAAATTCCTCCGGTACGTCGCCGGTCAGTCTTCCCTGTCCAGGGTCGTCATCTTCCGCCGGTGCTCCAGCATCCGTCGGATCCTCTTTCGAGCCGGTATCTTTCACCTGTGCATCCGAAGAAGCGCCTTCCACTGACTTAGCGCCATCTCCCTGCCCATCTGGCAGAGCCGCCTCTTTCTTCTGGTTCTTTGCATCCTCCAGAGAGACTTCTTTAGTCTCCTGCTCCTTCGCACTGACTGAAGATGTCTTCGTTGTCTCCTGCGCGTAAGCCCTGCCGGGAATCATCGTAACGCACAGGCAGATCACCAATAATGCTGCCGTTAATCTGTATTTTCTACTCATGTTTTTTCCCCTTATTAATTGTATTGTGTCTGCGTATGCTATCGTATAAAACAAAGATTAAAATTCCGTTAAAAACAGCGTTAACCTTTATTTACCATTGATCACCAGCGTAAATGTACTTCCCTTCCCCCATACGCTGTCTACCTTAATCTCTCCTTTGTGAGCTTTCGCGATCCGGTCTGCCAGCGGCAGGCCAAGTCCGAAGCCCTCAGAATTTCTTGCTTTTTCCACCCGGAAAAAGGGGTCAAAAATATGCGGCAGGTCTTCCTCCCTGATCCCGCATCCAAAATCCTGAACTTTCACAACAACAGCGTCATCCCTGTACTGTGTGGCAATCTTCACCCTTGCCGGCCGGGCGCTGTATTTTACCGCATTCTGTATCAGATTCTGCAAAAGAATGAGCATAAGCCCGATATCCATGTCCGCCCTTACTCCCGAAAGAGCCAGCTCAAACTGCACGTCGTCCTTTTCTTTAAACTCTATCTCATCGCAGATAGAACGTATCATCTCATCAAGATCCGCATCCTCCAGATCAAGCACCACCCGCTCACTCTCCAGACGGTTCAGATTCAGAAGCTGCGTAATCACCATGTTCGTCTTCTTCGTCTGACGGTAGATAACGTCTATGGCATCATCAAATTCCTCTTTTGTGCTCACGTATTCCTTCGCATATTCACACTGGGCTAAAAGCACCGCGATCGGCGTGCGCAGCTCATGCGCCACGTCAGAGGAAAACTGCTTCTGCATCTCAAGCATATTCTCGATACGCTCAAGCATCCGGTTGTTGGTGGCCGCAAGGACGCCCAGCTCCTTGATCTTCCCGTCATACTCAATACGCCGGGACAACTCTCCCTCCTGCCCGATGATCTCTGCCGTCTTCGACATCTGCTTAAGAGGCCCGGAGATCTTCCCCGACATCACAAGACCCGCCATCAACACAAGCATGAGAAATACGGGTATGCTGGCGTAAGAGGTATACTTGATAAACTTGTACTTGCTCTCCACATCCCGCTTATTCACAATGCACTGGTTATAGATGATATGACCGACTTCCTTCGTCATCCGCTTGTTGATCCGCCCGATAATGTAGTACTCTTCTCCTTCGGACTCTACCATTCTCAGCCTCTGGCTGAGTCCCTCTTCCGTAAACTCCACCTTGATCGGGCTCTCCCCCAGTATGACCAAGCCGTCCTCATCGAGAATACGGAAATACATGCCGTCGTCCACATACCGGAAGTCTTCATTCGGTTTTATGATCCCGTCTTCATAGCTGGTATTCTTATTATTCTTAATAATCTCTCTGAGCAGGACGCTCTGGATATCATAATAGATCATCCTGTCCGCAAGTATACTCACAAAAATAACCATCAGAAATGACAGCGCAAGGATCAGCCCGATCAGATAACTGATAATGTATTTCGTTATGGATACTTTTTTTATTCTTCGCATTTTAACATATATCCTGTCCCGCGTATGGTGCAGATCATCTTCTCGTCAAAATCATCGTCGATCTTGCGCCGCAGATAACGGATATATACGTCCACCAGATTAGAGCTGACCTCTGCCTGCAGCTTCCATATATTGGATTCGATCTGCTCTCTCGTCACGATGATATTCTTATTTCTGACGAGATAGAGCAGCACGGCAAATTCCTTCGGTGACAATGTTATGGGTATCCCGCCCCTGGTGACCATATGTGTATTATAATCGACTACCAGATCGCCGCACCGGTAAACATTCTCCTGAATCTCCGGCTGGCGGCGCGTCATCACCTTGATCCGCGCCAAAAGCTCCTTAAAGACAAAGGGCTTGACCATATAATCATCCGCGCCGATGTCCAGGCCTTCCACGATATTCTCCGTATCTCCCTTAGCGCTCAAAAAAAGAACCGGCGTCTGCTTTCCTGCCGCCCGGAGCCGCTTTAATACCTGAAAGCCGTCCATTCCCGGAAGCATGATATCCAGTATCACACCGTCATAGTCTGCCAGCATCAGGTAATCTATCGCCGCGTTGCCGTCAAAACAGCTATCTACGTTATATCCTTCTTTTTCCAGCTTATTCACAAGGATATGGTTCATATCCTTCTCGTCTTCTACTACCAATAAACGCATAATCTGATCTCCTGCCAATCCGATGGCTATTATAACACAGATAATATGAGAATAACATTAAAAAACCCTTAAGATGTTCTTATAATTTTCCTGCGCCATAAGATAAGCCCTGACGAGACAAATACCAGCGTCCCCGCAAGAAGCTGCGAAACCGGGAGCGCAGTTCCGGGAAGGAGAAGCTGGTCTGTCCGAAGCCCCTCGATCCAGACGCGCCCCAGGCCATAGCCAAAAAGATATAACAGGAATACTTCCCCGTCAAACCCTTTCCGCCGCCGGTATAAAAGAAGCGCAAAAAGCACCATCATACACCACAGAGATTCGTAAAGAAATGTAGGATGCACCTGGATATACGAAACTCCCTCCACCGTCTCCATATGCTGCCTCATCAGCTCCGTCACGTCAGAAGCCCTCACCGCATCCAGCGGAAGCCGCATGGCCAACAGGCTGTCCGTATATTCACCAAATGCCTCCCGGTTAAAAAAGTTCCCCCATCTGCCGATCATCTGCCCCGCGACAAGGCCAGGCACGGCAGTATCAAAAAGAACCGGCGCCGAAAGCTTCTTTATCCTAGCAAACACGATGACCGTGATCACCGCCGCGATCACGCCCCCGTATATGGCAAGGCCTCCCTGGCGCAGGTTTAGGATACTCTTTATATCTCCCTTATACCTATCCCATGAAAATGCCACATAATAAGTCCTCGCACCGATGATCGAGCAGATCACGGCATAGATTGCCAGGTCATAGTAGACCTCCGGATTCTGCCCGGTACGCTTTGCTTCAGCCGCAGCGATAAAGATACCCGCCAGGATCCCCAAGCCGATGACTATCCCGTAAAAGGCAATATCATAATTAAAGATGGTGATATGATCCCCCACGTCCGACAGATGTATGCCGATATTAGGAAAATCTATAGTCTTATGCATCGTCCGCTCTCCTCGTATGATCACACATTAAACCTAAACAGCATGATATCCCCGTCTTTTACAACATAATCCTTGCCCTCCAGACGGACTAAGCCCTTTTCCTTTGCCGCCGCATGAGTCCCGCAGGCCATCAAGTCATCGTAGGACACCACCTCTGCGCGGATAAAGCCCCGCTCGAAGTCCGTATGAATCTTCCCTGCCGCCTGGGGCGCCTTCGTCCCCTCCGTGATGGTCCATGCGCGCACCTCCGGCTCGCCCGCCGTCAGATAGCTGATAAGCCCAAGAAGCCTGTAACTTGCCTTGATCAGCTTCTCAAGACCGGATTCAGAAAGCCCCATCTCCTCTAGGAACATCTTCTTCTCATCGTCCTCAAGCTCCGCGATCTCCTGTTCGATCTGAGCGCATACGACAAACACCTCACTCTCTTCCTTTGCCGCATACTCCCGCACCTTACAGACGCCCTCATTATCCGCGCCGTCGCTTGCAAGCTCTTCCTCCGCCACATTGGCCGCGTAGATCACCGGCTTAAAGGTGAGCAGATTATAGCTTTTCAGCCATTCTGCCTCTTCCTCATCCTCTGCCCCGGTAAAAGTCTTCGCCAGACGGTCATTTTCCAGATGCTTCTTCACCCGCTCAAGCAGAGCCAGCTCTTTGGCCGCCGTCTTATCATTTCTTGCAACCTTGGTGGTCTTGGCTATCCTTCTCTCAAGGATTTCCAGATCTGAAAAGATTAATTCCAGGTTAATCGTCTCAATATCCCTTAAGGGATCGATACTTCCGTCCACATGGACGATATTGCTGTCCTCAAAGCAGCGCACCACATGAACGATCGCATCCACCTCCCGGATATTGGCAAGAAACTGATTCCCTAAGCCCTCGCCCTTGGACGCGCCCTTTACCAGCCCCGCAATATCCACAAACTCTATGGCAGCGGGGATGATCTTCTTCGTGTTATACATCTCTCCCAATACGTTAAGTCTCTCGTCCGGCACCGTCACCACGCCCACATTCGGGTCGATGGTACAGAAGGGGTAGTTGGCTGACTCCGCCCCCGCCTTCGTCAATGAATTAAACAATGTGCTCTTTCCAACATTCGGTAATCCCACGATTCCCAGCTTCATATATTATCTCTATCCTTTCTTCACTGTTATTCTGCCGTATCCGGTACACAGACCGGCTCACCCTTCCTTGACACTAGTACAGATCCTTCGTCTCCATCAATACCACGACCCCGTCCGCAAAATCTATGACTGCCTCGTCCTCTTTGATCTGGTTGCTGACGCACAGGCTGTCATAAGGCGTAAGGACATGGTTCTTAAGGGGATATCTGGCGCCGCTGATATTAAAGCGGAAGACCTCCCCTCCTAATGGGAACACGGAAAAATATGGTCCGTATGTCTCACCCCGTTTAAGAACCGTCCTCCCCCCGATCAGGCGTATGCTGTTCTGCCTATCAAGGATACGTGCATCGATCCCGCTCCTAAAGGGGATGGAAAGACACTGGACATTGGCCCAGAGATGGTCAAGCCTCCCTCCCGTCGCACCGAGGATGGCCATCTGTCTGCATCCAAGCGTCACTGCAAGACGGATAGCAATCTCCGTATCGGACGCATCCTTCACCGGATTGAACTCCCGCACCGGCACAGAAGTCTCCTTGCGGTAATAATCTGCGATCTCCTGGCGCACGCTGTCAAAATCTCCTACAATATAATCCGGCATGATCTGATGCCTGTACAGAAATTCCACACCTCTGTCCACGCCGATGACATAGCAGGACTCTTCTCCTTTAAGGACCGAAAGCGCATGTTCCTCATCAAGTTCCCCACCGCTGACGATCACGATCATCTTACTCATAACTCTTCAGTATCTCCATAAAAGCCCTGGTATTCTCAGCCGGATCCCCGTTAAAGACTGCAGATCCTGCAACGATTATGTTGGCTCCCGCATCCAGAACCTCCTTTACATTGCTCAGATAGATTCCCCCGTCAACCTGAATATCTACGTCCAGCTTTTGTTCCTCTATCATGCTTCTAATCTTCCGTATCTTATCTAAGGATTCCGGTATGAACTTCTGCCCGCCAAAGCCCGGGTGCACGCTCATGACAAGCAGCATGTCCACTTCAGGAAGGAGACTCTCTGCCTCCTGCGCCGGCGTATCCGGGCAGATCGATAACCCCGCTTTCATCCCGCATCCGCGGATCTTCTCGATTGTCTTCCGGACATCCTTGCACGCCTCCAGATGGACGGTCACGATATCCGCTCCCGCCTTCCGAAAATCTTCGATATAGCGGATAGGCTCCTGCACCATAAGATGGGCGTCCATCACCTGTCCCGTCGCTCCCTGGATAGACTTTAATACAGGCATCCCAAAAGAAATACTCGGCACAAACATTCCGTCCATCACATCAAAATGCAGATACTCTGCCCCGTTCTCCTCCGTCTGTTTCATCTGCCCGCCAAGCGCCTTAAAATCCGCAGCCAGAATCGACGGTGCTAAAATATAGTTCATCTCAGTACCTCCTCTTACTTTTTAACTCCTCATACATCTCCTTATAGCTGTCATAGCGCACGGCGGCGATCTCTCCGCCCAAAACGCTCTTTTTTACGGCACAGTCCGGCTCGTGGGTGTGGCTGCACCCGTCAAAACGGCACGCACCTTCATATTTCCCAAATTCAGGAAAAAAATATTTCAGCTCTTCTTTTTCAAAATCGCTGATATACAAAGAACTAAATCCCGGCGTATCCATGATATAAGAACTGCCGTCGATGGGAAACAGCTGTGAATGCCTTGTGGTATGCTTCCCCCGTTCAATCTTGCGGCTGATATCGCCAGTCTCCATCCTCGCCTCAGGCTGGAGCACATTGATGATCGACGACTTTCCCACGCCGGACGGTCCGGCGATCGCCGTTGTCTTTCCCTTAAGCAGCTCCTTTACCTGCCCGATATTGTGCTGCTTAAGAGCGCTCGTAAAAACGCACGGATACCCGCAGCCCGAATAGATCCTTTCCAGCGCTCCTATCTGGGTATCGTCTGCAATATCCTCTTTATTAAAACACAGAATGACCGGAATGCGCCTGCTTTCCATCGTCACAAGAAAGCGGTCCAGCAGGTTAAAATGAGGACTCGGCCTTGTAATGGAAAATACGACTAACGCCTGGTCAATATTGGCCACTGCCGGACGGACCAACTCATTCTTTCTCGGCAGCACCTTGACGATATTGCCGGTCTTTTCCTCCTCGTCGATTACTTCGATGAGGACATCATCTCCCACAAGCGGCTTGATCTTTTCCTTGCGGAATATTCCTTTTGCCTTACATTCATAAACACCGGATCCCACTACATGAATGTAGTAGAATCCGGCAATTCCTTTTACAATTTTCCCCTGCATACTACTGCTCCGGGTCACTATTGGGGTCCGACGGGTCGTCTGCGCTGGGATCATCCTGAACATCCGGATCCGGCTCTGGTTCACGTATTCCGCCGCTGATCCATATGGTGATCTTCGTCCCCTTTTTCACGCTCTTTCCGGCGGAGGACCATCTGCTCACCTTTCCGACAGCTTCTTCGCTCTCTTCCTCCCCGCCGTTCACCGCCACAAGACCGTAGCTCTCTAACAGCGCTTTCGCCTGCTGGTAAGTCTTCCCGCTGAGGTTCGGGACCGTAACCTTCTCCTCCGGTTTCTTTCCGTTGCTGACCGTGATCTTGATCGATGTGCCGGGCGATACTCTCTTCCCGCCCTGGATGCTCTGGGAAACAACCTTTCCCTTCGCTACTTTATCGTCATATTCATATCTCACTTCTTCAATGACCAAGCCCGCTGAGATCAGCTCTTTCTGCGCAGTCTCATCACTCTTTCCGACTACATTCGGCACAGTCTTTTTCTCGGAGCCTTTGCTCACTGTCATGACGATCTCAGCACCCTCTGCCGCCTCTGTGCCGGCATCCGGCGTCGTGCGGATAACCTCTCCGGCTTTGTAGCTGTCGTCATATTCGGCCTCGGAAGTCCCAACCTTAAATCCGGCGTCCTCCAGCTCCTTCTGCGCTTCGTCCTCATCCTTCCCGGTCACATCCGGGACAACCTTAGTCTTTTTGGCGATACCGGAGCTTACGACGACTTCGATGGTCGTATTCTTCTTAACCTTCTCACCCTCTTCCGGGTTCTGCTTTATGATCTTCCCTTCCTCATACTGGTCAGACTCTTCGCTTCCGACTACCTTAATGCCAAGCTTCTTGTTCAGAATGTCCTGCGCTTCCTCCTCGGTCTTGCCTAAAAGCTTTGGAACCTGGACTTCTTCGGCCTCTTCATCCTCCACAAGCTTATCTTCCCCGAAAGACGAGAAGACGCCTGCCGCCTTCCCAATCGCAAATATTACAATAAAAAGGATAATCACGACCACAACAGCAGTCAGAACCTTCATCACCTTCTGCATGCCCGGATTTACATCCTCGTCATCCTTCCTCCGGCGTCCTTTATTGTCAAAATCATCATACTCATCATCATAACCGCCGCCGTAATCCGTATCGTACCCATCGTCTCCGTACCGGTAATTATTATAATCATTATCCTCGTATTCATCGTCTTCGTCATAATTGCTGCGGATATCGTCAAGCTCTTCATCCGTGATGATCACGGTATCCGCATTGCGAAGCGGCGGGATCACGACAAAATCGCCGTCCGGATCCGCAAGCGACCTCTTAAGATCCCGGATCAGATCATCCGTATTCGCGTAGCGTCTCTCCCCGTTCTTCTGGGTACACTTTAAGATGATCTGCTCTAGGCTGTACGGAATATCCTCCACATATTCTGACGGAGGCGTTATCTCCTCCTGAAGATGCTTGATCGCTATGGATACCGTAGAGTCCCCTTCAAAGGGCAGCTTTCCTGTGGCCATTTCAAAGAGAGTGATACCCATGGAGTAGATATCACTTTTGGCATCGCTAAAGCCCCCTCTTGCCTGCTCCGGCGACGTATAATGCACAGATCCCATGGCATTGGAGCTGACCGTATGTGACGTGGTCGCTTTTGCAATACCAAAGTCCGTAACCTTTACCTTACCGTCCTTGGAAATGATAATATTCTGCGGCTTGATGTCCCTGTGGATGATATTCGCCGCGTGGGCCGCGCCGATACCGGTACACATCTGTATCGCGATGCTGATGATCTCCTTGTGGGACAGCCTTCCCTTTCTCTTGATATATTCCTTCAGCGTAATCCCTTCTACCAACTCCATTACCATATAGTAAAGCCCGCGGTCTTCCCCTGCATCGTAGACATTCACTATATTGGGATTGCCGAGTCCTGCGGCTGCGCGCGCCTCCGAACGGAATTTGCGCACAAAATTGTCGTCCTCACGGTACTCCTTTTTCAGAACCTTAACCGCAACATAGCGGTTCAGCATAGTGTCCTTTGCTTTATACACATCTGCCATACCGCCCGCCCCGACCTTGCTCAGCACTTCATAGCGTTTTCCAAGTACAATTCCACCCTTTACCATACACTCACCTCATCGACCAGCGGTTCAGCCATAACAACCCCTATATTATCTCTGCCGCCATTACTGTTAGCTTTCTCTATCAATGTCAGAACGGCCTCCACAATATCCCTGGCGCCTTTGACTATATCGAACATATCCTCATCCTCGACCATATTACTCAGCCCGTCCGTGCACATCAGGATGATATCGCCCTTTTTCAGACGGTATTCGTAAATGTCGGCCTCCACGCCTTCCTTTACTCCCATGGCTCTTGTAATGATATTCTTATCCGGATGATTCTTCGCTTCCTCCGCCTTGATGCCTCCAAGCCTGACCATCTCTTCCACAAGAGAATGATCTTTGGAGATTTGGCGTATCTTATCATTGATCAGATAGAGACGGCTGTCTCCCACATTGGAAAAATACAGTGTATTCCCGATCACGGTAGCTGCCACCAGCGTCGTCCCCATACCTTCCAGCTTAATATCTGTATTCGCTGCTTTGATCAGTTCATGGTTCGCAATGCCCACTACGTGCAGAAGAATGTCCGCCGGTTTGTCTAACGCCGTCTTCTTAAGCTCCCTGCATAATACCTCCACTGTATATTTGGACGCAAAATCACCTGCCTTGTGTCCGCCCATACCATCGGCAACCACAAGGAGATTCGGAAACGGCCCTATGGGCTCATCCGTCACATATACGAAATCCTGATTGACTTCCCTTCTTCTTCCCACATCGGTCATTGCATATATCTTCATCTATTTCTCCTTCTTGGTATCAGCATATCGTCTTCTAAGCTGACCGCAGGCTCCGTCAATGTCCGAGCCTCTCTCCCTTCTAATAGTAACATTTATTCCGTTTTTTTCAAGTTTATTTTTAAAAGCAAGGGCATTTTTCCTGTCCGGCCGCTCAAAGTCCCGCTCTTCCACCGGGTTGACCGGGATCAGATTCAGATGGCAGTTACGTCTGGAAAGCAGCGCTGTAAGCTCTCTTACGTCCTCCGGCCCGTCATTGACACCCTTGACCAGACTGTATTCAAAAGTGGGGCGCCGCCCTGTCTTTTCAAAATAATCATCACACGCCGCCATCACCTCTGAAAGTTCATACCTGTTCGCCACCGGCATCAACGCCCTGCGCTTCTCCTGATTGGACGCATGCAAAGAAAGGGCGAGGGTAATCTGTAATCCCTCCCCGGCCAGCCTTTTTATCTCCGGTACGATCCCGCAGGTGGATGCTGTGATATTTCTCTGGCTGATGTGAAGGCCGTGTTCATCACTGATCATCCGCACAAATTGCAGGAAATTGTCATAATTATCCAGCGGCTCTCCTGTGCCCATGACCACAACATTGGAAATCCGTTCTCCGATAAGCTTTTGGATACGGTAGATCTGCCCCAGCATCTCCGAGGTCAAAAGATTCCGCTCTAGACCGCCGATCGCCGACGCGCAGAACCTGCAGCCCATCCGGCAGCCTGCCTGAGAGGATATACAGACCGAATTCCCATAATCATACTTCATCAGGACGCTCTCAATCATACTGCCGTCCGAAAGCGCAAACAGGAACTTTTCCGTCGGATCTTTTTTTGAAATCTGCCTTGCGGCCACCTCTACCTTCTTAATCTCATACATGCCGTCAAGCTTTTCCCGCAGCGCCACAGACAGATTAGTCATCTGAGAAAAATCCTCTGCCAGCTTCTCATGGAGCCAGCTATAGATCTGTTTGCCCCGGAAAGGCTTTTCGCCGATCCTTTCCATCTCCGCCAGAAGCTCCTCATAGCCAAAAGAGACAATATCCTTTTTTATCCCGTTCTCTATATAATTCTCCATTACCCCCATAACCTCTTGCTCTCTTACGCTTTCCCCGTCAGCATTACTGCCCGATTCGTGACTGTCTGCCCTTGATCTGGCCTTCTCTGTGAATCAGCGCACCTGCGTGCAGCCGTTTCCCACCCGCACAAACAAAGCCAGGTAAAATCCGTCCCCTCTGTCAGTTCCGGGAAGGCGCTGCTGCTCCTTTTGTAGCTCAAAATCCGGATGCGTCTTTAAAAACCACTGTGCATTCTCTTCATTTTCCTTTTTATGTATGGTGCAGGTGCTGTAAAGAAGCCTCCCGCCCGGCTTCACATAACCGCAGGCCACTGACAGGATCTCTCTTTGCAGTCCCGCTAATTCCTCCTGCTGCTTCGGTGTCATCTTATATTTTAAATCTGTCTTCTTACCCAGGACTCCAAGCCCGGAGCAGGGAAGGTCAGCGATGACCACATCTGCCGCGCATGCAAGCTCTTCATCAAAGATTCTGGCGTCCCACTGCTGCACCTTTATATTGTCAAGACCGCTCCTTTCCACATTCTCCCGGATAAGCCCTGTCTTATATTCCGTCAGGTCTCTTGCAATCACCTGCCCAGAGCCTTTCATAATTTCCGCAAGGTGAAGCGCCTTACCGCCGGGCGCCGCGCATACGTCTACCGCCAGAGAGCCCTCTTCGGGTGCCGCCCACTGGGCCGCCTCCATAGAGCTTAGATCCTGCACATAAAAATACCCTTCCCGAAAGCTCTGAAGCTTTGCCAGATAATCATAATCTTCGATGTACAGGGCACAGGGCATGTTCTCGTCCTCCGTGACAGTCACGCCCTCCTCCCGCAGACATGCCATAAGCTTTTCTTTACTGATCACCGCGGTATTGCAGCGGACACAGGTTGGTCTGTCCGTGAGAAATGCCTCGCCCATGCAGCGGACCGTCGCCGCGTCATATTCTCTGAGCCACTGGCTGACGATCCATTCCGGCAGGGAATAGCGCACGGACAGATACGCTGCCTCATCCTTTGGATACGCAATGTCATCAAGCCCACGGCTGATATTCCTGAGCACGCCGTTCACAAATCCCTTAAGGCTCCCAAAGCCTCTCTTCCCCGCAAGCTTTACCGACTCATTGCACACTGCCCTGTCCGGAACGCTGTCCATATATTTTATCTGGTAGACACCGCTCCTTAAGATCGTGCGGATCACCGGCTTCATCTTTTCTGTCTTTATTTTTGAAAACTGGTCGATGATGTAATCAATCTCGATCATGTGCTCAAGCGTTCCCTCCACCACTCTCGTGATGAAAGCGCGCTCCCTTTTTTCCAGATACTGATGCTTGTCAAGAACGCTCCTAAGCGCCGTATGACTGTACTCTCCGTCCCGTGTGACCAGAAGCAGCGTGTCTAAAGCCACTTCCCTCCCATTCACTGATGCCGACATCAGGCGTCCTCCTTATCCCTTTTTCAAATGCATCTAATCATTCCTCCGATTCGCAAGCAGAACGAGCCGCAGAAGCTGCAGAATCGCAGATGTCGCCCCCGCTACGTAGGTGAGCGCCGCAGCGGTCAGCACCTTCCTCGTCTTCCTCACCTCGTCCTCGTAAAGAATCCCCGAATTCCCCAGGATCTTAAGGGCTCTTCCCGAAGCATTGAATTCCACGGGAAGCGTAACGATCTGAAACAGTACTGCAAAGGAAAACGCCAGAATCCCGAGATTCAAAAGCAGAACAGACATATTGCTGTTCATGAACAGCCCGATCGCGATCAGCGGCCAGGCGATTGTACTTCCGAAGTTGGCCACCGGGACGATCGAGCCGCGGATCGCCAGCGGCACATATCCTGTCTCATGCTGGATCGCGTGCCCGCACTCATGGGCAGCAACTCCCACCGCCGCAATGGAGTTGGAATTGTAGGTCGCATCCGACAGACGCAGCGTCTTGCTCCTCGGATCGTAATGATCGGTAAGATTACCCGGCACATGCTCTACCCGCACATCCCTGATCCCCGCCTGCATAAGGATCCGCTCCGCTGCTTCCCTGCCTGTCATGCCTGTGCGGCTGCGCACTTTCGAGTAACGGTTGAAGGTTGCATTCATCTTCGCCGACGCGATCATACAGATAACAACACCGATGAGTACCAGTATATAAGTGGCATCAAGATACATTGGATAATACATGTAAATTCCTCCCTGATCTTCAAAAATTGAAATCTATTTATCCATTATACCGCAAAACTATATATAATAGCAAATTTTCACATAATTTTTATATATTTCATGATACAATAATAATATGGTACAAACCACGAATGACATAAAGGCGGGGAAAAACAGTGAAAAAGAATGCAGAAAAAGATAATCTGAGACAGAAGATCATGGACGCAGCATGGGAGCTGTTCTATGAGAAGGGCTATGAAAATACAACGGTCAACGACATCATCAAACGGGCAGGCACGTCAAAGGGCGGCTTTTACTACTACTTCAAAGCGAAGGACGAGCTTTTGAACTCATTATATTCTATTTTTGACCGGGAATATGAAAAATTTTACGCAACTATGGATAAGAGCCTTAACTGTCTTTTGCAGCTTCAGCTGCTTGGCCAGTATGTCTCATTTTTCATAGAGGGAAATGTATCACCAGAATTTTTAAGTGCTGTATATAAGTCACAGCTGTCTTCCCAGACGCAGGAGAATTATTTAAGTCCGGACAGATATTATATTAAGCTGGTCAAAAAAATCATTGCAGAAGGACAGGAGCGAGGCGAGATCAGAGACGATATTTCCATAGATGTTCTTGCCCATCACGTCCTTGTCATAGAACGGGGAATCTTCATCGACTGGTGCGTACAGGCCGGCAGTTTTTCTCTAGGCTATTTCGGCGCGCAAAGCTTTGAATTCTACAGCGAATTTCTAAAACCCCAGAATAAATCTTCCTAAAAAGACGGAGAAACATCAGCTTTCTCCGTCTCAATCAATTTATTACAGTTCTTCACAGATCTCCGTCGGATAACTTATCCCTTCTTTCATAACGAAAGCACAATCCATCAGCGCATATGGATCTGTAAGCAGATCCCTTTTCCATGCAGCAATATCTGCCAGTTTTCCCGCTTCCAATGTACCGATCTTATCCTCTAACTGCAAAATCTCCGCATTAACTTTTGTCGCAGCATGCAACGCCCTGAAGCCTCCCATATCGCTTTCCATCCATGCCTTATATTCAAAACCGCTCTCATAATTCTGATGAGTAGCAACCATATCTGTACCATATCCCAATTTACATTTGCAATTTTTGATCACTTCACGGCCTGCCTGAAGCGCATCCTTATAATACTCCAGCTTAATTCTGTACTCTTCCTGCTTTGTCTGGATCATCACCGGATCATAATGCACCGCCTCTTCATATGGACAGAAGGTCGGAACAACATATATACCATTATCCGCGATCATCTGCGCGGTCTCTTCATCCATCAGCGAGCAGTGCTCCATCCCGTCAATCCCGTATTTAATAAGTTTCTGCATATGATCCACGCTATATACATGGGCAGTAACTGTCTTTCCCCATTCATGCGCCGTATTCATGATTGCCTGCAATTCTTCATCATTAAGCTGCTGCTGCGACGGATTATCATAAGGTGTAAAAAATCCTCCTGTAGCCATGATTTTAATAAAATCAGCCCCATATTTTATCTCTTCGCGCACAGCATTAACAAAAAAGTCTTTTCCCGCGCCAAGTGTCAGCCGCAAATTCTGAGCAATCATAGAAAGCTCCGGGTTTTTGGCAAACCCCTGGGACATATCTCCATGACTTCCCGCTCCGCACAAAAACCTTGGCGCCGCCACAATCCGTGAACCGGTAATATAGCCCTTTTCAATCGCCCTTTTTACATCTAACACCCCAAAACCATTAGATGTAACTCCGCCTACATGACGAACAGTCGTAAAACCACGGGACAGTGTTTTTTGCGCTGTCCGGATGATTGCTATTGTCTTTGCCTCTTCAGAGGTGGAGTATACTTCTTCGCGGATAGTATGCCAATCTATGTAATCCATATGCATATGTGCATCAATCATTCCCGGTGTAACCGTTGCGTCAGATAAATCTATCACCTCTGCCGATTCCGGTTTTGGCATCTCACGTCCCAGCGCCTCTATCTTATCATTTTTTACAAGAATCTTATAACCTTCTTTTAGTTCCGAATCTATTCCATCATATAATTTTCCACAAATAATATAAGTTAATTTATCCATACTATTACTCCTTTTCCATGCTCTCATTTTTATTTTTACCATTCTGATAATCCATTATATAGATCATAACCGAGGCAGCAATTGCTATCAGCATATAATATGCGCTGTTCACTGCTGTAAAATAGCAGAAGAACAGGCAGATCGCCAACGGGGCCAGGAAATACAAAAACTGTCTCTTCCCCTTCAACACTGTCTGTGCCACTAATCCACCGAACAGAGCCGGCACAACATAATCAAATGCCGGTTGGATCACAGGTGACTGGAGGACAGGCGCTAACGGCGCCGCAATAATGACACCAATCGCTACGATCACAACAGATATGATAATTGACGCGCCGCAGGCAATGATTGCCAGTGTGTGACATTCGTCTGTATTCGGCTTAACCCCGAGAGAATTAATCGTTCCGACTGTCGCGGGCATTCTTAAGTTTGTAACGTTACCTGTTATATATGACATATACAAAGCGCCCGGCCCCATTACAGACATATATCCAATCGTTTCTGCCGGCCAATACGGAGCCATTAGCAGAATGACAGCCACAAATCCCGGCCAAAGCGCCTTAAAGTCCGGCCAAAGTCCGTAAACAGCACTTATAGTAACAGGAAACGCCGTCATTGCCACAAACAGTAAAAGACTTGATATAATCCCAAATTTATGAATCCATCTCTGATAACCTGACTGTTCCTTCATCCTCCCCACTTCCTTTCCTAAAATATTATACAGGCCGCTATCATGGCAACAAGCATACTAATCGTCATCAGGTAATCCGACATCCACTTTGCTTTTGGTCTCCGGTTATGTATATATACCAACAGCGCCCCTGTCACAAAACTGATACAGAATACTATACCCTTCGTTGATATCGCGCTAAATCCATATGACACAGAAACATACGCCATAACCCCTGCAAGACATCCGCTCCCGATCGAGAGCACTAATCTCATATCAACCTTTTCAGCCCGCTCGTAAATCATAGAAATCGGTTTCGTTGCCAGTGAAGACCAAAGTACGCTTGCGCTTCCGCCCACTGTCATAACCCATGCTGCCGCTACCCAGCCATCCACACTGTATCCATTTACCTGCAAAGTCTCGCCAAGACATCCGAGCGCTGTGGACGCAGCATAAGTCTCATAATACGCCGATCCAATAATCGACAGGCGAAGCCAGGGAAGCGGAATCCCCAAAAGAGGCATCAGAGAAAGCAGAACCATCAATACAGGCAATGTCGGCATAATGCTGACCGAAATCCCTGTTGTCAATCCTTTTTTCATCTGCGCCGGCTTAAGTCCGATCTCTTTTCCGTGATTCCATGCCCTTTTCATAAATACAAGACATTGTAAAACGACTGCAAGCAACAATAACCCCACCCACAAAAACATCCAAATCGTATTACATATTTCAGTATAAACCATATTTTTACCTCCGTTCATTTTTAGAAACCGCGGTTTGTTAATAGTTATAATAATAACAATCTTCTGCGTTTTAGTCAATATATTTTTAGTTTTATATTTGTTTTTTTAATTAATTTTCTGACTTTTATTATAATTTCCCCGTCCTTCTCATTATTTTTTTCACTCACAGCTTCATCCTTCTATACAAACTCTGGTCTTTTTCTTTTGTGTACAAAAAAAGTGGGAAACGCTAATAAGCTTCCCACTTAATACTACCCGTATATTATTTTTCTTAATTTCTCGCCCTCCTGAAGCTTATACCCTCTCAGAAAAGCTGCCGCATCCATCTTTTTCTTACCGGGAATCTGAAGCTCTGTTACCTTAAGTACCCCCTCACCGGTCTGTACATAAAAACCATCCTTTTCCACCTTAATGACTGTACCGGGAACAGTCTTTTTTGCATTGCCGGTTTCACATTCCGCCTTTTCCTGCGACATGCATACATCTGCAGTCCACAGTTTCATAACTTTTCCATTCCAGTCTGTATAAGCGCCCGGCCATGAATTTAATCCCCGCATCAGCCTTTCAATAGACACAGCCGAATCATTCCAGTCAATATTCCCAAGACTCTTATCCAGCATCCTTGCGTATTCTGTCGGGCTTTCCCCCTGCTTTTGGGGCGCAACGCTCCCTTCCTCAAGCGCCTTGAGCGTCTCTACGCAAAGCTTCGCTCCCGCCGCTGCCAGCTTGTCATGAAGGCTCTCCCCGGTCTCCTTCTCATCTAAGACAATCTCTGTCTTAAGCAGCATATCCCCGGTATCAAGCCCTTCATCCATCTGCATCGTCGTGACTCCCGACACCTTTTCCCCGTTGATCACTGCCCACTGGATCGGCGCCGCTCCGCGGTACTTCGGAAGGAGGGACGCGTGTACATTCACGCACCCGTAAGGTGTCATCTCCAGGATCTCCTTCGGGAGGATCTGGCCGAAAGCGACGACGACCATGATATCTGCCTTATATTTTTTCAACTCTTCGATACATTCCGGCGCCCTGACCCTTTTCGGCTGGAACACCGGAATCCCGCGCCCTATCGCAGCTTCCTTCACCGGGGTGAGCTGGTATTTCCCGCCGCGTCCCTTCGGCTTATCCGGCTGCGTGACCGCGAGAACCACGTCGTGTCCCGCCTCCGCCAGGGCATTCAGCGTCCCCACAGAAAAATCCGGCGTTCCCATAAATATCACTCTCATACGCTACTCCTTTTCATCCTCCACATCATGAAGCCCGTCTTCTGCCAGCTCCACATATAACTTGCCGTCCAGATGCTCAATCTCATGGCAGAGCGCCCGCGCAAGAAGCTCCTCGCCCTCGATGACGACTTCCTCCATATTCTCCGTCAGTGTCTTCACCTTCACATAATTGGGCCTTGTCACGATACCATATTTCCCCGGCACGCTTAAGCACCCTTCTTCGCCGGTCTGCTCGCCGTCCCGCTCGATAATCTCCGGGTTGATCAGCACGATCGGGCCGTCGCCCACATCCACCACCGCGATCCTTTTTAAAATCCCTACCTGCGGGGCAGCCAGACCCACGCCCGTCGCCTCATACATCGTATCAAACAAGTCATTGATCAAAAGCTTCGTACGAAGATTCATCTTCGTAACCTCTTTACAGCGCTTAGTCAGCACTTCCTCACCTATCTCACGGATCTTTCTTAACGCCATGACATTTCCTCCTAATACTATATAAAATCTATTTCAAAACACTCCCATCGGGTTAAGGTCAAACTGTATCTTTATCCGGTCAAAACCTCTGTTCATCTCAATATATTGCTCCAGAAGATCTTTTATCTCAATCAGGCTTTCTTTCTCCCCGCATTTTAGATACAGGATCCTGCGATGCTCATCATTAACCTTGCTCACATAAGGGCTTGCAGGCCCGATGATCTGAAGCCGCTTCTCCCGGTCCGCCCGCACTGCAAAGCTCTTGAGATATCCTGCTGCAAGCTCCAGATGCTCTTCCTCCATCCCCGTCATCAGGACCGCCAGAAGATTGCTGACCGGCGGATATCCCATCAGCTCCCTGTAGCGTATCTCCTCCTCATAGAAGCCCTCATAATCCTGCTTTGCCGCCATGCGGATACTGTAATGCTCTGGACTGTAGGTCTGGATCACTACCTCGCCCCGAAGCTTCCCCCGTCCTGCCCGGCCTGCCGCCTGTACAAGCAGCTCAAAGGTACGTTCGCCGGAGCGGTAATCATTGGAATACAGGGACATATCAGCCGCAAGGATGCCGACCAGCGTGACATTAGGGAAATCATGGCCCTTGACGATCATCTGCGTGCCGACCAGGATATCCGCCTCTCCATTAGAAAATGCAGACAGTATCTTCTCATGGCTGTCCTTTTTCTTCGTCGTATCCATATCCATGCGGAGCACTCCCGCCCTTGGAAACTCGCGCTTTACAATATCCTCGATCTGCTGCGTTCCCGCCCTGAACCCGCCGATGCAATTGGATCCGCAGGAAGGGCAGACATCCTTCGCGCCTTCCTCATATCCGCAGTAATGGCAGACAAGCCTTCCATCCTTATGCGCCGACAGCGATACATCGCAATGAGGACATTTTACTACATATCCGCAGGACCTGCAAGAAACAAATCCCGCATATCCGCGCCGATTGAGAAAAAGCATGGTCTGCTGGCCCATCTTCAGCCGCTGCCAGATAAGCTCCTTTAGCCGGTCACTGATGATCGAACGGTTCCCCTGCTTTAATTCTTCCCGCATATCCACCGTATATACCTGTGCAAGCTCCCGTCCTGCCGCCCGGGACGTCAGGGTAAGGAGTGTATATTCTCCCATCCTGCACCGATAAAATGCCTCAAGGGACGGAGTCGCCGAGCCAAGCACCACGCTTGCGCCTTCCAGCCGCGCTCTTGCAGCCGCCGTCTCCCTGGCATGATACCGGGGCACCTGACCGCTCTTATACGTTGACTCATGCTCCTCATCCACCACGATCAGGCCAAGGCTTTTGAAGGGCGTAAAAAGGGCAGAACGCGGGCCGATCATCACGTCTACCTCGCCCCGCTTCACCCGCTCCATCTGGTCATACCGCTCTCCTGCCGACATCCGGGAATTCAGGATCGACACCCGGTCCCCGAAGCGGGCATAGAAGCGCATCACCGTCTGGTAAGTAAGGGCAATCTCCGGGATCAGCACGATCGCCTGCCTTCCCTGTCCCACTACCCTGCGTATCATCTCAATATAGACCTCGGTCTTGCCGCTCCCCGTAATCCCATACACCAGATACGTCCCGTACATCTCTCTCCGGTAATCCTCCCAGAACCGGCTGATCGCCCGCTCCTGTCCCTCATTAAAATACACCGGCTCATCATCATGCTTCCGGTAGCGGACGGATCCTCTCATCATCTCTTCCGACTCCAGAGCCAGCACGCCCTGCTCCTCAAGAGAACGGATCACGGCAAGCGTGACGTTGAGCTTCTTCGTCACCAGCTCATAATCCTGCTCCGGCTGGTCCATAAGCCCCGCCAGCAGACGGGCGCGCGCCTTCTGGTTCTTATCCATATACAGCTTAAGCTTGGCCTCTGCTTCCTTTAAGTCAAGCAGGAGCCGCACCTTGCGCTTAACGCGCGAAGCTTCCTTCCGCTTGATCGGCAGGACCGTCTTAAGAGCCTGGATCATCGTCCCGCCGTACTGCTCCTTCATCCACGCCGCCAGAGCCACCAGCTTTGACTCTATGGCGATACTCTTCTCCGCTTTCTTAAGGATCGGCTTTATCTTCTCGGGCGGATACTCCGTCTTCTTTGAAAATTCCACCACATACCCGGAAATTTCCCTGTTTCCCCTACCGAAAGGCACGATAACTTCCGCCCCTACAGAAAGCGCCCCCTCCAGTCCGGAGGGGATGCTGTACTGGAACACTCTGTCAAGCTTTTCATGGGTAATATCTATAATAACATCTGCATACATCTGTAAATTATCTTATCTTCCTTCTGCAATTTCCTTCAGGGCTTTCTGGATCAGCACCCGGTCATCCATGTCATACTTGACGCCCCTGATCTCCTGATAAGTCTCATGTCCTTTTCCGGCTACCACGATCACGTCGCCCGGGCGCCCATGATCGATCGCATATCTGATCGCCTCACCCCTGTCACAGATATCAATGTACTTTCCATCCGTCTTTTTCATCCCTGTAATGATATCATCGATGATCTCCTGCGGCTCCTCGAATCTCGGATTATCCGAGGTAATGACCGTAAAGTCCGCAAGCCTCCCGGATACCTCGCCCATCTCGTAGCGTCTCGTCCTCGAACGGTTGCCGCCGCACCCGAATACCGACACGATACGCCCCGGGTCATAATCCCGCAGTGTATGAAGAAGGCTCTCTAACGCCATCGCATTGTGGGCATAGTCGATCATCAGGGTAAATTCGTCCGACACCTTCACCATCTCGATGCGCCCCTTTACCTTCGCAACCTTGAGGGCCGCTTTAATCTTTTCCACCGGCACGTCAAAATGCCTGCAGACTGCAATAGCTGTCAGGGAATTATAGACGCTGAACTCCCCGGGAATATCGATCTCAACATCAAAATCCATCAGCCCTGACACATGATAATTCACCCCGAGATACCCCGGCCTTGAGATATGCTTTATATCCACCGCCCGAAGCTCTGCCTTATCCGACAGCCCGAAAGTCTCCACCCGGCAGGTAGCCCCCGCAAACACATCCTCGTACCACTGATCGTCAACATTTGCAATGCCAAGCTTACACTGCTTAAAGAGCAGTCCCTTGCAGCGCTTATAATCCTCAAAATCCTTGTGCTCGTTGGGACCGATATGGTCTTCCCCAAGATTCGTAAAGATACCGATCTCAAATGGAATGCCTGCCGTCCGGTGAAGCATCAGCCCCTGAGAGGACACCTCCATAACCACGCTGTCGCATCCCGCCTCTACCATCTCGGCGAAATACTTCTGGATCACGAAGGACTCCGGCGTAGTATTGCCTGCCGGGATTACTTTGTCACCGATAACCGCCTCGATCGTCCCGATCAGCCCTACCTTGTGCCCCACGCCCTCAAGGATGGATTTTATCATGTAAGTCGTCGTCGTCTTCCCCTTCGTGCCGGTGATGCCGATCACGTTAAGCTTACGGGCCGGATAACCGAAGTAGGCGGCGGACATCAGGGCCAGCGCATAGCGGGTGTCAGGCACCTTTATGACGGTCAGGCCATCCGGCGCCTCCACTTCCTTTTCAACGATCACTGCCGCCGCGCCCTTTTCTGCCACGTCCGCGATATAGTCATGGCCGTCCGACACCGCCCCGCTGATGCACACGAACACGCTTCCCGCACATACCCGCCGCGAATCATTCAAAAGCTCCGTCACCAGAATCTGGTCGCTGCCCCTTACTACTTCATATTGCAAATGCTCTAATAACTGCGATAACTTCATAAACTATGCCTCCTGAAATATTTCTCCTTAAGTTTAGCATAATCCAAATAAAATTAATAGTACCCAGCAAAATTTTGAAAACATTGACATCCCCAAACCCTAAGGTTTATATTAATTGAAAGACCCATTAACATTTATTAGCACAGATTCTAAGGAGAAGACTATGATCTATAACAGTACTGAGATGGAAAAAGAAGCATTATTCAATATCGCTGCAAGGATGTGCGCCGCTGCACGAACGGCTCCAAAGGCAATGGGGAGGGATTCTATCGTCACTTTCGTTCTGACGAAGACCGATAAACAGCGGCTGGCTGACAAGATAGAAGAAACCGGCATACAGATTTTCGGTGAAGAGAAAGCAGCGTGGTACAAAAGAGATGCCGCCAATGTCCGTGACAGCCAGGCGGTTGTACTTATCGGAGCAAAGAAGGATTACCGCCGTATCCCGCACTGCGGCCTGTGCGGCTTTTGGGACTGCCATACCTGCGAAGAGGCGGGCGGCGTCTGCGCACATCTCCTTGTCGATCTGGGAATCGCCGTATCCTCCGCTGTCAATGTCGCTGCGAATGACCATGTTGACAACCGCATTATGTGGTCCGCCGGAAAAGCGGCCGCTGAAATGGAAGATTTTAAGGATGGCTTCTGCTGGATGGGCATTCCCTTGAGCATAACCGGGAAAAATATTTTCTTCGACCGCCGTTAGCCCTCTCGCCATACCGTGTAAAATATGTTATGATTGATTTCAGATTACAAAGCGGCATATTGATACACACCAATAACTGCTGGTATCAGAAAGAAAGGGGAATGACATGATGAAAGCTTATGAAAGACTTTTAAAGTACGTCGTTGTACGTACGCCGAGCGATGAGAACAGCGAGACTGTCCCATCCTCACCATGCCAGTTTGATCTGGCAAAACTTCTGGAGACAGAGATGAAAGAATTAGGCCTTAAGGATGTGCATCTGGACGATCAGTGCTACCTGTACGGGAACCTTCCGGCAACGGCAGGATATGAAGACAAGCCTGCTATCGGCTTTATCGCCCACATGGATACCGTGGCTGATTTCTGCGATCACGATATCGTACCCATCCTGACGGAAAACTACAGCGGAGAAGCGATAGAGATCGGCAAGAGCGGACTCATCTTAAGTCCCGGGACATTTCCGCACCTTACGTCTTTAAAAGGCCGCACCCTGATCACCAGCGACGGGACTACCGTGCTGGGTGCCGACGACAAAGCAGGCATCGCAGAGATCCTTACCATGATCGAGCGCGTGCAGGCCGAAGATATCCCTCACGGGAAACTGTGCGTTGCATTTACCCCGGATGAAGAGATCGGAACCGGGGCAGCCCACTTCAATGTAGAGGAGTTCGGCGCCGACTATGCCTACACCATGGACGGAGACACCGAGGGCGAGATCCAGTATGAGAACTTCAACGCCTGCAAGGCCTGCTTCGAGATCAAGGGCTTTAATGTCCATCCCGGCTCCTCCAAGGACACCATGATCAATGCATCTTTAGTTGCAATGGAGATCAACAATATGCTCCCCGGCTGCGAGACACCCCGCGGGACAGAAGAGTACGAAGGCTTCTATCATCTCGTAAGCATGTCCGGCGAATGTGCTTCGGCGCAGCTTAACTACATCGTCCGCGACCACGATAAGCATCTTTTCGAGGCCCGCAAAAAGACACTGCGGCTCATCGAAAAGGATCTGAACGAGAAATGGGGCGAAGGCACCGTAACCCTTACGATCACTGAGCAGTACAAGAATATGGCTGAGATCATCGCCGGCTGCATGCACCTGATCGACAACGCGAAGGCTGCCTGCGAAGCCGCTGACGTGACTCCGCTTGTCATCCCGATCCGGGGCGGCACAGACGGCTGCCAGTTAAGCTTTAAGGGACTTCCCTGCCCGAATCTTGGCACCGGCGGGCATGCATACCACGGACCGTACGAGCATATCACCGTCGAGGGCATGGACAAGAGCGTAGACGTGATGATGGAATTAGTAAAGCTTTACGCCAAATAAAGATTAAGCTGCCGCATAACCGGCTTAACACCGGCCGCGGCAGCTTTTCTCTCAGCATCTTATTTATCCGATCCCTCACCCAGCTAACATCGAATAATAAGTAACCAGCCATCCGCCAGACAGCCTTACAGTCCCACATCTTCCTTGAAGCCCTCGCCTAATACTTCGTTGGACTCCATAATGATCGTAAAGGCTTTCGGGTCTATCTGATGAGCGATCTTTTTTATCGTATACATCTGCTTATTATTGCAGGCGCACATGACAACCGCCTTTTCCTTCTTAGAATAGCTGCCGATCCCTTTAAGGATCGTAGAACCCCTCCCCGAATACTCGTCGATATGCTGTGCCATCTCATCACCCTTTTCCGTGACGATAAGCGTCATCTTACCTTCATCAATACCATACATGATCTTATCCATCACAATCGCCATCAGGTAAGTTACGATAATCCCGTAGATAAACCCATCCACATCCCTGAACACCAGGATACTCCCGGCAGCGATCGTCATCATATCCAGCACAAAGGTGATCATCCCCAGCGAAATATGCGGCTTAACCTTCTTGATCGACATCGAGATAAAGTCCTGCCCTCCGGTCGAAGAGCTGCGCATGAAGATCAGCGCATAACCGATTCCGCACAGCACACCCATGCAGAGCGCCGCAAGCAGCCGGTTACCCTCATACACCGGAAACAGCGGCGCAACGTAATCGATAAATGCAGAAGAGATCACTGTCGTCTTTATGGAGCGCAAGAAAAAATCCCTGCCGAGGAACTTATAGCAAAAAACTGCCACCGGTATATTTAACAGAATCGTCCCCACGCCCACCGGTATATTTAACAGATGATACATTATGATCGCGATCCCCGAAAATCCTGCCACCGGAAAATCCGCACTCATGGCAAAATTATAGATGCCGACTGCAATAATAATACTTGCCGCCACGTCTACCGCCAGATCGATCCCCAATTCTTTCCAGTTAATCTTTTTCAAATCAAAACCTCCTCAACAAAACCTAAACTCCCTCCGGCTTATTATCACCGCAGGGCTTCACCCCTATACGTTCCCCGAGACTGACCTTCGTCTCGATCCCCCGCGCGGAATTCTCCAGGATGTCCTCATCAGGCCGCACCCTTCCTTCCCTCGTCATCAGGATGACCGTAGAACCGCCAAAGGCAAATTTCCCCTTCTCCTGCCCTCGCCTGGCGCGGTCCCTCACCGGCCTGTTCTCAATCCTGCCTACGAGCATAGCTCCCACCTCCATCTGGACGATCTCCCCAAAATTGTCCGACTTCAGAATGGAATACTCTCTTGTATTTTCTTTGTAAACAGGCAGCCTGTCCCCCGCCGCCGGATTCACCGTATGGAAAACTCCCGGAATCCGGACGCGCTTTGACTCCCTGCCCCCATCCACATAAATATAGCGGTGATAATCCTCCACGCACAGCCGAAACACCCACAGATATCCCCCGGCGTACTTTTTTGCAAGCCTGCGGCTCTTCAAGAGTCCAAACACCGTATATCTGCTGTGCTTAACGGAAAATGCGCGCAGGCCATTGATCTTGTA
The DNA here is from genome assembly GCA_910575105.1 of Lachnospiraceae bacterium. Classification (GTDB taxonomy): domain Bacteria; phylum Bacillota; class Clostridia; order Lachnospirales; family Lachnospiraceae; genus MD308. The sequence continues at coordinate 79,095 of CAJTDK010000001.1, forward strand.
GACCCCGAGCCTTCCGTCGCACGGACTTACGAACACTTCTGGACATTCTTCGATATGGCGCGCCCCGCAAAGGAGCCTGCGCGTAAAAAAATCATTATAGGAAGTATAGCACGACTTCTCATACTGCGACAGATCGATAGAATGCCTGCGCACAAAAGGAGCAATCAGTACCCGCGAAATCCTCGAATCAAGCAGGATGCCTCCAAGTCTGGACACCACAGGCGAGATCAGCGGCCTTAAGATCACCCTCCCCGCCTTACATCCATACAGCCATTCCAAAATCCTGTCCTGTAAAGAATCTTCCTCCACGATCACTCCCTCACGGTCTGCGACCAGATGCATATTCCCTTCCCCCTATCCGTAAAAATGTAGCATCCCCACCAGTACGCCGAAAAACAATATCTGGAAAATCAGACAAATGATGTACTAGCACATCATCTGATGTACCAGCTCCGCCAGATAAAAAGAACGGCCGCAGCTGCCGCAGTCACAATGGCCGCTAGCGAAAAAAGTTCTTTTGCAGATAATTTCCGCATCTTAAAATCGATGACAAACAGCGACCCCACCAAGGCCACCAGGATATGAAGCACAGCAACAAATGCCTGACGGCTTGGCAAAAACGGTGAGAACAGAAAGAACAACGGCAGAACCATCGCCATCGAAGTGATCGGAAGCCCCTGATAATACTCCCTGTTTTCATCCGTCTGCTCCTGGCGCCTCTCTTCCATCACATTAAAATAGCCCAGGCGGATCACTCCCGCAAGCCCGTAAAAGACCAGCAGCACCATACTGTAGATCTGACGCATGCCGATCTTAAAGCAGATCATGATCGGCAGCACGCCGAAGCAGACCATGTCGCAGAGAGAATCGATCTGAATGCCGAAGCTTTTCTCCTCCGCCGTCCTGTTCTTCTTCGTCCGCGCGATCTTCCCGTCAAACATATCGCACAGCCCCGATAGCGCAAGGAAAAACACCGCCAGCCTCAGGTGCTTCGTCGTCGTACAGAACATCCCTGTAATCCCGGAAGCAAACCCTATGTATGTAAGAATCACTGTGTAATCATAAAAGCCTATCATCTGTAATCTCCTAACCTGTAATACCTTCTCCCTTTTCTGACATACTCTCCCCTCAGCAAATATACCTTACAGTCTAACAAAATATTTACAATTTCACAAGCTTATTCTTTTATCCGTTTTTTAATTATTTCTTAATCTTTTCTCCTTAACCCCCGTATTACAATATCCTCGCCGTACTTTTCCTGAACCTTTTTCAGCGCGTCATTAATTTTCTTTTTCTTCGCCCGCTTTACCGCATCAGCCTGAAATCCGGCGTCAAACAGGCTCATCTGCTCCGGCTCACTTTCGTCTGCCAGCTTCGATGTCCGGATGCCAAGAAGCCGGATCGGCCGGCCGTCCCATAGCTCCTCGAACAGCTTCAATGCCTCCCTGTAGATATCCTCCCCGCAGATCACCGGCTTTTGCAGCTGCTTCTGGTGGGATACGCTCTCAAAATTATAATATTTGATCTCCACACTGAGCATCCCCGCCTTCTGCCCTGCCTTTCTCAGCCTTCCCGATACACTTTCTGCCAGGCTCCTTAACACCGGCTCCGCTTCCTCTTCTGTCTCCAGATCTTCTGGAAGCGTAGTAGAATTACCGATTCCCTTGGCTTCCGCAGGCTCCGGCTCCACATGGTCGTTGCCGATTCCGTTGGCAAATTCCCAGAGCAGCCTGCCGTGGCTCTTAAGATGCATCGTAAGAATATGCGGGTCTGTCCGGGCCAGATCCCCGATAGTACAGATCTCCAGCTTTTTTAAATATTCTACACTGGAACGTCCCGCCATATAAAGCTCCCCGATGGGAAGCGGCCACATCTTCACCTGGATCTCCTCCGGGTACAAGGTATGTATCTTATCCGGCTTCTCAAAATCCGATGCCATCTTCGCCAGCAGCTTATTGCTGGAAATACCCACATTTACCGTGAAGCCGAACAGCTCCCGCACCCGGTTCTTGATCTCCATTGCTCCCTCGGCAGGGGAATAATAATTCTTCGCCGCCTCCGTAAAATCCATATAACATTCGTCCACACTGACCTGCTCGATCCGCTCAGTGTAGGTGCAGAGGAAATCCATCAGCCGCCTGCTGTACTGCTTATACAGCTTGTGATCCGGCGGCTCCATCGTAAGGTCCGGACACTTGGCAAAGGCATTCACCACAGGTTCCCCCGTGCGAATGCCGTATTTTTTCGCCGGTATCGACTTAGCAAGCACTACCCCGTGGCGGGATTTCTTGTCTCCGCCGATTATGGAGGGTATGCTGCGCAGATCGACCGCCGCGCCATTTTTCAATTGTTCTGCCGCCGTCCAGCTCAGATAAGCTGAATTCACATCGATATGGAAAATTACCGGCATCTTCCCTGTCCTCCGCTGATCCTATCGTTTTGCCCGCGCTAAGAGCTTTCCGTCCGCCATATCGATAAGGATCGTATCCTCCGCATGCACTTCACCCTCAAGCATCAGCTTCGCCGCCAGTGTCTCTACATGCTTCTGCAGGTAACGCTTTAAGGGCCGCGCCCCATAGGCCGGGTCGTAACCGCCTTCTACGATATCGTTTTTTGCGCTCTCCGTCAGGGCGATCTGAATCTCCCTGTCCGCCAGACGTTTGTTGACATCCCTTACCAACAGATCAATGATGTCATAAATATCCGCTTTCGTCAACGGTTTGAAGAGAATTGTCTCATCCAGGCGGTTTAAGAATTCCGGCCGGAAATGATTCCTTAAATCTGCCATGACCGCATCCGATGCCGTCTTACTGATATTCCCTTCCCCGTCAATGCCCTCCAGCAGGTATGCCGAGCCGATGTTCGAAGTCATGATCAGGATCGTGTTCTTGAAATCTACCGTCCTTCCCTGGGAGTCCGTGATCCGCCCGTCGTCAAGCACCTGTAAAAGCACGTTGAACACATCCGGGTGCGCTTTCTCCACCTCGTCAAAAAGAACGACGGAATAAGGCTTTCTGCGAACCGCCTCAGTAAGCTGACCTCCCTCGTCATACCCCACATATCCCGGAGGCGCCCCAATCAGGCGGGAGACGGAATATTTCTCCATATATTCACTCATATCTATGCGGACCATATTGCTCTCATCGTCAAAAAGCTGGCTGGCAAGCGCCTTGGCAAGCTCCGTCTTTCCGACGCCTGTAGGGCCGAGGAACAAAAAAGACCCGATCGGCTTCGTCGGATCCTTGATCCCTGCCTTGGAACGGATAATCGCCTCTGTTACTAGCTGTACTCCCTCATCCTGCCCGATAACCCGCTTGTGGAGCTCATCCGCCAGATGAAGAGTCTTGCTGCGCTCGCTTTCGTTCAGCTTCGCCACCGGGATCCCTGTCCAGCGGGAAACGATCCTTTCGATCTCCTCATCTGTCACGCTCTCATGCACAAGAGACAGCTCCTCGTCCTTAACCTTCGCTTCTTCCTCCTCCAGCTGCTTCTGTAAGGCCGGGAGCCTGCCGTACTGAAGCTCCGCCGCCTTATTTAAGTCGTATTCCTGCTTGGCCCGCTCGATGTCCTTCCCGATCTGCCCGATCTCCTCGCGGAGCTTCTGCACCCGCTCTACACCGGTCTTCTCATTATCCCACTGGGCCTTCTTTCCCGCGAACTCTTCCCTGTGCCCGGCAAGCTCCTGCTGCAGATGCTCAAGGCGCTCTTTACTCAGTCGGTCGTCCTCCTTCTTAAGCGCCGCCTCTTCGATCTCCATCTGCATGATCTTTCTCTGCAGCTCGTCAAGCTCTGTCGGCATGGAATCAAGCTCCGTCTTAATCAGGGCGCACGCCTCGTCCACAAGATCGATGGCCTTATCCGGCAGGAACCGGTCGGAAATGTAGCGGTCAGAAAGAGCCGCCGCCGCCACCAGCGCGCCATCCGTTATCTTAACGCCGTGGAACACCTCGTACCGCTCCTTCAGCCCGCGCAGGATCGAGATGGCGTCCTCCACCGTCGGCTCGTCAACCAGAACCGGCTGGAACCGCCGTTCAAGGGCTGCGTCCTTCTCGATATACTGACGGTACTCATCAAGAGTCGTGGCGCCGATACAGTGCAGCTCCCCTCTGGCCAGCATAGGCTTTAACATATTACCCGCATCCATGGCGCCGTCTGTCTTGCCTGCGCCCACGATGGTGTGCAGCTCGTCGATGAACAGGATGATCCTGCCGTCGCTTTTCTTCACTTCCTCCAGAACCGCTTTCAGCCGTTCCTCGAACTCGCCCCGGTACTTGGCTCCTGCCACCAGCGCGCCCATGTCAAGAGAAAATACTGTCTTCTCTTTTAACCCCTCCGGCACATCCCCTTTCACGATCCGCTGCGCCAGGCCCTCCGCTACCGCCGTCTTTCCTACGCCCGGTTCGCCGATCAGCACCGGGTTGTTCTTCGTCTTCCGTGAGAGGATACGGATGACGTTGCGTATCTCCGCGTCACGCCCGATCACCGGATCCATCTTCTGCTCTCTTGCCCGCTCCACCAGGTCTGTGCCGTATTTATTCAATGTGTCGTACGTATCCTCCGGATTGTCGCTGGTCACCCGCTGGTTCCCCCTGACTGTGGATAGAGCCTGCAAAAATCCCTCGCGGCTTATCCCCAGCTCCCGGAAAATGTTCTTCATCTCTTTGTTGGCATGCTTTAAAACCGACAGGAAGAGATGCTCTACAGACACGTACTCATCCCCCATCTGCTTTGCCTCATCCTCTGCGTATACAAGGGCATTATTCAGATACTGCCCTACGTGCTGCTGGCCGCCCTGCACCTTCACAAGCTTTCTCAGCGCCTTCTCAACGCGGTTGATAACCGCATTGCCGTCAAGTCCCATCTTCTGCACCAGCTTAAAGATCAGGCTGTCATCCTGCGTAAGCAGCGCATACAAAAGATGCTCCTGCTCAATCTCCTGATTGCCGTAATCCATGGCGATCCGTTCACACTGCTGAACCGCCTGTATTGATTTCTGCGTAAATTTATTAATATTCATAACATTGCCTCCTTCTTGACATGCTATATGGTGTGTTTATTTTTTTGTTCTATATGAACTATAACATGCATTATTAGCCAAGTCAAGTATCGAGTGCTAATTTTTATTTTTTGTTTACTGGATGAACAGTGACACCTCCGCCCAGCCAACAGCTATTTTCGGTATTAGCAATGCTTTTTCTAAGTAAATAAGGAAAAGAATTCACGCTGTCAAATCAGCTATTCACGCTGCCGGCACTAGATATTTTTCTAATATTTTCGATATATAAAGTGAGATCCAAAAGGAGGTGAATGTAATAAGAATTGCAATCTGTGATGATGAAAAGAATATAAGGGCTTATCTTTGTACACTCGTCAGAAAGCAGGATCCGGGGAGCGACATTACGGAGTATGCATCCGCCGGGGAATACCTTTCAGGCGAAATGGAACATGATCTGCTGTTCTTGGATATAGAGATGAAAGGCCCCGCTGCCGGCATGGACGGCATGAGCATGGCAAAACAGGTAAGAAGCATGAATCTGGCCCGGCAGCCAGCCATCATTTTTGTTACGGGCTATGAAAAATATGTCTATGACGCCTTCGATGTGGATGCGTTCCACTATCTGCTTAAGCCCATCAATGAACAGAAATTTGCAGAGATTTTCCGCCGGGCGGCAGAACAGATTTTATCTGAGACAGAGCAGAAAAAGAAAACACTGGTCATCCAGTGCAAAAATGAAAGCAGAGCCATACCGTTAGACAATATCTATTATTTGGAAAGCCGGAACCATAAGGTAGTGCTGTACTTAAAAGAGGGAGAATTGGAATACTACGCAAAGATCGGAGATTTGGAAGAGAAACTGGCGGGACAGTTTTACCGGATACACCGGGGATACCTGGTCAACCTTGCCTATGTGGAGGGATATGACAAGACCGGGGTGACGCTGGCAAATGGGATCAGACTGCCTCTTTCAAAAAAGTATACTGACTTTGCGGCGGCATATCTGCAGTTTGTGCAATAGGAGGGGAAATTTTGAGTGAAACGGGTTTTGTGCTGTTCCAGCATATTACGGACGCAGCAGAGACGGTCTTATATGCGGCCTGCATGACATTTCTTTTTTACCCATTTATGGCGGAGCAAAAGGAACGGCGGAAAAACGTATTGAAAAAGGCCGCCGCAGTATTTGGGGCTTATGTGCTGGTATATCTGATCTGCAGTGCGTCTTCTGTTCCCGGCTGGCTGTGCATGATAATAGTGATTGTCCTGCTGGCCTCTTCCCATACTATATTAGGAGTGGAAAAGAATACTGCTGTTTTGCTTGGGGTGCTGTTTTTTGGGATTAAGGATATGTGCAGGTTAATAACGGAAAGCCTGCATTATATTTTCAATATTAAGTTCCTGCAGGGCTTATCCGATGAAAGCACCATATACCGTAATGTTGCTGTTGGCTATTCCCTTTCAGCGGTACTCCGGCTAATTCTTTTATTTATCATGCTTTTGTTCATCAGCCGCAAGCTGCAAAAAGGACCCCTGGAATTACACGCCAAGGAACTGTGCTATTTATGCCTGATACCGGCTGCGGGAATTATGTTCGGGAATATTATTTTCCGGCAGTTTTTCACGGTAAAGGAAAATGTGCCTTTTCTGCTGTACGAGGAGTACCCGGTATTCATCGGATTAGTGCCTTTGACCAGCGTTTTATTCTATGTGGGAATCGTAGCCACGATAATGTCCTATCAGGAAATGGTAAGGCTGCAGGAGGAAAAGAAGAAGTATTACGTAGAGGAGCAGCAGCTTCTGGCAATACGGGAACGGATGGGAGAAGTCGAACAGTTTTATGACGGCATACGCAGGATGAAACACGAGATGAAAAATCACCTGACGAATATAAAGGGGCTGGCAGTAAGCGGCAGCTATGAGGAAATGGAACAGTATATCGCCAAAATGGATGAAAGCATGGATGTCTTTGAGCTTACGGTAAAGACGGGAAATGCCGTTACGGATGTGATCGTGAACGACAAACAAAAAGCAGCAGATAAGCAGGGAATATCATTCCGTTCAGACTTCCTGTATCCGGCATCAGACGGGTATGATGCGTATGATCTTGCGATCATCATAAATAATCTCCTGCAGAATGCTTTAGAAGCCTGTGAAAGGATGGCAGGCGGGAAAAAGTATATTTCCCTTTCGGGCAGGCAGAAAAAGAGATTTTTTCTGATCTGTGTAAAAAATTCCTTTGAAGGGGAGGTAACATTCGATAAAAACAATAATCTTCCAGTTTCCACAAAGAGCGTCGGCCCTCCAGGGAAATCTACCGCCATGCATGGCATAGGCTTATCCAATGTGAAACGTGAGACAGCAAAATATTTGGGAAATGTGGATATTAAAACCAGGAAAAATGAGTTCATTGTAACAGTATTGTTACAGGAAAGGAGCAGGAATGAGCAACACGATCAATGTAAACTACATGACAAGAGCGTACCGTAATATTTTCAAGAATAACGAAGCAAAAGGCAGCATCCAGGCACAAGCCACAGCTTTTAGCGGCAAGGCGGCAGAAAAAAGCGTGGAAAGTCAGAATGTGCCAGAAACTGGGAATACGGGGGCTGTTTCAACAGGGGACATGACACTGGAAGAATACAAGCAGTACATCTATGACAAGATATCACAGATCCCCATGCATCCGACCCGCATGTCGGAGAGCATCTCCATCACGATTTCAGAGGCAGGGTTTGAAGCCATGAAAAATGATCCGAAATATGAAGCATGGGTGCTGAATGACCTGCGGACAGGATGGGCGCAGCCGGACAGGTGTGCAGGCGCCTGCAAAGGAGCCTATTCAACAATTTACTATGGCGCGTCAAAAGAAGAGTGCCGTGCGCAGATGTGGAGTGCAGGATACCAGAATGGAAGCGGGAAAAGCCTGTTTAACAGCAAAGCAAAAGACAGCTTCTGGGAACGCAGGGCAGAGCAGAAAAAGCGGATAGGAGCGCAGATTAAGGAGCAGCAGGAGGAGAAACGGATACAGCAAAACGACGCATATAAGAGACTGATGGCGCAGTGGGAGAAAGAAGCTGTATATTCTGATTCTGTCCTGGCAAAACCGGGAACTGTGTCAGCAGCGAATACCGCTTATAAATCAAATTCCCCAATGGCGGGCAACGATTCCATCTAATATCAGGCTGTCCGGCATAAGAGGGCTTAGGCGGCTCCGAAGGACAGAGGAGCCGCCGCTAATATAATCAAAATCAAGAAGGTTACTTACTTTCCCGCCCTCTTCTTTCCCTGTTGTCATGTATAACACCTCTTTCTTCCCTTGAAATCCTGTAAAATGATCTATCCACTTTCTTTTCACCTGTCTCTTGGGTATAATAGTATAACATAGTTAATCTCAACTTACGGAAAGGATGGATCATGATGAAACGTATATTAAAAACCACTGGTATTATCCTTCTGATCATCGTTCTGGCTTTAGGAGCCCTGCTGGTTTTTCTCACCGTCACCGAATACCGGCCAAAAGCGAAAGAATCCGCCGACACAGAAATCCGTCGGGAAAACCCGCTTAAAGCCGCCTCTGGATCCGGACAGCCTGTCCGCATACTGAGCTTTAACACCGGCTACGCCGGACTGGACGATGGCGCCGACTTTTTTATGGACGGCGGGACGATGGTGAATCCGAAAGACCAGGAAACCGTAGAACAGAACTTATCCGCCATAGCAGCATTCCTGAAACAGGGGAATTATGATATCTGTCTTCTGCAGGAGGTTGACCGCAGCTCCAGCCGCACGGACCGCATCGACGAGTTAAGCTTTTACAGCGGACAGACCGGTCTTGGATTCTCTTACGCCCCAAATTACCGCTGCCGGTTTGTCCCCTATCCTCTACCGCCCATCGGCCGGACTGATTCCGGTATCGCAACCATGTCTAATCTTAAGCTGTCAAAAAAACCTGAACGGATCAGCCTCCCCTGCCCGTTTAAGTGGCCGGTGCGGCTGGCGAATCTCAAGCGCTGCCTTTTAGTCACCCGCTATCCCGTGGAAGGAACGGATAAGGAGCTAGTGGCCGTCAACCTTCATCTGGAAGCCTATGATGATGGCGAAGGGAAGAAAACGCAGACCGATGCGCTAATGAAATTGCTGCTGGAGGAATATGCCAAGGGCAATTATGTCATCGCCGGAGGAGATTTTAACCAGACCTTCCCGGGAAGCCTTGACGCCTTCCCGATCAAGGATAAGAAGCTTTGGGCACCGGGCGTCGTGGGCGAGGATATGCTGCCGGAAGGGTGGAGCCTGGCATCCGACACTGCCGCCCCCTCCTGCCGGCTGCTAAACCGCCCTTACGACCCTTCGGCTTTGGATACGCAGCATTACGTGATCGACGGCTTCATCGTCTCGCCGAATATAAACATCGATACGGTAAAGACCATCGACCTGGAATTTGCAAACTCTGACCATAATCCTGTTGAACTGCAGATTACGCTTAAATAAGTATTTTACCGGTATTCCTTGCTCATGGTAAATCCCTTTCCGCTTACCTCACTGACCCGGTTGACGACGATAAAGCTCTCCGGGTCGATCTCATGGATCAGCCGCTCCACCCTTGGAAGCTCCCGGTTCGAGACTACGCTCAACACTACCGTCGTCTCCTCCTTAAGATACCCGCCCCTCGCGGACAGCAGCGTCACGCCCCGGTCCATCCGCTTGAGGATAGCATCGCAGATCTCTGTTGCATGATTGCTCACCACACGGACCTCCGTCTTCGTCGTGCCCATCAGCAGCATCTTATCCAGAGTGACCGTATAGATGATGACAAGCACGATACCGTAGAAGACCTTTTCCAGCGGCTGAAACAGCGCCTGCACCAAAAGGATCATAAAGTCGAAGAAATAAAGCCCCGCCGACACCGGGATCTTGAAGAAATGATTCAGCACCAGAGGCGGAATATCCATACCTCCCGTCGATGCCCCCGCACGTATGACGATCCCAAGAGACAGGCCGATCCCCAGCCCCGAAAAAATCGTACAGATGAAAATATCCTGTGTCAGCACCACATCCCCCAGCATGAGATCCAGCAAATTTAACGCAGCCGGATAGGTAAAGGTGCTGACGATCGTCGTCAGCGCAAACTGCTTCCCCAGCACTGCAAATCCCGCCGCCAGCATCACTACGTTGAAGACTAGGACGAATGTCGCCACCGGCACTCCCGCCGCATAATTGACCGCAAGTCCTATCCCTGTAGTCCCGCCTGTCACAAGCCCCGCCGGGATCAGAAAGAGCTTCACCGCCAGCGCATACAGCACATTCCCCAATATCACGATAAACACGGAACACACCGCTTTGATCATATTTTGTTTCCCCATTTTCAAACCTCCGTCAAATATTCCATACCTTTTCCAGATCGCCGCACCGCTCAAGATCCGGGCACTCCCCCTGGACATAAGAATAAACCGGCCCCCTGCCCTCATACTCACTGATCACCCGGTCAAGCTTTCCCGCCATCTTCTCTTGATCAACGGGCAGCCGTCCCCGAACCCTCACCTCTATGTAATCGTGGAATCCGTCATACAAAAGCTCTGTCTTAATAAGCTTAAGGAGCGTTCGTTCCTCCTTAAGATTCTCAAGCTCGTCCGCCGGAATATAGGTACCGTCCGCAATATGCCGGTAAAGAGGCACCTCTTTATGAAGAAACATAGAAAAGTTCACCACATGAGCCGGTCCCGTCCGGTTCAAAAACTCTGCCAAGGCCTTCGCATTCTCCTGCCCGCGCCCTTTTCCCGCCACACCTGTCATGATGTGGGCGTCATAGATCAGCCCGGCCTTCTGAAGCCTTTCTACAGCCTCATATGCCTGCAATAGATCATGATCCTTCTCCATAAATGAAAGCACGTCGTCAAGCCCGCTCTCAATCCCAAGATACAGATGCCGCACCCCGCTGTCATACAAAAGCTTAAGCTCCCGGTCTGATTTTTTCCGGATACTGGTCACCGTGGCATCCATATTGATGCACATGCACTCGGGGAAATATGCATGTATCCGTTCAAGTATCTGCAAAAGCCGCTCCGTCTTAAGCCCAAAGGCATTGCCGTCCCCGAGAAAGACCCTTTTGGGGCTTCCGCCTGCACGCCTGACCCGCTCAAGCTCCCCCTCTATCCGCTCCATGGGAAGCTCCCGGTAGGTAAGATGCCGGAACAGGTTGCAGAATTTGCACCGGTTATAAGAGCATCCCACCATAACGGGCAGCATAAACGCTGAACGCTCCATAGGCGCGCGGCAGATCTGTCCTTCGTAATCCATACGTCTTCCCCCTTATCCCACAGAAAATCCATTCGAAGTCACATGCGCCACCTGATTGCCGAGATCGTCTGTGACCTCCACCAGATAATAAGCGGTCGTCCTGCCCTCTTTCACCTTTCTTGCCTCGGCGATAAGCTTCTGTCCCTTCGCCCGCCCAAGGTAAGTGATCTGCGCCGTAAGGGACACGCACGCCTTCTTGTTCCAGTTGGACGCCACCGCAAATGCAAAATCCGCCACGGTAAATACCGCGCCGCCCATCACGCTCCCGACCGCATTGTAATGATGTTCGTCAAGGGACATCACGCACCGCGCATAACCCTCTCCTACCTCCTCGATCACCGCTCCGTTATCCGTAGCAAAACGGTCGTTTTTAAATCTCTCCTGAACCTTCTTAAGTGTCTCTTCCTTTGAAATCCCTGTCCTATCCATCTCTTTCTCCTTACAGATCCTCGTAGTTGATCGCCCTGTCTTTAAAATAATATTTCCGGTCATGCTCCCCGACCTTACGCAGGATGCGGCACGGATTCCCTACCGCGACTACGCCGGAAGGTATATCCTTCGTCACCACGCTTCCCGCGCCCACCACCACGTTATCCCCGATGGTGATGCCGGGCAGGATGATCGCCCCGGCCCCGATCCAGCAGTTTTTCCCGATGCTAACCGGCATATTGTACTGAAGCCCCCTCTGGCGAAGCTCCGGCAAGATCGGATGGCCTGCAGTGGCGATCGTCACATTCGGCCCGAACATCGTATAATCCCCCACATAGATGTGGGTGTCATCCACAAGGGTCAGATTATAATTGGCGTAAATATTCTTTCCAAAATGCACGTGATGCCCGCCCATATTGGAGTGAAGGGGCGGCTCGATATAGCAGTTTTCCCCGATCTCTGCGAACATTTCCGCCAAAAGTCTGGTCCTCCTCGCCCCTTCGCCGGGCCTGGTCATGTTATAATCATATAAACGCTCCTGATAACCCGTCTGCTGCTCCAAGACGTCCGCATCGCCAGGATCGTAGATGCTGCCGTCGTGTAATTTTTCAAAAATATCCATAGGGTATGGTCCTCCTTCACTTAACTGTCACAATTCCTAACAATTATAGCTTATTTTTCAGAAGATGTATACTGCCAGATGCTAAACCTTTCTGATTCTTTTCTCCCCTCGTGTTATTACTCATGGGCGCCCCATGCGCAGAGCTGCCGGACAGAACCTGGTGTTTTTTCATAAAATAATCACAATTTATCCCATAAACTTTCACAGTTTAAAACTAAAATAGGGAGGTAAACAGACGGGCAAAAAGGAGGAATCTATGAAAAACAGGAATTTTTTGAAGACCATATTAAAAAAGAAGAAAAACCGCATAATCGCTGCTGCCATATGCTTTACCCTTGGCACAGCGGTACTTGTGGTTTCTCTGCGCATCAACAGCGTCCGGGCGCAGGATGCGGCTGCATCCGTCATCCAGAGTGCCTCTGTGACAAAGGGGAGTATCAGCAATACTATCGATGCAAACGGTAATCTGGAAGCAGCCAAGACTACAGACGTTACCGTGCCCACAGGAGTCAGGATCGAAACAATCAAAGTAGAAACCGGCGAGGAAGTAACGAAAGGGCAGACTCTTGCAACGCTTAACAAAACCTCCGTTACCCGTCTGCTGATCAATGTCCGGGACGAACTTGACGCGATTGACGACGAGCTAGATAACAGCAGCCTTACTTCACTGGAAAAAGAAGAGCTTGAAGGCGAGAAGGAAGAGCTTGAGGACATGGAAAAAAAGCTCGTATCCCTCTATAAGAAACCTGCAGTCAAAGCTCCGTCAGACGGTATCGTAGGTACAATCAATATTTCCGAAAACACCAAGACGACAGACAGCACAGGTAATGCTTCATCGGACAGCGCCGGGCAGGGCAGCTCTCTTTCACAGATGTCCGCAGAAAGAACCCAGGAGGACGCTTCGGGGCTTCTTTTCCTGACTGCGGATACCAGCACAGCCCCTGCCCTGTCAGAAGTATCGGGGGACGCAGAAGCAGCAGACAGCGCAGAAACAGCCGAACAGGAAGACAGCTCTGACAAAACCGCTGACCTTAAAACAGTCAGTGATTATTCCGCCTTGTCCATAAAAGCACCAGTAACCGGCGAAACACCGCAAAAAACCATTCAGGAAACAGCGATGTATAAAGGGAGCATCTCCTGGGACTGCAGCGGCAGCACATTCCAGGGCGGAACCGTCTACACGGCAACAATCGTTCTGACTGCAAAAAGCGGCTACACCTTCTCTGAGAAAAATCTCCCGATCATAGCGGATGCCTCCTTTCACTGGAGCATCCATGACTCAGGCGAAGAAAACAAGTTAAAAATAGTGGCAAAATATGAAAAAACTTCGGAAGCACAGGGAAGCTCTGCAAACACAGGCTCAGGAAACGCAGCGGACACAGACAGCAAGGATTCCATATCCTCCTCTGGCACAGACGGTTCCGCCGCAGACCCCGGCTCCCAAAGCAGCCCGGCAGGCAAGAACTCCGGCTCCCAAAGTTCCTCCGGGAAATCCGGCTCAGTAGCAGGCGCAGGCAGTTCTGCCGGAAGTTCCGGCTCATCAGGCAGCTCCTCCTCAACCGGATCATCCTCAGGAACCTCCGCAGAAGACGCCGGCGCCTATGAGACAGTTGCTTTCACCCTCGCCAGCCAGGACGACGCAAAAATCACGGTAAACGTAGATGAGCTCGATATTCTGTCCGTAGAAAAAGAGCAGTCTGCCTCCGTCACACTGGATGCCCTGGAGGATGAGACCTTCACCGGGACTGTCACGAAGATCAGCAGCACCGCATCGGCCGGCAGCGGCAGCACAAAATATGAAGTAGAAATCACCGTCCCCATGGATGAACGGATGCGCATCGGCATGAGCGCCTCCGCCGCCATACAGGTAAGCAGCGCAGAGGACACACTGATCCTCTCCATGACCGCCCTGCAGCAAAAAGGCGATGAAACTTTCGTATACACGGCCAAGGACGCGGACGGGAATCTGTCTGGAGAAGTCACCGTGGAAACCGGGTTGTCGGACGGACAGAACGTAGAGATCTCAGGCGGCCTTGAAGAAGGCACAGAAGTCTATTACACCAGAGCTTCAAAAGAGGAAAAGAGTCTCGAAAAAGAAACTGGCTTTCCCGGCATTATGAACGGCAGCGGCGCACCGGATACTCCTCCCGGCAACGACCATAAAAGGCAGGATTCCGATAATTCCCGGGGCGGCGGTACGTTTCCCGGCGGCGGGCCATCCGGGGATTAAGGAGGACTTATGTATGATCACCTTTCAGGACATATCAAAAACATACCGGATCGGCGATGAAAAGGTATACGCGCTTAATCACGCGAACCTTCACATCCGCCCGGGCGAATTTGTCAGTATCATCGGCCCGTCCGGCAGCGGCAAATCAACGATGATGAACATCATGGGCTGTCTCGACACTGCCGACGAAGGACAGTATCTTCTGGACGGCCTGCCCGTTAAAGACTACACGGAGCGTGAGCTTACCCGCATCCGCAGCCGGAAGATCGGATTTATCTTCCAGAACTTCAACCTCATCGGCAATATGAGCGCCGAGGAAAATGTAGAACTGCCGCTTATTTACCAGAAACTCCCGGCAAAGGACCGCAAAAGCCGGGTTCAGGACGCCCTTGAGAAGGTAGGGCTATACGACCGGCAAAAGCACAAGCCAAGCCAGCTCTCCGGCGGCCAGCAGCAGCGGATCGCCATTGCAAGGGCGATGGCATCCGAACCCTCCCTGTACCTTGCCGACGAACCGACCGGAAACCTGGACTCCGCTACGGGATACCAGATCATGCAGTTATTTCACGAGCTGCACGACCGCGGGAATACAATCGTGCTCATCACTCACGATGAATCTGTAGCAGCGCAGGCAGACCGAAGCATCCGCATGAAGGACGGGCACGCAAAGGAGGTGACGGTATGATCACACAATCAGTAAAAATGGCGGTAACATCCATTCTCTCCAATAAGCTACGCTCACTTTTGACCATGCTCGGCATCATCATCGGAGTAATGTCGCTGGTGGTGCTTGTATCTCTTGTGAACGGAGCGACAGGCTCTATCACAGATTCCATCAATGCGCTGGGAAACAATCTGCTGAATGTGTCCATATCCGACGACCATGACCGTCCCCTGAAGCTGTCGGAGCTGTCTTCATTTACCGAAGATGACCTGTTTGAAAGCATCGCACCGGCCGCCGCCAGCACGGCCACTGCAACCGGCGCCTACGCGGAAGAAAGCGCCCACCTTACCGGCACAACTGCGGCTTACCTGGATATCCAGGGGCTTGAACTGGAAAGCGGACGCTTCCTGATGAAACCGGATCTCGACAACCACAGCAATGTAGCGGTCATCAACGCAGACCTTGCCACAGAAGTCCTTGGCCGGACAGATGTCGTCGGGGAAAACGTCAGATTTAACGGAAAACGTTTTCTGATCATCGGTGTATTAAAGGAAAAAAACACTTCCTCAAACAACGCATCCGACAGCACCTTACGGGCATATATTCCCTATACGTCGCTGATCCGCCTGTCCGAAGACGTATCCCTCAATGTCACCTCGTTTTGCATCTCTGCCGCCGGAGACGATATGGATGCAGCGGAAAGACAACTTGAAAATATACTTTTAGAGCGGTTCGGGCAGGATGAGGATGCATTCTCTATCTTCAACCAGTCCTCCGTTGCAGAGGCGATGGACAGCGTGACAGGGACATTGTCGCTCCTTCTGGGAGGCATCGCAGGGATTTCGCTGTTGGTGGGCGGTATCGGGATCATGAACATCATGCTGGTATCCGTCACTGAGCGCACACGGGAAATCGGCATCCGCAAAGCCATCGGCGCAGGACGCGGGACGATCATGCTGCAGTTTCTGATCGAAGCCCTCATCATCAGCCTGTTCGGGTGCTTCCTTGGCATCGCCTTTTCGTGGATCGTCATCGAGACGGTTAATATCATTGGCAGTACAGACTATAGCCTGTCATCAGGAATCGTTCTGCTGTCCATTGCATTTTCTGTAGGAATCGGAGTTTTGTTCGGACTGTACCCGGCGAACCGGGCTGCGAAGAAGAATCCGATAGAGGCACTTAGATATAACTGATTTGAATCTTTGAAATGTATTGACAATTTTATCGCATTTTGTTATTGAGTGGTCAGTGATCGTGTTGCGGATACTTGTGAAGCCCGCGACCGGGGGAGAACCGGCAGGTCTCTCCCTCTTTTATTTCAAGGAGCAGATCATATGGCAGTATCAAAACATTTTTCTACCTTTTCAGAACAGATTGAGGATCTCCCGACGGATTATATCTACATCAATTATTCTCTCTAATACATATAATAACATTCCGCTCTGGGTTCTGATCAACATCCCGACATTCGGAAATCTATCAAAAATGTATCAGGTATTTCCCCAATCGCTTCAATCTAAAATATGTTAAAATGTAACCTGTTATGCCTTGAACTCTCAAAGAAAAAATTAAATCATCGGCATCCAGCCCATCATACTACCCTTGCGTAAACCGCGCCAAAAACTGCTTTGTCCGCTCTTCCCTGGGACATTCAAATACCTGCCTGGGATTGCCCTGCTCCACGATCAGCCCGCCGTCCATAAAAATCGTGTGATCTGCCACATCCCTTGCGAACGCCATCTCATGCGTCACGATGATCATCGTCGTCTTCTTATCCGCCAACTCCTTGATTACCCTAAGGACTTCCCCCGTAAGCTCCGGATCCAGGGCAGACGTAGGCTCATCAAAGCAGAGAATATCCGGTGTCAGCGCCAGCGCCCTTGCGATTGCCACCCGCTGCTGCTGTCCGCCGGATAGCTGGTGAGGGTAGCTGTCCATCCGGTTGCTAAGCCCCATCTGCGTTAAGAGCTCTTCTGCCTGCGCATGGATCTCTTCGTGAATCTCCTTTTTTCTCGCCTTGTAATCCGGCTGCTCAGAGGCAAGAAGCTCCTTCGCCAGCATCACATTGCCAAGCGCCGTATACTGCGGGAACAGGTTAAATGACTGGAATACCAGGCCGAAATGCAGCCGCTTTTTCCGAATTGCCGACTCTAACTGGGTGGAAGGGTCGCCGGAATCAAAAAGCGTATCTCCTCCTACCTTGATCACTCCCCTATCCGGGCGCTCCAAAAAATTCAGGCACCGCAGGAGCGTCGTTTTTCCGCTTCCAGAAGAGCCGATGATGGAAACTGCCTGTCCCTTTTCCAGAGAGAAGCTGATATCCTTTAACACTTCCGTGCGGTTAAAAGATTTACATATATGTTCTACCTCTAAAATCGCCATAATTTCCTCCCCCGTTACCTGAAATAGTTAAGCTTTTCTTCCAGACGGCCAAGCGCAACTGTCAGGATACCATTAAAGATCAGGTAGTAGACAGCCGTGAAAAACAACGGCCAGATAGCGCCGGATATCCCATAGGAGCCTTTCATGAATGCCTGCCCTGCCCATATGATCTCCTGCAGGGCGATGATGCGGGCAAGGGAGGTGTCCTTCACCAACGTAATGATCTCATTGGACATGGGCGGCACGATGCGCTTGATCATCTGAAGCAGCGTGATCCTAAAAAATATCTGGCTCTTCGTCATGCCGAGCACCAGTCCCGCCTCCTCCTGTCCTTCCGGGACGCCCTGGATGCCACCCCTGTAGATCTCAGAAAAATAGCAGGCATAATTCAGGATGAAGGACACGGATGCCGCCAGGAATCTTCCTGACTCCCCGCTCCCCCATATAGGATTATGAAGCACCAGCCCAGGAAAATAATAGATGATCAGAAGCTGGATCATCAAAGGTGTTCCCCTGATGATCCAGACAACCAGCTTCGCAAGATAACTTAGCGGCCTAAAACCTGACATTGATCCGAAAGCAATGACAAGTCCCAGCGGGAATGCTCCGATCAGCGTCACAAAAAATAATTTTAACGTTTGCAGAAAACCGATGTTCAACGCATGGACAACGACCGGCATCTGCTCCATCATCTGTTCCATAATCAATTACCTTAATCTTTAATACTTGTATCGTAAATTTATTTCTGCTCGATCACAGCAGCCTGAACCCCATATTTTTCCGCACATTCTACCATACTGCCGTCTGCATAGCTGGAAACAAAGAATTCATTCAGGGAAGCGGCGAGGTCAGAGTCCTTACGGAATCCCACGCCGTACTCCTCACTGTTTAACCCTACCGTATAGGTGAGATTCCCGTAGCCTGTACCTTCGCCCACCATAGCCGCAGCCATAAGAGAATCGATAACCGCCGCGTCAGAGGTTCCCGCAGCCACTTCCATCAGCGCGTCAGACTGCGCCTTCACCGGCGTACACGAAAGGTTGAGCTTAGAAAGCTCCGCCTCTCCTGCACTCCCTGCCTCCGCCGCAAAGGAAAGGTCCGACAGACTGTCTGTATCTTTATATTTATCCGCCTTGTCAGAAGGAACAATAACTACCTGCGCATTGTTGCAGTAAGCTTTAGAGCATTCCATAGCACTTGTCACCTCGTCCGTCAGCGTCATGCCGTTCCATACGCAGTCGATCGTCTTTCCCTCAAGCTCCATGATCTTGTTGTCCCAGTCGATCTCCACGAACTCAGCCTCTACTCCAAGGCTCTTCGCGAATGCCTTCGCCATGTCCGCATCGAATCCGACCCACTCTCCGCTGTCATCCTTATAATCCATAGGCTCAAAATCCGTGATTCCCACAACTAAAGTTCCTTTGCTCTTTACGTAATCCATATCGCTTTCATCAGAAGCCTCCGTCTTGGAACCCGAATCCGAATCAGAGCCAGAATCAGAGCCGTCGCTGCCGCATGCCGTCAGAGACACGGTCATCATTAAAGTCAACATCAGTACTACTAATTTTTTCATAAACACATTCTCCTCAGATTTATCTTAGTATTTTTCTACGGTACAATGTTATCAATTTACTAAGATAAAGTCAACAAGAAAATAATGTTTTTTACTCATCCTCCAGCATCCAAAGCCCTGCCGTACCGGTAACCAGAAGAGAGAACGTAACTGCCCCGGCCGGCGTCTCGGTGGAGCTTTCCATGTTCTGGGTGCTGTCGGGAATCTCGATTTTCTGGTTCATCGTACAGGGATATGTCATCGCTGTCTGCCTGTCCTTTTTTGTCCAAAGATATTTTCTGCGATCGCCTTCGACTCTGGCGGCGTTGCGTCCGGGCCGATGACTGCTACGTTTCTGCCTCCCTTTGTCATTGGCGCCTGCCAGACGATGGGCGGGGATATCGTAAGGGACGCTTTTGGTATTATCGCCATGGTCGCCATGACGCCGCCTCCACAGAGTTTTCGATCTGTGACAGAGGCGCAGGCGTACAGCCCGTTCCCTCCGGCTGGTAGACAAGGCCGAGGAGCAAAACAGCACGGATCAAACCGATGGAACACAGGGCGACCAGGCCGAAACTGTCATCCTCCGCATGCTTATCACTTGGCACAGCAGCAAAGCCGATACCCAGCGTCATGATAAACGGAACAGTCATCGGTCCGGTAGTCACACCGCCGGAATCAAAGGCCACAGCCAGAAAGTCCTCCGAGTCAAATAGGGTCAGAACAAATACCATGATATAGAACAGGATTAAAAACACGGAAAGCGGAACGGAAAACAGCATACGCACCATCGCTACTGCAAAAAACAGCCCGACTACCGTCCCTTATGCCGTCTTGCTCTGCCCGTTGGCAATCTGCCGGACATCCGGAACCGCCAGCAAGACGGGGTAAAGCACTACGCCGAGGATAAGCCCGCTGACTCCCTGGATCAGATTAGCCGGCACACTCGCCGCCGCTGCCGCCGCCCCGTAGAGCATGACCTCACACAGGAAATACCCGCCTGCAACCAGTATGATATCTCCCACACCGCCAAGAACCACCGCTGTATAACGGCTCTTAGACGTCTTTCCGATCCTTTGATAGATCGTCCCCGCTGTAAAAGCAACCGCACCCTTTATCACAAATGTGATCGGGACATAGAGAAAATATGCGCCCAGCAGATCAGCCATTGCAGAGCCGATTCCTGCCGCCAGAAAACCCCACCCGGGACCAAGGATGACCCCACACAAGATAACTACCGCATCACCCGGGTGGATATATCCGCCGGTACCCGGCGTCGGAATACGTACCGCCATCGTAGCGGCACATGCCAGAGCTGCGAACAGCGCAGCCGTAACCAGTTTTTTCAGATTAGCATTCATAATTAAGACCTCTTTTCCTTCAAGTAACTTATTGATTTCCCATACTGTATAACAGATTTGGCATGAAGGAAATAGCCAATATTGATTAATCTGACCAGTCCAGTTTGCTGCGCTGACTAAATCTTATCGTTTATCCTATAATTTATCTTCTACAAATTCCCGCATTCCCTGCAGGATAAGCCACACCGAGGTCGCCCCTGCATCCTGATACCCGACGGCCCTCTCCATCAGTGATTTGGCGCGTCCGAATCTGGCCTGGTACTTTTTTGTATCCTCAACTCCCTTTGCCGCTGCTTCTTCCGCTGCCTTAAGCATAGCAAGCAGCCCTTTGCCGCTGCTTTCTTCCATCGCTTCCACCGCCGGCACCAGCGCGTCTACCATCGTCTTATCGCCTACCTCTGCCTTTCCTCTCTCCTGGATGGCCGCAAGGCTCTTCCTCTCCATTCCGGCAAGATCCGCGGCTGTCAAGACACTTGCCGGCTCCATCCCCTTTGCTCCTGCCAGGTACAGACTTCCGAAGATTACCCCCGATGCTCCGCCCATGGACAAAAGCATAGCCTTTCCCGCCGCCTCGAAGATGGCGTATACGTTCTCCTCGCCCTCCATCTTAAGCAGCTTCCTTTTTGCCTTCTGCATGCCGCCCGCCATTCCGATCCCGTGGTCCCCGTCTCCGATGGCGCTGTCGATCTCCGTCAAATAAGGCTTCTTTGCGATGATCTTGTCCGCGATATAGATAAGCATGTTCCTGGCATCCTCTGCATTAAGCTCGGTGAGGACGCCCTCCCTGCTCCTTACGATCCTGGCCGCTTCCACATCATTTTCGTCAAACTCCGGCTCCTCTGCCGGTGTGCCGCCAGCTTGGGAGCCGCCGTCTTCCAACGACGCGTCACGGTTATCTTCTGCCTGCAAGGTTCCGGCTGCGGCCAGCTCTCCTTTCGCGTAGAACGGGCAGTAGCAGGGCATATCGTAGTAGCCCTTAAGCTCCTCGTCCAGCTTAAACAGGGTGATGGAAAAGCCGCCCATCTCCTGGCTGGTGCAGTAGCTGTTGAGGTCTGTGTCATATACCTTGATGCCGTCCCGGTCCAGAAGCTTTTTCACCTTCCGGTAAGCGATGGCAAGCTCTGTGATGGTAGTGGAGCCAAGGCCGTTCACCAGCACGCACACCTCGTCGCCCGCCTTAAGCTGTGCATCCTCCATGATCTGCGTGTACATCTTCTCTACCAATACGTCCGCATCCTGCCATGTGGTGCGCAGCACGCCTCTTTCTCCGTGAAGCCCCATGCCGTACTCGATCTCGCCCTCTGGCAGCTCAAAGATCGGCTTATCTATACCGGGAAGCTGCGCCGGCGCTGTGGCAACTCCGATAGTCTTTGTGTTATCCCTTGCTTTTTCCGTCACTCTTGTCACTTCCTCAAGGGACAGTCCCGCATCACATGCAGCCCCGGCAATCTTTACGACAAATACATCTCCTGCAATGCCCCGCCGGTCTTCGATCCTATTCTTCGGCGCGGACGCTACGTCATCCCATACGCGCACATGGGTGGTAGGGATTCCTTCATCATTCAGGAACTCCTCGCCCATATCAAAGTTCAGATTGTCACCCGCGTAGCAGCCATAGACGAAGATAACGCCCTTCCCCTGATCAACTGCTTTTGCGGTCTCATAGACGGTATTGGGATCCGGCGATGCGAAGATATTGCCGCAGGCCGCCGCGTCCGCAAGCCCCTTCCCCACAAACCCGGAAAACATCGGCTCATGGCCGCTGCCGCCGCCGATAACGAGGGCGACCTTGCCCTTTCTTCTCTGCCGGAGGATAACACCGTTTACCTTCGGATGCTTCTCGTAATATCTTCCATAGGCACTGATGTAACCCTCCATCATCTCCGATACAACATTATCCGGTGAGTTAATAATTTTTCTCATTATTTTACCTCTCTTCACTAATTTTTATATCATAATTGTATCACGTTCTAAATATTTTGAAAATTATTTTCTACAAGTTTCGCCAATAATTTAGTATAATTTAGAAACAATTCACCCACCAGTAATGGCACTGCTGTGTGCTCCACAAGCACATGTTATCTGTATCTTTTTACCACCTGGTACAGATCCGCAAAATCGTTTTTGAGATGCCCGTAAAGCCGGTGGTATATCTGGAAATAGTCCATATACATCTCATGCGCCCGTTTATCCGGCTCCATGTAATCAATATAATTAACCTTCTCCTTCGCGATCGAAAAATCCTTCCATACCCCGGCCGAGACGCCCGCCAGGATCGCATCGCCGTATGGCGCACCCACACGGTTTTCCACAAATGCGGTGGGCACATTGAACACATCGGTGATGATCCTGCGCCACAGCCTGCTCTTAGCGCCGCCTTCGTTAAGGATGACCGGCGCGTTTGCCCGGATTCCCTTCTTTAACATCAGTCGGTAATTATCATATAGGGCATAGGCCACTCCTTCCATAAATGCGCGGATAAGATGCCCCTTCGTATGGCGTGCGGACAGGCCGAACACGGTTCCTCTCGCTTTCGCATCCCACAAGACCGTCCTCTCTCCGGCAAGATAAGGCAGCACCAAAAGCCCTTCACTCCCGGCCGGAACTTTTTCTGCTTCTTTATTCATGATGTCATAGACGTCCATATCCGCCATAAGCTTTGCCGTCTCCTGCTCCATCTGGCAGAAATTGTCCCGCAGGTATCTGAGCACCTGCCCGCCTGTGAGCACTACAGCAATGGAGATAAAATCATTGCAGGAGTTGGTGGTATAGGCATCATTGCACACAAGGTCGATAAATTCCCTGCTGTTGTTTACCACGCCCATGACCCCGCATGTCCCAAGGTTGATCTGGACGTCTCCCGGGGAGATGGCGCCGCCGCCCACGAAGCCTGCGTTGCAGTCCACCTGTCCTGCACATACCGGGATACCTTCCACAAGCCCCAGCGCCCTGGCGGCTTCCTCTGTCACCCTTCCTACGATCTCTTCGCACGGATACAATTGAGGCATAAGCTCCATATCAATTCCCAGCTTTTCCATAAGCGCGCTGTCGAACTCTTTTTTGCGGATATCGTAGGCAACTCCCCAGAAGCCGCCGTGAGAATAACTCATGGCGGCCTTTCCGGTCATTTTAAACCGCACGAAACCATCTATGGTGAGTGTCTTCCAGATTCTTTTATAATCCTCGGGACGGTTTTCCTTTTCCCACATAATGTTGACCATGGTAGGATAATCCTCTATCCGGTTCCCGTTTATTTCAAAGATCTCATCTACGCCGATATGTTCTCTGAGCCACTCTACCTGGCTGACCGCACGTCTGTCCATAAGATTGTAAGCGCGGTTGACTGGATTACCTTCCCGGTCGATCATCACCAGGCAGGGCTGCGCTGAGGATATGCCGATACCGCATATCTTTTCCGGCGAAACGCCTGATTTTTCCAAGCACTCCCTGATCGTATCGCAGGCCAGCGTCCAGTAATTCCCAGCGTCATGCTCAGACCACCCGGGCCTGTCTGTATAGATGGGATACTCCCGGAAAGCGTATGCCAGCACATCTGCATTTTCATCGATTATGCATGCCTTCCCGCCGCCTGTTCCGTAATCAATGCCTATCATATACCGTTCCATAAACACTCCTCCTATCTCACTGCACCATGCACGCTCTTTCCGAAGCAGTCTAAGGCTGCCTCTTTTATCATCTCCGACAGGGACGGATGAGCTACGATCAGTTGCTGCCACTCGTTTAATGTCATCCTTTCCTTTACTGCAAGAGCCGCGAATGAGAGCATCTCCGGCGCCCCTTCCCCTATGATCTGTATGCCGGCCGTCGTCTCTGACTCTCTGTCCATGACCACCTGTACAAGTCCCTCTGCTCCTTCCGCCAGAGCCATCCCGTTTCCTGAATAGGAAAATTCGCCCCTGACCGCGTCGATTCCCTTATCCCGCGCCTCCGCCTGGGTAAGTCCCACCGCCGCATAGGGCGGAATCGTGTAGATGCACCGCGGCATCTCCGGCGCCGCGAAAGCTTTCTCTATTTTGCATACTGTCGTCCCGTCTTTTCCAAGAATATGCGCTACCGCCGTCCCACCTTCCGCATAGGCAGCGTGGGCAAGCTGATACCCGCCGATGACATCACCGACAGCGTAGATATGAGGTACGCTTGTCTGCATATGCCCGTCTACCCATATCTCCTTCTTCTCTGTGAGGGCAAGGCCAAGCTTTTCTGTATCAATCCCCCGGCATACCGGCTTGCGGCCTGCCGCTAAGATGACTACATCCGCATAGATCTCCTCCGGTTTTTCTCCCTGAAAAAATACTCTCCGACTCTGCCCTGCCTTCTCGATCACCTTGACCCTGCAGCCGGTGCTTATCCGGATCCCCCGCTTCACCAGTTCCTTTTGTAAGTAAGCGGTCATCCGCCCATCCTCCGCCGGAAACAATGCCGGCATCGCTTCTAATACCGTCACCTCAGAGCCGAAAGAGCAGTACGCACTGGCAAGCTCCATACCGATCACACCGCCTCCGATAATCACAAGACGCCGCGGCACCCGCTCAAGGGCCAGCGCCTGCGTACTGTTGACCGTATACTCTGCCCCGGCTATGGGCACAGACATGCTCTCAGATCCTGTCGCTATGATAATGTCCTTTGCTTCATAGCTTTTCCCCTCGCATTCCACCCTTCCAGGTTCCTTTAAAAAAGCAAAGCCATGAATGACTCTTACCTGATTGGCTTTTAAAAGATATGCCACACCTCCGGTAAGCTTTTTTATTACCTCTTCTCTTCCCTTCTGAATCTTCTTAAAGCTGAACAGCCCCGGCTCCCTGAAGATTTCTTTGTCCGTCAGCGCCCTGACTTTTTCAAGGGCAGCCGCTTTATCCAGAAGATATTTTGCAGGGATGCAGCCTTCATTCAGACAGGTGCCGCCGATGGCGCCGCCCGCAAACAGCAGCACCGAAAGTCCCTCCCTGGCGGCAGTTATGGCGGAAAAATAGCCGCCCGGACCGCCGCCGATCACAATTAGGTCATATCTGTTTTCTTCCATACTATATTCACCTCTGTTTCTTCGCCAGTTATCTCCGTCTACAGCAATGCCAGCGCCAGGTTCTCGGTTATCTTCTTCAGTTCCGTCAAAAATCCCGCGCCGTACGCGCCGTCAATGACCCGGTGGTCGAAGCTTCCGGTGACCTTCATCACCGGCACGCTTTTCTGCGCTCCCTCTTTGAAAACCACCTTTTCCTCTATGGCGCCCACAGCCAGAATGCAGACCTGCGGCGGATTGATGATAGCGGTAAACTGCGTGACCGGATACATGCCCAGGTTAGAAAGTGTTATGGTTCCCCCTGACATATCCTCCGGGGCAAGCTTCCCGGCTCTTGCCTTTTTTACCTTCTCTCTGCTGCATATGGATATCCCGGATATGTTCTTTTCCTGAACCTTGTGAACTACCGGAACTACCAGCCCGCCTTCTACCGACACGGCAAGCCCGATATTGACATCCCTGTGCAGGATAATCTCTGACTCCTTACAGGAGGCGTTCACATAAGGGTAGCTGCGGATCGCGGCTTCCATACATTTGAACAGGATGTCATTGTAGGATACCTTCCGATCATCTCCCGAAGAATTTATGATCCCGCGAAGAGCAATGCACTGGGTCATGTCTATCTCTACTGTGACGGTAAATACCGGGATGCTCTGCACGCTCTCTAACATCCGCCGCGCGATGATTTGCCGCATGTTGGTAAACGGAACCGTGATATCTCCGTCTACTTCTGGTATAGGAGCTTTTGCCCCTGTATTTTCCGTAGTTCCTTCATCAGCCGCTCCTCCTGCGGATAACCGGCCCGGCGCAATGCTTTCTAAATACGCCTCCACATCCTGCCGTTTCAGTATATGCTTCCCCAGCCCTTCTGCCACATCTGCCAGTGAGATGTGATTTTCTTTGGCCATGAGCTTCGCATTAGGCATAGCTTTGACCTCAGCCATATTCATGGCTCGGGAATCCGCCAGAGTCTGTCTTGGGGCATCGTTTGCACCTTTTACTGGATCTTTCCTTCTTCTTTGCATTCTCCTGTCAATGGGCTGATATTCCTCTTCCTCCAGCATCTCTTTTTCCTGCGGCTTGTCCGCACTGCCTTCTTCCTGCTCTGTCCGCAGTATTTGGTTCTGGCGCACAGCTTCGTCCGCTCCCGCTGCTGACTGCGCCGTTCTCCCGGCAATCAGTGCTTCTGCCTCTTTACGGTCACCCTCCTCCCCGATCAGGGCGATGACCTCTCCTGCCGGTACCCGGTCTCCCTCCTCGGCAAGCAGTGCAAGCACAATTCCCTTCGCATAACTTTCCACCGTAAGGGTCGCTTTATCTGTCTCTATCTCAAGAAGCGCATCTCCACGCTTCACCTTATCCCCACACCTCACCAGCCACGTTCCCACCACCGATATATCCGTCGTCTGACCGCCCGCCGGCATCCTTATCTCCTTCATCATATCCCTACCACCTTAAAATGCTTTGTTTTCCCCGTTCATTGCACAGATCGTCTCCTCCACGTAACGGATGACCGCCTCCTGCTCCAGCATCAGAAGGTCTTTGTCCGTGCCGCGCCCAAGTACATCATTGGGATCCATATGATCCACCTCATACTCCGCCAGATACTGTTTCCATGTGTTCAGAACCGCCCGCTTCATACCTGTCCCGAAATTCACTTTCGCAACGCCCATCGCTGCCGCCCTTCTTAAGTCCTCCCTGGCAATGCTGGTGCCGCCGTGCAGGACAAGGGGGATATCTATCTTCTCCGCCAGCGCGTTCAGTGCATCGTAATTGATCGTCACCATCCCGTCCTCCTTCAGATGGCAGTTCCCCACAGAGACGGCTACCGTATCGATTCCCGTTTCCTTTACAAATGCCGCGCAGATATCCGGATCGGTGACTTCGCCGTCATGGAGCTTTCCGGCCGCCGAGTTATAGAGCGGAAGCTCCCCGACTTCTCCCTCCACTGCCGCGCCGTTTTCATGCGCCCGCTGTGCGATATGCTTCTGAATCTTTGTCAACTGCTCAAGAGGTATCTCTTCTGAGGAAAATACCGGGGCGTACATGACCATGTCAAAACCATTTTCCGCTGCCCGTATCACCATCTCTTCATCGTCTGATTCGTTAAGGAGCAGGGCCACCGGAACCTTCGCCTCTTCTGCGATCTGAGACAGCATTGCGTAATAGACTGTAAGGCTTTCTGCGTATCTTCTCTTCGGCTCTCCGATATAAGTCCCGCATACCCCGATGATGACCGGTGATTTTACATTTTCGGCGGCACGTACCACCGCTAGAGTAGATTCCAGATTCCAGCTCTCAAAATAACCTACCGCGTATTTATGCGCTAACGCATGCTCCATCAATATTTTTACTGATACTCTGCTCATATTTTTTCTCCTTTATCCTTCCACTAATTTTCAGCATTCCGGTCTTCAGCCTTTCTTAAAATGCCGCCAGCTCCCTTGCCGCCTCCTTGATCCTGTCCACAGAGGGAATCACAAAGTTTTCCATCGGCGCTGCAAATGGGATCGGCGTATCATATGCTGCCACGATCTTTACCGGCGCGTCTAGGTCAAAAATGCAGTACTCCGCGAAGTGTGCCGCAACCTGTGCTCCCCATCCTCCGTTGTACGTATCCTCATGGACGACCATGAGCCTGCCTGTCTTTTTCACCGATCTCTCTACTGTCTCATAGTCGAAGGGCACAAGGCTTCTAGGGTCGATCACCTCACAGCTTATCCCCTCGCTTTCTAACGCCTTTGCCGCTTCCTGTGCCCGGTAGCTCATCAAAAGATTGGCTACGATGGTCACATCCGTCCCTTCCTTACGAACTGCCGCCTTTCCAAATTCTATCGTATACTCCTCCTTTGGCACCTCGCCGGAAGTCCTGACGGCATCCTTTTCCTTTCGCGAACTGCCGTACAGAAGCTTATGCTCAAACACAAGCACCGGATTATCATCACGGATCGCCTGCTTCATCATCCCCTTAGCGTCGTAAGGCGTTGACGGGCAGATCACCTTAAGCCCCGGCACATGGATGAAATAACTCTCAAGACTCTGGGCGTGCTGCGCTCCCCGGTTGGTCGCCCCGCAGGGTGCGCGCATGACCATGGGAATATGTACCTTTCCGCCGGACATATAGCACATCTTCGCTGCCTGGTTCACCAGCTGATCCATCATGCAGAACAAAAAATCCCCGTACTGCAGGTCAGCCACCGGGCGCATCCCCGTCATCCCTGCCCCGACACACACACCGGCGATCAGGATCTCCGCTATAGGCGTATTGATCACCCGCTCCGGGCCGAATTCATCCAAAAGTCCCTTGGTCACGGTAAATGCTCCTCCCATACCTCCCTTTATGTCCACATCCTCACCAAGACAGAACACCGTCTCATCCCGTCTCATCTCCTCCTGTATTGCCAGCTTTAAAGCGTCTGCAACCGACATCTCAGCCATTATAATGTACCTCCTTCCCAGTAGACGTCCCTCAGCGCGGATTCTGGCGCGGGATCTTTACTGTTCTTCGCATATTCTACTTCCGCATCAATCTCTTCGGTAATCTCTTCCTCGATCTTTACCAGCTCCTCTTCGGTAATCACGCCTTCGTCAAGAAGCCGTTTCCTGAACGTATGAATCGGATCTTTGGCGAACCATTCCTGCTCCTCCTCCTCTGGCCGGTAGCCGCAGGCGTCATTTCTGGAGTGGCCGCCGATGCGGTATGTCTTAAGCTCCAGGATCGTCGGACCTTCGCCATTTCTTGCCCGTCCTACTGCCCGGGCTGCTGCCTCATTTACCGCAAGGACATCATTGCCGTCCACGACCTCCGAAGGAATGCCGTAAGCGCTGCCTCTGTCCGCCGCCACATGTTCAAGGCTGCAGGTAAGCCTGATGGAAGTCGTGGCAGAATACAGATTGTTCTCACATACATAGACTACCGGAAGCTTCCAGACGGCTGCCGCATTGAGCGCTTCGTGGAACGCCCCTTCATTGCTGGCTCCGTCCCCGAAAAAACAGACCGCCACATTGTCCGTCTTCATCATCCTGCACCTTAACGCCACACCTGCCGCGATTGGAAGATTGCCGCCGACGATCGCGTTCGCCGTGACTGCCCCCACTGAGAGGTCGCCTGTATGCATCGCCCCGCCTTTTCCCTTGCAGCAGCCTTCCGATTTTCCGAACATCTCGCACAGCATGGAGCGCAGGGATACGCCTTTTGCAAGGTCGTGACCCGCCGGCCGGTGGGTCGTCAGGATATAATCCTCTTTGCGCAGATCATAGATCATCCCGACCGCGCACGCCTCCTGGCCGTGGGACTGGTGGATGGTTCCCGGCATGATTCCCTCCAGGAACAGATAATAAATCGTCTCCTCATACTGCCGGATCTGGTACATCCTCCTGTACATCCCGACAGCCCGCTCTTTTTCAGGCATTTTGGTCATAATCTCTATCTCCTTTATCAATATATTGCTTTGGATAACCTTTATGTGATCATTATATGGACAAAACGTTTTAATTTCAACATTTTAACCCCTTATATATGTTTATATTCAAACATTTGTAATCAGTTTTTGTTTATTTTATAACACATTTTGAGATAAAGTATTGCAAAATGTGTAAAAGCATTTTAATATTATATTAATAGGAATAATCGGAGGGATATCCTGATGAAAAAAGAACGTCACGCACGAATTATAGAACTGTTAGAAAATCAGATGATCTGTACGCCGAAGGAGCTTTCGGATACACTTAATTGCAGCGAGATGACTATCCGCAGAGATCTGAACGAGCTTGAGCAAATGCAGCTCATCCGCCGCAAGCACGGATGCGCGTTTCTGATGAAGGAAGCAAAGCCGAATTATTTTCATGAGCAGATTGACGAGCACCAGTATGAGAAGGAAGCGATCGCAAAAGCCGCCTTGAGGTTCATCCATCCCTACAGCGTGATCTGTATAGATTCCGGAACTACCGCCCACACGGTTTCCCGGTTCCTGCCTGATCATATCCCGCTGTCTGTCATCACCTCCAACCTCATGACAGCGGTGGAGCTGTCCAACAAAGAAAATATCCAAACATACCTGACCGGCGGCATGCTCTATCACCGCACGAAATCTATTATGACTGACTCCAGGGAGACACTGACCCAGCACCACGCCGACGTAGCCTTTATCTCTGCCAGAGCGTTCCGTATACCGGGCGGCGCCTTTGAACACACCTATCCGCTGGTGGAGACAAAGCGGGCGCTTGTCTCCATCGCGAAAAAAGTCGTCCTCCTGATCGATCATACAAAATGCGAGCATGTCTCTCTGTGCAATTCCATTCCCCTAAACCAGATTGACGTGATCATCACAGACAACAAGACTTCCCCGGAGATCATCGCAAAAGCATCGGCCCTGAAAAAAGAGGTGATCGTTGTGGATCCGGAAGGGGATTAGCCTCAGGACAGCACTGATTCGGTATTCCTTCAGATTTATCTGCAGGCACAAAAGGGCACCGCATGCTTAACTTGCCGCGGTTAAACATGCGGTGCTCCAAAGTCTCGCCGACTATACATTCTACGCTTTTGCGCATCCGTTTTCCCGGACACCTCCCAGACTTTATACATTCAGCATTTCTGACATTTCCCGGTCTTTATGCATTCAATTCCCGGACATTTCCTGCTTTTTATGCATTCAGTTCATCCGATACTTCCTGGCCTCTCGGGCTCATGGCAACACCGCCGAGCGCCGTCTCTCTGAGGGTTACATCCATCTTATCCCCCACTTCCTTCATGGCATCAATGACCTGGTCTACCGGAATCTGACTCACTATGCCCGCCAGGGACATATCTGCCGCCGACAGTGCATTTACCGCACCTACTACATTTCTCTTCACGCACGGTACCTCTACCAGACCTGCCACCGGATCACATACTAGACCCATCAGGTTCTTGAGGGCCATCGCGCAGGCGTGACCAAGCTGCCTGGTTTCTCCGCCCCTGACATGGCAGATCGCGGCTGCAGCCATACCGGAGCCGGAGCCTATCTCTGCCTGGCATCCGCCGGAAGCTCCTGCCAGGTAGGCACGGTTCGCAATGATCTGTCCGACGCCTGCCGCCACATACATCGCCTCGATCATCTTCTCCTCGGACACCTCATACTCACGGTAATAGGTGACGAGCACGGCAGGAAGCACGCCGCACGCCCCTGCCGTCGGAGCTGCCACGATCCGCTTCATGCAGGCATTGTTGCAGCCCATCTTCAACGCATTAGAGATCACCTTTGCAAGGAAATCCCCGCAGAGAGACTGCCCGGACTTACGATACGCATCCATCTTCGCACCCTCAGCCCCGACAAGACCGCTTCTTGACATCAGATCCGGCTCGTAAGCATCAAGCCCGTCCAGCATCGCCTGCCACATATATTTCATCTGGTTCCACGAATCCTCCTCACTCACGCCTCTTTCGTGAGCATCCTCTAACTGTATGGCTTTCCATAATTCGATGCTGTCCCTTTCGCATCTTTCATAAGCCTCTTCCATTGATTGATATGACATACTCTTTATCCTCCATGAATTTAGTTCGCGCTCAGGAATTTCACTCGGATAATTCCCGGTTTGCCTACAAGATTGTCGATTACTTCCTGCGGAATGACCTCGTCGATCTCAACGACCATAACTGCAATCCCGCCCTTCTTATCCCGGAAAAGCTGCATCGTCGCTATGTTAATCTGGGCATCACTGAGCGCCGCGGACACATCCTTCACACGTCCCGGCTCGTCCACATTGCGGATAATGAGTGTATTGCTCTCACCGCTGAAATTCACATCAATTCCGTCCAGCTTGCAGACCCTGATCCTGCCTCCGCCGATGGAATGCGCCTGAACCCACATGGAAGGGATTCCTTCTGCTTCCATGTAAATACGCGCAGTATTGGGATGTGCTTCCTTAAAGTCCCTATTCTCGATTACAAACTCCATCCCCTCATCCTTGGCCACATTAAAGCTGTCCGGAATACGCATGTCATCCGGTCTCATCCCCAAAAGCCCGCCGATCAGCGCTTTATCTGTTCCATGTCCCTTTCCTGTAGCCGCAAATGACCCGTGAAGATAAACCTTTGCCTTTTCCGGCTGTCTTCCAAAAAGCTGTCTGGCGATCAGGCCGATCCGGGCTGCTCCTGCCGTGTGAGAACTAGACGGTCCAACCATAACAGGCCCTAAAATGTCAAATATGTTTCCCATCTTTTTACCCTCTCTTCATTGTATTTTGACCTATGTTACTGTTCACTCCGTGATCAGCAACTGACATATTACTATTGTTCATA
This sequence comes from Lachnospiraceae bacterium, assembly GCA_910575105.1. Taxonomy (GTDB): domain Bacteria; phylum Bacillota; class Clostridia; order Lachnospirales; family Lachnospiraceae; genus MD308. The sequence continues at coordinate 111,942 of CAJTDK010000001.1, forward strand.
TTGTACCACATAACCGAGGGTTTTTCCATGATTTATCTCATAAGTTCTAAACGCTGTATCCTGACACAATACGCAGCAAATATTCCCGGTACGACTCCCTGACATGCTCTGGCGCCGCAATACGCATCTTTTCACCGATTCCTGTAATCCATCCAAAGAACTGAGGACTGACCGCCGCCAATACCCTCACCCGGAAATGTCCTTCATCCACCGGGACGATAAACACCTCCTGCCCAAACCTGTCCAGGATAACGCCTACGATATCATTTTCACAGACCAGCGTAACCTCCTCATCGCAGCCGCCGTACATGGAAAATGTCTTCTTGGCAAATTCTGCCAGGTCAAAGTTCTGAAACCGTTCTTTTCCGATACGCTCCCTTCCGGTAACGCTTGTCTGCTGCATCTTATCCACCCGGTAATGCTTGATACAGTCTGCCGCTTCATCATAGGCAATAAGATAATAATACGCATCATCCCAGGTGAGCGCCCAGGGACTGACCGTATAAAACGCACCGTTCTTCTTCGGCTTCAGCCTCTTTTGCACCGTCCACTCTGCATACTTGTACTGAATCTGTTTATTTTCTAATATAGCGGCGTGAATCTTGTCCACATTATAATAGACCGTCTCGTTACCGGTCTTTAGACGGTTACAAATGAACACATTGCGCTGGAGCTGGCTGGCATCATACTTGCCTGCCAGATTTTCTAATTTCCTGATCAGCTCCTCAGATTTATTCCTGCTGATGAATTTCGACGCCTGCACCGCATCCACGAGAAGCTTAAGCTCCGGCAGCTCAAATTCTCTCCGGCCGACATAGTAGCCTCCGTTTGTGCCCCTGGCCTGCAGGATATCCATCCCAAATTCATTCAGCGTCTCAATATCATTATATACCGTCTTGCGGTCGGCTGACATCTCATACTCGCCCAACGCCTTCCCGATATCCGCCGCCGACATCGGGTGGTCTGCATCCGTCTTCTCCAACAGGATTTTCATGATATATAATATCCGTAATTTGACTATAGATACCGACATAATACTTTTTCTCCCTGCTATGTAAAAATATGGGTCAGGAAATCATGCCTAGCTTGAAAAGCATCCTTCTCTGACCCATATCATATCATGACAGAGGCCATCTATCAATTTTAAATGTCAGCATTAAGCCCGGACAGCTCAAACTTCGTCTTTTCTTCCTGCATAACTCCCATTAATTCACCCATCAGAAAAATCCCCCCATTCTATTGCTCCAGAATATCCGTCAGAAAATCTTTATCAGTCTTCTACATACTCTCTGTAATCCGTCTCATCTGCAAACAGCCGGTACTCTCCGTCCACATACCCCATATATCCATCATTTACAACATATCCTTTCACTTCATGCCCTCCTCGTTTCACTATGGCTGCTATTGATCTGTTTTCTATCGTTTTCTCTAGTATAGCAGAACAGGTGTCCAAAGGTTTCCCCATCCAGCCCGGATTTGAAAATAAATGCCAGATTGAAAAGCAGGTCTGTTTGTGGTAAGATTTTTACATATTTTCAATAAGGGAGTGTAAATATAATGAACAAAAAGGAAATACTGGAGATCCGCAAGCAGTTCACGCCAGACCGTTGCGTCATTACGCGGATCTGCGGATGCTATGTGAATCATGAGAAGGAAAAGAAAGCAGAGCTTAAGAAAGCGTTTTTATCACTGCCGGAGGAGGAAGCGTTCAAATATTTTGATATCTTCCGTCACACGCTGTCCGGGACAGCCGGCAAGAACCTTCTGAATATGGATTTTCCCCTTGATCAGGAGATGCCGGGAGGTACGCAGGAATTTCTGCTGAAGCTTAAGAACAGTAAGCTGACGGATGAGATTCTTCTCGAAGAATTTTATGATAAGATCATCGAGAACTATGACTATGCTGAAAATTATTATATTATCCTGATACACGCCGCCTATGATGTTCCGGGGAGAGCCTCGGACGGCGAGGAGATGTTCGATGCCTCAGACACTGTCTATGAGCATCTTATGTGCAGCATCTGTCCGGTCAACCTCACGAAGGCCGGCCTTACATACAACGCAGAGACGAATAACATCGAAGACCGTATCCGTGACTGGCTGGTGGAGGCTCCGCTTCACGGCTTTTTGTTCCCTGCGTTCAATGACCGCGCAAGCGATATCCACAGCATCCTGTACTACACAAAGAAGGCAGAGGAGATCCAGCCGGAATTTATCGATACTGTGCTGGGGAGCAGGATCCCGCTGACAGCCGGGGACCAGAAGTCCTCGTTCCAGGCGATAGTCTCTGATACGCTTGGCGAGGACTGCGATTACGAAACCGTGAGAAATATCCATGACAACATCTGTGAGATGTTGGAGGAAGCAAAAGAATCGCCGGATCCTATAGCGCTTTCCAGGCCAGATGTGAAGCGGCTGCTGCAAAAAAGCGGCGTCGCGGAGGAAAAACTCACCTCCTTCGATTCTCAGTTTGAAGAAATCACCGGAGGACAGGAGGCTTTTCTTGCCTCTAATATTACAAACCCAAAGTCTTTCCAGTTGGAAACGCCAGACGTCATCATCAAGGTAAAGCCAGAGCGCTCCGATCTCGTCGAGATCCGCGAAGTTGATGGCCGTAAATGTCTCGTAGTTGCAGTTGACGAGCACCTTGAAGTCAACGGAATCGAAGTCCATTAAACTCCATGCTCAGCCCTTTTTGTCCAGACAGGCGTGAACCTGTCTGGATATCCGGGCAGATCCTTTTTTTATTAAGTAAACCGTAACGGAATCCGTAATAATTTTATATATTTTATATTTTTTTCAAAAAGTATTTGCCAAATGATGTAATCTGTGGTATTATAATATTCGTGAGCGGAGATGGCGGAATGGCAGACGCGCTAGATTCAGGTTCTAGTGGGAGCAATCCTGTGAGGGTTCAAGTCCCTTTCTCCGCATTTTGTTATGCTTTAAGAATCCTTGATTTTCAAGGGTTCTTTTTAATTTCCCTTTTAATGAAATCGTTTTTAAGGTGATTACGGTGATAACGATTTTAATCCTTATATGGTGATTACGCTCTTTGCACAGCAAAATCTTTCCCATTATCAAACACGCTAATCTCTTTCATACAAAGTGCATTTTCTAACTGCGTCTCAATTTGTTTACTCGAATGACGGTCATAACAATAACTCCCATAAGTAGTTCTTTCGTCTTCATGACCCGCTAATCTCCGAATCGTATCTATATTTACCCCATCATCAATCAAAGTTGAAATATATGTTTTTCTGATCTTGTGTGGACTTTTATGTAAAATTCCCAAATGCTTACAGTATTTTTCTAGTCTCCACGATACCGCTGTTTCTTTAATCGGCTTCTCTTCTTTATTAAAAAGATATCCGCCAGATGTATTGTTGTAACGGTTCACTTCTTTAACAATCTCTATCAACCGCATACCATATGTTGGAATTATTACACGCCTCTCTCCCGCTTCAGATTTCGTATACTCAACTATTTCTACTCCAACACGGCTGTACTCAATGCCATCTTTCGTCTCAAAAACCCCGGATTCCATTCGATGTATGTCAAGACAGTTACCAAATACATCCCTTTCTTTTATTGCTACTGTTTCTCCAGGTCTTGTTCCTATAAAGAAAGCCAACATTACAGCTAATGGTGTCGTGTCATCCATGTTATTTTGAAAATCAGACCATGCTTCCTCAAGAATTGAAGACTGTTCTTCCTCAGTATATACTTGTGTCCTCGAATCCTTCTTTTTTACTTTACGAAAAAGCTTTGGATTTACATGAATTTTCAAAAACAGGTTTTCTTCAAGGTATCCAACCGATTCAGCATAACTTAAACTGTCCCGTATAATATGAGACATATTCATATACTGCTTTTTAGTTAAATTAAACTTCTTAACCATGCTATGCGCCCACATATCCAACGACGACTTTGTAAATGTATTTATTGGAATATCAATTATTTCAGTCCCCACATAATACTTCTTCCAATCTGTAGTCAGCCTTTTAATATAAGAAGACGCTTTTGTGTGCAAACTTTTGTATTTCAACCATTCAGGGTAAATATCTTTCAATGTTACCATCTGATTATTCGCATGTGCTTGACTATTTTCCTGCTGCAGGTTATTATAATCAGCTATGATAACATCTTCCAAATCCCTTAATTGTTTCTTCTTTATCGGCTTCCTGCTCTTGGACTTTGTTTCGTCGTGTAAATATGAGTGCCAATAGCCGTCCTTTCCTTGCCATATCTTATACGAATGCTGTTTTAATATCTCATCTCTTTTCCTCATTTCTATTTTTTCTTGCACGTATGATAAATCAATTATATGATTTTCTAGTGCATACTGCAATATTTCTGTCTGAATTTCTGTCTGATTAATTTTTGCTTCTATGTTTCTTCATCTCCTATATCTATAATAATAAGCTTGCCAAGATAACCGACAAGCCTTTAAAATTTCAAAAGGATATTTTCATCCTTATATTCAAATACATTCAATTATCCACTATTACGGTGCCGATTTCCCAACACTCATGAATCATTAACCAGTTACATTTTCTTACTCATGTGCTATAGTTCTTATCAATAATTTCTATACCAAGAAAAGAAGTGCATCCATAGACACACTTCCCCATTCACTAAACCCTATATTTCCTTAACATACTCCCACCAGACATTTCACCTACAGTCGCAGCCTGAATTGCACCCACAAAATTTTTATTATGCATCAAATCATGTGGTGCACGTTCTATAAACTCATCATAATTTGTAACATTCGGAAGATTCATTGTCAGATGGATTTCATTATTAACATTACTGTTATTAGTATTATTTATTTTACTAATATTCTGCATTGCAGATTTCAAATTTTCAGCACCGAGATTTCCTGCAATATGTGTAGGTGACGCTGTTAACAATGCCCGGAGCGTTTCTATCTGTTTTTGACTTACCACCATATCGCCCTTGCCTAACGGTGTAAGTACCGCACCATCAGATTTTCTGATAATGGCTTCCGGTTTTCCACCTTCCTGTGTCCAAGCCAACTGGTCATAAGGTACATTATCAGTCCCCTTGGCATATCCTTTAAGCTGGCTCAAATTCACCCATCCCAAGTCACCGCTGCCAAGTTTCTTTCCCGTACTGATATGGTAAGGTCTTTTCGCACCTTTCTTAATCCTTGTGATATACACCGATTTCCCCTTGTGCTTGTCACCAGAGGAACCAGTACCAGCAGATGTCGCATAATACTTACCGCTGTTGTAGGTAACTTTATCACCAACCTCTGCTTTTCCATTCCCGCCTGTCTTTTTGGAAGATGTACTGCTTGTCTTATTAGTGCCGATTGCGTCATTAAACTTATTGACAGGAGCATTAACAATCGGTGAGAATGTCGGATTAAATGTTGATGGACTAATGCCTGTGTTTTTATTCGTATCATCAGAAGCACTTGAATTTACCGCTGAATCTATTTTGGTATTTGCCATTGAGTTAATGGCGTTGATCATGTTCTGGATATCTACATCAATCGTACTTAAAGCAGCATTAACCGTAGTAGCAGCAGATTCAATACCGTTTGTGATATGTTCCCCGTAAGTAGTCAATACCGAAGTAATACCATCTGTGTTTGTAGTCCAGATTGTATTCATGGATTCTGATAAGTCATAACCTACAGATTCAGCTTTACTTGACAGAGTATCGCTGATGGACGATGCATTTTCATTAATCTTGGTAATCATATCAGAAATCAGGAGTTCGATATTGTCAAGACGCTTATTAAGGATTTCTTCATATTCATCGTAGAAATCATCAAGCAACTTTTTCTGGTCAGAGATGTATTTGTCATACTCAGTTTCTTCAAGATTGGTTTTTGCTTCTTCAAGAGACACTTTAAGCTGCTGTATATTGGCTTTAGTTTCCTCGGAATCGTCACCTTTATATGCGGTAAGTTGCTTCTCAAGATTAGCAATTTCCTTCGTTTGCTCTTTGACCTGTTTCTGATAGTCATAGAGATCTTTTTGTGCATCTAAGGCTTCATTATATGCGTCGATTAAATCCTTTAAAGATTCAAGTTCAAGCTTAATCCCTTCCTCGACCATATCCCTGATTGCCTGTTTCTCATCTTCAGCAGCAAGAATCATATCTTGTTGTAATTTAAGGAGTTCCTGTCTGCGCTCCATAAGTTCCTTATCATAAGGGTCTTCGGCAATCTGTTTATCGAGTTCTTTGATTTCGTTATCATACCTGTCAGCCTGTGCCATGTGCACGTTATAATTCATACCGTGCAAGCCCATAGTAGCAAGCCCTTCTTTAGTAAGCTGTCCTTTATCTTCATATAGCTTATCATTGCTTAATAGCTTTTCAAGGAAATCACCTTCGTCAGTAATGCTAGAAATCTTGTCTTGAAGCAAATCAAAAACTTCCCAGCCAATATTACGGATGGAATTGCCGTATTCTATCATGGCTGTATTGGCTTCTTCGATAGAAAGGGTGACATCATCAATCTGATTGACCATTTCATACCACGCTTCAGAACCTTTAACAATGGCACCGCTATTAACGGCATCATTAAGTGACTTTAGTAATTCAACCTTTTCTTGCTGAAGCTTTGAAATATTATCCCGCTCATTCTTCATGAGTGCTTCATAATACTTTACGCTTGTAATGTATCCTTTTTTCTCAGACTGCGTGATAGATTCCTCAAGCATCTTTTGTTTGTGGTCAACGATTGAGAGTATATCCTCAAACTGAGTTACGACATTGTTAAATGCAGTCTCGTATAATTCGCTGACTTTTTCATTCAGCTCTACAATTGCGTCTTTACAGTCTAATGCTTTTTCATACCACTGTTGATATTCTTTGATTCTCTCAGCAAGTTTCTCATTCTTGATAGTACTGATGTCAATCGAACCATCACGCACTTTCTTCGTTAAAGAGTTCCACTTTGTTTTAGTGAATCCTTCTTTTTTCGCGTTCTTTTTTGCATCCTTGCTTACAGTTCTCGCTTCTTTTATGTATCGGTCATAGCCCTTATTCTGTACCGTAATCTCTTTATTAACTTTTTTAAGTTCTTCGGTGAGATTCGTATTTCTGCTAGACCATGAACGATATACACTGCTTGCTTTTGTGTCTAAGCGTTCAATCGCACGTTCGATACGATTAATCTTTACTTCAATCCAATCGAAAGTTTCCTTGGCTTTCTTGGCATCTTTGTCGGCTTTCTTAGATTTTTTCTTTGATGCCCTTTTGTTATATCTGGTGTCAGATTTAGCGGATGATTTTTTAGTTTTCTTCTTTTTGGTGGATGAAGAACTACCAATAAGATTAGGCATACCATTGGCGAAAGCAGTACCGTTTAAAAGTGCTTTCCCTTTAGATATAGTCCCGTTCAATAAAGCCCTACCTCTTGACCTTATAGAGCCTTTCTTAAGCAATTCCTCCGTCTGTTTTGCATTGAATACAACAGATCCGGCGGGGATATGGGCAAACTCAGCTCCATTGTCTCCAACCGTTTCCCAGGTATTACCATGAACGATTATCTCCTGTCCCACCTCACCTGTGAGAGCCACTTCGTCTTTCTTAGTTTTCCATTTATCATTTATCCAAGAATCGTCTTCAATTGTACCCGATGCAAAAGCACGTCTAAAACCATTTCCAATTTTTGACAGAAATCCTTTTTTACCATTATGTGATGAAGTATTATTACCATTTGCAGTACCTTCTTTATGGGCTGTACCATTTAACTGTGTTCCACCACCACCGCCTTTTATAGACGCTATTTTAGCTTTAGCAGCAGCAATCGCACTTGTAAGTGTGCTTGAAATGGAACCGCCAATTGTTATATGTTTACTACTGGGTATGGTATTAATCGCTGACTTGGCTGCATTGGCTTTCGAGGAAGCGTTATCTGTCGCTGTTATATTTGTTTTATGTTTATTAGGGATTTTATTAACCGAACCAATTACTAAAGAGGCAAGCTTTGAAACATTATCCGTAGCTAAAAGTTCCGTAACCTTTGATTCTGGTATTCCTGTTATCTGTGATACAACAGTAGATAAAACTCCTGACGCACCGTCATTAGCATTAATCTCAACTAATGTCTCTTCTGGTATTCCAGTAATAGCAGAAAGCACATTAATTGCGTGGTCACTGGCTTTATCCTCTGCTAATAGCTCTGTTATAATCTCCTGTGGAATTTCAGTAGCAAAGGATAATACCTTGTCAATTTGCGGTGTAGCTTCATCATTAGCCTTCAGATTGATTTCTACATCTTTATTCGCATTATTGGTATCAACCCCTGTCAATTTTGAAAGCTCATCTTTAACATCATCAACGCTTTTTCCCGTATCTTTAGCAAGGTTTTTTATAATATTGTCTGCTTCTTTAGTGTTGAAAAATGAATCCCAATCTGCAACATCTCCCCTTTGGAACAAATTAAGATACGAACTTTGCAGCTCCAAAAGTGCAGATTGCTGCTGCTGTATCGACCTACGTCCGGATTCCCCAAGTGTATCGTATTCAGATCTCAGCTTTTGTGACAAATTATCAAATGCAGTTAATGAACTTACATAACCATCGTCAGAAGTTGCTTTCGACATTCCCTTTTGTTCTGCAAGCATATCACGCTTTTTCTTCTGACTGGAAATGAGAGACATATATTCCTCAGTTGTCCCTCCACTTCCAACCATTCCATTTTTAATCTCATCTATCTGTTGTTGGACTGTGGCAAGATCATACTCAAATTCGATGTGGACAATAGGATCTTCACTGGTAAGAGTTGATAGGTCATTTTCATATTTAGCATATTCTTCATCCCATCCACTAATTAATCCATTAAGTCTTTTCTTTTCTGTGCCATCACTCATAGAATCACGAATCGCCTTGATTCCGTTTAATGCAGTTTCATATCGCTGGAGGCCTTCGCCGCTGAACATGACATCGTCAAATTCTGCTCCATAAGTTTCAAGGTTATGCATAGCAACTTCGGCAGCTTCAACATTAATTCCCCATGCTTTTGCTGCATCTGCACTAGAGCGAAACTTTTTTGTCCAGTCAATACCATTATCAGTCTGTTTTCCAAGCCCCTTTTCTATTAAATCGTTTTGTAGATGAATTGCACTATCAAGAGGATTATCACTATCAAAATATCGTTTTATCTTATCTTTATATTTTTTATAAGCTTTTATATAAGCTTGTGCATCAAATTTTGTATCATCAGGATTAATTTCTTTAGGGGCGATAAACTGAATTGCTGATTGAAAATCGTCTGTACCAACTTTACCTTCTTTATATAATTCACCCGCCTGTTTTAATAAATCAGCCATAGATTTCCAATTTGCATCCTGATTTTCTGATTCAAATGCAGCTTTAACTCCATCAACTGAACCATCAATAGTTTTTATAGCGTCTTCCGCTTCCTGTGCTGAATCAAGTAAGCCTCTGAAATAATCATCAAATACAGCTTTCTTTCCTTCACCAGTAATGCCAAGGTCATTTAATGTCACACCCATTCTATGAAGAGCGTCCGTAGCACTTTCCCCAGATTTAGTAGCTTCTAATAACTGTTCCTTTATGATATTGGATGTAGTAGAGCCATCAAAGAAAGAATTGATTGCCTGTAATTGCTGGTCTAAGAGAGAAAGGTCAATGTTGTTAAATTCATCTATAATATCCGTAATTGTTTTATAATAATCCTGTGCCTCTTTATCCAGTCCGTCCCTCATCAAACCGTTTTCGTCTTCAAAACTTTTACGAAGAGCCGATAATGATTCAATGTTAGGAGTGATTGCATTTGTGTATTTGTCAATTTCAGCATCTAAAGAATCAAATTGTTCCGTCTGTTTAGTATCGTCAATATCATCATCAAGCAAATCTCGGCGTTCTTGTTTCAGTTTCTTAAGCTCTGCAAGTTCGTTTTTAGTGGCAGTAATCATGTCTGTCTGTTTATTCTGTTGATGTGTTGCAAAACCATTTTTATCCTGTATTTCATAATTTTGCGTCATATCTTGTGTACGTTCAAGCTCTAATGCTGCTTTTGCATCTTTTACAGCTTGATCCGACTTTTGTTCAACAACCTTTTCAGTTAAAGCAATCTGACGTTCAAGCTCTTTATTTTGATTTTGTAGTCTGGTTAATTCTGCATCCTCTGTGATAGAAATAGTTCCAGCAGTCTTTAATGCCTGTAATTCTTCAATACGTGACTTGGATGTTTCCAGTTCAGAATTAAGTGATTCCAGTTCTGAAACAGCAGAAGAATAATCCGATTGTGAAACTTCCGCTTTTTCTATCGCTCTTTGCTGCTTAAAAAGTAACTCGTCCGCCATTTTTGTAAATGCTGCAATCGTTAGTTGCATTCCAGCGCCTACTAACAATCCTGTTGCTATATTGGCTAAGATTGATTTTGCACTTGTACTAAATGTTCTCTGATACTCTCCTGCATCCTCTAAGCTTCTTCGATAGTCTTTAATGTTCGCACTGCCATCCTTAACTGTGGAAATATATGCTTTAAATCCTGCGTTGTTATCTTTAAAGGAGCTATCGAATTTTTCTACATTAGTACGTCCACTTAAACATTGCTCATTCCATTTTTCTAATTCTGTTTCAGCTTCTGAAAAATGCTTTTTCCAATTTCCCATTTCTGTGAAATCTATTCCGAAAAGATTTCCTTTTACATTAAGTTTGCCTAAAGAACCAGTTTCATCTTTACTAATCCCTACATCTGTAATTCCTTTTCCCGCGAATACATTCTGTAGTCCCATAATTGCTGATAACATGCTCGGAATGAAAAGTTGGCTATCCTGCAATGTGGTTAAACTAGAAACAATACCATCTAAAAATGAGACTGTACCCTTCAGAGTGTCAGTTTGAGCGAACTTGCTTATAAACTCAGTCCATGAATTGCTCAAACTGTTCAAACGCCCTTCAAGGTTCTCTGCTGATTTCTCAGCTTCAACCATAGCACTACCTTTACCTTGAGAGTAGTCGCTAATCATTTTATCATAGTCACCTGATGAGATTCCTCCAAGAATTGCAGATAACACATTGGCTTGTCTCTTCTGTCCGATATTTCTTAAAACATCCGCTTTAAGAGTAGAACCTTCTGGAAGATTATTGTATGCAACAGAAAGTTCCTTCAATAACTCAATTGGTGTCTTTAATTGCTCAGAACCATTTATGAATTTTGTTTGTGAAATCCCTAATGCATCAAATGTATCTACTATTTTCTTATTAGATGTATCTTGTAAATTTACAAAAAGACTTTTAAGAGATGTACCAATTACATTACCATTTTGCTTCGTTCTAGCTACTGCCGTACCAATAATCGCCGACAATTCATCAACTTCTATTCCTGTCTGGGAAGCCATAGAAGCAGCTTTTGAAGTTGCCTGAGCCATGTCAAGCATACACACGCTGTTCCTGTTTGTAATCATGTTCTGTCCGTCAAGCACAGTATTTAGCTTCTCAACAGAACCAGCGTAATCATAGGCAGCCGAGGTTGCTAATAAATATGAATTACTAACGTCAGAGGTCATATCACCAGCGGCTTGTCCAAGCATAGATAGTTCTGCCATCGCTTCACCTTGTTTGCCATAAAATCCACTTCGGCTCATTTCCTGAACAGCGGTCAGATAAGCCGTAGCTTTACGTCCATATTCAGATGCGACATTAAAGGACGTATTACTTAATTCCTTTAATTGAGTCACCGTACTATCACTTGTCTTGGAAATCTCCGTAATAATGGAATCCATCTCCTTAAGCGTACCCAAAGCTTCCTTGATTTTGTCTGCTCCCCAGTCTATTGCATTCTCACCAGAAAACATAGAAAATAATCTATTAGCACCGTCAGCTAATTGGCTTAAACTAGATTTCCCCTCTCTATAATCAACATCTACTTGAATAGGATTCCTTTTCGTTCTATTTTGAGTTCTCTTAACCGTTTCATCAAGACCTTTTTGTGTAGATTTCTCGTCAAAATCTGTTTTAAGTTTTACTTCATGTTCCTTGCCTGTCAAATCCTTTAATTTTTTCTCTGCCTCTGTTGTGTCGAGTTCTCCTCGAATGCGAGCGATAAATTCTGACATATAATTTCATTTCCTTTCTTTTTACATAATAAAAGAGAGACTATGTATCATAATCTCTCTTTGTTTTATTTCCATATTAAATTTTTACTTATTTTTACCATCTGTGTTTGCAATTAACGCATACACGGTCAACTTTATTTGTACGATAGCCAGTTAATATACTGAACTTTCTTGGAACAAGCTGTATTGATGTACTTCTACAACGAGGACATCTAACTACGGAATCTGGTTTGGTACTTATTTTACTTGTTTCAGATTCCATAAATGCATCTGGTTTATATTCTCGGCGTAATACTTCCTTTGCCTTGTTTAAATCTTTGGGTGCTTTAAACTTATAAGCTAGTTTTGAACTTTCATCATCTTCCATAAATACATCATCCAAATATCCAGAACCACCGCCCAAATCATAATAATACCAATCAATCAATTCTTCTTCAGGTGCCGATTCATCCCCATCCATACCAAGGCTTGCTCCGCACACCAAACAAGTATTCAAAGAATTTTTCTGTTTTAAAATATCCTCATTTAGAACACTTCCACAAGCTTCACATAAAATTTTCCTACTCACAACCAGCACCTCCCGTTCTTTTTCTTGCTTATAATATTACCACATATCCCATACTTTTTCAAGTATTTTATCGAACATATATTCTATTTAACAAATCTGATCAATAAGCTTTTCTAGTTCAATTTTCTCAAAAACATCATTTAGCATGTTCCTATCATATGTTTTAATATTTTTCAAACTCTGACAGTTCTTACTTAATTTCAAAGCGGCTTCTAATGCGTTTAATTGATATTTTTGTAGCCTTTGATTTTCTTTTCGCTGTTCAAGAAACGCTTCAATCATATCCCAAATATCCTCATTGCTAAAATGCAAATATTGTATCAATTCTCTTCTCTTTCTTTTTGTTAATTTGCTCCAAGTGTTATCCATATAAATAAGATTTCTTAAAATTTTTGAAGCTGATAAAAGTTCTCCTTCTTTATTGAAACATTTGATACCATATATTCTTTGGAATTTTCTGAAATAGTCTTCTATATCATCTGCCGGTATCTCTCTCATTTTTGCGATCTGACAGTCACACAAATAAACTTGCGTTGCACTGTCAAACATGAGTCCAATTTCCTTTACCACATTTCCATTCTGTAAGTCTTCACGCTTAGAGAACAAAACACCTGATATGACTGCTCCTGATGTAAGTGTGACCACATATGGTCTTGATATCTCTAAATCCTCATATTTTACTGTTTCGTTGTTATCTTTGTTTTTACTCAATATATCATTCTCCTTAATTTTTATTTAAAATGCTTTGAAAATGCATCTTCTATATTTTTCTTTATTTTTTCTTCTGTCCGTTGCCAAAATCCACCATTGCCAAGTAAGCCGCCATCCTCGGCATAATTATATATCGTTTCTGTATCTCTACCAGATGGAGCATATTGTGTACCCGTATTAATCGAAAACTGACTTACTGCACTGTCACCATTAAAGTTTATACCATCCAGTTGCGGAGAATCTCGTAGCTGTCCTGTGCGATGATAGCGTCCTTCGGGACTGTCATAAAAATGAGACACTTCTTGACGTAAATCCTGAAAAGATTGCTCAGTTGCTTCTTGTGTAGCAGCGTACATTTCTTTTCGTATCGCATTTTTAAGTGATTCCATTGACGTATATTTCGCTATTTTCTCACCTTCTTACTTATTTTGCTATATTTAGTTTTTAACATATTATTATTTGGATTTTCTCGGCGAAATTGCCGATGATCTTAATTTGAATTTTTGAATTATATGATTGTTGATAGTTACCCTGATAAATTACTTATGATCCGAAACCAACAAGGTTTCTTCAATAAAATTTTTTACTCTTGTTCTTAATAACATGTACTCCTTCTACTGGTAAATAAAAAATATATTAATATCTATTAATACAATAGACATAAAAGGTTATCACCCATAAAAAGCGATAACCCCTTTTGCTCACACCCTATTATATTGACATACTTGAGCTAATGCACGTTTTTTATAAGATTTTATAAAATTTTTATATTTTTTGATTCCTACACCCTATTATATTCATCACTATAAGTTAATGCACGTTTTTCAGAAAAAATTTTAAACTTTTTCTCGTACACAATTTCAAGCACTTTCACTCCACAAAATTTTATGCTCTTTATCTGACTTCGTTATCACTCTATTGTCTTTAGGAACGCAGTGACAGCACTTGCTTTCAGTATTGCAAAAATAATAGTTTTTGTATCCCTCATATACCAGCAATTCTTTTTTCTTAAATTTTACACTGACCGGATGTTTTGTATCTGAATCTGAAAAGAACTTCAAATTAAGTCGCTTTTTCTTATCACTGTAATTTGCCTGCCAGTATTTGCTTTTTCCAGTCGAAAATCTATCTATAATATTATATTGATCCAAAAAATTGCAAGTATAATCATTTTCAATTTTCTCATAATGCACAATCAGTGTTTCAGCTATATTATCAGAAATAGTATCAATATCTTCCTCAACCACATCTATGTCGTATGTAAGCAGATTTATCATATCGTATTTTTTCTTTCCTTTTTCTCTCTCTAAAATCGGGATCACAATATCATCATATCTCTTTATTGTCTCCAAAAAGCTATTACATGAATAAGGATTAACAGGTTTCAAATAATCTGTACAATATTCATAAATACCCATGCTTTCTCTTCCAAACAACTTAAAATATTTTTTTGGCTCAAGTTCTTTTAAAAGTCTTTTGGGTTCAGTCTTAGAAAGATTACTATTTTGGGGTGCCCTAATAATCTCATAATTAAGAGCATACATCAGATGATTAAGTAAATTCTGTTCAACTATTTTTAAGTCCACAGGAATATTACGATCTGATATATTTCTTCCAGTAGTACGCAAAATATACTCTTGCAATTTCTTATAAGGATCTTTCGTTAATCCTTCTTGGTTCTTAGATTTAAACATACGATTATTCCTCAAAATACCATCAATGATTGCGTGTATATCATCTGAATCTTCCCTAAATAATTTGTGAATATCATTTTTAATTATCCATTTCAAAGTATCGGAATATACTAATAAACGGTCAATATCTCTTTGTGAATCCATCCATCTTTTTTCTGAAAACTCGTCAAAATATGAATAATATGATTCTTCTCCATCACAATCTACACTCTTTTTTAATTCTGGAATGTTCTTATGCAAAATATCATTTGCTTTTCCTATTTCTCTTACTAAATGATATTTTATATTCCGTAATAACGTAGTTGCGTTTATGATCGGTTCATCACTTGTTAGTTTGCCTTGAAATATCTTTATAACAATTTCAATCATTAATTCCTGGATATCAAAAGTATCATATTCTCCCTTATGGAATTTTCTGTATCCTCCTTTTACACGCACTCCATCCTTGTAGCCCGTATTAATGGATTTTTTATTATATTCCCATTTTGCATTACTTAAAATCCTGTTTAAACATGTAAAACGGAATTTTACCTTTGAATCATGCTTTTTCTGTTCATCGGAAATTTCTGCTTTAATAAATTCTGAATCCAGGACATTATCCATGTATTCAGTCCCTTTCAAGCTTGAGTAATACTTATTTGTTAATTCTCGCAGCCTGTCTTTTTCTTCAAAAAACACTCTGTTTAAAGCAGATTTATCTCCATTTTGATACTTTAAATATTCCTGATATAACTCTTCTGCGTCTGATGTTTGTGTCTGTTTTATATGTATCACCGCCTTGCTTTCTATTTTGTATAACATCTCTCAGAGCCAATAGAATAATCTACTGACTCTGAAATGCTTATCCTTTTATTCAGTTACTTCTCCATTTTTATCTACACGATAAAACATAAAGCGTCCTTTGTATGGTGTAGTGATTTTTCCATTTAAGCGAATTTCAATTATACGACCATTTGCGTTCATACCAAATTTTTCTTGCATCATTTTCGAAACTTGACGTTTAGATTCAAATATTCCTACCTCTTTATTCTCAATAACATCTATTACTCTAACCTTAACAGGTTCTTTTCTACCACAATACAATTCATCTAATGGTTTTCCCATCAATTTTTCAATGATTTGTATTTCTTCTAAGGACAAATTTTTATTTACATATCTTCTTTTTACTGTTCCAACCACCCAATCATATAAATTTGTACCTCTATATTTTCTGTTTTGATTATTGATAATCACACCATCTTCAATTGCTTGTTTTGCAAAATCCATTTTATTATTAAACTGCTTTTCAAGTTTGCTACCCAAATATATTCCTAGTATTTCTAATTGTTTCTTCTGATCTTCTGATAGCGATTTGCAACGACTTAAAGTTTGCTTTTTTATTCCTACGTTATACCCATCAATTATGTCTCTACATTGTATGTTTAAATGTCCATATCTCTCTTTATACAGCTTTGCATAATAAACAAATTCATTAAATGATTTATCACTTCGAGTTTCACAAGAAAAATTAGGTAAATACTTATCTAATATTTCCTTCTTCCATTCAGGATAAATAATACTTTTATTACGCATTTTCTTCTTTTCATAAATAATAAATCCCCATAATTTTCTTATTTCTATATCTTCTGAAGAATGAGATGGATATTTACCAAGTTTTTCATAATATTCAGCAATATTCTTAATATTTCTTTCAAACCTATTTTTATATACATCCCAAACAAAACCTCTTTTATTAAGTTCATTAACTTTATATTTTGACAGTAAATCTAATTTCTTTCTCATATTACTCACCCAATTACCAGTATGAAATCCATCTATATCTATATAGTCTCCTGGAACTAATACATCTCCATTATGTTCTCTAACATACTTATCAAAGTGCCTTAATCCATTTTCCCAATCATAAAAAAGTACATCCCAAATAAATCCTATTTCATCTAGTTGGTTAATCCTATCGATTGTCAATAGATAACTCCCATTCCCTTTTTTTGTAATTCTCATACATCCAACCCACTGACCCAATTTCACATTCGTACCATCAACCACTTCCACATAACGTTCCGGCACATCACAGTCTCCCACTCTCTCTTTATACTGTTTTAATGCCTTAATATATAAATCCCAACTACCCTCTAACCTCTCCTCAATTTCTTTAAATCCGCTAACAACATCCATAAACTGATCCATCACAATAAATTCATCCACATCAAAACCAACCTCATATTCCTTACCCTCTTTTTCACATTCTTTCTTCCGTCTTTCAATCTCGCCCCTTAATTCATTCGGGAAATTATCAGCCATTTCAGAAATAAACTGGCTATTAGCAACAAGATCAAATATTAAAGGAATAATCTTTTTATCACATGCAAACGCTCTACCAATCATCTGAAAATATAAATTAGGACTAATTGTCTCTCTAAGCATAATCACTCCATTGATATCACCATGGATGCCTTCCGCAACCATATTAACAGATAGGCATAATTTGATGCCCTCTTCTGTATCATTCTTGAAAGCTTGAAACTCCTTATCCTTATCAATATTTTTGCTATGTACTTCATACATCCGCACAGATGAAAAACCTGCATCATTAAACCATTTCTTTATTACTGGCCGCATTCTTCTTAAATGCTTAGTATCTTTCAAGAAAACAACAAATTTCTCATTGCCAGTCATAATATATTTCCTGAATATATCCGATACACCATTCCCCTTATCCAGATTTTCCTTTAATATTTTTACTTGCTTAAATAGTTCTTTCTTTTCATCCTCGCTGTTGTAACTTCTCTCAATTTTCTTATTTAAGCTTTCGGCATCCTTTTCATACGAATAGACACCACAAACGTATCTAGCCATAGGAAGAATACCGTCAAGTATTGCCTGTGATAAGTTCATGTCGCAAGCCAAATTATCATTAAATAGCTCTTTAACTACATTCCTACGTTTATCCAAATAGCGAATCGGAGTCGCTGATAAACCTAAAACTTTTGCATTTGGATACATTTCTAATAAAACTTTGATTCCTTTTGACCACTCTCTTGCTAATGCTCTATGCATTTCGTCAAGCAAAATATAATCAGGCTGCAATACTTCCATATCTTCTTTTTTCATATTTGGCATGTTGCAATAAATATTACACTCTAACCTTTTCAGCATTTCTTCATCCAGTTTTTCCTTAAACTGATCATTGATTTTATGACTTGTAGACAGAACAAAAAATTTACTATCCGGATTATCTTCAATCAGCTTTCCCATTAAAAGACTTTTGCCTGAACCAGTCGGCTGAACGACAGCAATTCTCTGAATTCCTTCGTTATACATACGGCAAATATTTTTATAAGTTTTTTGATTGTGTTCATGCAATGGTTTCATTCTCTTCACCCTCCAAATTTATAATTTTTACAATTATCTCTTCTCTCTTTACTTCTCCATTCACTTCAAAACTTCTTCAATTTCTTCAATCTCCCACAACTTTTCACACCTTTTTCACTTCAAAGCGAAAAATATATAACATTTCACAATTCCCATAATAATCTACGTTCACATTAAATCGAACATCTGTTCTTATATTCTCTACTATAACAAACATATGTTCGTATGTCAAGACAAAAAAATACCAACCACCAGTTTTTTCTCTTTCTGATGGTTGGTATAACCTTCATTTCGTATTCTTTTTCTTACCTTTTTTCTTGTTCTTTTTCCTACTCTCTAATAGCCTATTAACTTCTTCGTACATATTTTGGCTTTGTTCCGCAATTGACATATAATACTGTCTTTGATAAAGCGAAAAACTGCATTCAATTAGATTAAACAGCATTATTACTTCGGTAGGCAATAATGCCATCATGGAAATTATCGTTTTAAATCCTTTATCTTTCAAGATTTTACTACCAAATTCTATATCAATCTTGCTAAAAATAGATATTGTTAAAAATGCTATTAAAATAGCTGTTAATATATGTATTATCCATTCACCCCAAATATTAAAAAATTTACTTTTATTTTGTATCTTTTTACTCATTTCTAACAATAGATAAGAACTTACATTAAATAAAATATATCCTTGAAAAAGAGGTATAGAATAATAAATTCCTTTCTTTGTACTTAACATTATTACTGAAAAAATGATGACTTGACAAGCAAAAAATACATATTTCAATACCTTATTTTTGTCAATTTCCACCTCTTTTTTACTTCTATCCCAATCATATTTTAACATTAAGGATAAATATAAAACCAAATTTTTCTTGTAAATATTTAATAATTCAATATCTTTACAATTTTCTTCACAACATTCTATACATATCCAAATCAAAGTGTCATTTTTTATTCTTATATCTTTATAATATTTATCATATGCATTTATTCTAACTTTTAACTCGGTTAAAGGCTTAAACAAATTTGTTTCATCGGCCTCCATTATTTCACTAGATATTTTCCTAATATCATTTCGCCATTTTGCTCTCTCATTTGTAATATATTCTGCATAACGCTTTCTTTGATCAATAAAAATATTACTTAGTGTCAAAAAAATTGTTGAGACTACCGTAGATGTCAAAATAGTAGTAATAAAAGTATCCATTATTTAATATCTCTTTCCTTTTTTTACCATCAATCAACATTCAATTATCAAACCACGCTCACAACAAAACCAATTGTCGAAAAACCTCAAACATGATATATTATTGTTACGGGAAACCATAGAGCCAAAGGCGGCTTACCCTCTGTTTATCGGAGGGGCAACCCTCCAGACGAAAGAAAGGAGGGTGATACCAATGAATGTTACATACTCTGATCTAATTCAGTTTTGTATATTTATTGTCGCCCTTGTCAGTCTGTGTTATCAGATCTTCAAGGGAAAGAAATAGCCGCCACTACTGCAATAGTTGACGGCTAGCCCTATAAAGGGTTGTAACTTAGTCATTTGAGGGTAGCCGCTTCTATGGTTTCCCTTATGTCTATAATATATCATATGACAAGGATCGTATCAAGAATTAATTGCTTGTCTGCATGATTTTATCCTGTTTCTATGTTGCTGCTTATAATCCCTATCCCCTTAATCACATCTCTCTTATATGCCCATGTAGCACCTCCAAATCCATTCATCCAACATTTCCTTGTCTACAATCCAAAAACCTAAATATGAGCCAAATAACGACTTTATACGGCACTGTATAGGATAAGCTTTTGCAGGAATACCCGTTTCAACTAAATCTTCTAATTCAGGTATCATATTAGCCATTCGCATGTAATTGCTCATTGTCTGTTGTGTTATACCATATGATTCTGCTCTAATTCTTTTTGTGTCGAAGGATGATTGAAATTTGGCAAATTAAAAAGTTTTTCATTTGCCACTGTGTACTGATTCCCATGATTACCACCTTGTATAAAACCATACCAATTATTTAAAAATTCGAAACATCTACCGAGTTTAACTGGATTAGTATTACCCAAAACCCTTTGGCGGAGATTAGATTCTATGAGATCCTTAATTTCCTTTTCACCAGAACATTACCTTATCATACCTTGCAACAGTACCAGTTCCAACACCTGCCATTTTAGCAAGTTCTTTGTCTGTGTGAGTGCTTTTAACTTTTTCTCCATTTGGAGAAGAAGTTAAATCTGTGCGAGTGCCTTGTGTTGACTTTGCTTGTTCTTGTATTTTCTTTTTAAACTTGTCCATAACAGCTAATCTTTGGGCGGGTGGAAGGTTACGTCTACCTAGTTGCGTATTGATCATCCATTCCAATCCATTACATCAACATTTTCCCCTCTATATCATATACACACAATCAAATATCCGTATCAAATTCCATTCAAAGCACATCACATGAACAAATTAACCACTCAGCAATCCGCTTTCAAAATACGCCTCTATTTCGCAAAATAAGCCCAACACATATGACAATTATCCTGTCACTTGAAAGAGCGATTTCATTGGCAAAAATCGACAACAACTAATTCCACATTCTTCCACATTCTAATTTTATATGCTACAATAATAAAAAACAGGAAGGAGACTCCTCATGAATAAAAAAATACAAGTTTTCATTTCATCTACATATACAGATCTCATTGAAGAACGCCAAGCTGCTGTTGAAGCTATTCTTGATGCTGGACATATTCCTGCCGGTATGGAATTATTTAAAGCAGGAAATGAATCTCAATTAAAAACGATATATAAATGGATTGACGAATCTGATGTATATATGCTTATTCTTGGCGGGCGTTATGGCACTGTTGAGCCTAAATCTGAGAAAAGCTATACACAACTTGAATATGAATATGCTTTATCTAAAAATATTCCTGTTTTTTCAGTTGTTATTAACAATTCGTATTTGACCCAAAAAATCAATTCAATGGGCTATGATAAGGTAACTGAGCAAGACAATCCTGACAAATATAAGTCTTTCAAAGAATTTGTTATGTCTAAAATTATTCGTGAAGTTAGTGACGGTAAGGATATCCAAATTGCAATTCATTCAACACTCAATGAATTTATAAATGAATACGATCTAACTGGTTGGATTCGTAATTCTAAAGAAAATGACACTATTCAATTATTAAAAGATAATACTAATCTGTTAAAAGAAAATAATCTACTTAATAAACAGATACAAAAACTCCAAGAACAACTAAATGCAAAATCTAAAGAACAATTTGGCAATTTCTCTTTTGATGAATTAGTGAAATTATTTAAAAATAAAGAATTTAGTATTCCATCAAAATTTACAAAACAGGAAAAAGATTTAACAATAAACGCTCTTGATTTTTTTATTAAACATTTCAGTTTCATGGTTACTGGTATAGAAAATATAAAAAAGGAATCAGATTACGAAGCATATATCTTTTATGATATTGCACCTTATTATGTTAGTTTTGATTTTCTCGAAAGAATTAAATTGTCAAACACAACCGCTCAAAGAATACACACAACAAAATTGGGGGCTTCATTCTATGCCATGTTAGAATTTAAGGGCATGACAAAAATAAATTCTTGATCTTAATATGTATTTAATAAAAAAATTTTTAAGTCCTAATCTATAATTCCAAAAACATAATTCGTGCCTTTGACATCCACTATCAGTTCAAAGGCACTATTTTTATTCACACTTATAATTTCTTCTCTTTCCTAAATTTTTCAAAATCCACAATCTCACCCATACCGCCATTATTGACCAATTTAACCTTATATCGCTCAAACTCTGCCAGATCCCATAATTCACACTCAGGAACATCGGAAAGAGTCAGATCTGTTTCTGTTGCCTCTATCGTCATATGGAAGAATGAAATATCTGTTACCTGGTAGATTTTACCTTCTACGTTTAAAAATTTTATTTTTGTGTTGTTCAATTATTATTTCTCCCTATATCATAAATCTTGTTGCTTGTACTTCCCGAAAATACTCATCAGGATTTTCACCAGCTTCAATCAATTCTTCTTTACTCTCTTCTATGATCCGTTGCATTTCGTCATGAGATAATCCATAAGCTCTTGCCATTTCCTCACTTGTACAATAAAATTCCTGTCCAGTAAGCTTGTCCATCATTGAGCGTAGATAAAGATAAATCAGATCATATGTAAGTCCATCCTTTATACCATCATCTATTAATGGCTCAATGTTTTCTTTTATCATTTCACTTGTGATACCATATTTACCATAATTGACTAAAATATTCTGTATTATTGTTTGTTTATCCATTATAATTTCTCCTTTATTTCAAAAATATCATATAACTACAAATTCACAAAAAATAACTATGTAATTTTTTCATTAACAAATAGTTTTATCTTTTCATTTTCACTAAGATTTGAAAAAATGTCTCTCATATATTCAATGCCACTCCGTGTAAAAACATAACTATATGAATAACTATCCCCATGTTTCTTTCGTTTTACAATCCTCAAAATCTTTTTATTTATGGCATTATCAGTAGCAAATGTAATTCGTGTTGTTGCACCATTACATTCCATCTCCTTTATCTCTATGATATTTAACTTAACAAGATATTCTCTAATCTTATAATAACTGTAATCTTTTGGTATCGTTCCATCTTCAGAAAACATCTTAAACAGATTACTAAATCTTATTTCTTCATCCGTAATAGGCGCATATATTTCGCTTGAACCGTTTTTGTCAGTTAGTATGTTTCTCTTTTCAGCTCTATATTCAGAAAACAATATTACAGCTTTCTCTATATCTTTTATTTTATCTTCTCTGATCTCTTCTATTTCAATATTACTTTTTTTACTATTTTTTACAAAATGCACAAAATGTTTTGAAACAAAAAAACGTTTCTGTTTTCCAGTATCATCTAAGTATTTTTCAAATTCTTTAAAAATCAATGTTTTTGTTTCGCCCTTTTTAGGAACAATATACTCAAATAGTATACTTTCTATTGTTTTTCTCTTATCAAAATATGCAAACCCATCACAAATTTTTATTCGATAATTTTTCAAAGTAGATAGAATTACATTAAATAGCGCATCACCCTCTACCGGAACTTTATTACCACTTAATATTTCTACCAATGTATTTCAGCATTATACAAATCAACTCCCGATTTTTTAAATTGTGTTATATAATAACCTTCTAAAATTAAAATTCTGGCCTTTGTTGTGATCGGATTATCTTCTGAATAGCGTTCTAATATTTCAAAGTTAAAATTATCTTCTCCATATTCATTGAAATCATTTTGTAATTCTTTGTTATAGTGACAATTTTTTCTTAACTGTGGAATATGTTCTTCGTGCCATCTTCTATAAATATCTAAACTTTCGCCTATATAGACTTTTCCATTTGATCTATTTGTAATAGTGTAAATACCTGATAACTTCTTTGTTGTCATTATATATAATTTTTCTTCTTGCAATATAATACTTCTCCCTTTACTCAAATAGTGTTTCAAAATTTTATAAAATAGTGCTTGCTTTTGCAGTCCATGTGTGGTAGTCTATTGATAAAAGTTAATAGCAGTTACCTTGTCTACATGGAACTGCATTTTTTAATTTGCACGCAAAAAATAGCGAAAACCATTGATTTTACAAGGTTTTCTCCGTTTTTAGTGAGTTTGATTTCCCCCGTGGATTTCGTAAGTAAAACATTTCAAAAACCGTTGTTTTCTAAGGCTTTTTTAGAATCAGGATGTTTAGTTTCCCCCCTATTGTATACGAATGTATAATAATGAACGTAGTGAATGGGCCAAGGTTATGCTAACAACCCCACTGCAATGCTATAATCACTTAGCCTATTCTCAACTCCGCTTTCATTTACATCCAAGTCCACACCATCTAATCCATTATTATAAATATCCATATTATTATCTAAATTTGTATTATCAGTATTATTACTATCATCTCCATCATATGGATTAACAAATTTATACTTATTCCATTCATATCCTTTATCACTATATTGTTTTACTACAACCAAACATCTTTCTTTCCATAATTTTCTTATATGTTTACCTATTTCATTAGGAGTTAATTCATCTAATCCTAATGTCTCTGCTAATTCTTCATAGGTTGCTTTCTTACCATTATCAAGATTATTTACTAATGCAATGTATACAATGTAATCTGTTTGTGATATTTTCCCATCAATTAAAGCATTAGCAACTGAAAAATAGAATTTTATATGTTCCTGATATAGCTCCCGAAAACGTCTTGCCATTTTTAAACGACATTCCTTAAAATCATCTGGTTTCTTTTTATCTGGTGAAATCTCTATATACTTCTTCTCTTTTAATCCTTCTAAAAGTTCCTTCAACCGTTTCTCACTAATGCAATATCTCTTTTTGATTGATGAATATAATAATTCCTGTAAATTTCTCACACGGAATCCTCGTCTGCCAAAACTTTCCTTATAAACTTCCAAAAGCGTTATAATCAAAAATTCATGTCCTTTTGTTTCTCTAAAACTTTTTTTCGTTAGAAGTTTTTTATTTAACATAGCAGCTTGACCTTCTACTATGGAGATTTTAGCTCCGTTATGATAAGTTCCACAATATACCTTATCACACTGATCTTCTACAAATTTTCGTTTTGGATCGTCTTTTTTGAAACTTTCATAACATCCTAACAGTTTATATTTATCTTCTTCCAAAAATCTTTTGGTATCATCCTCAATTATCTTTTTACTTTTCGGTGGTCTGCATTTTAGATTATATTCCTGACATACAGAATAAATTTTAGAATCAAGACAATGTTCTGCTTTTAACATATTTACAATTCTTCCATGCCAGAAATTTCGTTGTCCTTTATCTGCTCCCTCATTAAGCATTTTTCTTACACAGAGATAACAGGGATATTCATTTAGGCTTTCATAATTCCACTTTTGTTTTTCAAGAATTTTGATATTCTCTTGCTCATTATTATAATAGTTGATTAACTTTGATAAATATGGAAGTTTAAATGCTTTGAACTGATTTCCTACTCTATATCTGTTATCTATAACTTTCACAAATGACCATCTTTCCTTATTTTCATAGTCATATGTGTCATCATCTAGCTTATGATTATATGTACAAGGTGGTCTTGAAATCTGTGTTGGTGAAGCTGCTTTTATATCTGCACCTAAAATATCCACAAGTATTCTATTTATTTCTGTAACTTCTTTTATTTTGCAAGTAGGACTTATGCTTATATAATAATGATATCCATGCCCACTGCTGATACACGCATGAAGGAATAACTTAGATATTTTATTCTTTATCATTTGTGTACATTCTCTTGCATCTTTCATATCTGGATGTTCTTTTTTATCAAAATCCAAATATATTACTTTTCGCATCCGTTGACTTGTAATCGTACCATCTAATTTTCCACGATTAGTAGCAATCTGATTATATACATCATGTGTTTCCCGGAATTCATTAATAAAATACTTAAATGCATTAAAACTTTTTACATACCATATCTTTTTATCATTTTCATTTGTCCCTACATTTCCATCCGTATCACGTCTTAATGCAATCATCCTTATGTATTCATTATCCTTCAATTTTTCAGGATAAAGCATATCATAGTACCTTCTTAGAATTTCTGTTTGTGTGTTGTTACTAATAATACATCACTCTCCTTTGTTTTTTATTGAAATGGGAATAAACGCTGAAGAAACAGCGTTTCACTACTCCCTTATTACCCTATTCTCTTTTTAATAATCAACTTTTCACAATATTTACACGCCTTTGACGTTGACAGCTTGTACACCTTTTTCAGTGTCGATAAGATCATATTCTACTGGTTCCGCTTCTGCTAATACCTTGAATCCTGTTCCTGCGATCCCTGAATAATGTACAAACACATCTTTTCCATCATCACCTTTAATAAACCCATAACCTCGCTGATTGTTAAACCACTTAACTTTTCCTTTCATTACATCATTCCTCCTTCATCTACTGAACTTCATCATAATAGTGGCAAGCTGTAATCTACTCGCCACTATTTATTTCTACATTTGTTAATCATTCTTTTCTTCTGTTTTATTTCTAAGTAAATTGATCTTTATATCACCACGAATAAAAGCAACAATCACAAATACTGTACATACTATCATGAAAACAATTCCAAGTTTCATGCTTAAATCCAATATAAACTTAATCAAAAATTGTAATGTAGCTAACATATATTTCTCCTTTTTATAGGCGGTATATCACTTATTTGGACATACCGCCTGGATTGCTTTTATTCTTTATTGCTCAACTCTGCCTTAATTTCATTCAATGTCTTCAAATTATCCTCTAAAGCTGCTCTGTATTTTTCTACAAACTCCCATTTAGACTGATATTCAAGGTTATAGGATACAGCTAACGAATTAATAATTTCCCATAGATTAGGATCATAGTCTTCCTCATACAAGTACATACAGCTTAAATCTTCGTCCATGATTTCATATTTGAAGACTCCATTTAAAGGCACTTCCTGTATGCAATTTGCATATTTATTTTCGTAATCATCAACAAATTCATCTACTGACACATTGGCTTTCTTGAATTCCATATCATAAATATATTCAAAATATTCCGGTGTTACAAAAATGCCTGTACGGTTGATAAATTCCACTCTTGACACGAAATCTTCATGTACCGGCTCTTTACAGTCGAATTCTTTATCTATCGGATGAATCAAGCATGACTTTTCACCAGTAATTTCAATATCTAAGCCGCCCATACAGTGATTGAACCTAATGACAATAGTATTTTCATTGCCGTGAATAGAATTAATCATATTATCACTGTCCAGTTCAATCTTACATCCCGTATCAGGCTCTAAAAGAGTAATCTGCCCGTCTGTGCCAATATCCGGATCAGCTATCATAACAGCGTCTTTCATATGTACTGTTATTACGCTGTTATCTGTACTTGATACCGTTACTTTCTTGCCTTTTACCAGTTCTCTTACATCTTTGATTGTTAGTTCATTTAATTTTTCCATGTTATTGCTTATCCTCCATATATTTTTATTGTAGAGAGTCAGCTTTTCGCCAACTCTCGGTTATTTATTTGATGTGATAGGGGCATCACCTATCAGTACTTCCATCTATTTAACTCTTCTCTATAAAGAAAAGAAATCTTACATTATTCTTCGCTTATACTAAATCCTGCATATGCTGCCACTTCTAATAAATCCATTTCTTTATCGACTACTGGCTTGTCTGACTTGTCAACCACATACCATCCATGAATCCCCTTATCATCACCGATCCGCATAATATGTAACCCTTCTTTTGCCAGCTCATGCACAATCATCTGCCTTGTAAGGATCGGCTGTACATTTACTGCTTGGATTTTTCCATTTTCATCAGGATCACTTACTTCAAAATTAACAATGTCCTCTGATAATAGTAACTTCCGTCCTTTCATATTAATCTGGGAATAATGCACAAAATAATCTTTATCTCCTGATGCGATAAATCCCCAACCACGGTTTTCATGAAAAAATTTAACTGTCCCTTGCATGTTTTTAATCTCCTTTTCTTTTTTGATTTATTTTTCAGGTGGGAGATACTATACCCCCATCTACTAATTACTTCTTTATTTAAGAATCCAGTTCATTTAACAAATCCAAACTCACATTGCTACGTCTTCTCTTTTTCATTCTACTTATTTGTTTATCCCTAGCTTCTAACAAATACTCTCTTGCCGTCATTCTCTTTTCTTTGGTAACTGCCGTATTCCACTGTGGAATATGAACTTCATTTAAGTATTCAGATAGTTTTTCTACATCTGATTCCTTTAGACAGTCCTTCCCACATTTAAATCTGGATAGATCATTCACATCTACACCTACATTCAAAGCAATTGCCTTTAACATCAAGCCTTGATTATTAATTTCAATCAGCTTATTTCGTACTGAATCGTTGTTATGTGCCATTTTTATAACCTCTACTTCTCTTTTGAAGTAAGGAATTAGCATTATTTCTGACCATAATAAAATTTCATCTGATTGTCAGTGATTGTTTCTTACTAATTCCTTATTTCCTTTGATTATGTTTGATAATCTTATAAAAATAATAAATCCCTTGTAGATTTTTTCTTTTCCGGTTTCGGTTTTTCAACTGTAATATCTCCCAAAAAGTCAATACTACCCGTCAATCTTCGTTCACTTGTAGCGGTCAAATTCTTTTTAATTGTCTCTTTATCCTCTTCAATTTTCTTTTTCATTTCTTCCAACCTCTTATATGGAATGGAACAACCTGATATAGCCAACACAGTTGCGTCATAATCCCATCCTTCAAAAGTCGCAAATGGTTTTCCGACATTATCAACAATCTCATTAAGACGTACATTGTCATTAGAATTAACTAATGCAATATTAGCAACTACTTCATCATCCTCTAACGGCGCATAAATGTTATCTCTTATCTTCTCAATTACTGTTTGAGTTGTGGCTTTATCAGATCCATGCTTATTGATAATACATGCGCCTCTTTGTGATAAAACGTTTTCAATTTCTGCCCGATCAACTACTCCTCTTGCAGAATTTGTCTCACAATTCAGGAATGCATCCAAATAACAAGCAAGCTGCTCATTTAAGATAAGTTTGTCCTTATTTCTGTTATTATCAATGATAATTGTTGCACCATTTCCCTCAACAGTTTCTAACTCCTGGAAAAACTCATAGCAATTCATATATTCTTTTATGCTTGCGTTTTTATCAGGAATACATGTAACCACACATATGATTTTATCTGTTTCAGCTTGCAATCTCCTTTTAGTGGCCGGTACTATTGCACTTCCGGACCCCCCTCCAGAACTTCCTACAAGGAAAATAACACGACATTCTTTAAACCTTTCTTTAATCTCATTAATGAGAAGATCAAAATTCTCACAATTATTATCTGCTAATAACTGTTTTGCCTTTCTTCTTTCTTTACTACTCCCATATCCACCTAAAATGTGATATTTACATTCTTCAGGTATATTCAGACTATCCAAATCAGATTGAGCCGTATTAGCAGCCATCACAAGATAATCTTTTGCTTGAATACTTTTAATTACGTTACCGCCCATCTGTCCGAAACCGATAAAACCATACCATTCTTTAATACTCATTGTTACTTCCATTCTAATTTTCCTCCATATCGTCATATTTTTTTAATAGTTCCATACCTAACTCATTGATAAAATAACTGTCTGCTCTTTCTACTTTTATACCGGATTCTACTAAATTCCTCTTTTGTAAAATCTTGATATGCTTGTACAATGTATTTGGCTTATTTCTTCCCTCTTTCTCTGAAATTTCCGTCACTGTCATACCTCTTATACAATTAGTAGCCTTATTAGTCCGTAAAAGTTTCAAAATTATATACTGTGTTCTGACTAATTCATCATTCATTCTTATCACCTTCTTTCTTCTAATGATATTCTCTTTTTGTTTCTTACTAATTTGGATGAACAAAGTAAAAATATATAGGCTTTTATCCCTTATTTCTTCAAGACATCCCTTTTCATCTTGTAACAATAACAGCCACTTGCCCTTCATGATCTTTCTTCTCCATTTTTCTTACAAAACATCTCTCTTTATTAAATTTTTTCAATGTACAACTATTTTTCCCCACAAAAAGCGTTAAACTAAGTAATACTTCCCCTTTGTTAATGAAACAATGCTTCAATATGGTAAATATTACTATTGGAAAAAGTGCTGAATTGCTTGAAATCATTGTGAAGATGTGTAATAGTATCAATGGGCGTTTCCGCTCTATGTATTTGCATAGACCTGTCCAAGGGTGTTGCAGCACCGTTTGAGGATAGGTCTATGTGTTTCTGTTAATAATAAGTATAGAACGTACGTTTGTATTTGTCAATAGAATTTGCAAACTTATGTTCTTTTTTGTGTGGTTTTGGGTATTAAAAAACTACCCTTTGTACTTTTGAGGTACGTTGGGTAGTTTGAAGCTTTTTATTTAAGAAAATATATCATATAGTATTTGTTCTTTTGAATTATCTTCCCGTCCTTCTGCTCTTGCTATGGAACATAACTTGTCAATGATTCAAAACCATTAAGTGACCAATTAATTATAATGTCATATGTAAAAGGTTCTTTATCCTCTTCGACTGTTTCAAATGTTAAATTAAATATTAGTGTTTTATATTTTAACATTGGTTCATTAACTACACTTTTTAATATATTTATCTTTTTATCCGGTAAATCAGCATATACATTTGGATCATTAATACATAAAGTATCATCAGAATTATTAGCGGCAAAACACATTAAAATGTCTACAGATCCATTTTCCGAGATAGGAAGATACTTCTTACTACCATTTTCTAAACCTTGCACTATTTCTTCATTTCCACGAGCATCTATTACTCTTAAATAATTGACTTTCATAGTTAATATAAAATTTTTATAATTTTTCAACTGAATTTTTGTACTGCAATATTCAAAAATAAAGTTTCCTTTTTCTTTAATAATATCGTCTGTAATATTATTATAAACCATACAGCATTTTCCATGAATATATGTCAAATAAATTCTTTTATTATTATCTCTACACTCGTTTATAATTGCTTGATCTTCCAAAATTTGTGGATTTAAAGCTTTAACATATACTTGTCCATTTAAAGACAATTCTTGTTCATTCATGTTTCCATAATAAAATCTCATATGATTTTCATAATCTTCTTCACATAAACTTTTTGATGGATAAATTGCATCTACTACCGGAAATGGTCTTCTTGCTATTTCTTCTACTTCTCTATTATGCTTTTCAATAGATTTTGTTATTCTATTAGCTTGAAATCCAATAATAAAAGTTGCCAGAACCCCCATAAAATTTATTGCTAAGTCCAATGTATTATAAATCCATTTATACATACATACACCTCTTTCATTATAATATAGACACATAACTCGACAAAAACTGACGCATAAATCCATGATTTTTATATCACAACAAAAGCCAGCCCAAGATCAGGACTGGCTATTATAAATAATCCATTCTATATTAAATTCTTATATTCCCTTCTTCCATCCACAATTGCATATATTATGACTATCCTCTTATCATAATCGACTTTATAAAATATCAGATGTCTTTTCACAATAAGCACTCTATATCCCTGTTTCCGTAAAATTGAATATCTTGGAATGCTGCCAGACTTCGGAAAATCTTCCAAATTATTAATAGCTGCTTCAATTTTATCAAGATAATTCAATGCTATATCAGTACTTCCTGAATCTTCCGCAATATAAAAAATAATCCCCCTTAGTTGCTCGTCTGCTTTATCTGTACGGACTATCTTATATTTCATCAGACTGCCTCCTTAATAAAGACTGTCTTATATCATCGAAAGTATCCTGCATAGGTGCAACTCTTCCGTTTTCAACATCATTTTCCGCTTCTGCTAATGTACGCAATAATTCCAGTTCTGACTTCATTTGATAATAATCTTGCAAACCTAACACCGCTGTATCCCCACGTCCATTTACTGTAATAATAACGGGAGTCCTTTCTTCATGACATTGTTTGGATATCTCACTGTAATGGTTCCTTAAGTCTGATGATGGTCTGATTGTTTCCATATACGACCCTCCCTTAAAATAATATTGTATTATTTGATATAGTCATATTGTATCTTAATTTGTATATTTATTCAATAATTATTTACAAAATAATAGCCAATCATTTATGATCAGCTATTATTAATAATTATATTCAGTTTCAAAGACATTAAAAAGCTATTACATATCTGATACCTTTATTGAAAAATCCTCATATATTCCAACAGGCACATCATCACCGAAAGTATATTCTTCTATCGTATCATGCACAAAATTATATACCGTGATCCGATTTTTCTCAGAATCAACAATCCAATATTCTTTAACACTGGCATTCCGATATTTAAAAAGCTTTATCAGATAATCCATCCGCTTGCTACTTGGTGAAACTATTTCAATAATCCAGTCAGGCGCACCATTACAGCCCTTGTCGGTAAGTTTACTTTTATCACAGATAACAGAAATATCAGGCTCTACATAATTTTTATCATTTTCATTTAAGAATACAGCAAACGGAGCTGAAAATACACTACATTCTCCCTTATTATGCTTGATATAATCTTTTATTTGATAAGATAGATCCATTACAAGTGTTTGATGTTTTGTATTTGGCGGAGCCATATAATAAATTTTCCCATCAATCAACTCAGCTCGTTTCCCATCTGGCAGCGCATAAATATCTTCTATCGTGTAGATTTCTTCTTTACGGATTACATTCATTGACTGCACCTCCTGTTCTTAAGGATATTATAGGATATAATTTGTCTGAGTACAACTGGTTATTGTGGTTTCTCATATGGTCCCTATCAAGAAATGCCTATTTTTCAAGGTTCTTCGTGTTTTTGTGTGTTGAAAATAGCGTGTTTTCGTTGGAACTGGTCACATAAAATTTATCACTATTTTATAGCATTATCAAGTAGTCTACGTATTATATCATAATCATGCATTTGTATTTGATAACCATAATTGTTTTCAAGAATAAATTTCCTAGCATCCCGAGTAAAATAAGACGTAGTAGCTAAAATACCCCCATTAACTCTATCTGTGTTGATTGTTCCGACAAGATTTCTTACTATTCCAACTCCAACATGCCTTTTAGCAGCATATTTTTTACATTCAACATAATAAATAAAATCTCCAAGTATCTCGGGTTTTCTTAGAATTATATCTTTTCCCCCATCTCTAGTTTTTTGTGTATGTTCCACATTATATCCCAATTTACTATAAATTTCTAACATAACCATTTCAAAATCAGTACCAGTTAATTGATAAAGTGCCTGTGGATTTTCTGAAAGGTACTTTAAAACTTGTTCATTAACTGGCGATAATGTAATAATTGTAGACTCTTTGTTATTTGTGAATTCTTCTGAATCTGGATTGAAAATTTCATTAACAATTTTAGTGTTTGCTTCTTTTTCTTCTATATCATCTTCCTCTATCTCATTCTGAGGGAAATATAAAAGATCATAATTTTTAAATACTTTTGAAACAACCTGTGCAGACTCGCGTAATGGTTTCAAATCATCATTCAGCTGTTTTATAGGTTGAACCAAATTATCTAATGTACTTTGAAGTGTTTTTGTAATAAGCTTTTCATATCCATTAATTACATTCGATTGTTCTCTCAAAAATTGCGCCAAATCTATTGTCGTATTACTAATAATTTTTGTTTGATAATCACCAAGTGACTTAACAGAATACTGCATTTCTGCAACTCTTGTTTGAAATATTTCATACAAGTTTTTATAATCATTAACTGTTCCCATTGCTTTTCTCAAACTATTTTGAGTATTAATCAACTCATTATCCATTTTAATCCTCCAAGTTCTTAATCTAATACGGATAATAATTTATCATATATTGGATTTATTTTCAACTATATATTGTGCTTTTTTTCTAACATTAACTATATATTGTTACTCACACACTCTCATTTTCTACAGACTACCGAACATCATTTTTCCTAACTGATAATCATTATCATTTATATTTAATTCCCACTAAAATACTAGGAATTAAAACTCAACATTCCAAACAAACTCCATTCCCCATTATACCACTTCCAAATAAGCCTATTCCAAACTAACCAAAAAAGAAACAAAATAGTTTCTCGTGTCGAACCTCATACCGAACTAACTAAAACCTATCTTTTTAATAAATTATTACTCCCCATAAATCACAAAATATCCAAGAAAATCAATACTTTCCGCAACTATCCACTTTCAAAAAATCCCATCTACCGAACAACCCACAAAAATCATAATTTCAGACATAAAAATAACAATCCCTTCAAAGGGAAATCGCTAAAAATGGCTTATTTATAGGCTTTTTCCACTTTATTATACCATCCTACCGAACATAAAACTAATTCCAATTAATAAAAGCCATCCCATTATGGGACAGCCTTTAATTATGTAGTATAAAAACTACACGCCTAACTCAGCATAGCACAACCTAACTCAACATAACTGAACGCATCAAAGCACAACGCAACATAACTTAAAATGCATAGCCTATAACAAAATATAACCCATAGTCATCTGCAAATTTCATCAATTATCATTTTCAATCGCTCTCTCCCATCCTGCAAATAGTACAGATCACCATTAATCAGTATTGGCTCTCCCTTTCCATGCGCCGATAAAATCTTTTGCTGATACATCCCGATTCCGACAGCTACACCCATACAAAATTCATTACTTTTAAATAACGATTCATTCACAGTTCATCACCTCTAATCATTTTCTAATTGATAATTATTCTAATTTATTTTTTCTGCTTTTCACCTGTTTCTTCTCCTATTTCCGTTTAATCACTTCCATCATACTGTTTTTCATCCAGTTTCATATATCCATAGCCCGTTATCTTTATTGCCCTTGGTGAATTTCCACGTATTTCAATTTTCCCTTCTTCTTCCAACTTACGTAACTGACTATGTACGCTTGATGTAGATTTCAAACCAACTCCTTTACAAATGTCTCTTACAGACGGCGCATATCCACATTCTTCTATGTATTTAAGAATAAAATTATAAATTTTCTCTTTTGTCCTATTTTCCATGATTCAACCCTCCAATCTTGCACGTTTCTTAAGTTTATTTCTCCATTTTTTTAAGATTCCCGTCAAACTAATTGCACTTATATTTTCTATATTATTATTTTCCTTCCACGATTTTTAAGTATTTATATAATGTTGGTCTGCTGATACTGGATAATCTTGATAACTCGGACAGATTAATACTTCCATTCTGAAACATGGGATAATACTTCAGAAAATTATATGGTAATGTCTCGATTGTTGTTTGTGGTCTGCCTAGCTTAACACCTTTCGCTTTTGCATTTACCATTCCAGACTTTATCCTTGCGGTAATAATATCTCTTTCCAATTCCGCAAAAACACCCCACATCAGCATCATCCCTTTACTAATTGCATCCAACTCTTTTCCTGGAGAACAATCAATTGTAATACTTCCGGCAATCACGAGTTTAATTTGCTTATCCTGCACTTCTTTAATGATTTCACATAGCTTCTGTGTACTTCTTGTTAAACGGCTTACTTCCAGTGATGTTATAGAATCACCAGGCTTTGCAATCTGCATTAAACGATTTAATTCTTTCCGATCATCCTTTGTTCCACTTTCGTATTCAAAGAAAATATTATCTTCTTTGATCCCCATGCTTTTTAGTTCTCTTTTCTGCCTGTTTATATCTTGTTTAGATTCATTAGTGGAGCATCGCGCGTATCCATATTCCATTTCATAATCACCTCCATCATCATTTACTACTAATATTTCCCCTAAAAATTCCACTGAAAATCAATAATGTAAAAGAAATCCCTATTCCTATTTCCTTTACAAAAAGAGTGCATATTTGATATGATTTCCACATAAAACCATCTTTTTTAAACTGTAAATAGAATCACCTGATTTCCTTTACAACTTTAATTTATTACATTTTCTCCGTTGTCATATGGTTTTACTTCCTATATAATTAGATTGAAATTATTTTAAGGATGTGATCACTATAAATATTGAAATAAGACCAAGGAACAAAATCAAAGAATTTTCCAACAGACTGCATAATACATTAGAAAACTTATTATTTTCCATTGTTCAGAAACTTCCAGAAGCATTTATACCAGCTCCACTTATGAATTGGCTAGATAGATACATCACCAAACGCATTCAGGAACTACAACAAAAAATTACCCGTCAGAAATGGCAGCAGATACACCTTGAAAAAGCTATTGAAGAAATCCATGCAGAACAGGACAAAAAGAAAGCACCTTAGAAAGAGTTTTATTCTTTCTAAGGTGCTTTTACTGATTACATATTAAATTTTATCATAATGTGTCCACATACGAACAATTTTTATCGTTCCTTGATATTCAATCTCATCAACAATAACTGGTTCATTATATACTTGATATACAAGACGGTGCTGAATATTAATTCTTCTGGAATAATAGCCGCTTAGATTTCCAACCAATCCCTCATATGGCGGTGGATTCTGAAAAGGATTTTCCGCTACAATATCCAATAATTTTTTGGCTTTTGAAACAAGTCCTGCCCCTTTTAACAATTTTTTATCTTTGTCAGCCTGTTTACTAAATCTTATTATATACATTTACCATTCCTCATTCGGATCATATACAGAGCATTTCTCAAGCGGTTCTTTTCCTGCTTCAATAATACTTTCTGTCATACCTGGTATAGAGTTCAAGTATAGTGTCTCTTGGATAGCGTTCCAATCATCCTCCGAAATGAGAACAGCGTTTTTTCCACGGTTATTCGTAATTGTAATGGGCTGGCTACTGTTATTAACTTCTGATAGAATTTGATATATATTTTCTCTTGCTCTCGTTACACTTATTGCAGTCATGCTATCATCTCCTTTTCTTTATTATAACGTACGCATTTGCGTACGTCAATATGCTCATTCTAATTTTAAAATTCATTGTCATACATAGACAACCATAAAAAGAAATAGCATCCCAACCGTCCAAAGTTAGATGCTATTCTTGTGAATAAATATCTTTACTGACAGCAATCGAAAATTCAATTCCGATCGCTTTCTAAGTAGATTATACAGTGGAGGGCTTGAGAAATCAAGTCCTTCTTTAATCAGTCTGTAAATATTCCTTCACACTGTTCAAAATTAAAACCGCTGTTTCTATTTGCTCTATAGCAGTTTCCTTTGATACAATATAAAAATCATCATAATCACTTTTTTCTCTATACTGCTTTAATGTTCCTAATCTCCGTCCCAATTCTCTAGGGAAAACGCCTGTTGCAACATATTCTTTATTAAAATAGCCAATGACATCTTTATGTCGTTTAAAATCTATTATTCCATACGCTAATACTGACTTAACAGAATAAAATGCTGAATAATAAGAACGATTTATAGAATCCTTGTAAAATTCATTATCAAAGCAATACTTAGACACTTTTAAGCTTTCTTCTGCCTGATGTAATCGGTAATCACTTAATTCTTTTTGTCTATTATCCATTTAGAACAATTCCCTCTCTTTGCACATTATCATAAAAGGGTAATGCACCAAGCCAATACTTAAAATGTTCCTCATTTTTCATGATCACGCTTATATCAACACCATATTCCATTTGAAAATCAAAAGCTATATTAAAAACCGCTTTTTCTGTCTTTGCAATTTCTTCATCTGTAAGGGTCGTCAATATCATAATATCAATATCTGAATTTTCCTTATAGTCACCTCTGGCATAGGAACCATACAAAATAATTTTAGTAAGCATATCGCCAAGTAGATCTTTTACCTGCATTGAAAAGTTTAATAATATATCATGAGTATTCACCGTTTCCACTCCCTCTCTATATATAGTATAACAGTTATTTTCATATTAAACAATCCAAATAAAAATAATGGGAATGAATTATTTCATCCCCTTTTGTCAAATCTGCACGTCCATTCCTAATTTGTTCCCCTTAAAAGACTGCCATATCTCAGGCAGTCTACAAGCTAAAATTCCATGTTTCTTATATGGGAATATCACAATATTCTTTAATTATCACGCTTATCTTATCCTTTCTCGTGTGCATTGCTTTTATAACAACATCATTAAGTTCATCTTTTCCTATTTCCATTTTAACAATAGGAGCAAGAAGAATTTCCGCCATAAGATATATGTCATCGTAAACAATACCTAATAAGCTTCCATCTTCCGGCAGTTCTGATCCACAAATCAGCTTGTTTATTTCGCTGATTTTTGCCGTTGCTTCATTTGCATACTCAAGAAACATGAGAACCATTTGTTTTTTATATTGATCTGTCATTTCGATTTTCTCCTTCTGCGTTATTTAATTTTCGGATGTTACTTTCTTTCACATCCGAATTTTTTCAATTTAATAACTTGATTTACCTCACCGCATATTTTCCACATGCAGCATATCCATACCTATTATTTGAATGCTCCCCGTTTATCTGCCGAAAATATTCATCAAGGCAAAACGCATATGACCGACTTAATAGACAAATAGATTTTCCACCTTTCAAAACGCTTATTTGTGCAATCACAATACAATTTGTCAACGAAAGATTTTTCCTTATAATATTTTCCAATGCTTTGCGTAAATCACTGTATGACGTATCAAAATAATGCTTTGTGCCTTTATTTCCATCATTCACAAAAAATATGATCCTGTATGAAAATCTATCCTCAACCATGTTATGAGCCATGCAACCTCTTTGAATATCCTGCAAAATATCTGTTACTGTAAACATGATTTTCCTCACTTTCTTTATAGGGGAGGATTGCCCTCCCCTCTTGTTCTCTATGCAGCTTTCCGGATTTCCTCAGAATATTTCCTAATCAACGCTTTCAGATAATCAAGTTTTCCGTGTACAATAATGGAATCCCTTGTTGAACGCTTTTTATCGTCCATTATCAAATCATTCCAAGTTTTTCCGTTAATCACTATTTCATTTCCACCATTCACGAACCAATCAAGAAAACTTCCAAATTCTTTGTCAGCCCTTCCAAACTCTGAAAAACTCTTAAATGCTGCCACAAAAATATGTGTATGTTTCACATCAAATAATGCTTTGACTTCTTTTGAGATTTCCAATGAATCAGTCAGCCTTGTAAGTAATTTATCCAGAATATCAAAATCAGAAATACATGCGTTTTCATTCAGCCATTCAAAATTTTTCTTTGTTTCTTTCCGGTAATTATCAGGATAATTACAGAGAAGAATTGAATCTGCCACAAGCCTTTCAAATGTTCCGTTTGTTTTTCCTTTTGCGTTGCCTGAATACACATTTAAAAAGAATCTATTTTCTGTTATTCGCCTTATATCCATTGCAAAATTTTCAATATAGGTAAATGCCCTCTGATTTGTATTCATGGCTTTATGATTGTTAAATTTTCTGACAAGCTTAGAAATATCAATTGTATCACAATCCTGATGAATGACTGTCTCAATCTGATACTGGTCAAATCTATCCCGCAATTCTTCCGGCAACTGAGCATATGTCTTGTTACGGATGTCGCACTGTACAGATTCCCACATAATTTCGTTGTCGGCATCCCTCTTAACGTTTCCGTTCTCGTCTAATATTTTACGCTGATACGTGATCATAGGCTCATCAATGTTTTGCGTTATTCTTGTCGCCCCATATTTGAATAAGGAAAGTGAACTGGAACGCTGCAAGCCGTCAATGATCCATTGTTTTGTAATATTGTTTGTAATTTCCTCTCCTAAAATAATTGGCGGGATGTAATTGCCTGTCAGAACTGTTGCTATCAGTTCATTGATCATGTTGTGATTCCACTGACCACTTAATCTCTGGCACTCCTGATCTGTGCGGATTGTCTCGGCTTTCATTAATTTTAAATACTGGTCAAGGCTATAAGTCTGTTTTCTGATCTTCATTGTGATTTCCTCCTAAAATAATATTTTTATGTTTTCGTAACTTCTTATAATCTGCATGTTGTTTGTATAATCTCTTTCCGACAATTTCAATATCTGCCGTATTTCATATGGTTCGTATCCATCTACCAACAGATTTAAGATATTAACTTGCAGGTTAGATAACATCGATATGTATTGCTGTACTTTATTTTGATACTGTTCTTTTTCCTGCGTCTTAAGAACTTCCTCAAATGTATCAAAGTCAGATGGTATTAAATCCATTAAGCTGCTCTTGTCTTCATCTTCGTTTGCCGCATCCAATGACGTTGCAAGTTGATTCAATACCCTTTTATGTCTATGTCTCTTTGTCAATTCTGACTTAAATTTCTTTTGTAAACAAGTATGGAAGAATCCTTCAAAACAAACTCCCATATCAGGATCATAGGTATTGTACGCCTGCCATAACGTCAAGTTTGCGAGTGAATAAAAATCATCATAGTCAGCTTTTGCCAATGGCTCATTAAACTTTAAAAAGATTGACTTTGATATTTTTTTCAGCTTCTTCATATCGTTTTCGCAATATGGCTGTAGTATTGATAAGTCTTTACCGCTCATTGCTTTACCCCTTTCTTGTATTGAGATTTTTAATGGAAAATAAATAATTTGTTTACTTTCAATGCGCTATTG
Source organism: Lachnospiraceae bacterium (assembly GCA_910575105.1). Lineage (GTDB taxonomy): Bacteria > Bacillota > Clostridia > Lachnospirales > Lachnospiraceae > MD308. The sequence continues at coordinate 152,578 of CAJTDK010000001.1, forward strand.
AAAAATAGGTGTGTAGGGAGTCGAACCCTACAGAAACCATTCACCTTGTTTTTATGTACCGTTGCTTATGCTTTGCTTGCTTTTACCAGCTTACGATCATCAAACCATTTGACTGAATTGCCTTTAAATTTGGGATTAGGCTGTAAAATTACTGATTTTCCTACTTGTGTAACAACTCCATTTTCGGTTTTAACTGCAAAATTTACTTCATGTTTCTTCATGGTATTTGCCCTCCTTTTTTTTGACTACCTCCCACCCCTTAACGAGTGGGAACGCTCACGGCTTAAAGCCCTTTTTATAGTTGCCGTGACAACTGTCTATTTAATTCTTAATACCTTAAAGCTTGTAACCTTTTCAAACGGCTTTAAATCATCTCCTAAGATTTCAGTAAGCTTTGTCTTGTCTAAGGATGTCCGGCTCTGAGGTTTATAAGTGATCTTTGCCGTGTCAGTGATCTCCGTATCAATCTTTTTTTCGGTCATGTAAGAAATGATCTCATGCTCAACTGCTTTTAGTTCGCCTTCAATCTCTTCTTTCATAGCCTTTAAACTTCTTAATTCCTGCACTTTGCTTTCTAATTCACTTTTTGTTATACACATATCCTCTTATCTCCTTTTCTTATATATTGGCAACCCTTAAAGAATCTTCTGGACTATTATCTACTCTCGGGCGATTCACCAGTATATTGCTTCAAGTTTGTGAGGGCTTTCGGCTTACTCGGTTGCTGTAGGTCTGTTTTGTTTGACCTTGTGAGTATATTATATATTGGTACTAATATAATTTCAAGACGTAATATTTCACAATTTTATATTGGTGCTAATATTATATTTTTGTATATGTGTACCAATATATGCTTATTTATCATATTGACACCATCATATATAGGTGCTAATATAAAATTACAAAAGAGAGAATACATAACTATAAAAATATATAATCGTTTAAAAGGAGGTTGTGTGATGACTGTATCAGAAGCGCAAAAAAGAGCGAGCAAAAAATATTTTAATGCGAACTATAAACAAGTAAAATTATCAATGCCAAATGAAGAAGCTGAAGCATTGGAAACACATTGTAATAATAACCATTATTCAAAAGCTGGATTTATTAGAGAAGCTATAAAAGAAAAAATCAACAGAGATAATACTCAAACATAAAATAGGCATAAAAATATGTCTATTTTTTTTGCCCATTTATATATTGGTGCTATTATACACATTTACTATATTTACTATATTATTTTTGGTAATTATCACATCTTGAAATTATATTGGTACTAATATATAATTATCTCAACACCAGAACAAAAGCACCTTGATAATTTCATAGACTTTACATCTCCCATGTGATATACTTACTACTATAAAGATAACGGTTCACGGAAAAGGAGTGATCATATGACAGACAACGAATTATTACTTGCTTTATCTGACATGTTTGACAAAAAATTAAAGCCTATAAATGATAGGCTGAAAAAGATTGAACTTACCCAAGAAAATGATATTCTTCCACGTTTGCAAAATATCGAATCTTGTTATACAAGCACATACAAACGATATCAAACGGGTGTTGAACAAATCGAAGCAATGCAAGCGGATATAGATATTCTTAAAAAGGTTGTGACAGACCACAGCGAAAAGCTACAAAAGATTTCATAACAACTGCATACATATATCAAGGATGTAAAGTCTATTGAATTATCAAGGGCTTTACATCTTTTTTATTTATGGAGGTTGAGGATATGAAAGCATATTTTAACAATGTACAGACATTAGACGAACTCAGGAAACAATACAGAGACTTGCTAAAGAGATATCACCCTGATAACGGCGGATCAGAAGAAGAAACAAAAGCAATAAATGTTGAGTATGAAAGATTATTCAAGACATTAAAGGATAAGCATACAAGACAGGACAACGCAACAGACAGCAATACAGATAATAATAAATCATCATTTGACAATATGCGGTATAACTTTGAAGAGGATGAGCTATTAAGGGAAATGCTGCAAAAGGTCATTCACCTATCAGACATCACAATTGAAATCATAGGGAACTGGCTATGGATCAGCGGTAATACATACCCGTATAGAAAAGAACTGAAAGACCTTGGTTTCAAGTTTGCAGGTCAGAAAAAGTCATGGTACTGGCATTCTGACGCATTTCGAAAAAGAAGCCATAGGAAACTAAGTATGGACGATATCAGAAACTATTATGGCAGTACGGAAGTCGAGACAGACAGATGCAAACGGATTGGAGCATAGAAACTCTTAAGGGTGTGACTTATACAGTTGCACCCTCACAATATTCATAGTAAAGGAGATACATGGAGATGAAAAACAGAATGGTTAGAATGATAATAGCAACAATGGCAACTGCATTATTAGTAGGTTGTAACAGTATCACGATAAAAGGGCAGCAAGACAATATCAAAGCGGATAATATGGGTAGTGTGCCAGATAATATAGTCAGCAGTATAACAGACAGTATAACAGTAAGTAATGAAGTAATGGCAACAGACAATGGCTTGCATGGATGGGACAATACAGAGATCTACTTCACTCGTACGCAAAAGGATTATGACGCAATGACAGAGATATTAGAAAACAGAAACGGCAAGATCATCATTGAAGTGATTGAAGCTACTGTATTAGATGATGAGGGTAACGGCTCTGATCAGTTTGGATTTTATGTGAAGTATGATGCAAAACAGTTTTCAAGGGGTGATAAAGTACAGAGCATACTTGTGTATAACCCTAATACGAATTATGTTGATGATATACTGTACAAAGTGGACTCATTGATTGAATGATGGCAAGTTTTGGGAAAGCTAATATAGAGTGAGATAATCGTAAAAAATAAGCCTTGGCAGATTAGATAATACAGTCTGTCAAGGCTTTAATTTTATGCTTATGTAGTGGCTTTATTTTGTGTTTTTAGTGGTATTTTGAGTATTTATGCTTGTAGGTGTATTCTTGTTGAATGATTGTGTTTTGATTGAAAATAAGTGCCATATTCGCTTGTATGGTAGGTATTTATGGGGTGTTGGTGTGATAGGTATACCCGGGGTACATTACATCTTGAAAATCTGAGCTTGATCCCCAAACCTGTGCATGTGTTGCTCCCACACGTCAAGCCTATTTTTCAAAGGCACCGAACTAAACGTTGCGTTTATGTTTATCCTCATACTCTTTAATCTTCCTCAATACCCTCCTAAACCTCCGATCCCTGAGTAAATACATTTTATCTCGTCCTACAGAAAATTTCGACATAAAATCAGGATTAGCGTCAAAAAACCTCTCCTGTTCTTCATCTGATAAATGTATTGTAAATTCCTCATAGAAATCCAGGTCATCTCCAAAAATATAGCTATAAAGCCTTTTTGCCCGTCCTACTGGTATAAAGATATCTTTTTGGCATAAATTATTAATTGCTACCACCTACCCCCTATTATCCATTTCACACTTTTTCCCATATTACATATTTTAGAGTTTATTCCTCTAAAAGTCAATAGAGTTTATAACTCTTAGATAAAATAATTCTGAGGTGAGAATATGAATTACAGAGAACGCATCCGTGCATTACGTGAAGATAACGATTATACCCAGACTCAGATAGCAAATATTTTAAATATCGGTCAGCGCACCTATGCTGATTATGAACTTGGCAAAACACGTATTCCTGTTGATGCCCTGATTAAGCTTGCTAAATTCTATGATGTGGATATGGATTATATCTGCGGTTTGAGTGGGGTGCGAGGTAGGTTTCCTGTGGGGTAAGACAGTTAAACACTCTCTCAGTAATATATACATCTTTTGTTTCTTTCGAATCAATTTAAATAACTCCCCTTCAACAAGAACTGCTATACTTGTAATTCTCATCAAAGAAGAGTTATTTTTTAGAAATAGACTATTTTAACACTATTCATCCTATTTAAGCATACGCACACACTGTCTGCTTAAAAACAAATTCTTTTTTTATAGGTACATATTCATTATTAAAACAATACATATCTCCAACTGCAACCATGTAATCTAATGTGTCTAAAATCATATTATGTACTTTAAAACTATTTACATCAGTATCCGCAACGCCTAATACAAGCAGTTCCTGCTTAATAATTTGTGCAATTTGTTCATAATTAAACATTTCTTTTTGCCGAGATATTGTTCTTGTTATCATCATTTGTACTTCATTCATGTTTGTAATCTGTCCTAATTCTCTAAAATAACACATAATTCCTCTCCTTAATAATATGTACCTTTAAACTAATTATAAGTTTCTTTCTATGTCATGTCAATATTGATAAATATATTTATGACTCGAAACTTATCTTTGTTTCAACAGTTTTCGATATATTCTTTGCTATTTCTTTTGCTATTTCAACCCTAAGTTTTGAAAGCAACCTCCTATCATTTCCCTTTTTTAAATGTACATAGATGTAAAAATATGGGAATCCGAATCTTGCACTCTCTAACTTTTCTTTTATATCTGAACACTCGCTATATGGAACAACATTCCCATCGTATTCATATACAAAGGCTTCTCCAACCCCTAATGAAAATATAACATCCTCAATTAGATACGAAGAAATATCATCTTTATATTTTTCCATTATCGTTTCGGTCGATTCAGATATCAAATCGTTGCCTAAATTCATTCGAATAGTCGCCCAATCCATTTTATCAAAGGCTTTATATGTTTTAATTAAAAATTCATATGCCTCTTTTTTAGTATCTAGCTTCTTTACAAATTCTGTATCGATACAGTCCTTTTGAAGTTTCTTCTCTCCATCTTTTATTGCAGCCCGAACCTCTTTTATCTCATTTTCAATTTTTTTATTCAAGCTTTCTAATTCTTCCTGTACCACCTGATTAATCTCCTGTAATTCCGTTCTCCTCCTTATAAGAGAAACATGCCTTTTCTCATTCAAAAAAATCTCCCGAAGATAGTCACAACACAAACTCATTTTTTCATTACATCTTGTATTTTTGTACTCTTCCACCAAATGTCGGTGTAATAATCCATTAAGCCAACTATCATTCCATTGAATTATATTCAAAACAGAAGAATCTTTAGCATACACAATATCTAACGTGCGCCATAAGCCGCTTATGTCCGAAAAATATTTTTTTTCATCCGAATCCTCATTCTCTTTCTGTAAATATTCTTCTGCCAATATTTTCACTGCTCTTCTATATAAAGAGGCAACTTTGGAACTGCGGTGATGATAATTAATCATTGTAAATATCTGATATCGATCATTTAAAAGAGAGTCTAATATTTGAATATTCTTATAAGAAAAACATACACATATTCTTTTCTCTCCAAGTTTATCTAAGGTCACCCCAAGTTTTACAGTATTAATCAAACGTTTATATGCAACCTTTCCCCATAGCATACCAGAATTACCTGAATCTCTTGGAACAAAATCAAGACGATCTGTATCTATAGTCCCATCTACTATACTATGTAAGCCACTCCAAAACGAATCTTTATTTCTTATTAAAGCAAACAAAAATTCAATAATAGTAAAATAATATAAAACATTTATTATATCTTGTTGGCCATCATCCATTTTCAAACTATTTTCTATTAAGTCTGGAAACACCCATTCTACTATATACTTAATAATCTGAATACTAATCATTTCATGTAAATGTTCAGGCTTTTTATTTTTTGTACTTATAGCCATTCTAGTATCAATTTGTGCAATACTTGCATCATCTATATTACGATATGAAGATAAAATATTCAAAAAAGCATTTTGTCGTTTTGTTCTTTTTTCATAGGAAAGTTTCTGCAAGTCATCAAATATTTCTTCAATAACTCGTTCAATTATATGACTTTGCGGTGGATGTCCAATATCATGTAAAAGACCAACTAACCTTAATGCTTGGACTAAACACGAATACAGAAACGTTTCATATCCATCTTGTGAATATCTGGGAACTAAATTCAACAAACAATTCCCTTCAAACATTTCCAAAAAATCTTTTCCAATTATTGATTTAATTGTCAAATTTTGTTTCCGTTTAATTGAATCCAAAACATTTAGAGTATTTTGTTGAAATGTAAAGATAAATTGAGAATTACCTCTACCGTTTCTTATATATGTCAATATTTCTTGAAATGCTTCATCTGACTTTTCCATCAGTATCTTAATTGATTCATTTCCAACAGAATTCACGACAGCATTGCAGAAAACGTCCGAGGTAAGTTGCATAGTCCCTAAAGAGTGTTCATAGCGTTTTGTTCTATTTGGCGGAAATGTAAAATAAACTGTTGAACTTTGATTCACATCATGTAACCTATTAAAAAAAGGTGTATGAATTATTTTATTCTCCAAACTTGTATAATATATTGTCCCATGTACATTATCAATCACTTGATAAAATTTAATATTCATAATCCCTCTCCAATACATATAAATTTTTCATCCCGCTTATAATTTATTCCCCTATTACAAAATCTTATAAAACATCTAATTTTATTATACATTTCCTCCCTTTATCCTACAATCCTCTACAATCCCCGATATATCACAACAAACACATTCCACAACACAACAGGAAATTTCTACTAATTCCGCACCAAAACCATAAAAAACCACGTCAGATTTCCGACCTTAAAGTGTCTTATATGTAGAAACACAAAGGAAAGCAAATCAATGAATTGGTTAGAGAAAATCTCAGCAAACGATCAGCTATATAACAATCTAGCTTCATTTTTAGATCAGTATGAAGAATCCGGCTTAGAAAAAGCACTGCAGTTATACCGCACCACACATCAAGCCTATATATGCAAAACCAAGCAAGGAAAGCAATCCATAACTAAACTCAATATCTATGACATTATTTATCTTGAAATTCAAAAACACGATATCTCTGTCCATACCGTACATGGAACATACCATAAATACGGTTCATTAGCCAATGAGCTAAAGTTTCTGTCTCCCTATGGTTTCCTCAAGTGTACTAAAAACTGCATTGTATCTTTAAATCATATCCAATCCATACATGGAGATGATATTAATCTTATTGACGGCACCCAAATACATATGAGCCGAAAATACGCTTCAACTATCATTATCGCTTTCTCACAAAGCAAACCTTTTAAAGTGTAAGCCAAAAAATAAGGACTCAGCCAAGATATCTTCATCTCAGCTAAGTCCTTTTATTATCCCCAATCTACCGTATCAGGGGGAGAGGGTATGTTTCCATCAGAAATATTTAAGTACCTACCATATATGGGTATACCCTACAAAAAAATCGTAAAAAATAGGGCATACCAGACTTCTACATCCGATATGCCCTACAACATTCAATCACAATCTCATCACCTCTTAAGCCCATTAACAAGCTTATCACGCTCCATCTTCTCTTGTTCAGCACGTTGCATAGCTTTTTCAAGATATGGATTCCACAATTCTTTACTTTGTTTTAATCGTTCGGTTTCTTCCCTTTTCCAAGCTTCTTTTTGCGCTTCTCTCTGTTTCGACTCCCGAAATATTTCATCAGCCAATCTATTATTCTTTCTGCACTCAATATCATTTAATAATTTTGCCGCTCTCTTTTCTATATCTGTCATAATCAAAAGTCCTCCTTAATCATCAATTTCAATCTTCCAGTTTATCATAGCTTCATATACCTTATATGGAATTGCATCTTTATATTGTTCTGCCATATCTTTAATAAAATCTTCTTTGTATTCCTTATATCTGTTAAAAGCCAATTCAGCAGTATCAAATCTTCCTAATTTTATCTGTTTACCCATAAACGACATTGCTGCACGGTATTTCTTTTTATCCTTATCATAATATACGCCTATAGGGAAATCGCCCCTATCAGCTTTCCTGTCAAGAAATAACGTATTAATTGCATGGGGTACAAAACAACATGTTTCAGAGCTGTATATTTTATTTCCTTTAAAAAGGATATCCTTATCCAAGTCTAATGGCATACCAGACACCTTATTCTGATCATACCATAACTTAAAATTAGAATAATTCAGCCATTCCTCACAAACAGTACAGCCTTTATATTGTGGTTGTCTCTCATGGAATTTTGCATTGTAACAGCGATGGATCATATCATGCCACTTAAAATAAGACTCCGATTTGCAGTCCACATCTTCACTCCCATGATAACCAATACCGCACATTGTAGGCTTCATTACTCTCCTGCTCCAATCATCAGGCTTAAATCTTATGTCATTCATTACCTTTAGAATAAATTCTTCGGAATCATCACCCGTTTTATTGAAATGGTTTTTGACAATCCTGTACTGCTCCTGATTCAATGGATAAAGGTTTCTGTAATAACAGTCCTGCTTGTTAAATCCACCATGCCATATGTAGATATTATTTGCCTTATCAGGATTCACAATAAATTCTTCTACTACTGCTTTTGCTGCATAGAATTGAACACTTTTATAAATCCAGCGCCCTCCGCAAAATACATTCTTTCTTAACGAATATCTCAATGCTCCGTAGTTATCATAACTTCTTTGTAACAGATTATATTTACCATTCGAAAATCTGATCACTCTCCCATAATTGGATAACCATGTATCTTTATAGTCCATAAGCTTTACAAATATTTCATCTGTCCCTAATGGAATGAATTTTAGCTTTGAAATATCCAGTATTCTTTCAGGCTTAATAACCTTATACTGTCTCTTAATTAATATCTCCAGGTCATCCGAAAACTCAATCTTATTCTTTTTCTCTAAATATTCTCGTTGTCTTTTGTATTCACACTCTTTACATTGATTCAGGTAATACGGATTATTATATTGTCCTTTTATCAAATTAAATTTTTCTATTGGCATCAGTCTGCCACACTTTTTACATATTTTTGTCTGTGAAATTTCTGTATTCATTTTTACTTTTATAATTCCTTTCGATATGATAATAGATAACATTCGCTTATAAACGAACGCTAAAAAGAGAATCCTGAAATGGACTCTCTGATATGTTTTTCATATTCAATTGTATGTCGTTCACCCTTCATGGCGATTTCTCAATTCTGCGAAACTATGATATAGCGGCACCAAAATGGGAAATATTGACTTCCCCAGCTTGTAGGGGGAAATAATAGAGATATTTTCTAAGCCGTTTGTATCGGCTTAGGATTAGTCCACGATAGACTAATTCATATGATTGCAGTTGTACCACCGTGGTACAACCTTTTACACACTTCTGTGGAAACTCATCCCCTTATAGGCGTTGAGTTTAAACCCATCGCTATAGGTAATGCCCATTTGGGCTTATCGTTGAAAACTCAAACGATGCAATCGTTTCGTTCGTCATTAATGAAGAACGGAATTATTTTACCTAACACTTTAAACCGTTTGCTTTTTCAATTTTCAGATATTCATACTATACATTTCCGGATGTCCAAAATCGTGACATCCGATTTTTCGGTTTTACTTTATCAACAGAAATAGAATTTAAAATACTTCCAATATATAGTAACAAATCATTACCCACCTGAAGGAACAAATCGTTCACTCAGCTTATATATTCAATCCTACATAATGTCGGATTCAATCTTTCATGCTGCAAGTTTCAAATCATACAAAATGAAGGATTAGAAATCAAAATCAGCCACGGGAATATTCCCTTCTCCTCTTTCGACCACTTATATGCGAATAGATTAAATCTACCACATTGCTTTTAGAGCAAGATGGTTCAAAACCTGATAACAACCGTACCTATAAGTACACACCAGTTTCCCATGAGGAACCACCGTCTCACGGGTCTATGGTATACGGTAAGATGCAGTATACCTGCTACAGATGTATGCAGCAATTGTGTCATAGTGTCACAACCCTGTGACCATAGCAGACACACTCTCCACTTTTACGGAATCGGTTTGAACCGAAATCGTAGGATGCAAAATTAAAAAGTTTTTCATTTGCCCAATCACAATGAAGGTAACTGACAGTGACCTCCGTTTGCCCCTTCCAATCGGACTAATCGCTGAATAACTGTAATCTTCAAAAATTGTCATTAGCAGCATCAGTATTCACATTTCCGCAATCAGAACTACTCTTTACATATAAATAATCATATTTTTGAAAAACATCTTCAGGAACTATCTTGTTAAGAAACTCTTCACCTGAATAACCTTTTTCTATCGCCTGTTTATATTTCTTTTCATTCTGTTGATTCCTATAATGAACATATCTATGTATACACTTTGTTTCTTTTTCTGGATATTCCGTACCATATTTAACCATACAATAGTATTTCTGCATAAGTGATCTGCTTTCATTAGCTTTCTTGTCAATAGTTTCTTCTCCAAGTTCAAAGTTTTCCCTGTTAACAGAAAAGCCAATAATCAATTCTTTATCTTTAAATCTCCCATAATGATTAGGCAGATTCTTTAACTGTCCTTTTTCATCACGTATCATCACGCTATGCCTAAAAATATAAATAAGTCTATTATCCTCTAGCAGATGATTATACTTATCATAAGTTGTATAGGAAGTCACACCACAAAGCGAACCAATATAATCATTAGTCATAAATCCAACAAAATTATTATATGCATTTCCCATTTCATCATAATATGTTGCATTATAGTTTATAGTATTAATCATAGATATGAAATATCTTAATACAGAAAATTTGTCCAATCTACTGTCTAAATTCATAATTTTATGAATTTCTTCTGATGTAACAATAATCAAGAAAATCTTATCATCATTCTCATTGTGATGATTATCTATAAACAGATTACTAATATCCAAAATATAGTCTTTCTCATTATTATTGACTACAATTTTTATGTAATTCTTCACAGCTAATTCATTTAACCCCTTAGACAATCTCTCCGCATACTTACGCCCAATTATAATATCGTCAGTTAAATAAAACGACAATAATTTAATATTGATATAGTATTTGTTGGTATTCAAATTCTGCATCATCCTCAATGCTATATATACAGCAATGGCATCAGAAGACAATTCTTTGTTAGTTATAATTTTACTATTTAAAAATATATCCATAATAATATTAAGATCCTCCTAAAAATAATTAATATCAAATCATAAAAATAGGTATCACTTTGCATTATTGCAAGTGATGTTAAGTCTTTTATATTAGTTAATCATATATATTAATAGCACTTCACGTTAGTACAATTTTTTGTACCAACCACTTGATTTTTTCAAGTGTATAAAGCAATTTTTTGTACTAACGTGGAGTCCGGTTATTTTGAATGTCTTGTGCTCTAAGAAGACGTATATCCTTTAGCACTTTTGAATATCTTCCATTAGCACAAAATACGTGAAATACATTACCTGTCTTGTCATGTCTACCACAACCAATCGGAAATATACCTCTTTTAAATAATTGATTACACTCTTCAATATCATAGTTATATGTGTACTTTTTGCCATTCATAAAAATAATCCTCCAACACTTAAAATAATCATCAAAATAATACTTCTCTTTTATGTTTCTTCTTTATTATCAAATAGGGTAGTGCCATCTTTAGACACTACCTCCTGAGTAGTGATGTTGAACTTCTACATACCTATATCCTTCTCTTCTCCATTTGGTTCCAAGCCATCCCCTTAAATTTTGAGAGTAGCAAACTTCAGTACCCCTATATCTTTTTTTCAATATTCAGTTTTTACTTGTATTGGAATTTCACTGTGCAGAATTACACAATGGAAAAATTAATAGTCAGATTTTCTTGATTTCACTGTTACAGATTATTATTATTTTTTTCTTAATGGACACCATACAGGACTTGTCTCAGGCAGATGCTCCACTCCAATTTTACCCATATCATCTGATCTATCCTCATGGTCACAATAATAAATCTTATTACCGTAATCATACATCTTAGTAAATTCACACTCTCTGCAATGTAATCTTTCACAATTATTCATCAATTACTTCAAACCTCTTTTCTCCCCTGATATATTTATCTATTTCTTTTGAAATATTAAATTTGATAACTCTTCTTTCGGGAAGGCGTATTTTCTGCCTATGTATCGTATCAAAAGCTATCCTTCCCTTTCGTGTATTGGACACGAATTTGCCAAACCCTCTTAAATTAACATCTTCACCGTCAATCATGCACTGTGATAGTTCTCCAAGAAATTCATTGATGATAAGCTCTATATCAACATATCTCAGCCTTTCCTTATATCCCACTTTGTCAACATTTACCTTTTCCCATACTTTTCTGATTACTTCCGGTTTTAAAATCATGTTACTTGTCCTCCTGTTTGTTTAAATATTCTTCTACCTGTTTAACGGTTAAATCAAATCTCTTACCATATACAGGCTTCTTATCTTTTTGATTTTTAAAGATTGCATATCCACTGACTTTTAATGGATGGTTTCTTGTACTGCATTTCTTAACATAGAACCCTTTTTTTGCAGCTAATTTCTTTATGTACTTTGGCATTGGCCTGTTGTCTGCAATGTCATGTCTTTTCTGTTTGATTTCATTTTTTGACATTTGTAGTGTTTCCTTTACCCATTCATATGCCTCTTGAAATCCCGGATCAGAAATATCATGAAAATCACCTTTCCACCATTTAGCCCATTGAAGAAACATTTTGTTTATTCCAAAATCTGTCTTCGTGAACCAATAAGCCATGATCCATTTCTTTTCCTTGAAAAAGTGTATTTTGTTTCTGCTTTTTGTTACTTCTGTCATCTCTGTGACCTCCTTTTTTTATCCTTGAAATTGATATTTTATTTTGCGCCTATATGTTACCCTTATAATGCGTTATACGGCTCATACAGACGTTTTAATATATCGTGCCATACAATTTATTTCTTCTACATTCAGGCACTAAAATAAGCCTCACAATCGCTTTATGCACATGCGCATACATGACTGTGGGACTTATTTATATGTCCGAAAATATTCAATTGTCATACGTGCAAGATTCTCCTTTCTTGCATATTCCTTCAGGTGATTACGATGGTGATTACGATTTTTTGAAACATAGCGTATTTACGGGGTTTTTAGCCTACAAAAAGGGTTCAAGTCCGTTAATGGGACTTAATTCACAAAGCTAAACCCATTGATTTTACTGGATGTCCATAGATTCTACGTGGATTTCTCGGCCAAAAGTGGGTGAAAATGGGGCAAACTTCTCAAAAATATTTACAAATTCGAACTGACATTCCTCTATATTTATTTGGGAAACAGCAGTTATAACTCAACTACTTCGCGGTATCTCCATTTAATTCAGATTGTACTTATCTTTTATTTCCTTGATCCGTTTATTTCGCTCTTCATAAATATAAGCAAAATCTGCCTTGTTGCTATCCAGGCCCTTAATATACCTTCCCTCATCTTTTAGTCTTTTTACAACCCTGTCTTCTTCATCCAGCACCCACTCTCTTAATTCTTCGTATTCTTTTTGCGCCTGGTCTATGTTATTCATGTGAATACCTCCTATATCCTATCCCAAGCCTTTCGGCAATACTAATAACTTCATCATGTCTTGTGTTGTATTCGTTCAAATCCGAAATTGGCAGATGCTCTTCCAATCCTGTCTGGCTTCTCGTTAGTTCATAAACAAACCGCTCATCTACCCCTCGCAATATTTCCATATCAAACTCCATAAACAATTGAATATCATCATTGCTAAAAGAATACTCATTTGAAGAACCTATCGGATGATTATGCGTAACATATGCGCCCTTCAAAGCATCTCCCATATCATCATCCGGATGGACGCTTTCTTTATCCCCAAAACACTGAAAAACAAGCCCTAAAGCCGTTATGACAACAGCCGATTCCTTATCATATCCGGCAATCTCTTTTTCGTATCCCCTTAATGTAGATAATACCACATCTTTTGACATGTTATCAAGCGATCCCAGATATTTAGGCGGGTCATGGTCGATATTTTTTCCCTCTCCATCCTCGTAAGAAGATGCAGGCTGAACGGGTGTCAATATGCTGTCCTCTCCCAGCTTCGGAGCTTCCGCTTCAACATACTGTACAGCGCACCTGCACCTCGGGTGCGCCGGAGGCGTAAGCTTATGCCCCGGAAAGAGAACCCTTCCAGGAAAGCCAAATTCTCCATCCATGCCAACCTGCGTCCCGTCTAAAGCCTGACAGATGCTGCACACATTATCGGTCCCGGCAGTGACCCACCGTTTTTCCACGATACCCATCAGCCCCTCTGCCTGGGCCTGCCTTATCGTCTCATCCATGCCCTTGTTGAATGCAAACGCCATTTCCGTATGTGCGATCGTGTAAGCCCGCTCCCTCTGCTGCCGCGCTGCATAGATAAGCTGCTTATCCCTGGCCTTTCTTTCGATGCTCTCCTTCTTCATCCGGGGATATTCTTTAGCAAGCCTCTCCTTTATGCTGTTATAGTACCTGACATTCGCTTTTGTCTGCCTTGCCGTCAGGCCGATGCAAGGGCGGATGACCCTGGCCAGCTCATCCACCGTATACTTATCCGTAATTCTCTTTACCAGCATTGCGTTAATCGCTTTTCTCTGCTCTTCGGTGGCCGATGTAACAAACGCCGAGCCGCGGCTGGTTATCCACGACACAACATTCGGCACGCCCGTATTAAACGCAAATCCTGGCAGAAGGTCATCGAAAATCGGCTGGCCTTTCACCCCCGCCGTGATCGCATCCAGCCACACCGGATACATTTTGTCTGCAACCATCTTCGTGTAATCCTGCTGCCACAGCCGCATCGTCTCTTCGGATACCGTCCCCTCCAGTATGGCCTCCCTGATCTCTTTGTAAGAGAACACATTTCCCTGATCCTTCCAGAATCTTACCAGAAACTTAGCCGGTTCATCAGCATTCCCATCCAGATAGTCATTTAGACGGTTTAATACTTCCTGGCCGTCTTTGCTCGCTGATTTTTGGATATATCTCCTTTTAGGTGCTTTAAAAATAAACATACGCTCACCTTCCCAGCCGCTTCTTCGCTTCCCCGATCACTTCATCAGAAATATCATCATCTCCCTTTCCCGCTGCCGTCTCCAGCTCTGGAGGCTGGTTCTGGCCCTGCTGCCGCTCCCGCGTTCCATCAATATCACGGGCATCTTCTGACCTTCCCGGCAGATGTCCCACCTGCCGCACATAATCCTCAAGCCCGTCATCCGGCACAAGAACTCCGATACTGGTCATATCCCTGATAAAGGCAGACACCTTTTCAATGTCCACATCCTCGATATCTCCGTGCGTCAGCTTCGGATAATCCGTCATTCCCGCAAAATGTTTTCCGTTTATGTCGATCAGGTTCGGTATGCCCTGGCTGTTGAAAGTCTCCGCGATAATATCCAGATACGCGCCGCAGGCCATAGCGAACAGCGCCGTCTTATCCGAGCTTAACGCCCAGGAGCCATTCTGCTGGTGCCCGAGAAAGATAAAATCAGCAAGGACCGTCATTGCAATCCTGGTATCATAGCGTTCTATTATTGCGTTTGTGTCAAATTGACGTGTTCCCCCAGTACTTAAAAGCTCCACCTTGAATCCACCAGGAAGAACCAGTCCTTCCTCCTCATCACGCCGTATATTGCGCACCATTTCTTCTAAGGCAGCCCTAAGCTCCGCCATTTCCTTATCATTAGCGTTCCAGATTTCATTTCCTGTATCTTCCGGAGTATAGATAACCGGCAGACCGGCCAGATCCCGCTCTATACCGATTCCCTCTATCTCCTGGATCCTTCGCTTAAAATACCAGGATCTGTATGCATTTCTTAGAATGCTCCTCCCCTCCGGGTTATCTTTCCTTGAACGCGTCCGAAACAGCATTCCCTTGCTCATGGGAATCGTAAACAAGCCAAAGTCCGGAGGAGGCATCTGCGTCATTCCAATAAGGTTGTCCGCATTATCATATTCCCATTGATAAAGCGTTTCCTGCGCCCTGATCGGGAGCTTTGCCCATCCGATCAATCCATCATCGAACTTGCTCCTTGTCCTGATGTCGTGGGTGTTTCCCAGCCTGCGCTTGTACACTATCTCATGAAAGCTCCAGCCATAGGTAAGAAAAGACAAGATTTCTGATACAGTATCCACCCAGGTAGTCTGCATATCATCAAGGCATGACTGGACAAATTCTGCTGCCTCCTTATCCCCTGGAGTGCTGCCCTGCGGCTCTACCGTCCATGTGGTCTGACGGACCAGCATCTCAATCGCGTACAGGATAGCGCCGACGATATCATCATTGTCAGCCATCTCCCGGTAAGCTTCTATGCCTTTATGCCCCTGCAGTTCCGGGAGAAATTCTTCATAAATAATGCCGCCATACCGGCGCTGGCCGATACGGCCTATTTCTTTTCTGTTAGCCATCAACAATTCCCGCTTTCTTTAAATCTGTGCATAGAAAACACCGCCCATTTCTGAGCGGTGTTCCTCCTGTTTTTCATGGTTTTCTGTTTTTCATGGTTTTACCAATCTTATGCTATAACTCTTTTATTCGGGAAATATTTTGCAAAAGTATAAACTGCTTGCAGATACTCTGTATCGCAATTTGATTGTATCATCCTTTCTATCCCCTGCCTGTATTCTTCTTGAACTGCACTAACTGATTTCCGGCTTATATAACTTTCCTTTTCAATCTCTCTTTGTTCTTCACATGTTGGTAAAATTAAGCCCATCTTATGCCACCTCCGTCTTCCGCCAAATAACATGATAACACTTCCTCTGTCCGTCACACTGGACATATTCTATATCTTTCGGATAGTCATTATCTAAATACCACTGACGAATCATATCAATGACCTGCGGCGCGTATTTTCTAACCGTTCCCTGCCACTTCCCCTTGGATTCCCATGTCTCTGTATACATACTTTCAGGTATGTCTAATCTGCGGATGATTTCATTTACTGCCTTGTCCGCTGGTTTTCCAGAGCTTTGGTAATATAAGCCTACTTGTCTGGCAATATGTACAGTATCATAATACTGCTGGTCTGACTCAATCAGCACTGGGAGCTCCACTCCCGCTTTCTCATAAAGTGTCTTAGCGGTAAGAAGCTGGATTTTGCTGTCACAGCCTGCTGCCTTTAACATTGGCGTAAGAATTTTTACTGCATTGTTGACGCTGGCTAGATGTTCATTTTGTGACTTATCTTTCTTCGGCATTTCATAGAAGCCTGTCTTATGAAGAGTTGGAAGAACTTCATCTACAACCCAGTCTGTAAACGACTCTGCATTAGGTTTTCGGCTCTTAAATACAAGCTTATAAACCCCGCTTTCCGTTAGGAAATTCTCGCCAGCGTTGTTTAATTTTCGGATGTGACTAATAGTAACATCTGAATTTTTCACTTTTATAACTTGCCTAGTGTTCATGCGTGACTTACCGCTTCATTTCCAAGTTCTAAACATCTTCCCACATGATACGGATTAAACAATACTTCTCCATCCAGCTCAAATACTTCTACCTCTTGATCTTCAAAAATCATCAGATTATTCATGCACGAACACCTCCCCTCTTTGCTTCTGCTTTGGCAGCTTTCATTCCCTGCAAATACCCGAAGCGAAAACTGTTTCCAATAAGATGAAACCAATCTGGCGATTTCTCGTATAGCTCCGCTACCTGCGCTGTATTTAATTCATATCCAGCCGGAATCTTTCCTATCATACTTTCTGCTTTTTCCACAACATTTTTTAATTTTGACATAATAAAATTCTCCTTGAAATCTTGGTCAGAATTCTATATAATCAATATAGAATTCCTGTTAGTTAACAGGTTTCAGCTCAGAACAAACACGTACTCGTCAAGGTCAATGTGTTTGTTCTTTTTTTGTTGCTATCAATTCTTCTACGGACAAGCCTAATACTATAGCTAATTTCCCCGCAATATCTGGCCTACACTTCTTCCCATTTCTAATATGAAATAATTTCTCTTGAAACCGATATCTCCGCAAGTTTAACGCAATTATATTGTTACTTTGCCATAGCAATCAACATTTGATCCGCATTAATATGTACAGTTACTTCCACCTTTTTCACCTCCTTGGATGATTCATTTTTGACACTTTTTATTTTACGTCTCATTTTCGAATATGTCAAGTAACATTTTAAAAAAGTTGCATTTATGACACATTTGTATTATAATGAATTTAAAGGAGGATTTATTATGGGTGTTAACGAATATATACAAATTGGTTCTCGCATCAAATCACTTAGAATTAATAAAGGGTATACTCAAGCGTATATGGCAAAACAATTAAACATCCCCCGCTCATCATATGCCAACTACGAAAACAACCGAAGAGAACCTAGTATGGAAATAATCAGAAATATTGCTAAATTTTTTGATATTCCTATTAGCTCATTATTGGAGGGCCCTTCCTCAATGACAAACCTGCAAATATGTCTGGCAGAATCTGGAACCAAAAACCTACCAATCCCCAAATTTGAGGGTAAGGATCAAATAAAGTTTAACCAATTGGTTTCATATTTTGCCAAATTAACACCGGCTGGAAAGGATAAGTTAGTATCCTATGCCAAAGATTTAACTTTAATACCAAATTATATTGGACTTTCTAAAAAAGAATTGGACCTTTATGCAGATTCTACTTCCACCACTGACTAGCCTTCAGTTTCCATTTCTGTGTCATCTGTGAAATCAAAATGACGTTAGTTCGAATATAGGTTTTGCTATTGTAAATCACCAACATTTCTCTGAAACTTTAATGCCCCAAAACATTTACCGACCCCATTTCAAACTAACGTCCTTCGATTGGCATCCGTGCTACGCAATGTAATTCCTTATCTGTCATCTTTGCCACACTGTTCTCCATTTTCTTGTTACCTCCTCCAATAACTGCTCTTGCCTAACGTGTTCTTCGGCGGTGCACTGCCGGTATATTTCTTAATCTTTCCCAGATAAACAGAAAGCGTGAGCGCATCCGCCCTGTCTGGCGAATCAAGCCCCCGCTTCTTCATCTCTTTCTTTGGTTCTATCTCTATCTTCCCATTACTGGCTATGAAATACTTTCTTGAAATCACCTGCGCTACCGTCTCCGCATCGTCTTTGATCACGATATCTTTATTTTCCAGCAATTCCTTCAGCGACGCCCACATATGGGTTGTCAGGTTGTTATAATACTCCGCCGCCTCTTTTCCTACCTTCGTGTCAGTCTCGATCTTTTCCGCGGCATTTATCGGAATGATATACAATCTGCTCAGGTTGCGCTCCCTCTTCACTTCTTTTAACCGGTCCGTGACGCCTCCCCCGAGACCCGTATCGTCGATATTCACGTAGATTCTCCCCTTATAATCCGGGAAATCCCTAGCAATGTGCTGATATTCCAGTACGATGTCCCCGGTCGTAGCCATAAGATCCTGGCCTCTGCGGTGCCTTACTATCTCTAAGCGCCCCTGGAAATTCCTATAGATCACCGTCTCATCATCACCGTAACGGGCAACGTCCACGCCGAGTATTACCTGCGGCATCCCTTTTCCATCCGGCAGCTCATACAACCGGTCTGTACACTGGTCCATAAGCTGGGAACTAATAAAGATGTCATCCTCCTGATTCGGGAACTCTCCGCGTACCCGGACGCGGATCACATTAGAGTCCCACCCGTATTTCTTTATCAGAGACTGGATATTCTCTTTATCCGTCCGGTCACTGTCCATAGAGGAAACCGTATGGCGTTTGTACAATGCCATGTCGGAATTGTGGCTGTCAAAAAACGCCCCGCTGGTCTTCGTGGGATTCCCGCACAGCAAAAGCTTATTGTTCTTTCCGGACAGCGTCCCCAGGATCGCCTCCATAATCGGATCCGCCACGCCGGAAGCTTCGTCTACAATAAAGAGCATATTGTCCTCGTGGAAGCCCTGCATGTTCTCCGGCTTTGTGGCAGTCCTGGCCACGCCGAACCAGCGCTTCTCATTCCCATTCATATAGACATAAGTCTTTGTCCATTTCAGGAGCACGGTAAGCAATGGGGAACGGCTCATCCATTTCGATATCTCCGACCACAAGACATCGTGGAGCTGCTGCTTAGTCGGTGCCGTCGCAACGATACGCGGATACGGAAAGCAGGTGATAAACCACAAAAAAAGAGCCGCCTCCAATCCGGTCTTACCAACACCCTGCCCTGACTTAATACTGACTTTTGGGTGATGCGCCAGATCCCTTGCCGCCTCTGCCTGCCATTTATCCGGTTCAAATGTAAGTACCTCCCTGAAATAGATAACCGGATCATCCTGCCACATGGGGATGCTTTCATCAAGGAAGTCGCTCAGCCACTTCATATCACTTGCCATCCTGCTGCCCCCTTGACCTTATTGTCGCTTCCATCCATTCACGAACGGTCTCCGTCCCTTCAGAAGAAGAACCGCTCTTGATTTTCTCTGTATTGATCCGGATCTGTTCTATTCTCGCTTTCTGTTCTTCAGTAGCAAGGTCCCATCGTTTATGCAGCAGCTCGTCATACTGCTTGATATCTCCGCGCAAAGAAGTCATTGCCTTGGCCTGGGCGCTCAGGAAATTCCCCTGTTTGTCCCATGCCTGCTGTACTTCCCATTTCTCTCCGATCACATTTCCATCCTTTTCCTCCACCTTCTCAATAGTTTTATCATCCCTGTCGCGTACATACATGATCTGCTGTGCCCGGATGATGGCAGCATAGGAAATCTGAATTTGATTCCAGAGGATATCCAGCGGGTCTGTCGGCATTTCTTCAATAATGGAAACGGTTTCTTCTGGAAGATACTTCGAGAAGAAACCGTATTTTTCTGCATTCTTATTTCCTTTCGGGGCACCGTGGCCGGCAGCATTTTTATTGCCGGGCGGGGCGCCGCGTTTCCGTCTTGATTCCGAACGTTCGCTTTTATCCTTTTCCGAACATTCGCTTTTGTCCCAGCCCTGGTTATGCTTCCATCTCCGGACTGTCCCCTCTGGTTTACCCAGTTCCTTTGCTATATCTACCAGAGCCATACCTGCATGATACATCTCTTCCGCCTTAACTGACTCCGGGCATCTGGCTCTTGGCATATCACCACCTCTCCCCCTTCGTGCGGCCTCACACATTTATCGCCATAAAAAGAACACCTGGAATTACTCCAGATGCTCCCCGTTGACATGTTCTATATATTCTTTCATCATCTTACTCAATTGCCCTGCCTGACTGACACCTTGCTTTTCACAGGCTTTTGCAAATTCCTCTACCGTCTCCCGCTTAAGCTTATACGACTTCGATACCCAGCCGGCCTTATCCTGATACCGTTGATTGCGTAAGGTTTGCTTACTCGCCGCCATGCTTAACCATCCTCACAATCTTCGGGACTACGTCCACTAATTCTAACAGGCCAGCACAAAGCAGAATAATTGAAGTGTAGATATTTTTACCCACTCCAAAGTTCAGAATGACTGCAAAAACAAGAAACATATCATATAAAGTTATTTTTTTCATATATTTTTAAAGCCAATGTGTTATAATATTTTCAGGAAGGGAGATTACTCTCCCTCTCCTTAGTCCAGAGCTTCTATGAGTTGTGCAATTGCCGCTATCACTGACGCCACAGCGATTAAGACTTTTGCAACCATCTCTATGAAGCTCTTTATCTTTTTCTTTCGTTTTTTCTTCATTGGCTTTTCCTCCTTCCTTGATTATATTATATCGCATGGTGCACCATATGTCAAGGATATTAGAGGAATTTATATAATAATTGGCTTAACTATTATGTCTATCAGTTTGCTATTGATTTATTCATATTACCCTTTGCAGTACACAAATCAATATATATAAGATCATTGTCATAAACGCAGCTACTATTATATTTATAAAATAAAACAAAATAGCCTTTCCCTGACTAGAGAAAATAACATCTTCATCAACAAAATTACCTTCTATTCTAAACAAAACAGACAAGCACGTAACCAAAGACAATACTATAAAGAATATAGCAAACAATATATTCAACATTTCATCACTTCTCATCATTTTGCCAACTGTTCTGCCTAGCTGACTCTTTCTTAGTCTCAGGCTTTTAAAAATTTATTTTTGCATATCAGTATCTATTACTCTAAAAATTCTTTTTATTATCATCATCAAATTAATAACCAGCATATAAGTCAACGAATAAATTAAAGTACTCTGAATACATCCATATTTTTTTGTGAAACAATAGCATAAACAAAATATTAGCAAAACTATACTTGTGAGAATTTCAAACATAATAGTATAATATGTTTCAAGCAATGACTTTTTAGAAACTTCTGCCTCTGTGCTAAAGTACTGTGGATTCTGCTTTATCTTTGCTTTCATATCAATAACCATTGTCAACAAAGCGAACAACATTGCCGTCAGTATGGAAACTATAATCGTTATAATGTTAATCGTCTCTCCGCTTATCTTTTTTGTCATTGCTGTTGCTATCCCCATAAAAAAGGGCATTACCATATAATTAATTATTGGAACAACCAGCATTTTTCCTCTATTATTTTTAAAACAATTCAAATGATTTTTTATTATATCCATAACAGATATATAATTCAACCCAAATCCAAATTTACTGATTATTATAATTAAAATCACCACAATCCACATTATAATATATGGCTCTGATAAGTGCGTCAAAAAATTTCTCATCTTTTCCTCTCTAACTAAACAAGCAGGCCCATCCCTTTTAAATATTCTTTTGCCGTATCTTGCATAACAGGTTTTAAGCTTTCATATATAGGATGGCCTCCATCTTGATTTACTTTTTTTGTAATATCTTCATTTACTATTAAATTATTCATATCCCGCAAGTTAAATGTCTTATCTGTATCCCCTAACGAAAATTCCAACTTTAAATCGTCATATTCAAAGCCCTCCATTTCAATTATATCCGTATAGCTTCTCTGACCAGAAAACCATTCTTGCATTTCCTTCTTTTTCCGTTCCAGAAAGCCTAACGGTTTGTGTATAATTCTTTCTTCCTTTGTCTGCTTTACCCCATAATTGATGCCTATTCTATTAGATTCTTCTTCGGGTATTTCATAACGTATCATCTTAATCTTTTTCAAAATTCCACTATTAAAATATCTATCTACATATTCTTTAGGTGCAATTGCCCTCATACTTAAATGGAAATCAGTACATATATCTGTCAAACATTTTTGCAGATGCCTCTGCAACGATAACTTCATTCCATATACACCCATCGTCTGTAAAATGATAACAGCATTGCTGATTTGCCCCGCTGGAACAGCTATGCAAAAACCAAATGGCATCATATCAGCCTGCTCAATGGAACGTTTTGTAATTTCTCCAGTCCGAACATTGACTAATTCCGATTCTATTCCATACTCTCCAGTTTTCACTCTCCCATAAATAATCTGATACTCTTTCTGCCCCTCTCCATTTTTAATTATCTCTGTCTCAACACGTTCAAATTGAAATAAGGTGTCTTTAGTTTCATCATTTGAATATGAAAGCATATTATTTCTTATATATTCCTCTATGCAATCAATCATCGATTTATTATCAATCAATGCATTTAGGTCTCTTCTCTTATTTTCCCCATCAATAATGCTAAGTCCATAAATTATTAGGCTGATTTTCTTTTTTGCCATTTTTCCATCCTCCACACACGATAAGATATTTCCATAATATACCATTTCTCAGCAATTCTCAACAAAAAAGACGCCCTGATTTCTGCAGAACGCCTTTTCAATATTGTGTGTGGCCGAGAAGCTTCTGTTTCTTTTCTTCCGCTTCCCGATGATACCATAATATCACAGGTGCTACTGACATTCACTGACATCTTTAAAATCTTTAGGAAGCCTGAAATGCACCAATGCCTTCCCATGAATCCTAAATATCTGTCTCTCAGAAAAAGACATCTTCTCCGCAATCTCCCACCACGCAAGCCCCGCTATGTAACGGTAAAACAACACATCCTTCTCATTTTCGCTTTTCAGCTTCTTAATCCTTATGGCAATGTCCTTATAAGTCCTAATCCGCTCATAGCGTTCCTTTATAAGGCTGCGCTCCAGACGATCCAGTTCTGCCGCATATCCCGACAGATCTGACTGTCCGGAACCATGCGGCATCCCGTCGTTGTTTACCGACATGGACGAACGCATAGCACGCAGTTCCGCAAGCTCTGTCTCTATCCGATTAATCCTCCGTACATGACCGCGATAGCCTTTCAGGTATTCCTTTTTCTGCTCATTCTCCGACTGCACCGCCTGCATATGACATCACTCCCTCCTTATCCTCGCATAATCCATCGCTACATACTGCCCGTAAGTCATCCCGGCTTCCCTCGCCTTCCTGGCCAGCTCCTGCAAGGAGCTTTCCCGCTTTTGCCTTCCAGCACGCTTTTCTTTTTCTTCCTTAAGCCTCTGGTCTCTTTCTTTATTGCGCTTGATCTGGTTCCTGATATAGCCTTTCTTTGAACATTCCTCACAACAGTATTTCCTGTTCCTGTCCGTAACTTCCCTGCCGCAGACAGGGCATATTCTTACTTTCTCCATATATTCCTCCTTATACTGCTGCCGTATATTACTGAATTACTATCCGTGCGGCGTCGCACACTGACCATTGCCGTCCTGCTGCCCATTCCTGCACATTTTTCTCAAGCGGCATACGGATATAGCCGCCCTGGTCTGTCGGTTTCCTTGGTTCAATCCTTATGTTCATAATCCATCTGCCTATCTTTATATTGCCCTTCCCAGTCAAGAGCCTGTCCACAATGATAACAGTAATCTGCTATTCCCGTGCCAACGAAATTCCCACCGCAAGTCGGAAATGTATATTCATCTGTATAACGCAGACCATCATTATCTGTCTTTAATGGCTTCTGGGGTAGTTGCTTTTGCAATGCTTTATATGCGGTCTCCAAGGCCATATTAGCATCCGTAGCACGATCAAATCTACTGATTCTGACTTTTAAAATCGAACTGGCTTTATAAGCTGTCATATTTTTGTTCACCTTTGCAAAGAATTCCTTTTTCTTTAATTTTATAGTCTCGATCATGAGATCTACATAACCCAAATAATGATTGGCTGTATCATTATCATATTTTGTATCATCCAAGATTTCTTCCCTTATCTCCTCCAACTGTCCTATAGTTTCGTCTACATACAGCGTAATCATATACTCGCTCAATATATCTGTATATTCGCTTTGTATGTAAATCATATCCTGCAAATCTTCGATTTTATATTCAAGGAATCTGTTCTTCATCTCAAGTTCTTCTTTTTCCTTTTTTGCTCTTAAATTACAAATTCCAAACATTTTATTCATCCTTTCCTCTTGCGCCCACCGATTTCATTCGGTTGACCGCATTCAAGTATTTCTTCTTCATCTTCTCTGTATGCTTTTGGAAGAGGCATCCATGCATTAACGATAAGATCTTGACTTATGCAGCTCTTTTCTTCGTCGCCTAGGTAATATGCTCCTCCGCATTCATCTTCCTCATAACGTCCTACTTGCGGTACTGAAAAGTTCTCAAATGACAGTAAAATATATTTATCATTCTTCGGCGGTTCTTCTGCTGGTATCCACTTAGGTTTTGCAGATGATTCCAATTCATCTGCAACAGCTTCAAGCCATTCGCTACACTCTCCAGATTTTACGATTTTAATTGCATGGTCCGCATCTAGCAGGTTATCCATTTCCTTATTCTCGCTTATCCTCCTGCAGATCCTATCCAAATCATAGGCAGTAGGGATGTCAGAAAGGCATTCCATAACTGCTATTTGTTTCGCATTAAGTCCAAGAAGAAAAGCATTAAGTTCAGCGTCAGTTTTAAATTCAGAAATATCACATTCTTTACTGCATATATTTTTTCTTAATGCACTTCTGCTAATCAAATCACCGCTCATTTTCTCTTACCTCGCTCCACCCATTTTCACCCGTTCACCCAAAAACACTAAGGCATCCAGTAATTTCCCTTTAAAGCGTTCTCAATACTTCCGCCGATTCCAGTGAAGAAAAATGAGACTTCATCCTCCGCGTCTGTCCCGCTTCCTGTCTGCCATATTTCATGACCTATCCTTTTGCAAATATCACTTGCCTTTTGCAAAATTTCATTTTCTTCGTTTGTAAAACTGATACTACAGTTTGTACTTATTGATACATTTGCCATTTTTACACCTCACTTAAACTACGTGCCTAAATAATAATCCGCCCCATCTCCATCATGCAAACCTTAACTGCTGCCCGCTGTCATCTATCCTCATATTCGGCATCCGCTCGCCAATCTTCAGATAACTGCAATTCGCTTCTACAAGCTTTCGCGCCATGACCGGCACCACACTGTTTCCGATCCGCGCCACCTGCTTGCTGACCGGATATTTATTACCGTTATGGTCCCTGTCAATAATGTAGTCCCCTGGGAAGCCCTGCATCAGCTTTAACTCTTCCGGCTTAAGCATGCGCAGAAATATATCCGATATGATGTATGTCTCTCCATCTATTTCAAACAGGACATTTACCAGCCCAAACCTGTCTTTCGTAGTAATCGTCCCTAACGGGTTGTCCAAGGACTGCCCAGCCCCAGAGCCATAGTATTTGATCAGAAACGCAGACACCAAACCAAAATGCCCCGGGGACGTCGTAATTGTGTGAAGCGGCTCTTCACAGCCCTGCCCAATCCCGGTCTTATAAAATTTTGTGATGAACGCCGTAACAAGTCCATATCGGTTACTGGTATCAATAGTCTTGACCGGCTCTGTCAAAAGCTGTCCCCGTGAATCACCGGCTCGTGTTTCTCCGTGATACTGGATGAGGAATGCCCAAGCCTCTTTATCCCTAACCATGTACGGATGCCGATTCTTAATGATATACTTATCAATTCCATTGGCAATTCTGGCCTGAGTTGCATCTGCAAGGGGTTTCTTACGCCCAAAGATGGATTTCCCAAGATCTGACCAATCGACATAGTCTCCGCACTGCTGCCATTTTAAAAGGTCTCCCATACCTGTTTTGTTATGTGTAGGCTCCGGCCAGACAATCTCCATTCCGTCCTTTCGGAATACCGCATACCAACGCTTCCTGGTAGTCGGCGCCCCATAATCTGCTGCCACCAGCTCCCTGCTGTCAAATAGATAACCCAGCGATTTCATCGCCGCAATAAATTTCCTGTAGTCCTCTCCTTTCCGTTCCGGTACAGGATGCCCCTCTGTATCCAGCGGCCCCCACTGCTGGATCTCTTCCACATTCTCCATAATGATCACATCAGGAAGGAGAGTTTTCGCATGTTTATATACCGCCCATGGCAATATGCGCAGACCGTGTTTTCTGGGCTTTCCGCCCTTAGCCTTGCTGTGGCTTGTACAGTCCGGGCTTGCCCACATAAGGGATACCCTTCGCCCTTTTACGTATTTCTGCAGGTCAACCTTAAAAATATCCTCTGTCAGGTGCAGTGTATCCGGATGATTCGCCTTATGCATCAGGATAGCGTCTGGATCATGGTTGACCGCTATGTCCACCTGCCGTCCTAATGCCATTTCTATTCCTACGCTTGCCCCGCCTCCTCCGGCGAAGCAGTCTATGATCAATCCGCCCCTCATGGCATCACCTCATTCTTCAATCCTTTTCTTTCACAATACTCTTCCCAGGTCTCATTCCGGTAACTACCTCCATATATGTACCGATTCTGGAATTCCAACTGCGTTTTATTTGGAATAATCCCTAACCTTTCATTTCGTTCGGCCTGGGCATACAGATTAATTGCTTTATATTTCTTCAATGCCTCTACCCGCTCTGTGGCATCCTGAATATCTGCCGTCACCAGTAAATAGATAAAAATCCTGTAAGGCTTTACTCCATACTTCCCTAGCAGCTCTATCGTCTTCCTGATAGGTTCTATCTGCGACTTCTGATCACATGAAAATCGTATAAACCTAATCCAATTCAACCGCGACAAAATATCAGCTACACCGTCATTTACCAGACGTGCATCCATTCCCTGATTAAGATCAATACGGTAGCCACTCCCGATCAGGCTTGCCATCTGCTCTATTCCATGCTCACAGGCCAGGATATTGTTATCCATCAGAATCAACTTATTCGTATCTTCCCTGACGACCTCTTCCCACGTTCTGTATGGCCTTATATCACCTTCTTTTCTTGGCACCACACACCACCGGCAATGATTCGGGCATCCCCTCGTAAGATATCCAATAGCATAATCACATTCAGGATATATGCTGTAATCAGGAAACATATCATCTATTTCTTCTGGCAGCCCCTGGCTCATCGGAATATCCATATAACCTGTTCCACCACGGATTACATCCTCTGGAAGATAAGGATCTGTGGGAGTGAAATCAAATATCTTGCTGCTATATACCCGGCCATACTTTCTTAACGGATTCCACCACTCCACATCGTCTCCACAGCTCTTATGCCATGCAGATATTTTCATCAAAGCATAGTTGGGAAAATTCTTGCTTTTGAAATGCTTTTTTTCTGCATCATGCAAACCTACAACCATATTAGTACGGCCCTCCTTCCGCCCTATGGAATGCTCCTGCAGGATATAGCCAATCACCTTTTACATAAATGTCATCAACCGTAAATTCGCCGGAAACAAGGCTATGTATTTCACAGTATCACCTCTACTAAATCACAATAGCTCACCTACGAGTCGCAATCACAAGCGCATCCTCCATGTTCTGGTCGATTCACATAATCCATGCCTCCTGCGGCATGTTATCTAAGATTCTATCAAGTTCCCTCACTTCTTCACCCCATTGATATTGAAAGCCACTCGATTCTTTATCTGCCTTTTCATACACTTCTTCTATCTGCTTGACCATCTGCAGATACCCAGTATTCTGATCACGCAAGATATCCATGGCGGCTTTCAAACAATCGTATCGGTGCCTTAATGCAATAAATGACTGATAAACTCGAAAACACTGCCTGGCCGCAGCTATCAATTCATCCTTTGTCAACCGTTTCAGCACTTTCTTACTTTCATCCTCCGCCCATGCGTCCGTGCATGATAATCCAAAATAATCCTGTTCGTATGAATCATATCCAAGAAGACCTCCATAGCCTTCTCCCGCACCTACCGCCACAAAAAATTTGTCAAAACAGTCCGGCACCCATTCCCCATTCAAATCCTCGCTCATCCGGTCACATTCTGCGCACAAATCAGCAAACATCATTTTAAACTCATACGCCTCATCTTCATTTCCGTCTAATGCATTTATAAGCGTATCTTCATCTGTGTCAAAATACCAATGGACATTTTCACATTCTTCTTGAATATCCCAAAGTTCCTGTTGAATGGTCTCTAAATTCAAATCTTTAACAATTGGCTTTTTATACCTCAATTGTTTAGCCTTAAATCTTTTTGTCTCCTCTGCATTAATCATCTCTTCAAAGAAGCCCGTGTACACGTCACCCCGGCCGGAGGCTTGGCTCCTTTCTTCAATTTTTAATATCTGTTCGGCTTTTTCACTTTCCGCTGTTCAGGGATATGCGGCTTGTCCACACATTTATCCAGCCCTGCCGCAAATTCCTTTGCTCCCTTATTGTTTGCCTCTATCTCATCGGCAATATGGCGCAGCGATAATACAATCAGGCCCGCATCCGCAGTAGAATATGGACTTATCGACTTGATGATATTATTGGAATAATATCTCAGTCCATCTTCCACCAGGCTCATGGCCTCCTTTTCCTTCCCGTTTGCAATCAGCTCATTCCCGCGACTCACGTAACTTCTCATACGAACCTCTTTAAATCTTTTCATACACACCTCCAAAATCTTCAAATGTCATCTGCCTATTGCCAGGCTCAAAATTCATCCAAAGCACCTCTCTATATTTCCTCTGAATCCAACTCTACGACTCCGCATGCATAACTGCTATTTCCTCACCGAAGTACGGGCAAAAATTTATTTCATCCGTATCTGTAAGTCCTGCGATATATCCATACATCCTCAAATCCTCCTGATCCTGCTTAATTTTCTGTATATTCCCCCTCAATTCCGCACATCCTACCATCGGGGTGATAGTGTGATAGATAATAAAGAGCTTCCCATCGGCTTTACGATGGAACTGGCACAGCATTCCGATGTACTGAACCGCTTTGCACAGCTTCCCGAATCGGAACAGAAGCCCATCATCGACGGTGCCAGGAAGGTAAGATCCCATAATGAGATGCGCAATTATGTGGAGAATATGTTTCAGTAAAAGCTCTCTTTGAGGGCTTTTTACTTATCCCGGCCTTTGCGTATTACTCGCATCTGGTAAACCTTTCCATGATATATTCCGCAATGCCTTTCCTCTGCATATCCTTCGGTTCCTGCAGCATGGTCACCGGCAGGTCCCCGAAGCCTGCGTTCCTGTCATCTATGTAATAATCTGCAAATACCTTCCGGCAGTTATTATGAAAATGTTCGATATTCTCCCTGAGATTATCATTAACGGCGTCAAACTCAAGCCCGTAGTTTTTACAGAATTTGACCGCCGATTTCAGCAGATCATCCTCCCTGCAGGTCCACAGGATGACCTTATCACCTGCCTGCTGCCGCTCTTTCAGGTAACTGATCAGCTCCGTATTCGGCCCGCCAAGCTGCGGGTACGCTTCCGCCAGGTTTAACGTCCTATCAAAATCCACTGCATATATTTTGCCGCATGCCATTTCCTCTCTCCTCCAAAAATCTTAAAAATATATTTTTCCCGTATCCCACATGGAATACATATTTTCCCCTCACCTGCGCATCCTATCCCTGAAAGGGGTGCATGCACATGGAACAGAAATCATCATTTCCAACAGAAAAACCCATTGATTATACCGAATCCAAAGACGCTTATGACGGCAAACGCGAGACTGCAAGCTACCAGGACGCCGCGTCTCTGCCGCCGGCAAAGCGCCCGGACCAGGACAAAGCCGATGAGGAATAGAGGGCTTTAGGCTCTCTATTTGTTTGTTTTGAATCCTCGGCTTCTGTAATTTAATTCCTTTCAGCCAACGGCCCTTTCAAATCACTCATTCCGTATATCCCACAGGCTCATTCTCCTCTTCTTATTGCTTTGATCCTTGCCTTCAGGCTCTTCATCACCCATTCCTGCATCTATAAACTCTTTTGTCATTCCCGTCATGTCTTCTACATAGCCATCTACCATTTTAAAATAGTGGGTGGCTAATATTTTTGTCGTGATAACGAATGTTACTATCGAACACACGATGCAAGGCAATATTGCATTACACATTCTTTGCATCACCTCCTATTCTGCCGCCATCTGCAGCTCTTTCTTAAAGCACCGCCAATCTTTAAACCTTCTTTTCCTTGCCATTATGTTCCATCTTTCCTATAATTTAAGTACAGGGCACTGCCAATGCCGAGTACAAAAGAAAGATATGCGCTATGGATATTTCTAAAATAATCAATGACTCCCTTGATAAGTCTATGAAAGAATATGTAGATGGAAAATTCAGCAACCTTGATTTCTTAGATGACAAACGTTCTGTTGAACATATAGAGCAAGATGCAAGGTTAATGAATTATACCAACATTCTTCTAAGAACATATCATGCAGAACTCAAAAAAGAGCTTTCTAAGCACGGTTTTGAGATTTAATCCATTTTGCTGCAGTAATAAATGCTCTATCGAAACGGGACAGCTTCCTGCCAGAGGCTGTCTGTTTCTTTTTCTTCTTTCCCACTCACACCACCTCCTTCTCTGGAATTTTTGGTTTTAAAAACATATCAATATCAACACCCAAGACACCGCAAATAGTTGCATATTCATCAAGCGTAAGTCTTCTTTCTCCTTGTAACGCAAGACTAAGTTTTGCAGGTTCTATACCTGTTTTTTTGCTAACAAATATTTGCGTAATCCCTTTGTCTGCAAGATATTTCTTTATTTCTAAATTTGTTTGCATATATCCACCTCCAATCACAATATTATTGGGATTAATTGTAATATATTCCAATATTATTGTGAAGTCAATAGCTTTTCTAAAAAAATCTCAAGAATTTTGTGAATATATATTTACATTTTCTAAATATTATTGTACTATTTGTGTACAAAGAGAGGTGAAATCAATGACTTTTGGTGAAAAATTGAAAGCCGCACGAATAGAATCCGGATTAAAACAATCAGAATTGGCAAAGAAACTCAATACCACGGGAAACACTATAAGCAACTGGGAAAATAATGTGAGTAAACCTGACCTAGATACTCTTTCATATATTTGCGGAATTTTACATGTGACAGCTTCGTATTTTTTACAAGCTACAATTCCAGAGGATGAAGTATCTATTCCAGAATTAAAACTTGTTAAGAAATATCGCTACATAGCTAAACGTTCACCTAATGGTGCAAAAACAATTAACGCAGTATTAGAGAATGAATATGCCATAGCTGAACAGTTACAGAAACAAAAAGACCATATAGAAGAACTGGAAAACACCCACTCATCTACTATTATAGACATTCAGACACGCCTGGAAAATAACACCCGGTTTATAGAATACCACCACAGTGCATCTGCCGGGACGGGGGTATTCATTCTTGGCAATGAGACGGTCGATCAACTCCCGATCCTGGACACGCCGGAAAATCGGAAAGTGGATTACGCAATCAAAGTATCCGGAAATTCCATGGAGCCGGACTATAACGATGGCGATATCGTTCTTGTCTCCCAGAAGGTAGAGTTAAATCACGGTGATGTTGGAATCTTCATCGTAAACAATAAAGCTTATATTAAAGAATATGGTGTCACTGAACTAATTTCACACAATCCTGAAGCAGATAACATCAATATTGCTGAATACGATAATATTGTATGCCTGGGAAAAGTTATTGGTAAATACAGGCAATAATAGTGTAGACTGGAGCGCTGTTATCATTAAACAAAAGAAAAGAGGAAAAAATTATGGGATTATTCAATATTTTCAAAAGCAAAAATATAATTAATAAACGACAAACGCCACAAAATGGTTATGAACACCAAAATTTTATTCCCAAAGATGTAATAAACAATTTAAGAAAGTCTGAAAATAACTATGAGTCCGTAAATGATAGCGAAGCACTCTCAAGCCAAAATACCAATGATATTGAAAAACCTCTTATTCCTAAAACTGTTACAGATGACTTACAATCGATTGAAGCAAGTAAGGAATATAGAGAAAAAGTCTATAACAAATATTATCGGGATTTTCTTGAAAAACCCTTTATCTCAAAAAACCGGGAATTAAATACCAATTGGCTGGAAGAAAAAGAAATGTTCCCCCTCACGGGCATAATCCCGCGCGCTAGGATGACACGATTTTCAGACGGACTTCTTCCTGGCCATGTATACATGTTGTATTGGCTGAAAAAATACACGAACAAATCTGTTCCCGTATATTTTGAATACAGATACGGAATAAATTTTGAAAAAGAAAAGCAATTTCTTATTAAGAGCGGATACCTTAATATAACTAACAAACCCACAGTTCTCGGTGATAAGGCAATTCAAAAACATTATGATGTAATAGATGCGCATACCCTTGATTCAGGGTACAATAGGGACATTCAGATTGCGAGAAAACTCAATTCTTCTGAAACCCCTGCGAAAGATATGGTAGATAACAACCTGAGAGGAATGGGCTTTGAAAAAGAAGGAAATATTACTGCAGCTATTAATTTATACGAATATAACGTAAAACACCATTTTTATGGAACACATCCCTATCAAAGACTAGCCATAATTTACCGTAAACAAAAAGATTATAAAAACGAAATCCGTGTAATAAATTCTGCGCTCAAAATCTTCCAACCCACTTCTCCAGATGATTGGTTTGTAAAACGCCTTGAAAGGGTCAAAAAACTCCAAAGGGATTGACAATTACGGCATCGGATTCGAGCCGTCATTGCTCAGCAATGAACACGGACATAGATTCTATTCTAAAAGCATTAAATAGGAGAAATGATCATGTGTGTATATTGTGGCGGAACTTTAAAAGAAGCTACTATGGATTATGTGGAAAAATTGACAACTATGTTATTGTCATTAAAAATGTACCTTGCAAAAAATGTAACCAATGCGGAGAGGAATATTTTTCCACTCCGGTTGCCAAAAAGATTGAGTCTATACTTGATGGTATCCAGAAAATCTCCAGCGAAATCACAGTAACTGTAATAGATTACCCCACCCAGGCCGCATAGATATGAGCGCAATAAAAGAAAGAATACTGGGAGCTGTCACCATGATGGATGATTCTGGCACAGAAAAAGTTTGGAATTTTCTTACGCAAAAACTTATCATTGTTACTATAAAAAACAAAAAAAGAGGAAAGAGGTATATTCTTTGAAAGATAAGCTGATGCCCATTGCATATTTTAATAAAGCATTTAATAAATACCTTCCTTATCCTTTGGAATATGATATTATATACCAATCATCTGGTTTGGAAAAGCATATTTCCAAACGACATCCCGAATGTCTGCCTTATCTGAACTTTATAACAGCTATCATTTCCTGCCCCGATTATATTGGGATAAATCCCAACGAAAAGGGGAGAAGTTTTGAATTAGTAAAAGTTTTTAGTGAAAATGTCCAAGTAGGAATTAAATTAGACACAAAAAATGATTACCTATATGTAGCAACACTACATACTATAACAAATGGCAAATTACAACATGGTCTCTCCAATGGCCGCCTCAAAAAAATTTGACAAATTTGTAATCATATATTACAATAATGGCATAAATAAATAGTAGCTATATGGCAAAGGTCGGAAAGGCTCCCGACGCACTCGAGAGAGTACCTGAGATGATGGATACGCCGCCCATCTTGTTGTATAGATAGCTGTTAAGGGTGCTGCATTATTGGCTGCACCCTTTTTATTATCACTCACGAGCCATGAAAAAGGGCTTGGAACAGGCAATATTAAAACAGGCAGGGCTCAAATAACTCTGCCGTTAAAAAATGGAGGTTTCTGCATGAATAAATTACTGTTTTATCCCGCTATTTTCCACAAGGCAGAAGAAGGAGGTTTCTGGATTTCTTTTCCAGATTTTCCAGAATGTCTTACAGAAGGGAAAGATATGACAGATGCATACGAAATGGCTGTTGACGCACTTGGGCTTGCGCTTACATCACGTGAAGCCACAAACAACTCCCTGCCGAAGTCTTCTGATCCAACTGCTATTTCAGTTGATAAAGATTCATTTCTTGTTGTGATAGAGTTTGATATGCTTGCATACAAAAAAAGAACCAATCCACGGGCTGTAAAAAAGACTCTCAGCATTCCTGAATGGCTCAATGAAGAAGCTACTGCTATTGGAGTAAATTTCTCTCAGGTACTGCAGGAAGCGCTTATACAAAAAATACAAGCTAAGCAATAATAAAAACCGCCTCTGCGCAACAGGAATGACTTACTTAATATTTATGTATGAGAAAAGTTATTGGTAAATACAGGTAATAATAGTGTAGACTGGAGCGCTGTTACTATAAAGCAAAAGAAAAGAGGGAAAAAGTATAAGAAAAAAATCTTATATATAAGGAGGTAGTTACATGTCATTGCCAGACAAGCATACCTATACGTCAGAAGATTACTGGAATCTTCCAGAAGGCCAGCGTGCTGAACTAATAGACGGTCAGCTCTATAATATGGCTCCGCCAAGCCGGATACACCAAAAACTTATTGTTCAGCTTTCCGCAGCAATCTACAGTCATATCAGGTCAATATCCGGTTCCTGTGAAGTATACCCAGCTCCATTTGCAGTAAATCTAAATGCAGATGATAAGATTTGGGTAGAGCCTGATATTTCTATCATATGTGACAAAGCCAAGTTGTCTGATCAGGGCTGTAAGGGCTGCCCAGACTGGATCATTGAAGTTGTATCGCCATCCAGCATCCGGATGGATTATGCAGTCAAACTATTTAAGTATCGCACTGCTGGTGTCCGGGAATACTGGATCGTAAATCCATTGAGGGAAATTGTGCAGACTTATGTTTTTGAAGGCGAGGAAGATTCAAACTTCTTTTCCTTCGATGAGGAAATACCCGTCCACATATTTGAAGATTTAAAAATCAGAATATCCAGCTTATAGTACTTTTATTTTAAAAACCGCCCCTGTCGGCCAACAGGAACGGCCTTAAGATATATATCCGAAGATATACCTTTTCACAAAACCATTGTATCATCTTCGGACAGCCTTTGCAAGAGATCATCTGCTCTCAGGCTGTTATTTTTGTACCTATTTTTAAGGAGGATAAATTATGTGGTGTGAGACATTACCCAACGGAAAAGTCAGATTTGTAGAACGTTATGAGCACCCGCTGACCGGAAAACAATGCAAGGTATCCGTAACCGTAGATAAGGATACAAAAAGTACACGTAAGCAGGCCCAAACAGCTCTGCAGGATAAGATTGAGGAAAAGATAGGCAGTTTCCTGACTGCTGCCAAAAAGGAGAATCTCCGTCTTTCAGAACTTGTTGACTTGTATCGGAAGGACCAGCTCTCTACTGTGTCACGATCTACATATCAAAGAAATTACCATGCGACAAACTCCCTTATGGATATTCTTGGAGGCGCTACGCTTGTCGAACGGATGACTGCAGGCTATGTCCGTGAACAACTTGCCATCAGGAACGAAAAAGCAGGGACGACCAATGAACGCATCACCCGCCTAAAAGCTCTTTTCCGATGGGGTTATGAAAATGATTATGTGAAAGATATCCGATGGCTGGATAAATTAAAAAAATTCAAAGATGACGAGAAACTCCAAAAACTGGAGGAAAAATACCTTGAAAGCGAAGAACTGAGCATGCTTCTGCAAAACATCTCGGTTGATAAGTGGAGGCTTCTGGCCGAACTTACCGCCTTATCAGGCCTTCGGATCGGCGAAGCTATCGCCCTGGATAATGCCGATGTTGATATAAAGAAAAGAGTTATAACCGTATCCAAAACTTATGATGCAGTAAATCAGATTGTGACAGATCCAAAAACCATCACATCAAACAGAGAAGTGTATATGCAGGACGAACTTTTAGAGTTATGCCGACGGATATCCTTGTATATGAAAAAGGATCATCTACTTAAAGGATATCAGTCCAGCCTCTTTATCAGCGATTCTAACGGAGGCTATATTTCATACTATGCCTACAACAAATGTCTCTCGGAAACAGCACAGCGGCTATTTGGCAAAAAAGTCACTTCCCATTTCATGAGACATACACATGTCGCACTTATGGCCGAACAGGGCGTTCCCCTCGATGTGATATCCCGAAGGCTCGGCCACGCCAACAGCCAGATTACGCGGGAAATATATTTTCATGTAACCAAGAAATTAAAAGAACAAGATCAACAGCGGATAAAGGCTGTAAAAATATTGTAATCATGCCCCATGGGGCAAATATGGGGCAAAGCATATTACATCATGTTACAAAGCCATCTCGGAAAACCCTTTATTTTCCGGGCTTTTCGTAACATTGTAACGCTTATCAACTCCTCAAAAGTCCCTTTCTCCGCATTTAACTTATTACACAAACCATTGGAAATTCAAATGTTTCCAATGGTTTTTCTTTTCTAATAGAATATCTTAGAACGAAAAAGTTGTCATAAAACGAATAAGCGAAAATTTAACATGAAAAGGCGGCTCTTATAATAGCAAATAGCACTACCTCAAGAAAAAATATACAATCGATGATATCAACGCCCTGCCGGACGGCAAGCTGGCAGAACAGATTGACGGGCAAATTTACAATATGGAGCCGCCCAATACCGCCCACCAGCGTATAGTCAGTCAATTCACACAGTAGATCGGAACTTATATACGTCCGGGTAATGGCAACTGCGAAGTCTTTCCTGCTCCGTTCGCCGTTTCCCCGAACGAAGATGGCCGCAACTACGCTGAACCTGTCATCTCCGTCATCTATGACAAAAACAAGCTAAATTCTTAAAAAGTGAAGAACTGAGCATGCTTCCGCAAAATATCCCAGTTGATAAGCGGAGGATACCCCTCTATATTTATCTTCCGATTTTCTTAAGAATTTTTATAAACATTTCTGTTTTCCGTCACACCAGCTTCACATTTCCCCATTATAATGATCCTATCAATTAAAGAAGACAGCGGTTGTGCTGCTAAGTTCTGTATGATCGCTGGACTTCGCCTAAACAATTATCCCATTAACTTTTTTCGTTTCAGGCTTCCCGTTTACTATGCCATCCGGTGTATGGGGTTTTGCCTGATATTATATAGATTTTCCCCTCCGAAGGCCGATGCTTTTTACATCGGCCTCCTCTCTTTTTTACCTCCGAATACTACACATTATCCGCTTTTATATCCACATTTACATTCACATCCATGCTTCCCGAGCGGAAGCCCTCCAGATCTGCTGTCACATAGGTATAGCCCAGCTCTTTCAGTCTGTCGGCCACACTTTCCCGTTTCTCCACGAGCATCGGCAGGTCACGGCTATCTACTTCAAGCCTCGCAATCTCTCCATGCACCCTTATGCGGACATTATAAAACCCTTGCTCTTTAAGCATCCGCTCTCCCCGCTCTACTCTGCGCATCTCCTCGTCAGAAAGTCTCGTACCATAAGGAAACCTAGTCGCCAGGCAAGGCGCTGCGGGCTTTCGGGAAACAGACAGCCCATATTCTGACGCCAGCCTGCGCACTTCCTCCTTAGTCAATCCTGCCTCCGCCAGCGGACTGGCGATGTTAAGCTCCTTCACCGCACGTATTCCCGGCCTGTAGACCTTCAGGTCATCCTGGTTGGTCCCTTCCATAACAGTGCCTGCGCGAAGCTTTTCTGCCTCTCTTAAGATGCTTTGGAACAAATGCTTTTTACAGCGGTAACATCTGTCCACCGGATTATACGCGATACCCGCCCCTCGCAGCTCATTTATCTCCAACACACGAAAAACCGCACCGATCTCCTCTGCGGTTTCCCCAGCGCTCTCCGCCTCTCCCGACGGATGAAGCATCGTATGCAGAAATATTCCATAAACAATCCGTCCTGTCTTTTTCGCCGCTTCACATGCCATTTTCAGAAGGAGACTTGAATCCGCCCCTCCCGAAAATGCAACAACAACATCCTCTTCTGCGCAGGAAGCCATGATTGCTTTTAACCTTTCAACCTTTGTATCATATTCACACATAAATACAACCTTTCCTTACTCGCAGCCCGGAGAAAGTATCTTCTCTGCTTCTTCTAATATCCGCTCCCACACCTCTCTGTACGGAAGTTTTTTTGCGGACGCAATCGCCGCCGCACTCTCATATTCCGGATATATTCTCGCTTCGCCGTATACATCGCATATCTTAACCTGTGCCTCTCCCAGAGATGTCTCTACCTTCTTAAGCTCTCTTTCCAGCACCGTACGCTCTGCCTTCATACGGCGTATGCCGATCGTCGTCGTTTCTTTAAAAAGAATTTCCTCCATCACTGGAATATCCTTTTCCATGCATATAATATTGATCTGATATGCAGGCCGGTTCTTTTTCATAAATACCGGCATATAGCTGACGTCTCTCGCCCCGCCCGCAAAAAGCCGCTCCATCACGTAGCCAAGCACTTCTCCCGTGCAGTCATCAATATTGCTCTCCAGCTTATAGATGTGATCCTTTAAAGGTTCCCTCTCCTCTGTCTTTCCCATATCCTCGATCATCATCGTCCGCAGGATACTCGTTCTTCCGTAATCCCTCTTTCCCGCTCCCATGCCGGCGGCCAGAATCCTGTACTTCGCCGGTAGTTTATCTGCCGTGCGCACTGCTGCTGCGATCGCCGCGCCGGTAGGTGTCACAAGCTCCGCCTCTACATTGGTCATACGCAGGGCAAGTCCATGTTCAGCGGCAATATGCATCACCGCCGGAACCGGAACCGGGAGAATTCCATGAGCGCACCTCACTGTCCCTCTTCCCTCATAGAGTTCCGGTATTATGATATCTTTTATTCCTAGGTTATCAAGGCAGATCGCTGCTGCCGCGATATCCACGATCGAATCCACTGCACCGACCTCATGAAAATGCACAGTCTCTATCGTTGCACCGTGAGCCTTCGCTTCTGCCTCCGCCAGCACATGGAAAATATCCAGAGCGATCTT
The DNA here is from genome assembly GCA_910575105.1 of Lachnospiraceae bacterium. Taxonomy (GTDB): domain Bacteria; phylum Bacillota; class Clostridia; order Lachnospirales; family Lachnospiraceae; genus MD308. Next base: position 192,549 of record CAJTDK010000001.1, read on the forward strand.
CTTCGCTCCCTCTGCAATTCCCGACTGCCCGATAATCCCGGCAACATCTTTAAGACCACGGTGAACATGGCTGTGCGCATGTCTGTGGGGTTCATGAACATGGTCATGTGTATGCTCATTTTCATGATCATGCTCATGATCGTGGGGAGCGTGAGCATGATCATGCATATGGCCGTGCCCGTGTTCATGAGCATGGCCAGACATATGCCCAAATTCCCCGTCCCCCTGCCTGTGTCCATATAAATAGACGATATCATGATCGTGATTATGGTACTGCTCCTCCAGCACCACATGAAAATCACAGCAGTCTAATCCAGACTTTTTCACTCTGCTGATTTCGACAGAAAACCCATCCAGCGGCAATGTCTCAAGCTGGCGTCTAAGTTCTTCTTCGTCCGCCCCCATGTCCAGAAGCGCCGCCACTGTCATATCACCGCTGATTCCTCCGTAACACTCAAAATAAATTGCTTTTCGGCTTCTTTTATCCATATCCACATTTTCCTCCTGTACTTTCACTTCTCTTTTGAGATGAAAATTCCGCCTATCAAAAGATATGCGGAATTTATTGCTCTTAATGTATAAACGGCTTCGCAATATACGGTATATATATCATAACTTTTCCCTTGATCATATCATGGGTAACAGCCTCTTCATCCACCGCAGCATTCTCCGTTCCCTTCGTATAGAAGGCCCGGCTGCCGGTATCGTTGTAATTCTCAATTTCACTGACGATCTGATGCGTAACTGATATCCCCTGACTGTTTATATAAGTAATCACATCACCGATCTGAAGCTCCTCCATCGGTATCTCGTACGAAAATACAACGCTTCCCTTAGGGATAGTATCGCCCATACTTTCCGTCATCATACAATAACAATGCAGATGGAATTTATCCATATTCGTGATAAACAACGCTATCGCCAGAATCAGTATGATAAATCCTGCCGAAAAAAATTTAATAACCCGATATTTGGAAGCCGGTTTTGGCGCTATAGGAGCTTCCTCCTCCTTCGCACCGGCATCTGGCATATCTGCATCGGAAGCCCCATTCCCTGCTGCGGCCGTTACCATACCATCCTTCGCCGCATCTCCCTCTCCGGGCAGTTTAAGCTGCTCTTGCTCCTGCTTTTCCACCGTCGCCGTATCTTGTAAATCAATCTGAAACAACTCTTCCGGGCTCGGAAAATGCTCCGGATACAAGTCTAAATCTTTTTTATCCATACAATATCCTTTTCTTTATTACTGTTGAATATCCAGATAAAGCAGCGGGTCGATTGCCACTCCGTCCTTCTCCACCTGGAAATGAAGATGATTTCCCGTGGAGTTCCCGGTGGTTCCGCTAAGTCCGATCTGCTGTCCCTTTTCAACCCTGTCGCCTGGCTTTACATATACCTTATCGTGATGCATGTATTTGGTCACCAGACCATTGCCATGGTCGATCGTAACAAGATTTCCCGCCGCACCGCTTGCACCTGCGTAGGTCACTATGCCTGCCGAAGCTGCATAAGTCGGTATATGATAAGCACCTGTTCCCATATCAATTCCTTTATGATATGTACTGGCCCCCGCAGTCGGCGCCGTCCTGTATCCGAAGCTGCTGGTCAGTCTTGCACCCGGACACGGATTGGCAAATACGCCGATCATACCGCTGAATTCATCCAGGGTCATCTCATCCAGACGGTACAGATCATACCGGTTCATCTGCTGGATCAGATTCTGTCCATAGCTTAAACTCGTCGCCCATCTCTGGCCGATCTTCATCGCAAAAGTATTGGCATCCTTTACGCCAAAGGTCAGATCTTTGTACACTCTCTCCAAAAGTGAACTTCTATCGTCAATACACTCTGTATAAGTATTATACACACGGAAACCTGCCGTGATGTTATACCTTGAACCGTCCTGCCGCTGCTCACCAGTGTTCATCGCCACGCTTCCGGCTGTTCCCGAACCTTTGATGCCAAACAGGTTATTATACTGATAAGCCAGATAGGACAGTCCCTGTCCTTTATCACCATCCGGCCCGTATTTCCCGAATCCCGACTCCTGAATGATCTGCGCGATCGTAACCGATGCCGGATACCCTGTCTCATCCTGACACTTCAATGCCCCTATGACCATCTCCTGCGTGATAAAGCCAGGCAATCCGCTGACAGGCACATCTACATTGTACTTTACCTTTTCTGCATCGTCAATGAACTCAGAAGAAGGCGCAAAACTGCTGAACATATTGCCGGGCTTTGATCTGTCCCCGGCAGTTTGCGGGGCTTTGTCCCCCTGCTCCTCATTGCTGGTTTCATGGCGGCTACCGCCGGCAGAATTCTTTGTGCTGCTGTCGTCCACTCTGCCATCGTCTTTTATCCCGGAATAGTCATCGGAACTGCTATCTCCTCCTGGAACCTCCTCTGCTCCCGGGTCATTCTCATCTTTCGGAACTTCTTCTCCGGGATTATCGTCTTCTCCCGGTACTTCCTCGGTTCCTGGATCGTTCTCATCTTTCGGAACTTCTTCTTCTGGGTTATCAGCTCCTCCCGGAACCTCCTCGGTTCCTGGATCGTTCTCGTCTTTCGGAACTTCTTCTCCAACTGTCCCGTCGTCCTTTGGAAGCTCTTCTTCATCAGCAGTTCCATTATTCAAAGTATCATCATCCGCTGGCATTCCCGGCTCATTCTTCTCTGTCTCTCCCGAAACTCCTGGTATCTGCACCGGCTCCCCCGAAGGCTGGCCCGGCTCTCCGGCTGACTGTGCCGGCTCTTTGGCTGCCTGACCAGGCTGTGTCTCCTCTACGGTTGGCTGCTGATCCGGCTCTTCCGGCTGCCGGATTATCTCTCCGGACGGCTGCTGCACTGGCTCTTCGGCTGCCTGACCAGGCTGTGTCTCCTCCACAGTTGGCTGCTGATCCGGCTCTTCCGGCTGCCGGATTATCTCTCCGGACGGCTGCTGCACCCCTTCTTCTGCTGACTGCACCGGCTCTTCCGGTTGCTGAATCATCTCTCCAGACGGCTGCTGCACTGGCTCTTCTGCCGGTTGCGCCGGCTCCTCCGGCTGCTGCACTGGCTCTTCTGCCGCTTGCACCGGCTGCATCTGCTCAAAGCTTCCTTCTGTTCCCTGTATTTCCTCTGCCATCCCAGGCTCCCCAGACACCGCTTCTTCCACTGTGCCCAGTCCCTCTTCCTGACCTGACTCTTCTCCAATACCGAATGTCGCCTGCATCTCTGCCGCGATCAGACATACACTAATTCCAAGAACGACGAATACTTTTTGCAATTTCATGTCTGTCCACATCCTTTCCCTAACGCTTCCGTCTGACCATCCTCTTCACGCTGTCCTGCACAAATTGTTCTACCTTGGAAATCGGAACCCGTTCTTTATTCTCAAAGAACTGTTCATACAACCACTGCTGTTTCTCTACTTTATCCTTCAGCTTCGCTACCAATTCATCCTTTTCCTGAATTAGCTCCTCTTTCTCCTCCAGCCGCTCTTCCAGCTCATGAATCTTCTCATCACTGATCTGGCACTCTCTTTCCATATTAAGAATATCTTCCTGCTGAAGCCGGATCGTCTCTCTGTTCTCCCGCAGGAGATTCTCCTGCTTTCTCGCAGCATCCCCCCGGGTGCGGATCGTCTCCTTCTGAACCTTGATCACATTCTCATTCGTGCGAAGCTCACTCTTCTGGCGCTCGATTTGCGCCTCCTGCTCCTTGCTCCGATCCCAGAGCGCCCTATAATATGATTCCGCTTCTTTAAGCTTCTGTGTGTATTTTTCATTCATCTCATTCGCCGACGCCAGATCCTTCTGAAGCTTTGTAATCATCGTCTGTAACTCCTCGATATAGGCCTCAGTACTCTTCTTATTATATCCGCCAAACAAACTGCCATTGATCTTTTTCTCTGTTTCGCTCATTTTCCTTCTCCTATACTTATGTAAACCTAATCGAAATACCGTATTATTATACTCTATTTATCTCTTCCACGCAATATTTCCGCCCTATAATTTATGATTTACACAAATCGCAAAATTGAACAGATTTGACATTATAACAAAGGACCCGCCATACGGCGAGTTCCTTTGTCTGAAAAATTTTATGTTTTATTCCTGTCTGGTTACGGTTCGCTCTATTCACAGTAACCCTATCTGTTCTTTACCAGATTCCCGTCCTCGTCCCGGTAATACTTGGGTACGAAGCTGTCCTTAACCCGGATAATGTAATGTACTTTGAACCTTTCATCATAGGTTCCCTTATATTTTCTCACCCAGCTTTCGAATACTGCTTTGTTGGAGTCATCGCTCTTTACGGATTTGTCCTTGTGCCACTTCGCGTCATGCCCGCTGGCGAACACGGTTCCGTTGCCGCGGTAAACGTAAGTATGGCCTTTTCCGATGATCACATCACCTACTTCAATCTTGCCCTCATCCATAAGCGTCCCGAAAGATTTCTTTTTGCCGTTAATAATCGTACAGTATTTATCCAGCTTGGATTTAAGCTTCGTTGAGCCGGAATTGTAATTCCGGATATTCCCGTTGCCGTCGCCGTAAAATTTCTCGCTGCTGCTGATAATACCCATGTCGCGGTACGCCCAGTTGGCAATGGACGCACAGTTTCCTCCACGGATCTTGCCTGCAAGCATCTTCTCAAAAGAACCGCTCTGGGCCACGTATTTGCTACTGTTGGAATATACCCATTTTTCCCCGTTCTCTACGGCCTCTTCAAGCACACTGTTGTAATAATTGCCGCACGCCACTATAGCTTCAGGCCCGGTTAACTGCCCGCCTGTATTCTCAACCTTTTCTGCTGTTTCTGTCTTGGAGGTCTCTGTCTTTTCCTTCGTGTCGGTCTTTTCTTCGCTCTTGCTGTCCGAAGAATCCTCCTTACTCTCCGAAGTCTCTGTTTTGCTTGACTTATCCGAAGCTTCTTCTTTCGAAGCAGTCTGCGGTGCAGCGCCGGTCTGAACCCGCGCAGCCGTATCCGCTGCCGCTCCTGTGTCTCCCTGCGTGTCAGACAGCTCCTGCGCCTGGCCTGCCGTCTGCGCGCTCACCTCCTGCGCCTGCTGGTTCTGAAGGTCCTTTTCTTCGATCGTCACCGGAATGGACATGGTCGATGGTCCGATATTACAAAATACCATCGTCTTTCCTTCACTGATAGGAGTGATTTCCCCGGTCTGGCTGACCTGTGCAATAGTGCTGTCCGCAGATGCCCATTTCACTTCCTGGCCTTCTGCGCCTGCTACCTTGATCGTCTTTGTCTTCGACTCTTCTTTCATCGTAAGGGAAGAATTGCTCAACTGGACTACAGATACGTCGCAGGATAAGCTTTTATTATTGGCTGTCGCCGTAATCCTCGCTGTGCCTGCGCCGACTCCCTGCAGTACTCCGCCGGTTACCTTTACCTTGGACTCATCGCTGCTCTTCCACAGGACGCTGCTGTTTCCGGCATTAGAAAGCTGGAGCTTGGAACTCATCCCTACAGCCGTGTACGCACGCTCAGGAAGCGACATAACGTACACCTTGCCTGTGAGCTTCTGTCCTTCCACGGAACAGGTGATCTCAGCCTCTCCCCCGTTCACTGCTCTTATATTTCCTGATTCATCAACACGTACGACATCCTTGTTGGCGCTTCTCCACTCGATCCCTTCGGTGTCAAAGCTTACGCCGCCGGCAAGAGGATCAGAATAGATATCTCCTGACTGCAGGTAGATCTCCGGCTCCTTCATCGCGACCACATTCACCGTCGTTGATAAGGACTGATCATCCGCTGTCTGGCAGGATATCTCCGCCGTTCCTGACGCAACGCCTGTCACAGCTCCGGTCTCATCCACAGTAGCAACCAACGGGTCGGAACTCATCCACCCCTTTGCCTTCCCGATCAGGCTTTCATTAGTATTAAGCTGCATCTTATTTCCGGCAAACAGATACGGCCTCTCCGAAGTAATGCCCGCCACATAAATGGACTGGGATACCTGCCGGCCGTTATCATTGCACACAATATCCGCGACTCCGTCCTTAAGCGCCACCAGATCGCCGTCCACCACGTCAACGACTTCTCTGTCACTGGAGTAAAATTCTGCGTCTTCAGACGCACCGCCGATTCCCAGCTCCTGCGTCTGCCCTGTGAGCATCGTAAGCTCACTTTCCTCAAATCCGAGAACATATACCTTGCATGTCAACGTGCGGAAAGGTACCTTTACCTCCACCTCGGTCTCACCCGGTTCGTAGGCTTCTATCCGGCCGCCCTGCCCGGCAGCGATAAGATTGCCGTCCACAGTCTCATACTTCGCCACCATCTGCAGAACAGGATTCGTCAATGCGATCTCTGCGTTATCCCCTACCATCATCGTCAGCGAATCAGCTTTAAGTTCTCCAAAAAGGAATGCGGGAGTAATTGCAATAACCATCATGCAGACAATAACAATAATTAAAATCTTTGTCTTAATGTTCTTCAAGTTTTTCTCCCCTTTCAATTATATATCTCCACCTTGTAGATTATCATATGTCAGGGGATATGTCGATAAAGAATTTTAAATTCGCAATATTTTACAAAAAATCAGCAATTTTCCTACTAATCTGTAAAAAGCGGCGTTGAATAGTATCTGTCGGCTGTATCCGGCAGCAGCGCCACGATCATCCGGCCTTCATTTTCCGGGCGCTTCGCCAGTTCCATCGCACAGTGCAGCGCCGCCCCGGAGGATATCCCCACCAGAATCCCCTCCTTCTTTGCCAGAAACTTCGCCGCCGCAAAGGCGTCCTCGTGTCCCGCCTTGTATATCTCATCGTAAACAGATGTATTCAGCACCTCCGGCACAAAGCCTGCCCCGATTCCCTGTATCTTATGCGCCCCGCTCCTGCCCTCAGACAACACCGGGGAATCCGCAGGCTCTAAAGCTACGATCTTAATATTCGGATTCTTCTCCTTCAGGTACTCCCCGGTTCCAGTAATCGTGCCGCCTGTACCGACTCCGGCGATGAAAATATCCACCTTTCCGTCCGTATCCGCCCAGATCTCCGGCCCTGTAGCCGCCCTGTGCGCCGCCGGGTTAGCCGGATTTGTAAACTGCCCCGGGATAAAGCTTTCTTGTATCTCCCGCGCCAGCTCCTCTGCCCTTTCTATAGCTCCTTTCATTCCTTTCGCACCTTCCGTCAGCACAAGCTCTGCTCCGTATGCTTTCAGGATATTCCTTCGCTCCACACTCATCGTATCCGGCATCGTGAGGATGATCCGGTAGCCCTTTGCCGCCGCGATAGACGCCAGGCCGATCCCCGTATTCCCGGACGTCGGTTCGATGATAACGGCCCCTTCCTTAAGCAATCCTTTTTTCTCCGCATCTTCTATCATCGCTTTTGCAACCCTGTCCTTTACACTGCCCGCCGGATTAAAATATTCCAGTTTCACCAGCACCTTCGCCTTAAGCTCCAGCGCTTTTTCAATATTTACCACCTCTACTAACGGTGTATTACCGATCAGTCCCAATGTTCCTTCGTAATAATTTGCCATGATCTGTCTCCTTTTCCTTCTTTATGAATTGCATATTACCACTATTTACCTATCATTTCAATAGGTTTATAGGATTTTATTGAAAAAAAGAACTTCTGCGGATATAATTATATCAGAAAACGAAAAATAAATCACAAACAGGAGCAGTCCCGATGAAGCGTTTTGCATTATCTCTTATGATCATATTATTTGCGGCAGGCGGATATACCGCTTTTTGCGCCGCGGCAGATACCGGCCGGATACTGCCTGGCACGATGGTAAATGATATCAATATCAGCGGCATGACACAGGAGGAAGCCGCCGGGGTACTGAAGGACGACGCAGCAGCCCGGCGCGATTCTTCCGAATTTACCGTCTCGTTCGAAGATCAGCAGTTTCAAATCGACGTCAGGGATGCGCTGGTCTTAGATTACGAAGCCGCAGCCAGGGAAGCCTTTGAGGAAGGACATTCCCCCTTCTTTAAAAGAGGGCTGGCGAGAATAAAGTCTTACATATCCGGCAGCCATATTGACCACCCGCCTGTCTCTGTAGACGCGGCAGCACTTCATGACAGCATCGAAGCCAGCGGTCTCCTTAATGCCGCCACAGCCGTAAAAGATACCTACCATCTGGAGGAGGAAAAACTTATCCTTACCACCGGAGCCGCGAAAAAGCCCGACGAAGAAGGCTTGAAAAAAAGGCTCATCCTCGCCGTCCAGACAAAAGATTTTGAACAAACGATACCTTGCCCTGCAGTTGCCAATGACATAGAGAACCTGGAGCAGATCTACAAGGAAGTCCACACTGAGCCCCAAAACGCCACCTTAGACCGCGATAATGGTTATACCATTTTAAAGGCGGTCACTGGAGTAGATTTTGACAAGGAGAATGCAAAAAAGATTCTACTTGAGACAAAAGACGGGGATGTCTCCAAAATCGACCTGACCTATACGCAGCCGGAGATCAGCACCAGCGATCTTAAGGAGCATCTGTTCGCAGATAACTTAAGCTCTTATGCGACAAAAGTGACCGGACGGACGAACCGCCTTACGAATGTAAGCCTGGCCGCCCAAAAATGCGATGGTACGATCCTTCTAAGCGGCGAGGAATTCTCCTTTAACGGCACTGTAGGCGTGCAGAACGCACAGACAGGATTCAAGAAGGCCGGCGCAACCTTGAACGGAAGACCCGTGCAAGCTTACGGCGGAGGGATCTGCCAGGTCTCTTCAACGATCTTTGCCGCCGCCCTGTTTGCCAATCTTGAGATTGTAGAACGTTGGGAACACGAATACGTCTCCAGCTATATCGCTGCCGGGATGGATGCCGCTGTTGCCTGGAACGAGCTGGATTTGCGGATCGTCAATAACACCAGCTATCCTGTCCGGCTCGACGTGGATTATCGGGACGGATACCTGACCGTCACCATCCGCGGGACCAAGACAGACGATGCTTTTGTCAGGATTCAGACAGAGACACTGGACACATCCCCCACAGGCATGCTGGAAGTCGATACTTACCGGAATGTCTACACGGAAAACAAAAGCCAGCTTTTTACTGAAAAGATCGCCCACAGCGCATATCTGAGATAATATTCTAAGTAAATCGGAGGGAATTTTTATGATTTCAACAAAAGCGCGCTATGCACTCAGAGTAATGACCGACCTTGCCGGACAGGAAAAGAACAGCTATATCCCGTTAAAAGATATCGCGATCCGGCAGGAAATTTCCGAAAAATATCTGGAGAGCATCTTAAAAACACTGGTAAAGGGAAATATCCTCAAGGGCGTCCGCGGCAAAGGCGGAGGCTATATGCTGACACGCCCGCCGAAGGATTATACGGTGGGGGAGATCATCGAGCTGACAGAAGGCTCTCTTGCCCCTGTCGCCTGCCTGATGCCCGGCGCCCGTTCCTGCCCCAGAAGGGAGAAGTGCGCCACGCTGCCGCTGTGGAAAAAATACGGCGCACTCACCCACGATTTTTTCTACAATATCACACTGGAGGATCTGATCAACAATAATTTTTAAACCTTTTACTCAAATCCTCTGATCCTTTCTGCCAGAGACTCTTTCTGATCCATATAGCGGTAAGTCAAAAGCGGGATAAGGATACAGGCCAGGCAGACCAGCACCATGGCAGCGGCAAGATAAGCCAGAGGGATCCGAAAAGGCGCCCCCATGCTGTTCATGGACTGGAAAAGGGAGTACGTGACCAGCATTCCGGCGGTGAAGGTGACCGCCATAGAGCCGCCCGCATACAACATCCCTTCCCGAACAAGGAGCTCTCTGACCTGCCTTCTGCTCATGCCGAGACTTTCCATAACTGCCAACGAACGCCTTCTGTTCTGGATTCCGGCAGAGACGGTATTGATATAATTCAGGATACCGACCAGCAGCAAAAGAATTGCTATGCAGCTCCCTACTTCCATCCTGCCGCTCTGGGCTGCTCTGATCTCCTGCATGTTATCGTACTTCGATTCGCAGTAGAAATCGCTGGCATTCTCATCTGTATTGATGAGCGTCCTGACTGCACGCTCTGTCTCCTCATCATACTCCTTATCATACATCACATTCAGGCTCAGGATGTCCGTTTCCTCGCAGGCCGAAGCCAGGTATTCCCCGCTCATGATGATGCCGGGGCCACCCGAAAATCCATAATAGCCTTCATATACCATCCCCGCTACCCCTGTCTCCTGGTATTTTTCTGTCCCTTCTTCCCGGAACCGGACCGTCATCTGACCAAGCTCTTCTTCGGAAAACTCCACCCCGGAGTGATAGACCAGACATTTCTTCCCGCTCAGGAAATCCTCCTTATCCACCGGTTCATCAAGACTCTGGTTAAGATAATCAAACTCTGCCTCATCAATGCCGCAAATCCACGCCCGGTAATCCTGCCTGCTGCTTTCTATTGCACTATTTCCTGATTGCAATGCATTATACCGCTCAAGCCATACGCTGAGGAATTCATTTTCACGGGGAATCTCAGCCTGTACTCCTGAGAGGATATGGATTTTCCTGATTCCCTCTATCTGGCATAGCTCCTCTACAAATGTGTCGCCGATAATGGGACGGAATGCCTCCGTATCCTCCAGGCCTGCCGTATCGTTGCGGATGACGATGTCTGCGTCCATATGATTCGGGTACACCGTCCTCGCCCCCTGAGTGCCGATAATGGTTGTCAGACAGAGATATACAGACAGGCTGGCCGCCAGTGACAAAAATACGACGGCGGTCTTCTTTTTATCCTTGCGAAGCTGACCGGCTGCCATCCTCTGACACCAGGAACCCCTGCCTGTCTTTTTCCTCTTCCTTTCCGCAGGCACATATCCCTGGTACGCCAAAGCCTCCACCGGCGTGATGCATGATGCAGCCAAGGCTGGCTTTCTAACGCTCAGATAAAGGGTGCAGCCCACCACAAGGATGCTGACAAACAGCACTGCGGGATGGAACCGGATCTCCATATTCCCGGCTTTTATCCCGAGCAGCTTCATCACATACGGCACAAGCCCGAAGGAAACGCCCGCCCCCGCCAGAGTCCCAAAAAGGATCCCTGCAGCTCCGATCAAGATCATCTGCCCCATGACCAGTCTCCTGACCTGTCTCTTAGTCATACCTAACGCCTGCAGCAGACCGTAATACCGTACCTTACCTGCCACAGACAGATAGAAGATATTGTAGATCAGCAGATAGGCGCTCAGACAGATGATGAACCCCAGGCCTGCAGTGCCGGCAAGCGCGTATGCCGAATTCTCTGTATCACTGTTTACATAGAATATCTGTCGGTCCGTCTTTCCGACACTCTCTTCCAGCATAGCAAGGGTTCTTTTCGTGACAAACCGCCCCTTAAGCTTCACAAAGAGTCCGGCGTTCCCAGACAGCTCATAACCCGATTCCCGGTAAAATGCCTCCGAGACGCAAAACACCTCTTTCCCTCCGAACCCTTCCCAGATCCCGCTGATGACGAATTCCTCTTCATGGCTTCCCCGACGGTCACTGTAAGTCATAACAAAGCTGTCGCCCACATCGAGTTCTCCTTTTCCGCAGTCTGCAAGGGCTTCTCTGGTCACCATCAGCTCATTGCTCTTTTGGGGATAATGCCCGCTCTCCTTGTCTACTGCCCGGGATTTCTGCTCCTTCCAGAACACATCATCGTAATAGATCAGGCCGGTATGCACAGTGTCGTCCGCATCCGTCTTTTCCACATATCCGGCATATGCAAACACGCCCACCGAAGAGACATGCTCATCTTTCATCAGCTTTTCCTTCTGCTCCCGGGTAAAGCCGTTGATCAGCTGGATGTCGTAATCAGCGCCGTTGATCCGGATCGTCTGCAGCTTTAAAAGCTCCAGATACGTCAGCCCGATAGTCAGCACACAAAACAGCAGGAATGAAGCTATCGCGGCTGCGGCCAAAAACGTCCCGTACCGCTTTCTGTCTGCGCGCATTGATCTTAAGGACAATCTTCGGATCACCTTCTGGTCGTTGTTAGCCAGCATAGCTGTCACCACCTTTCACTGTCCTGCCGTCCTCAATACGAACGATCCTGTCTGCTATCTGCGCGATATCCTGATCGTGGGTAATGATAACCATTGTCTGCTGATATTTCTTTGAAAGCGTCTTTAACAGGCCCATGACCTCATGCCCCGTCGCTGTGTCGAGATTCCCCGTAGGCTCGTCGGCAAGGATGATCGAAGGCTTCGCCGCCAGCGCCCTCGCGATTGCCGCACGCTGCTGCTCTCCGCCGGACAGCTGGGAAGGCAGCATCTCCCTCTTCGCAGATATCCGAAGTACCGCCATAATCTCATGAATAAACTCATCGTCAATGTGCCCGCCGTCCAGCTCTGTAGGGAAAATAATATTTTCATAAATATTCAGGTCCGGGATCAGGTTATAATTCTGGAAGATGAACCCGACCTTCCTGCGCCGGAATATGGCAAGCTGTTCATTATCCATATCCGCTAGGTTCACACCGTCTACGATGACACTTCCGCTGTCCGGGACATCCAGCCCGCCGATCAAATGGAGCAGCGTACTCTTCCCGCTCCCCGATTTTCCGATGATGGAGACAAATTCCCGCTCTCTGGCCTCGAAATCGACTCCGTCCAGTGCCTTGACCGCACTTTCACCCATTTGATAATATTTTTTCAGATTAGATGTCTTTATGATAATCCTGTTCATCCTATCAGTCCTCCTTTGTGCTTTCCAGGTTAAACCATAAAAATCACAAACCGTTCACAAAACAAAAAAATCACAAAACTGTGATTTTTCTGAATACACTGCATACACTAAGCAGGATCACGACCGGGGAAGATATACTCTGAAATCCGCGCCCTTTCCTGCTTCTGAGACAACCTGGATATAGCCGCCTTGCATAGTGACAATCTTTCTGGAAAGATACAGCCCCACGCCGATCCCTTCACTGTCATGAACTTCCGGTTCCCGGTAGAACCTGGTGAAGATCTCCGCCTGTCTCTCCGGTGCAATACCTTTTCCCGAATCTTTCACGCTGATCTCCGTAAATATCTCCCGCTCTCTCACGCAGATTCGGATACTGCCGCCCCATTCAGTGTACTTTACGGCATTATCCAGAAGATTGGCCAGCGCCTCTGCGGTCCATTTCTTATCGTGGCAGAGCATGAGCTTTTCATCACAGTCAACAGAAAGCGTGATATGCTTCCTGTCAGCCTTCGGGACGATATCCGCGGCGGCGGCCGCCAAAGTGTCAATGACCGGAGCGGATACCGGATGGACATTGATTACGCCCGTGTCTAAGCGGGACAGCTTCACCATGCTCTGCATAAGGAAATCCAGCTTCCTGACCTGCCCGCTCATCTTTTCTAAAAATCCGGCTGCATTTTTTTCTGATTCTTTCTGTAAGATCTCCAGGTACAGGGTGATATTGGCCATAGGCGTCTTCGTCTGATGGGAGATGTCGCAGATTAATTCCTTTATCTGATTCCTCTCCTGACGCATCTCTTCATTTTTCCTCCGGCTGACCTGCGACAGACGGTACAACCTGTCATTGATCTTATCCTGCAATGTATCCTTCCCTATACCGGGCGCTGGAAGCTCCCCGCCGGATAGCAGCACGCTCAGATCCCTCTCAAGCTTCTCTGTATACCCGTATATCTCCTGTTCCTTAAGCCGCAGCCTCCAAAGCAGGAACAGGCATGCGCCGGCCAAAATAAGCACAAGTAGTATTAATATGATCATGATTTCCATAAATAGCCCATTCCATAAATATTCGTAATATAGCTGTGGTCTGCGTCCTCAATCTTTCTGCGCAGCCTGTTCACATTGACCGCCAGCGCATGCTTATCTGAAAACTGCGCTCCCTCGTCCCACAAACGGTCGAGAAGCACAGCATAAGTCAGAAGCTGCCCCTGATGCCCGGCAAATATCTTCAGCAGCCTGAATTCCGTAGGCGTAACGCTGCATTCCTTCCCCGCAGCGCTCACCGCCCCGGAAGCAAAGTCGATGCGCAGAAAGCCGTCGTCAAAGATCTTATGCTCCCGTCCTTCTTTTCTGGACAATATTACCTCTATTTTTTTGAGAAGTATCTTCATGGAAAATGGTTTCGTCACATAATCCTGCGCGCCAAGCTCATACCCCTTAAGCATATCCTCCTCCAGATCTCTCGCGGAGAGGAATAAGACCGGGATCTTCTGATGCTCATTGATCCACCGGCAGAAGAAAAACCCGTCGCCGTCCGGCAGGTTCACATCCAGAACAGCCAGATCCGCCGCCGTCCTTTCCATGACTCTCTTCGCTTCCCCCACAGAACGGGCTGATGCCACCGTGTAGCCTTCCCTTTGCAGCGCGTAGGAAATCCCGTCATTCAATTCTATATCATCTTCTAAGACCATGATCGTTTCCATAAATAACTCCTGCGTTACTATTTCTTTATCATCTGCTGTTTTTTATATAGTATTTCATAACAATTGGCCTGTCAATCCTGAGGGAAATACTTTCTGAAATGAAGAATCTGAAGCGCAGAACCGCACCGACTTTAAAAATAAAGCGGCAGAATTTATCAGTAACGAGCTTCTAAAAACCGCAGATGTCAAAAACTGGGAAGTAATCTTTAAGGCAATCACCGGCAGCGCCCCAAAATATACTGAACTGTTTGCCGTAAACAGCGATATCTATCAGTTTATTGCGTCCTGCAGCCGGAAGTTTTCCGCTATATCTACGGTTCTGGAGGTCAAGGCAGCCAGCCTGACCAGATATATAAAGGCTCTGACTGATCTTGACATCTTAGAGCGTGAGATTCTGGTGACCGAAGAGGGCTTATCCGCGGGCATACTGCCTTCGTCTATGAAGATATCTGCCGGAATCATTTCCGCTAAAGCAGCACTCCCCGCCGGAATCCGGAAGCTCCGGTTCTGGAAGGGAGCGTTATCTCATCTGCTCTTCTGAACCTTACCGCCCATGCCGGCTCAGCTTCAGTATCTTCACATCCTTCGGTTCTATCCTTATCCTTGTCCCTCCTGTTACCGACCCGTCAGACAGCAGGTCGGTGCAGTCCTCTTCAATCAGCACTTCTGCGCATGTATCACCATGATTCAGCAAAAATAAAAACCTTCCGTTCTCATTCTCACGCGCCGTTACCTCCACACCCTCAGCATGTTTAAGGAGAGGCGTAACGCCGCACTCCCCGCACAGATCCTTAAGGAACTGACGATAAAAATCAGCATCCGAACGAGTCGCCACATAGTAAGCCTTTCCCCTGCCAAATTCATTGACCGTCACCGCAGGCATCCCGGCGTAAAAATCCTTCTGGTATGCCCCAAGCGCCTTCGCGCCTTCCGGATGGACCAGATCGCACAAAAGCTTCGCCGTATAGCTGGCGCCATGATAGTCAAAGCAATTCTCCTTATCCTTAGGAAGCGCGTCGGTCTCCTCCGCCCAGATTCCCAAGATGTCTCTTAGCCGCCCCGGATATCCGCCGGTGATCACCAGATCATTCTCATCCACGATACCGCTGAAGAACGTCGTAACAAATATTCCTCCATCCTTCACAAACCGGCGCACCTTTTCGTCGTACCTGGTCTTGGTCATGTAGAGCAACGGCGCGATAAGGAGCTTATACCTGCTAAGGTCATCTCCTGCCCCCACGATATCTACCGGGATATTCAGCGCATGAAGCGCCTGGTAATAATCCAGTATCTGCGCCCGGTAATCCAGATCCTGCGTCGGTCCGGCCGTACAGGTAAGCGCCCACCAGTTGTCCCAGTCAAAATATATCGCAGCCTTCGCGTCCACGGACGCGCCAAGCATGATTCCTCCCAGCTTTTTCAGCTCTCTTCCAAGTGCCGCTGTCTCCTTAAACACCCGTGTCTCACCATTTCCCACATGGTCGATGACCGCACTGTGATACTTCTCGCACGCCCCTATGCTCCTGCGCATCTGGAAGAACATCACGGAATCCGCGCCATGGGCAACCGCCTGATAGCTCCACAGCCGCATGACCCCCGGACGTTTCAGCGCACAGTAAGCGTGCCAGTTCGTAACTCCCGGCGTCTGCTCCATCAGAAGGAAAGGCTTGCCGCCGCCCACTCCCCGCATCAGGTCATGCTGCATGGCGATCTCTGCCGGAGTGGTGTCCGCTTCCGGATAATTATCCCAGGAAACCACGTCCATGTACCTTCCCCACTTCTGATAGTCAAGCATAGGATAAAAGCCCATCAGGTTCGTCGTCACCGGGATGTCCGGCGTTATCGCTTTGACCGCGTCATATTCCATCCGGTAGCAGTTCAGGATACTGTCCGAATTAAACCGTTTGTAATCCAGAGTGATCCCCTGGAACATACTCCGTTCATACTCAAAATGCTCGCTCAGGGCGTTAGGCAGCACGATCTCATCCCAATCGTAAAAGGTGTGTCCCCAAAAGGACGTATTCCATACCCGGTTTAATTCCCCAATCGTCTGATATTTTTCCTTAAGCCAGTCCCGGAATGCCTGCTCACAGTTTTCACAGTAGCACTCTCCGCCGTATTCATTGGAAATGTGCCATGCCACGATATTCCCATAATCCTTATACCGCTCGGCAAGCTTCTGTGCAAGCCTTACCGAATATTTCCGGTAAGCCGGGCTGTTAGGGCAGGAATTATGACGACCGCCGAATTTGTGCTTCCGCCCTTCAAAGTCTACCCGCAGGATATCCGGATGGTGTTTTGCCATCCACGCAGGGTGGGCGCCAGTAGATGTCGCAAGGCATACCTTCAGCCCGTTCTCCCTCACCATATCCATAATCTTATCCAGTCTCGAAAAATCATACTCCTCCTCAGAAGGCTGAATCGCCGCCCAACTGAACACATTGAGCGTCACAATGTCAATTCCCGCCTCTTTAAACAGGCGCATATCCTCCTCCCATATCTCTTCCGGCCACTGCTCCGGATTGTAATCCCCGCCGTAGACAATCTTATCTACCTTATCGCTGTATCTTTTCATATATCCGTCCCTTTCTCCTGCCCTCCTTTGGCCTGTGTACGTGTCCAAATGGCAGGCGTGCGTAACTAAGATAACTATACTCTTTCAGCCATAAAGATACAACCCTAAAAAACCCCAGACCTTCTGCTTTTCACTATATGCTTACTGTAACGATTCTCTCCTGCCCAGACAGACACTTGCTAAATTTTTTTCCAATACACTTTCAACATTGCCAGAGCAGTTATAAATGCCAGCATATCCGCAACCGGGCCTGCCCACAATGCACCTTCTACCCCTAGCACCTCCGGCAGTAACACCGTTGCCGGAATCAGGTATACGATCTGCCTGGACAAAGACAGCACCGCTGACTGCGTAGGTTTTCCGATGGCCTGGAAGAAGATGCCCGTTGCCATCGGCAGCTCGTTGATCGGACAGGCCGGAAGAAAGATGCGGAAGCATTTCACCGCAAACTCATTGTACATCTTCGACTCCGATCCGATGATGCGCACGATACTCATCGGCGCAAACTGGAAGACGGAAAACGCCAGGACTAACGCGATCGTCGATGCCGTCAGGATAATGCGGTAAGCCTGCCTCACCCTGTCCTCTGGTTCACCTTCATGGTAATGCCGATGATCGTCAGCGGAATCTCCCTTCTGTCTTAAGGGAGCATCTTTAACCGGGAGCCGGAGCTTGTCACCGCCGCCGCAAAGGCATTGCCGGTTTTTAGCCTGCCCTTTATTCCTACGGGTTTAAATCTTGTGTATACCTCGCTGCTGTACTCAACCAAAAGGACAAAGCAGTCGGATATCATTGCCATATGCAGAGGAGCCGTAATAAAAGCCTTTGCCATATTCATGATTCCGGCAGTCTTGGGGATCGGTTCGGTCCGGACTGCCCCGCCGGCCGCGGAAATCATCACATTTGCTGTTGCAGTGATAATCACCAGAAAGACAAAACTGCCGTTTTCAAAAAAGTTAGTACAGCACTGCATTAATCTTAAAGTAGCATATCATTGGCAATGGGTTCTGCAATTCTGCGTGATTAAAATCCAGACCGATTTATAAATTATTTAAAATTATGTGTTAAAATGATAAAAACGTTACATGATTATACAGGAAAGGTACAAGAGTTTGAATCTAAGGAAAAAACTAATCATCGCCAGTATATTGATGATACTGATTCCTCTTTTGGTATCTGTGCTTCTCTGTGTCATGCTGATCTTTTATAAAGGAGACAGCTCATTAAACCGCCTGAAAAGCATTTACGAAAATGATAACGGCTTTTTAAATGTACAGACTATACTATACTCTCACGAAGATCAGATCTTAAGCTATACGCCATTAAAGAATGAGGACGCTAAATACGGGGATCATGACAGCGATGACGATGGTTATGGTTATGGTTATTATGATGACGGCAGCGACGACGATGACGACGACGATGATGATGATGGCGATGACCGTGAGCATGATGATGACGGTGACGACAGCGATGACAATGATGACGGCGATGACGATGACGACGACGATGATATTGCAGACGCTGAGGAGGACAGCGGGCATAACAACGATGATATCCATGCTGCTGGCACGATCGGCAATGGCGATCTCAAAAGCGTCCGCAGCGATGACAGCAATCAGAACAACAATAAAAACAGTATCAATTACGATTCCGCCCAAAATGCGTTCGGCGACCTGATCAATGAACTTGAAATGATTAGATATTATTATCAGATCAGATGTGATGGCCAGGTGATCGTCTCCAATCTTCCAGAATACGCCGAAAAGGAAATCGCCGGCCTGGCAGGAGCCGAGTACATGGCAACCCGGAATTTTGCCGTGACAGACGGGGAAGATTCTGTCGTCAAACGTTCTTATACCGACGGCGTAAAAACGCTGGATGTTATGGCTTATTGTAATCAGTATGACAGCAGCCATTATCTGTCACAGATTATCCGGGATTTTTTCGTTCTGATAATCTTTTTCATGGTGGTGCTGACCGCCACAATTATCATCAGCATAATCATCTTGACCAAATGGCTGAGCCGGGGGATGCGCAGCTCTCTCGGCCAGTTATCCGAGGCGGTAAGGCAGGTGCAGGATGGTAATCTGAGTTACCGGATCCGCAGCCAGAAAAAAGACGAGCTTGGAAAAGCCTGTCAGGAATTTGACGAGATGGCTGAATATCTGGAAAATTCCGTAAAAGAACAGGAAAAATACGAAGAATCCCGGAAGCAGATGCTGGCCGGAATTTCTCACGATCTGCGTACACCCCTTACTTCCGTCAAAGCATACGTGGAAGGTCTTAGAGACGGAATTGCGAACACAGAGGAAAAAAGGCAGCGGTATTACCGCGCATTAAAGACACGAATTGCGGATCTGGAAGCTCTGATTGACAATTTGTCGCTGTTTTCCAGATTTGACCGCGGAGAATATCATTATTCTATGGAAAGAATCGAGCTTGGTGAATTCCTTTCACAGTTTTTTCAGGAAAATGCCGTTGAATTTCAGGAACATCACATTACTCTCGACTATGATATTCAGGCAGAAGAGCCTCTGCATATAATCGGGGACAAAAAGCAGCTAAGAAGGCTGCTCGGAAATCTGATCGACAATACGCTGAAATACAGAGAAAAAGAAGAGACCAGACTAAAGACAGTTCTTTACAAAGCAGGCGGGAAAATCGTTTTGGAAATGGAAGATGACGGACCGGGAGTTCCGCCAGAAGAAAGAGAACTGATTTTCGACACCTTTTACCGGGGCGATAAAGCAAGAAGTGATCCCGGAGGAGGAAGCGGCCTTGGACTTTCAATCGTAAAAGAAATCTTAAAAGGCCACAAAGCCGCTTTTTATGCAAAGGCCGGACGTGAAGGGAAGGGGCTTAGGCTCGTCATGGAATTTCCTTCTGAGAAGGGAGAGAAGTATGAAAAAAATTCTAATTGTGGAAGATGATATTTTAATCGCAGAGATCGAGCGGGATTACCTGGAGGCAGAGTATTTTGAGACCACCATCTGCCAGAACGGTCAGGAAGGGCTTAAGCGCGCATTGGAAGGAGAATATGACCTGGCCATCCTCGATGTCATGCTTCCGGGACTCAACGGCTTTTCCATCTGCCGGGAAATCCGCCGGGAGACAGACATGGCAATCATCATGGTAACTGCCCGGAAAGATGATGTGGATAAGATACGGGGATTAGGGCTTGGAGCAGACGATTATATCGTAAAGCCTTTCAGCCCAGGTGAACTGGTAGCAAGAGTTAAAGCGCATATCAATATTCATGAGCGGCTGAAAAAGCAGAACGGAAGCGGTCTTGCAAAGAACCACGACTTTGAGAAAGGGAGTATCCAGACGGCAAATCTTAAGATCCTCCCTCTGTCCAGACAGGTATTTTGCAGTGGCAAAGAAGTGGAGCTGGCCAACAAAGAATTTGAACTTCTTTATTTCCTTGCGTCCAACCCTAATATCGTCTTTTCTAAAGATACCCTTTTTGACCGGATCTGGGGAATGGATGCCGTAGGCGATACGGCGACTGTTGCAGTGCATATAAACCGTATCCGTGAAAAGATCGGAACTGACGAAGAGAATATGAAGCTGATCGAGACTGTATGGGGAGCCGGCTACCGTTTCCGGAAAAAATAAAAATAAGGCTCTGGAAAATTTATAAATTGTTTAAATTTGATTTAAAGACATTTTAACATCCCTTCATATAATTAAATCGTAAAATAAAGCAAAAAGATGAATATAATCAGATCAGGAGGTAAAAATAATGATGAAAAAGAAATTAATCGCAGGTTTACTGACATTTGCCGTGATGGCGTCCACCGCTATGCCGGCATTGGCGGCCCCTAAGGCAACAGGGATCTCGGTCAAAGGGAAAAAGACCGTTATCGTTGGGGGCACGATCGAGCTGGACAGCGTGATCACACCGAAAAGGGCAAAAGTAAGAGACCACGATATCATCTGGAGCAGCAGCAAGCCATCTGTAGCAAAGGTTCTTGATAAAAGGGACGACGATACAAAAATAAGGGGAGTGAAAGCCGGAACCGCAACAATTACGGTAAAGGTTAAAGGTACATCCCTGAAAAAGAAATTTAAGATCACCGTAAAAAAGGCGTCAAAAACGACAAGTACTTCTGCAGCGGAAACAAAGATCGAGACATATACACAAGAGGCAAAAGCCCTGAAAACACAGATCGGCAGCATCCAGCTTGCAGAGACTATAGAACAGCGGAGAGTCCAGTATCATACTTACAAAGCTAAGATTGAAGCCATCGAGCACAAGCTGGATAAACTTGATGATACATGGGAGGACAAGTATGAGTCCGGAAAAATTACCCGTTCACAATATAAGAGCTTAGAGCGAAGGATTGAGACAGCGGAAGATTACCTGGACGAGGTGGAGGATTATCTCGACCTGAAATTCAATTATGAATTTGATTAACCAACTATTTTTTAAGGGGGAATGAAAGAATGAAGCTTAAGAGCACCAGTATGATGGGCATTGTAATAATTGCCCTGCTACTGTCCGGATGCGGGGCAAAGTCCCAGGAAGACACTGAGGAAAAAAGCGATATCCACGCAAAGGAAACCGTTTCAGCCAGAACAGATTCTGCTGCTTCAAAGGATATTTCCCCGTCCGAGGCCGAGACTTCCTCGTCTGGAGAAGCTGCGCAGGCAGACGGGACACTGATCACCGAAGACGAAGCAAAAGATATTGCCCTTAAGGATGCCGGTCTGACGCAAGAGCAGATCTCTGGCATACGGATCAGTCTCGAAACCGATGATGGGCGCAGACAATATGAAGTCAGCTTTTATGCCGGAGATCAAGAATATGATTATGACATTGACGCTGTAACTGGGAAGATTCTCAGCAAAGATATGGAGATTGCGGATGATTACCAGCAGCCAGGTTCACAAAGTGTTGCCGTATCTGAAACAGAAGCGAAGAAGACAGCCTTAAAAAAGGTGCCGGGAGCCGGGGAAGATGATATTAAGATTCATTTGGACCACGATGACGGAAAGGTTTTGTATGAAGGCTCCATTGTCTATAAGGAAAGAAAATATGAATTCGAAATCGACGCAGACACCGGCAGCATCCTGAAGTGGGAGGAGGAATCAGTTTTTGATTAGCCAGGTGACAGGCAATATTTAAAATCAACTGGATCAATGGATAATTGCCGCATAATAAGCCGTGCTGAACTTTTTAGCACGGCTTATTTTTATCCATTTCCTGAATTGAGGTTTTATCTCATCCCTATGATCATCCCAAGTACATACGGGAGAAGCCAGACGGCCCAGACAGCGATGCTAAGCCTGTGAAAATTCTTTGCCGAATCTTCATTATCCCTGGCCAGAACGACCGTCGCCCATATTGCATGCACGATCATGAGAATAATCGCGAGAGTCCCTGTCACACCGTGCAATGATAATTTACCGGAGAACATCGGCTGCTCTGCAATCTGCCCCATCAAAACCGTACCCGTTGTATCCATGCAAAGCCCCAGCCAGAAAAAAATTAAATGAATTTTTTTCAGCTGTTTGCTCCGATGCTCTGACCACACGCCGATCGTGTAAAAAATTAAAGCTAGTGTTATCGTAATAATTGCAGCTATTAATGTCCCTCTCATATAAAAACACTCCGTTATCCCTAATCTTCCAGCTTAAAAAGCATGGTTTTCCTCATATTCTCTGATATCAATAATGGCGCACGACCTCGAACCGTTCCAGTTCTGCCTTCTCCTGTTCGCCGATCCTGGCTTTCTGCTTTGCGATCGCGATCTTCCCTTCAACCGTATCTACGCCTTCAAGATTGGGGTGCAGAAGCCCCCGTTTGCATCCCCTGGTTACACCTTTAACACTTTCATCAACGCTTCTTGCAACACCCTTGTTTTACCTTTTCAATAGCACCATCCTGATCTAATGGTTCTGAAAGTTTATCGTTATGGTCTTCCATTGAAATTCCCGTCAATCCAATGGCATCCCTTGCCATTTCAATAGCATCTGCAAAGCTTTCCCCCTCAGTAGAGATTTCCATATCCGGAACAAATGTCACTGTCTCTTCTCTATATATCATGACTCCCGCCATGTCTTTCAAAAATGAATCCAGCATTCTCCGGTTTCTTTATCAAATCCCTTTGTTTCATCCGTGTTCCTCACCGCAAGAATATAATACACACTAATTACACAATAGTCAAGTGCATGGATTTATTGAGAATATTCCTTCTTATCCGCCCAAATATCTTCGCAGTGAGCATTGGTATTTAGCAGCTACCGGATATCATACACGCTCTTTAAGCGTATCCCTTCCGCTTCTCCGGAGAGAATCTTCACCCGCTTTTCACCTCCGTTCAAGTCAAAATAGTTATCTGACAAAATAAAATCTTCGTTCTCATTCTGGATTTCCACGCTTTTTGCATAAGCGTCTGCCGACACGATGATCTCATCGCCTTCCACCCTCCAGGAAAGCCCGGGATCTTCGTATCTGAAATACTTTGGATAAGAAAAGATAACCGTTCCGTCCGATATCACTCTTCCGTTCTGCCGCATCTCATAGCTGACATATTCTGAAAATACATCAATCTCAGGCAGCAGCACTTTCTCAAGCCACACGCTGGATAGCGCCGGAACCTCCACTTCCTTCGTGCCTCCATCACGCAAAACCCGTGCTTTTGCGTTCCGTACCGCCCATGACACCTGGACGCGCTGCTCTTTTCTTGTCTCATTTGCCACATTTAATTGAACCGACTTTTCAAACAGAAAATGCTCGCGGTTCATATCTGCTTCCTGGGTCATCATCCCTTCTTCCTGGCAGGAAATCATAAGGGGCGCAAAAAAGCGTTTTTCTGCATAGTGAAGCGCCTTCCACCTTCCGCAGTAATCGATGGAAGACCAGGAAATAACAGGCCAGCAGTCATTAAGCTGCCATACGATCGCACCCATACAGCGGCCCCTGTTTCTCCGGAAATGCTCTACGCCATACCGGATCGCATCCGCCTGCAAAAGCTGCGACGCATAGATCAAGATGTGAAAATCCGTAGGATAAAGATAGATCTGCTGCAGATAATTCATAATCTTTCCGTTAGCCCCGTACTGCCTCTGATGCTTTTCCATCACATAGGAAAATATATTCTTATCCTTAGGATCGTCTGTAAATGTCTCAATCGTCTTCTCACTGGGGAAAGACTGGAACCCAAATTCAGACGCATAGCGGAAGAAATATTTCCGATATTCAGAAAACGGCCGGTTCCCATGCCACACTTTCCAATAATGCACATCTCCCCTGTCCGGGCTGTTAGGCTCGTCAAAAGCTCCTCCCGAGGACGGGCTTGCCGGCCAGTAGAACGTCTGCGGATCATACTCTGCTAAAACCTCCGGGATTAGCTGCTCATACATCAGGATATAATCACGCACTTCGGTTTTCTTCGTCACCCAGTGGTGCCCCTCTTCCACGAACATCTCCATCTCATTATTGCCGCACCACAGGCCCAGAGAAGCATGATGGCGGATACGCTTGATGTTATCAATAAATTCCTGGCGGATATTCGCCCTGAACTCTGGCGTAAGCTCATAAACGGCGCAGGCAAACATAAAGTCCTGCCACACCACAAGACCCAGCTCGTCACAGATATCATAAAACCAGTCGTCAGGATAATAACCGCCGCCCCATACCCGGACGGTATTATGATTCGCCGCCACACATTGTTCCAGGAGCTTTCTCGTCGTTTCTTTCGTCACTCTCCCAAGAAGATGGTCTTCCGGAATATAATCTGCGCCCATGGCAAAAATAGCAATGCCGTTTACCTCATGGGCAAAGCTCTCTCCCCATTGATCCTTTTCGATCTTCATAGTCAGTGTCCGAAGACCGATTCTACTCTCCCAGACGTCCGCTTCCTCCCCGTTGGCAAACAGGATCACCTTTACCGTATAAAGGGGCTGCTCCCCGTAACCGTTGGGCCACCAGAGCATAGGCCGGCTGATCGGAATTTCTTTCGGAGAATCCGAATAACGCTGAACTGTCCCGTCCGGGGCGGTGATCTCTACCGAATAAGATATATCCTCCCGGACGGGAATCTCCTTTCTGTATCCAGCCTTTCCGTATCCATCCTTTTCAAGTAAAGCTGCCGCGTCTTCTTCCGCCTGAACATGAAGGACGACGCTTTCCTTCCGATGCTCCTGCCGGATATACACACTGCCAAGCCTTGTGCCCTTTATTCCGACCAGAGACACGTCCCGAAAGATTCCCGCATCTGGCAGATGCGCTCCCCAGTCCCAGCCGAACATACAGTGCGCCTTCCGCATGTGGACAAATCCGTCCATGGCGTCCTCTGACCCAAGCGTCCTGCACTTTTCAAATTCCTCTCTGATATGCCGCAGCGGGGAATGCAGGACAACTCTCAGCACATTCCCCTTCTCTTTGATCTTGCAGGTCACATCATATTCCCAGACACGGTGCATATTATATGCTTTTCCGATATATTCCTGATTCAGGTAGATATCCGCGATCGTATCCAATCCATCAAAACGAAGCAGGATCTTATCCTGCCCGGCAAATTCCTTCTTAAGCTCAAAGCACGTCTCATATTCATAATCGTCTTCCATCAAAGAAAGGGCGCGGATCTCATTGTCCTTCCAGAAGGGATCTTCCATGTCCCCGTTCCTTAACAGGTCGGTATAAACCGTCCCCGGAACAGCTGCCGGCCGCGCTTCTTCGCCTTCGCCCATCCGTCTCATCTGCCAGTTTGTATTCAGCACTTGCTGTATCATCTCTGTTCTCCTCCTCAGATTCCCTGATCTATCCTGATGCCGGTCCTCTCCCCGCCGCGGATCATTCCGCCTTCGGATACTCGTTGCACAGCAGGCGATATGGCTCTTCGTCCTCCTCAATCTCCGGAAAACGGCCGATCGGTTCATAGAACCGGTTATCATTTTCATCATCATTGCACATGGACACTTCTCCCAGCAGCACATCGCCGCTCCCCTCTTCCACATGAAAGTCATGATACATATAGGGATAGATAGTGATGCTCTCCCCCGGCGTTAACCTCACCTTCGTGCCGGCCGGAACTACGAACTCACGTCCGTCGCAGTTTACCGTAACGTCCGTATCGGCAAACTCCCCGTCTTCCGTAGAATTATAAACCGTGATCAGCACATTCCCGCCGCCCCGGTTAATGATATCCTCCATTTTCTTCCAGTGGAAATGCATGGGCGCCATCTGTCCCTCTTTGACAAGGAGAAGCTTTTCTGCATAGGTTTTTGTATACTTATCGATCTTCAGGTTTCCGTTACGGATCGTAATGAGGGAGAACCCCACTTCGTCAAATTTTCCAAGACCATAGTCCGTAATATCCCATCCCAGCATATTATCCCGGATCTCGTTATATTCCGCACCTTTCGTTTTCCAATCCTCAGCGCTCCATTTGCAGAAGGGCGGGATCTCAAAGCCATGGGCCTGTATCATTTCCTCCATATGTCTGATTTCAGCATTTATCTTTGATCGTTTCATCTTCATGATCTCCTTTCATTTTGTAAAGCTTCGGCTTCTTGTTTTACTTCATCAAGCTGCCGGCCGGTAAGAAATGCCAGCACGATCCGTTTCTTCTCTGCCGAGAGCGGTTCTATCCGGTGAAGATCCTGCGCTTTCACATGATACGTCCTTCCGTAGACGCTTGAATTAGCCGGCTCCAGTCCGATCACATAATCTCCTGACGCGATAGATTTCCACTGCATGAAATACGGCAGCTCATTTACATTATATTCTATTTTGATCCCCAAATCCAGTCCTCTGTTGATCACTGCCGCAAATGTATTGCCGTCTTTATCCGCGGCCATCTCGTGAAGAAATACATATTCCGGCTCATAATCCTTCGGCGCCTCCATTCTGCTCCATCCGCCGGCATGAGGCGCCGCCGTCTCATCTCTCGGGATCACCTTTTTCGTCGGAAGGATGATCTCTGACGTCTCGCACAAAAGCGGATATCCGATGTTCATATGGTACAGCAACATCATCGGCTCTGCCAGAAACCCTTCATTCGCAATCTCATCCTCAATGCAGATTGTATTGTCCCCATACCGGGTCGTAATTTTCCTCCTCAGAACGAGATTCTCCCCGAAAAGCTCTGCCTCGCGCATCTCTCCCGATACGCTCACTGCGTAGTCCTCCCCCAGCCAGCATGCATCCGCGCTTACATGTTCCGCCGGGGTTGTACGTATCCTTCCGTGCATGGGATAATCCCTGCCATCCAGACTGCAGGGCGCGCAGATATTTTCCAAGCCGCAGGTGAACAGCAGGCCGCCCATGATACTGCGCAGCGCCTCGTCTCCGTTCGTATCATAATGACAGCGCCCCATCAGTCCCGGCTTTGACAAAAAACTTATGTTGTGACCCAAAAAGGACACCTCGGCGATGTCAAGGCATTTATCCGCCATCACCGCAAATCGCAAGGGGCCGTTTTTTACGTCATATGCTTTCATTCCTCTGGCTCTGCCTTCCTCGTATGTCACCGGGCGCACATACGCAAGCTGCTGCATGTTCCCGGTCAGGCCAAGCAGCTCTTTCTTTCTATCCATGTTCAGGCTCCTTTCCGCACACCGTCTCTTTATTTAAGAAAGGCAGCCCTTTCTTAATTTTCTCAAGAGCTGCTTTTCTTTTATTCCCATTTTACTTTTTCGCTTTCCATTCATCAATCTGTTTCTGCATTTCTGCTATTACCTTGTCAATTCCTGTGGCCTCTAATTTTTCCTGAAGCTTAGGCAGGTACTCTTCCGGGTCAACGCTTCCGGTAAACAGCGATTTTCCGAACTCGTCCATGACATTGCCGAATCCTGCTACTTCCGTGCTGACAGGCTCTATGTCGAAATCAAATCCAAAGGACGGGGCGTCGACGGACGCGGTGTTAAATTCCTTGAACGTCGCCCATTTATCCACCGGCTCATTTTCCAGTACATAAGTGTTGAACAATCCGCCCTGTACCCAGTAGGAAACCGAATAATCCTTCCTTGTCTCCTCATTCAGCTTAATCTTGTTGTCATATACATAAGGCTTTCCTTCTGCCGCTGCCGCCTCATCTGCCGGAACCTCGACCTTATCCCAGTGCTCGCCTTCGATCCCGTAGTTCAAAAGGTTTCTCAGATACTCGTCCGTATTGATCAGGTTCAGAAGCTCCACAGCCTTTTCGGGATGCTCTGTCTGCACATTGATCGCAGTCAGCGCTCCACGCGCGGAGATATTGGTCACATAAGTATCCATGATCGGAGTCGCTACTACTTCATATCCCAGGTCTTTCCCCCATACAAGCTCGGCGTAGGGCTGCCCGTCTCCCTTGGTCACAAAACGCTTGATTGATTTGTCATCGGAAGCTGTTGCTGCATCTTTATTGATATAACCGTCCAGATAGTATTTTCTCATGGTGTCCAGGGTGGATCTCATCTTTTCCGTCTCAAACACATTCTTAACAGTAAGACTGTCGTCGCCGTATTCAATTCCTACCGGGTTCTGGATCAGGTCCATATAAATCGGCGCGGAATAGCTGCTGGTCAGATACATAGGAACAACGTCCGGCTCTTTTTCCTTAATGAGCTTAAGCCACGGCTCTAAGTCCTCCAGGCTGTGGATCTCATCCACCGGGACATTATATTTGTCAACATATTCCTTGGTAAATACCCACATAGGCATACTTCCGATCTCCTTTTCGCTCGGAACGCCGTAAGTCTTGCCCTGCACCTTTGCCGCTTCCCAAAAACGCGCATCGATAGTTTTATACATGTCCGTATCTTTAATATAGTCATCGATCTGGAGGAACGCGCCTTTGTTGGCGTTCTGGAGGTAATTATTCGCCCATGAGCAGGTAAAGCACATATCCCAATCGTCTCCCGTATTGATGACAACCTGCATTTTCTGGTCATAATCGCCCCAGCCGGCAGTGTTAATCTTCAGCTTTACGCCGATCTTCTCCGTAATATATTCATTCACCTTATCCAGAACCTTTTCCTGATCCTTCTGGGCATCGCCGATCTGCCACCAGGTAAGCTCTACGATCTCGTCTCCATTTGAATTGGTCTCAGCCTTTTTTCCGCCGCACCCTGTCATCATCCCGGCTGTCATCATAACAGCAAGACCTGCCGCCGCGAATCTTTTTAACATCTTAAATTTCATCATCATTTCCTCCTTGTTCATACTACTCTTTTACTGCCCCTACAGTCAATCCATTTACAAAATATCTCTGAAAAAACGGATAGGCAAAGATAATCGGCAATGTAGAGATGACTACAATGGCCATCTTAATCGTCTCTTTCGGCATATTCGCCGCCGCCGTGATACCGTCCACGCCCATCGTCCCCTTATTGTTGGCGAGCCAGTCAATAGAGCTTTCGATCTGGATTAAAAGATACTGGAGCGGGATCAGATCCTTGTTATCCATATACATCATCGCGTTAAACCAGTCGTTCCAAATAGCATTGTGCACTTTTTATGAAAAGTTGAAAACTTTTAGGTTCATTGCACAAATTCTAGTGGTTATTTTGGATTTTTTATATACAAAAAAATCGTGAAATAATTTGTCCATCATTTCACGATTTTGTCCACTTTAATATTTTTTCATCTCGCGCAGGGATGCGGGCGAAACCCCATAGCATTGTTTGAATTTCCGGTAAAAATAACTGGTATCCGGATACCCTACCTGTCTTGCGATGTCATTGATCTTCATATTCGTATTCAGGATAAGGTCTTTCGCGATACTGTTCTTCGTATTGCTCAGATACTGGGCAAAGGAGCACCCCACCTCCCGCTGGAAGATCTGCCCCAGATAAGAAGCATTCATATGATACTTATACGCCAGAGTCTTCAGATTCATATCCTCTTTATAATTATGCCGGACCTCGGCAATGATCTGGCGCACCACCGGGGTATACTGGGAATCCTCCTCATGCATACATTCGATGATCTCCGTGATCTCTGAGACGAAGGCCGTCTTGATCCCGAGTATATCGTCCGCGCTGAAAATGGTTTCGATCAGCTCCGACAGATCGTGGAATCTCCCTGATTCCAGCTTATACTCTTTCTTTATCTCCTGGATCAGCATTGCCATCCTTACCGCGGTCTGATACAGTGCTCCCGCAGACGCATCCTTCTGTATATTATTGATCAGTACGTCTTCCATATAATCAACTGCCTGATCCTTTTCTTTTTTCAGGATAAATTTCCGAAGCCGGGACTCGTCCATGCTGACCGCCTCGCTCTTCCTGTCCTGTATCTGGCTCTGGCTGATGCAGCTCCCGTAGCCTTCGATGATCAGATACTTCTGAAGCTTTCTCGCTTTCTTATACGCTCCCGGCAGTTCTTCAAAGCTATGGAAGGACGGTCCCACGCCGATGAATGTCATCACATTAAACTTGCTGTCGATCTGGCTCTGAAGCTCCAGAAAATACTCCTGTACCTGGACCTCGTCCATATCGCCGTCCGACAGCACCATAAGAAGGCTGTCCGGAGGAAGGTGCACGATACTCAGCCCATCCTTCTTTTTCAGCTCCACGATCACATCCGTGATCTTTTTTTCTTTCAGGTCGTCCACGTTCCATTTCATGACAGCCGCATGGTAAGCCTCGCAATCCTCCAAAAGCCCCAGCATCCGGATGTATTTTCCGTATTCGTCCTTCTGTATCCCGCCGTTTAGGAAATGTATCCATTGGGTTTTCTCGTCGATATACCGGATCTTTTTCTTGTCCATCTCTTCAAGCTTCTCTGCCGTCTCCCTAAGCTGCCGCTCTAACTCTTCTTCATTGATCGGCTTTAAGATATAGTTCTCTACCTCCAGCCGGATCGCTTCTCTGGCATAATCAAACTCATCGTATCCGGTGAGGATGATGAAGCGGACCTGCTCCTCTTTTTCCCTGATCTTCTTAAGGAGGGTTAAGCCGTCCATATCCGGCATACTGATATCCGTAACGACAATATGCACCGGCTCCTTCTCCCACATCTTTAACGCCTCCAGCCCGTCATGGGCCATATGCACGACCTTAAGCCCGAGAGCTTCCCAGTCCAGGATATTCTTAAGCCCCTGCAAGATCAGCTCCTCATCCTCCACTAACATTACTTTCTTCATCTTTATGCTCCTTCCCGGCATCCTTTTTCGTCCTCTTCCGGCTTAAAGGTTAGAATCACCCTGAGCCCGCCTTCTTTTACTGCTTCCATAGAAACCCCGCATTCCTCTCCATAAACGGCTTTCAGCCTGCGGTTTACATTGGCGACTCCGATGGACGACTGCTTTTCCATGATGCCGCATTTTAACTTTCGATTCTGCTCCTTAAGCTCTTCCGCTGGCATGCCTTTCCCGTTGTCTTCCACAATGATCCTGTAGAATTTCTCTTTCTTAACAGAGATTGTTATGCGGTTATCCTTCTCTTTCATCCGTATACCGTGAATAAAATAATTTTCAATGACCGGCTGCAGCACGAACTTGATCACCGGCGTCTGAAGATATTCCTCAGGACATACCACAGCAGCCTGAAACTGGTTCTGATACCGGAACTCGAAAAGCTCCATATATTTTTTACTGTAATGCAGCTCCTGGGCCAGCGTAATGACATCAGCCTCTTTGATCTGCGCCCTGAACGTTACGGCCAGGCTGTAAAGCATCTTCCCCACCTCTCTGTCGCCGTTGCAGATAGCTTTCATCCGGATCGCCTCTAAAGTATTATATAAAAAGTGAGGATTGATCTGGCTCTGAAGCGCGGACATCTCGGCGTTTTTTTGCTCGATCTCCGCCAGATACCGTTTCTTGATATGCTCATCCAGATTCACGCACATCTCGTTAAAATACTGGGATATCACATCCAGCTCATCCCCGTTCTTATCCGCCGGGATACGCACGTCCAGATTGCCCTCCATAACCTTCGTCATACCGTCAAGGATCTGGTTGAGCCGCCTGGAAAGCCGCTGCAGATAATACCGGACAAACAACTCTCCCACAGCAATAACTGCTGTCCCTACCCCGAAGATCATCAGGAGGACCGGCACCGGCATTGCTGCCGCCTGTTTCTTTTCCAGATAGCTGATCACGCGATACTGTCCGATCTGCACCCGCTCCACATAAGCTCCCAGCATAGCTTCTAACGTTTCGTCCCTGTCCCCTTCCATAAGTTTAGGAATCTCGTATTCTCCCGATGAATCAAACACCGCAAAACCGGCGTCATTATACACTGCCAGCTCTGCCTGGGAATAATACTGCCAGATGCTCTCAAACCTGCTGCTCTTAAATCCAAGAAGCATGCAGCCCTTGACCTGCATTGTCACGGGATCGCGTATTTCCTTCATAAAGGAAAAGCTGTCTTCTCCTGCCAGATTGCGCTCTTCAAGCTGCTCTTTAAGCGTTTCGTCCCCCTGCCTTCTATAGCTCTTCCCATCCCTTGTATACTCTGTCATCTCATCCCGCCCATAGCTGTAAAGCACGATATGATTCAGGCTGCTGTACGCCTGGAAGGCATCCAGGAAGAATTTTTCAATCCCTTTATATTCACCGGTCTTATTCTCCGCATATATATCAAGCCGGTACTTCTGGTAGTCGGCCGGCTCCTCCGTCATATAATGGAGCGCGTCCTTAAGCTCCATATTGGACTTATACAGATCCTCATGGATGTACTCCGCAATATCCGAAGACTCTTCCAGATACAAGGCCGCCGATTCATTCATCATCTCTGTATAATTAAGCCTCTGCTCCAGAAAGCGGTTTTTCGTGCTGTGATAAAAATAAGTGACCAGAGCCGACACGACGCAGACCAGAATAACCGTATAAATAAACAGAAGCTTATTGTACAGCTGCTTTGAGCTTTTTATCTCCATACTTACGTTCCTCTTCTTCTCTTATCTGCTATACATTTTAGCAGAACAATCACAAAAAGGAAATGCGGATATCACTCCACATTCCCTTATCAGCTCTATTTATCTGCTCTCCAGACTGCGCATAACACCCTGGTTCATGAACATCACAAGAAATCCATATACACTGCCCATGAACAGCACCGTAGTTCCCGCCGATATCTCGAACGCCGCAAGGATAAGCGCCAGCGCCACAATATTTCCGAGGGTAAACACCGGTTTCGCGATCAGAAGCGTAACTGCCGTCTTTACGATCTGTATGTTTTTCATCTCATAACGGCTGGCAAGCAGATAAAGGTTAGGCGTAACAAGCACCGTCGCCGCAAACAGCAGAAGGAACAGCACCGCAAGAGGCAGGATCCGAAGCTGCAGCGCGAAAAATTCGATGTTCGTCCAGCAGATCAGCACAGCAAACAACTGTCCTGCACCCAGTCTGACCTTCTGCAGGAAATCCTGGCAATATCCCTTTTTGTAATCCCGAAACGCGCTCCGTTCCGTCCCGTGGATCAGACGGTTCATGGCGTACATGACCGCCGACAGGGCCGGTGCAAGAGGCAGCAGACACAGAAGAAATAACGGGAAGCACTCCCTAACCTTTCCTCCCCCCACAAATATCAGGAATAGCAGTACAGGAATGTTCGATATGACAAACAGCAGATTCACTGTAAAAAAATAGCATACCTTCTCACAAAACCCAAACACCTTTTCTATGTTGAATAATTCTTCCATATCGGCCGTTCCTTTCTTCAACTTAAACTTTCACCAGTATCGTCTTGATCTCATACGCATGGAGGCTCATGCGGATCTCATCTTTTCCGAACCTTGCAGCCGGACGCTCTCTCAGATCGCATTCCGCCCATGCTTTCCATGGAAATCCAAGATTTACCTTCACATCCTGTTTTGCCCCTGCAAACTCATGGAAACGGATCACCAGATATTTTCCGTCTTCCGATTTCTTGACCGCATCAAGCTCTACCTGAGGATTATCAAAAGAAACAAAGCTGTCATAACAGAAGCGGCATCTGCCTTTTGCGACTTTCATCGGCGCATTCAGTGCAAATCCTTCCTGAACCACATTTCCTTCCACAAAATCCCCCCTGTGGGGCAGCAGCGCATAAGTAAAGGTGTGCTCTCCCTGATCCTGAAGATGGTCCGGATGTGTGCCTGCCTTCAGAAGTGTGATCCGCAGCACATTGTCCTTAATATCATGTCCATACTTACAGTCGTTTAAGATACTGACTCCATAATTACGCTCTGACAGATCCGCCCACCGGTGCGCCACTGTCTCAAATTTTGCCATATCCCAGCTTGTATTCCAGTGGTTCGGTCTTCTGACATTGCCATACTGCACATCGTACGTCCCGTAGGTCGAGCGAATATCCACCGGAAAGGCCGCTTTCAAAAGCTGGTGCTGCTCATGGTAATCTACATCTGTCTTAAAATCAATCCTTCGGTCATTGCTGTAAAGAACCATATCCTGACTGATATGGGAGCGCATATAGTCCCATTCCATATGGATATTCATGAACAGCGGCCCCATCTCCGTAATCTCAAATGTGGCAAGCTCCGTAACTTCCCGCATCTTTTCCTGATAAAAAATATCAATATCCCACGCATCATTGTCAAGGGGCTTGTCTTCAAATACCTGAAGGACATTTCCCCGCTGGCCTTCTGGCATCACATCCCGGCCAAAGGTTTTGTCATACAGCTTTGTAATCTGCCCATACTGATTCAAAGAGATCTGGTAGTACGGCGTCTCAATCTCCCTGCCGTTCACCGCGAATGCCGCTTTGGGCGCATCACTTTTTACCTCTTCAAAAAAAACTGTCTTCGCTCCCATGGCGGGGACATCCTTGACCTCAACGTAGGCCGCCCTGCGCCCTTTTTGGGAGACCAGTTCATTTCCTTCCAGATCCTTAAAGATACCCTCCCTGGTTTCCGGCACGGTAACTGTCTGGCTCATGGTCCAGCCGGAATCGTTGAATACAGTATATGTATTTTCTTTCTGTTCCAGTATATCCGCATACGCCTGGCTCTCTACCTCCCGGGCAAGGCTTTCGATATAGGCGTAATCCTTTCTGGAATCCTCATACACCTCATGAATCGACGAGCCTGGGATAATATCATGAAACTGATCCGTCAGAATGTGCTTCCAGCCCATTGTCAGCTTCTCCTGCTGTGCTTTCTCTATGCCGCCTGCAAAAAGCGCGCCCGCCGCTGTCAGCCATTCTGCCCTGCGGTAAAGAAGCTCCATCCGCCGGTTCATTCTCTTGTTATAGCCCTGACTTGTGTACGTGCCTCTATGGTATTCCAGATACAGCTCCCCGTCCCACGTATGTACATATTGGTCTGTATTCTCCACGGTATCATGAAGTCTGCGGAAATACTCTCTGGCAGTGGACATTTTCACATTCGGGAGTCCCGGGATCTTATCCATCCTTCTTCTGTATTCCAGCATATCCCGGTTCACGCCGCCGCCTCCGTCTCCGAAGCCGAATGAAATCAGCAGGTCTTTATTCATCTGTTTTTCACTGTAGGCATCCCA
The DNA here is from genome assembly GCA_910575105.1 of Lachnospiraceae bacterium. Lineage (GTDB taxonomy): Bacteria > Bacillota > Clostridia > Lachnospirales > Lachnospiraceae > MD308. Next base: position 227,864 of record CAJTDK010000001.1, read on the forward strand.
CACGCCCTTTACCGTTCTTGGCAGCAGCTTCCCATTATAAGTATAAAACCAGGAGTCCTTTTCATTCCATGGCTCCGGCGTAGTGATAAAATGGGTCAGGATCTCGCTGCCGTCGATCCCTTTCCACATAAACGTATCGTGAGGCATACGGTTGTACTGATTCCAGCTGATTTTTGTCGTCATAAAGGTATCAATTCCGGCCTTTTTCAAGATCTGAGGCAGCGCCCAGGAATAGCCGAACACATCCGGCAGCCACAGATATTCTACATCTTTTCCGAATTCATCCTTGATAAATTTACTGCCGATGAGGATCTGTCTCGTAAGGGATTCTCCGCTTGTCAGGTTGCAGTCGGCTTCCACCCACATACCGCCGTCAGTCTCCCAGCGCCCTTCCATGGCTCTTTTCTTAATGTTCCTGTAAATATCCGGGAACTCCTCTTTCATGTACTCATAAAGCTGGGGCTGCGTCTGGAGAAAGATATATTCCGGATACAGCTCCATCAGGCGGAGTACGGTTGAAAAGGAGCGGGAACATTTCTCTCTCGTATGCTTCAGCCGCCAAAGCCATGCCACATCGATGTGCGTGTGGCCTACACAGTATACATTGATCATGGAATTCTTATCCATCCGGTCAATGCATTCATTCAGGTAATCGTCCGCCTGATGCACGGAATCGTAGAATTCTTCGCTGCCCGGAACCGACCAGTCAATGCAGTGACACGCCCCATCCAGCGCTTTTCTCAGTTCATGCTGCTCTGGACAGTATTCATCAAGCTCTTTCACCGTCTGCCACACCATAGACGCCGTATAATAAAAATCGTCAACCTTTTCATCCAGCCATGCCAGATCCGCACGCGCGATCTTGTGTTCCTGCTCCTTAGGGGCTCCGCCTCCCTCCAGACCTGACCACAGGCGGAAGGTCAGGTCTGCGGTCGTTCCGCACAGGGCGTCGTCAAAGAACACTTCCTTGTGGTTCACATCCACCCCCTGATACATGCTGCCGTTAATATACAGCATGGATTCAAAGCCGGAATTATTGCCCGCTCCGGTATTGCCGTAATCGAAGATTCCAACCACCCTTTTTTCCTTCCATTCCGCCGGAATATACATATCCTTATGCAGCCAGAGATACCTGTCGCGTCCTTTCCACGTATCCCCTGTTTCTAATACCTCACACTCCTCAAATGCCGGAAGTGCCGGATTTACTACTCCCTGATCGTCTTCTGCCGCAGCAAAGCTTTTTAGCCCAATGATATCTCTGTATCTATACGGCTCAAGCTCGCTGATACGCCGCTCTAATTTTCTGTCTGTCAAAAACATCATATCCTCCTTGAAATCTCCCCATCGTAAATCGGGAAACCGAATCATCTTTATAGCATCATTTTACGATGTCAGGAAATTTTTTTCAATTCAGAGAATTCTAGTTTTGCTGAACATTATTTACATTTAAAAATTTCCCTGTTCTCAACGCTGAATACGATATCCGCAATAATCCAGCACCAGCTCGCAGAACATGGCGTTGGCCCAGGAAAACCATTCCCTTGTATACCTGGTATCATCATCCGCATGAAAGCCTTCGTGCATAAGGCCCGTGCCGCCGTCTGTCTGCGCGAGCATGTGCAGGCTCTCTAACTTTTCTTTCTCCGTCTTTGCGGTCAGTCCCTCCATCGCCAGCGCAATATGCCAGATATACTTTGCCGGAGTGTGCGGGCTTCCGATGCCTGCTGCCTTTCTGCCCTCATAATAGTAGGGATTCGCCTCGCTCAAGATCAGCTTTCTTGTATTTTTCGTCACTTCTTCATGCTTTCCCTGAAACCCAAGATAATTCATGGAAAGCAGGCTTGGCACATTCGCATCGTCCATCAGATTGAACTGCCCGTATCCGTCCGCCTCATACGCATATACTCTGCCGAAGTTCTCTGTATCTGTAATCCCGAAAGATTCTATCCCTTCATAGATCTCCTCTTTTAACCGTTCTGCCTCATCCTTAAGTTCCAAGTCCCCGAACACATCTTCCGCGATCTCCTCCAGATACGCCAGCACAACCGCGGCAAACATATTGGACGGAACCAGATATCCGTAGGTACATGCATCATCACTGGGACGAAACCCCGACCAGGTCATGCCAATGCCCGGTTTTACCAGCGCGCCCTTCCCGTCTCTGGAAAGGGTATCCGTAAAATACGTATCTTTCCTCACAAAGCGGTAGGCAGATTCTTCCTCATGGTTCTGCTCCGTGCGAAATACTTTAAGAATCTTGCTGACTCCTTCCCTGAAGGCCCCATCAAAATGATCAGTGCGTCCGGTATTTTTCCAGATCAGATATGCGAACTGTAACGGGTAACAGAGCGAGTCCACTTCGTACTTGCGCTCCCACACCCAGTCTCCCATATCGGTATCATCATGCTCCCAGCAATTTCCATTGGCCGCCTCATTAAACGCATTGGCATACGGGTCAATATTCACATACATAAACTGCCGCTTTGACAGGCCGACCAGAAGATCCGAAAGCTCCGCCTCCTCTTTCGCCGCCACAAGATAAGGCCGAAGCTGCGCCACGGAATCCCTAAGCCACATGGCCGGGATATCTCCTGTGATCACATACGTGGTTCCATCCTCCATCCTTTTTACTGTAGTGTCCAATGTATTGCCATAACATTTTTCAAACATCTCAAATAATTTTGGTTCGTCTTTTAACTTCTCCTTCACTGTCTGAGCGATCTTTTCCATTGAATCATACTGATACTTCCGTGCCATGATCAAGCCCTCCGTAGATTTTCTGTTGTTTTTCTGATTTCCTCATATATCTTATTATAACTAAACGGGATAGGATCTCCACTTTAAAATCCGCAGAAATGTTGGAGAAATTTCATGTTTTCCAGCATATTATCTATCGGTATGACTGTTATTACACGATTTTACAGACTTTGCAGCAATTGCAAAGTCCGTAAATAAACAAAACCAAAAATCTGCCGGAAATCATCCTCTACCGCAATACTCTCGCCCCGGCGCCGTAGTTGACTGCTAATCCGGCATCCCCGGCAGTCATAAGGCCGTAGATCAGGCCGGACGCGAAGGAGTCCCCGACGCCTACCCGGTCCATGATCTCCAGTCCCTTATAATCCTTTGACTTGTAGATCTTTCCGTCTGCCCAGCAGATGGCACTCCAGTCATTTACCGTCGCCGTCTTTACCTCCCGCAAGGTCGTTGCCACAACTTTAAAATTCGGATACACCTCTGCTGCATGATTGATCATCTTCTTGTATCCGTCAAGATTTAACTCCTTTAAGCTTTCATCATTTCCTTCAATTTCAAAACCAAGGCAGGCGGTAAAGTCTTCCATCAAAAATCCCACCTCGTTCTCCGCAAAGGCAGTGATCACGCCGATCCTCATGCCGGAGCCTCTGCGAACCTCCAGTATCCCGCAGGAAGCCAGCCCTTTTACCGCCTCCCGGATCGTGCTGCGCCCGACGCCGAACCTCTCTGCAAGCTCAAATTCATTGGTAATTTACGCATAAGGCAGACAGGCGGCAGGGAGAAATCTCTGCTACTGTTCTTGAGAGGATACGATTCATAATTCATTTCTTGATATTATTCGTTTGAACGAGTATAATGTACCTACTGATAATATGGAGGTAGGTATGTTTGCATATATGACGGTACAGGAAGCCGCAATTAAATGGAATATTTCAGAACGAAGAATACAGACATTATGTTCTGAAAATAGGATTGAGGGTATTGTGCGTTTAAGAAGAGTATGGCTAATTCCTAAAAATGCGAAAAAGCCAGCTGATGGCAGATTTAAGGCGAATAGAAAAAAGAACGGAGTTGAAACATTGTGAAAAAGATATTAGTAATGGAAGATGATGAAATCCTTAATGCAGGTTTGTGCTATAACATTCAAAAAAAGGAGATGCTGCCTATATCTGTTTATAGCATTGAGGCTGCAAAAGAAAAATTGAAAAAAGAAACTTTTGATTTAATATTGCTTGATGTAAATCTTCCCGATGGAAACGGATTTGACTTTGCAAAAGAAGCAATGCCCAAATATAACACGCCTTTTATTTTTCTAACAGCTCATAATTTGGAAGAAGAAATTATTAAAGGCTTACAGTTAGGAGCAGATGATTACATTGTAAAACCTTTTAGCATTAAGGTTGTTATGGAAAAAATCCAAGTAGTATTAAGACGGTGTTATAATGGGCGAGAGATGGAAAACTATTCCTGCGGAAATCTGCTTATTAATATGAAAAATCATATTGTGATGAGAAGGGATGAAAGACTGTCCTTAACACCGACAGAGTTTGAAATCTTAGAGGTTTTTGTTGAAAACAGAGGACAGATTTTAACAAAGGATTTGCTGTTGGAACAGATATGGGATAGAAAAGGTAATTTTGTGAATGAGCATACCCTGTCTTTAAATGTAAGCAGGTTACGAAATAAAATAGCTGATGAAGAATTTGATTACATCAAGACCATATATGGGCTAGGTTATAAATGGAGTGAAGATTAAATGAGAATATGCAAATATATGTTAATTTTCTTGGATCTACTATTGCTTTTCACAGGTATGTACATAGTGCTGACAATGGCAGAAGAAATTACGGTACAATATATGCTTGTATTTATAATTCTATCTTTAGTACTGACAAGTTTGGGAAGTTATTTCTATTTCCGCAGAAGATTTATTGGCTTTTCAAATGAAGTGTGTCGGAATACCGAAGAAATATTGCATGGTCATTCCATCAAAGAACAACAAAATAAGGAAACGCTTACCTCTAAAATGATAATGGAATTAGAGAAAATAGAAGATATTTTCTCTTTTCAACTTGCGGAGAGCCAGAATGAAAAAAAAGAGTTGCAGGAAATGATTTCTGAACTTACACACCAAATTAAGACCCCTGCTTCCAATATTCAAATGTATTGCGAAATGTTTTCTGACCCAGATATTTCTTCAGAGGAAGCAAAACAATTTGTGATGGTTATCAAGCAGCAATTAAAAAAATTGGAATTTTTACTTGATGTGCTTGTGAAATCTTCACGACTTGAAAATGATATGATAAATCTTCAAATGGAAAACAGCAGACTTATTGAAACATTAGCTGTTGCAGTAAATAGTGTGATGCAGAAAGCAGAACTTAAGGGAATTGACATTTCTGTTTCGTGCAGACCTGCTATTCAAGTTTATCACGATATGAAATGGACTGCGGAAGCAATTGAGAATATTTTGGATAATTCAATTAAATATACTCCCGAAAATGGAAAAGTCCTGATTTCCGTAGAGGTTGGAGAAATGTATACCGTGATTAAAATCAAGGATACAGGTAAAGGAATTGAAACTGCACATATCAATGATATTTTTAAAAGATTTTACAGGGAAAAATCATCAGCTAAAGATGAGGGATTAGGTTTGGGACTATATCTTACAAGGAACATTATAAACTCACAAGGCGGATATGTTTCTGTTCATTCCTCTTTGGGAAAAGGCAGCAATTTTTCTGTATGCCTGCCAAATCGTACCCCTAAATAAATTGTTTCGGTATTGATACTTTTGGTTTAAAAATTGAAACCAGATTGATAAAATTCAGCTTTATGATAAATGTATCAAGAGGAAAGGAACGGAAAATGAATGAACATTTTAAGTACGAAGAATTTGACAAAACATTATGGTGCAGAGCCGTTATTGGTAAAAGCACTTGACGGAATTACCTTAGAAATTGAACAAGGGAGTTTTACAGCAATCGTAGGAACGTCGGGTTCAGGTAAAAGCACGCTGCTCCACATGCTTGGTGGATTAGATACTCCGACCGGCGGAAGTGTATGTGTTGATGGACAGGAATTGAGCGGCATGGGAAAAAACGAGCTTGCTATTTTTCGGAGAAGAAAGATAGGCTTTATTTTTCAGAATTATAATCTTATGCCTAACCTTACAGTATATGATAATATTGTTCTTCCCGTGGAGTTGGACGGGCGAAGTGTCGATAAAGAATATTTAACTACAATCGCAAATACTTTGGGATTAGAGGATAAGTTAAACCGAAAACCCCATAAACTGTCTGGCGGACAGCAGCAAAGAGTTTCTATTGCAAGAGCGCTGGCAGCAAAACCTGCAATTATTTTGGCAGACGAGCCAACGGGAAATCTGGACAGTCATACCAGTCAAGAAGTCATTGGTTTATTGAAAACAACAAGCGAGATGTTTCACCAAACGATTGTTATGATTACTCATAATGAGGAAATTGCACAATCGGCGGACCGCACTATCCGCATTGAAGATGGAAAAATTGTGGAAAGCAGGTGGTAAGTATGAATTTGAATAAAAACAATAATGGAAAAACCATTTACCGCATTGCAAAAAACAATTTAATGGCAAAGAAAATGTCGAGTTTCTTTGCAGGGCTATCTATTTTGTTAGCAATTACTTTGGTATCTACTCTTTCGCTTTTTATTGTTGGAACACAGACTTTTGAAAAAAATACGTTAGAACGTATGCAGCATGTCATGTACATGAATGTAACAAATGAACAAATACAAAAAATGACTTCCGATAGCAGAATTGAAAGATGTGACCCTTATAAAGAACTGGAGAAAACATTTCAGAGCCAAAATATAAAATATTGTCTGTCTTATTATGGAAACTATGCAAAAAGTCAAGAAAACTATGTATCTATCGAAGGAAAAGACCCGGAAAACTATAATGAAATTCTTGTAGATAAGGCGTTTATGCAAGCCCTCGGCAAAGAGACTGCCATTGGGGAAAGCATTGATTTAGATATAGATGGAGAAACACAAAACTTTGTCATTAGTGGTTATACAAATGAGAACATTTCTGTTGGAACACACTTTATCCATGTGTCAAAAGCATTTGCAGAACACAGCCCGTTAATGAAAGATTTGCCTTATACTGCACTTGTACGAATCAATGATATTACAGATGTTCCCGCTTCTACATTTACGACCATAGCTTATCAAATAGCAATGGATTACAAGATTGAACGTCCGAATGTAAATGTGAATGGAAAATTTGAACAATCTCTCCAAAGTGGAAATAGTAGAATTTATACCGTTTTTTTTGTTTCTGTCATACTTTTTATCGCGAGCAGTATCGTGATATACAGCATTTTTTATCTTTCTGTTACAACCCGTGTACAGCAGATTGGGCAATTACAGACCATTGGTATGACAGAGAAGCAAGTAAAGCAGATGATACGTCGGGAAGGGCTGTTGCTAAGTGTGCTGTCAATTCCAATAGGGTTATTGATAGGCGGTATTGTTTCCTATATTTTAATCCCAGATGGGTGGACATTTAAAAATTACGGCATAATATCTTTGGTTATTGGTATTCTAGGCATTCTGATTGTGCAGCTTTCCGTAAGAAAACCTGCTAAGATTGCGTCAAAATTTTCACCGATAGAAGCGTCAAGAAATGCAGTTGCGTCCGTAAAGGAACGACCTAACGCCAAACACAAGATATTAACGCCTTATGTCTTAGCTCAAATGGAAAGTAAAAACAATCGTAAAAGATGGTGGTTTACAACGCTTTCACTTGCTCTTGGAGGAATTATTTTCATGGTTGCAACGACTTGGATTGCATCGTGGAATGAGGAGCAGTATGCAAGAGAGGGAATATTCACAAATGGAGAGTGTTATATTTCTTACCCTTATGACCACAGCACACCAAAACCATATGGAATAACCGAATTTCAGCTGACAGGTCATCTTGGGAGTGAGTTGGAAAATAGCATTCTAGAGATACCAAATGTGAAAGACATTTACGTTGAAAAAGCAGCGTTTGGAAATATTGAATACAAAGGAGCTACATTTCTGCAAGCATTTTATCCGCTTAGTGCGGATGATACGGAGTATTATCAGCTTCCCGCGAAAGGAAACAACAGCTATGAATATATAGCAGAACACGACGCTATTTTTATTACGGATAGTACTCTTAGCGAAAAAATGAACGGAGTAAACTTTCAGCCAGGAGATAAAATAGAGTTTCACTATTTTGATGGAGAAGAACATACGGTAGAATTGGAAATAGCAGCTGTATCAGCAGAAAGTATCAAAGGAATCGGAAATAGATCAAATTTCTGCATGGCAGACAAGACGATGGAAAAATTATGGAAAGCTATGAATACAGCAGCAGAGTTTTCTATATCTATCGAGAATTATGAGAAGAATGGAGAACAAGTAGAAAACGCATTACGGACATTGCTTGATGACTATGAAGATTTGTCCCTTTATACATTGCGTGAAAGGAAAATCGAGCTGTCAGGACAAATTGAGGAATTACAAATGCAAATATACGGAATTTCTATATTTATAATACTGTTCAGTATCTTTAATTTGATTAACACGGTTATCAGCAGCATTGTAAGCCGTAAGAAAGAGCTGTCCATGCTGGAATCCATTGGCATGGAAGAAAAGCAGGTTCGTAATATGCTGTTTTGGGAAAGCTTTCTTCTTGCATTGCCGAATATTTTAATAACCTTAACTTTCGGTACGATAACAGGATTTGCCTTTATTTCATTTATGCAAAAATCGGCATCCTATTTGGAATATCATTTTCCAATTATTGCAGTTGTTCTTTATATTATCGGTATGATAGGTATTCCGATGCTGATTTCTCTTGGTTGCCTAAAAAGGCAAAATAACATTTCTTTAGTAGAAAGAATAAGAAATGAAGATTAGTGAGGGGGTGTCGATGAAAGGAAATATATGGATATGTTGCTCGATTTGTAGGAGTAAGACAAGATTACAGATACGGAAAAATACCGAATTGAAAAATTTTCCTCTTTATTGCCCCAAGTGTAAGAAGGAACCTTTAATTAGTGCCTGCTGATCAAGCCACTATTTCAATCTGGATCAGTCCAAAGGCCGTCTGCTGGGCGGAGCGCTTTTTCCCGCCTGCTGGTATTACTTGACAGTACATGGCACGGCGCATCCATTTCCTTCCGTGCTTCGATACTCTCCGACATGGCGCTGTTTCTGAAAACCTATGAAACCGAACTGGACGACCGTTCTTTTATCAAACGGCTATCTGCGATTGACCCGGAGGAAATCATCCGGCGCGGCAAGATGGACTTTTCCACCAACAAAGCCGCCCTGCGCTTTGCCTGTGTCATTCTGGAAAAGTATAACAGCCAGCAGCGCGGCGGGCGCAAGCTGCCCTACCGCTTTAAGGGTTGATGGTAAAACGTACATGAGAGCCAAAATCCCCCGCTGTGGAGCCGTCCGAGCAGGGCTGCCAGCTTACCATCGGGCGCGACACCATCCGGGTGGTCAGCGTTTTCAGCGGCACAAGAACGGCAAGCGAAGCTATCCATGAAGCCGCCGGAAAGAAAATCCTTTACGACACAAGCAGTTAAAATATGTGTGCAATAGTAACCGGTAGATAGTGCGTACCTATACAAAACCGAAGCAAACTGGGAGTAGGTCATCCAAAAAACTGCGGTCTGTATCATCCAGATGCTTCGGTATCTCAGTAAGCAGATATTCAAAATAAAGGCTTTTTCCGTTTGTCGTTATTATACCGTAACGGCATAGCTGCGCAAGTTTGCTTTATGCAAACGGCGTTGACCTGAAAGCTATCCAGGAATGGCTGGGACATAGTACGATTACTACAACTACCAATACTTACACCCATTTTGATTTCAGCAAAAAAGTTCAATCTGCTGAAGCAATTATGGGGAATTGTCCCGCACAGATGGAGCAAAAGCGGGAGGGACGATTTGGAAGGATGCTCCTTCATCAAAAATAAAAAAAGACTTATCAAACCACGAAATAAGCCTTTTTACAAGTGCCGCAGACCGGAATCGAACCGGTACGGGTATCACTACCCACGGGATTTTAAGTCCCGGGCGTCTGCCAGTTCCGCCACTGCGGCATTCTCACAACAGTTTCCTATTGTAAAATGGGACCTATAGGGCTCGAACCTATGACCCTCTGCTTGTAAGGCAGATGCTCTCCCAGCTGAGCTAAGATCCCATAAATATATCATCTCTTCACTAACCCCGCAAACACTCCGCTAAGTTCAGAGAAGGACTTTCGCACTTAATTCGAAAAAGTCTCATCAAGTGCTCAATGTCAACGACCCAGAAGAGACTCGAACTCTCGACCTCCGCCGTGACAGGGCGGCGCTCTAACCAACTGAGCCACTGGGCCTTGGATAATGGACCTTCGGGGACTCGAACCCAGGACCGATCGGTTATGAGCCGATTGCTCTAACCAACTGAGCTAAAGGTCCAAAATTATATGTGTCCCTAAAGGACGAAGCCGATGATCGGACTCGAACCGATAACCTGCTGATTACAAATCAGCTGCTCTGCCAATTGAGCCACATCGGCAAAAAAACTTGCTGAAACAAGAATGACTCCAACGGGAATCGAACCCGTGTTACCGCCGTGAAAGGGCGATGTCTTAACCGCTTGACCATGGAGCCATATGAGTTTTGATCACTTTTGTCTCGGAGTGACCGAAATTTATATTACCATATTGCGACCTTTTTTGCAAGTACTTTTTTAATTTTTTTTGCCATATTTTTTATTTTGTTTAACTATGTTGCTGTTCATGGGCTAGGAATGCGCACTGACTGCGCATTCCGTGATAACCTGATGCACTCTCCCTTATCCTTTTTCCAAGATATACCTCATCTTTCCCCCGTACTTTTCCTTTTGCGCCTGCACTTCAAATCCTTCTGCCTGCACGTTACGCAGACTGTAGATATTGTCCGGGGAAACCGTTGCCAGAATTTTGCACTCCGGCATTATTTCCTTAGCGTGATCCACGCAAGAGCGTATCAATTCTCTCTGCAGGCCCAGCCCGCGGTACGCTGAATCGACAACGATCGTATCCAGAACCGCGCACCGGTGCGCCTCTTCCCGCGCAAAGCCCAGATCCCAGCCAAGATTATCCGGCGAATCTCCCAGAAAACCAACCGATCCGTATGCTGCCAGCCTGTCTCCGTCATACACGCCCAGGATGACATTGGGTTCTTTTATCAAGCGGATGTTTTCCTCTCTTGAAGTAGCGGCGAACCAGTCCGGATGTTCCATGCCCCGGCAGATTTCTTCCTGCAGACGCATCAACGCATCCAAATCCGATTCTTTACACGGACACAAAATCAACGTACCCTTTTTCCCTTTTAATTCTTTTCTCATCTCATACCTCCAGTTATCCCCCGATCTCCCTGACGATATCCCCAGCCGCAATCCTCGCCGCCGGAACCATGACTGCCGCCGCGGCTATCACTACATTCATCACCATGACCATCGCAAATACTCCCGCAGGAATCCCGGCCGTAAGGTGAAGGAACTGCACCACATGCAGCATATAGTAATCCATAACTCTGCGCAGTGCAAGATGGTAGATCATAAAGATCAACACGTCTGCCAGAATCCCGTACAATATCCCTGTCCAAAGTATCATCCGGCCAAATCCCGCATCGGTGATCCCCATCGCCCTGATGATGCCGTATTCCCGCCGTCTGGCAAGAATCGAGTAATTCATGCTGTTCATAATATGGAACAGGCTGATTACCAGCAGTATAACCGCAATTCCGGTAAAAAACAACTGCTGCTGCCCGAGATAATTTTTCTGCGTCTCAATCGCTGCCGCGTAATCGCGGAACACAGCCTTCGGAACATCCTTTACGGCCTTCAAAAGCTGTGCACTCACCTTCCCGGTGTCCGCGCCGTATTCCGGCGACGCATTAACGATACTGTAATCCGCAATGCCGCAATTTTCCTCCATCTGCCCGTTGGTCATAATAAGGCTCTGTATGCTGCTGTTCTCCCAGCCGTTCACACACAGGAAATTGTCTTCTTTTGCCAGCGGGCGGCTTACGATCGCAGCGATCGTAAGTTCCTTTTCAATATAATCCGCCTTTCTGCCCTCAAACTTCAGCACCTCAGGCGGGCAGTTCTTTTCCTTCGGGACGCGGAATGTCACGGCATCCCCCGGATGAAGCCCATAGAAATCATAATTGCCCTGACCGTCCATATTAGCCACAGCGATAATCTTATTGCCCTTTACCAGATCCTTTTCCTCGATTTCGCCCTCCAGCAGGAAATCCTTAAGCTCCTCAAGCATCCCCGTGTCATATCCGTAGATACCGTATTTGATCCCGTACCTTTCATCCCCCTTGTCTACGCAGATGCCCCCGTATTGTTCCATAAAATAGCTGTCCTTATTTTGCTCATCAAAATACTCCTCCCATGTCAATTGATCTTTCTCAATAGAAACCTCACCCAGAATATACTTTGACGCATACACCTCAGACAATCCCGGAATCGCTCTCGTCTCCTCTACAGCCGATTTCGGAATAGTATCCTCCAAATTGTCTGATCTGACCGAGATCCGGTATTCCGAACCAAGCCCATCGTCCGATTTCAGGGACATTTCCGCATGAACCTTCAAATTTTCCACCATATAAGTGGTGCAAAGGAAAATACAGCCGCCCACAGACAAAGACAGAATAATGCCCATAGCTCTTTTTTTGCTCAAGAACATGAATTTCCTTACCACTACATTGGCAAGATCAGCTCCTCTCCGGCTGTATATCTTTCTGCGTCCCCGAAAGAATAACACGTCTCCTCCCATCGCCTCTCGGAGGGTATATCTCCTCATGGCGCGCACCGTAAGGAAACCTGCAGCCGCCAGTGCAAAAAACAAGACAACAAAGCCTGCACACATCACACCCCAGGACACTTGAAATCCTGCGGCTCTGGCAGTTTCAAGGGCCGTTCCCTGTGCCGCGCCCTCCAGACCATTTTCCTGTACTGCTATGCGGTCCGTAATGGACGCCGCCGTCTTCCCTCCGCCCATAGCCTTACTGCCAAACACTCCCCTGAGCCACTGATAGCTAAGCCCAAGCACGCCGTTTCCCAAAAGACATCCCAGCGGATAGCCCGCACAAAACAGCATCCACAGCTCCAGAACCAGCGTGCCGCCGACCGCTCCCTCGCTGATCCCCAAAGTCTGCAAAACGGCATACTCTGCTTTTCTCTTTGAGACAGAGATATTGAAAACACTATAAATGACAAACAGACTGAACAGGATAAGCACAGCGGCCATAGCATAAAACGCAAGATTGTATTCACTTTGCAGCTTTAAGATAATGTAAGTAAAGTTCCCTCTTTCATCCGTCAGCGCAAATTTTATGATATGATAAATGCTGTCCGGCCTTTCGCCGCCAAGATACATCGTAAGTCCGTCATTTGCCTCTGCTGCGCCGCCTGGAATACGGAATCTCTCCTGAAATGCCTCAAGCTGCTTATAGAGCTTTTCACCTTCATCAAATTTCAGATATAATAAGCTCTTTTCTGTACCGTTTCCTTTCCCTTCAAATTCCTTCCCCACGAAGATCTCCATCTCATCCGCTCCGGACGACCATTTGCTTTTTACGATTCCTGTGAGGATGTAGTTTTTACCGCCAAGATTCAGCGTATCTCCTACGCCGCCCTCAAATCCTAAGTTCACCAGAGTATAGCTGTCCGCGGCAATCTCATCTGCCGTCTCCGGTTCCCGGCCCTCGGTAATCCCGCGCCAAAGCATCTTACGGTAAGCATCATCCACATGGAGAAACTGGACCTGATAAGGCGCTGACAACTCACCCATAACTTTTGCCTTCGCATACTGCTCAAGCCGGAATCCTGCATCATCTTTTGTCCCAGATTCTGCCAGAGCTGCTTCCATACCCGCTTCTGACTCTACGCAGTAATGCCAGTCTCCGTATATCATCCGGCTGTTTTCCACATCATTGATCCGGCTGCTGTACATCAGGGAACCGATCCCGGACAGCAGCGCGGCAGTCAGGACGATACTGGCGAAAATGGCAAATGTCTGGCTTTTGTAATACCTCATGTACTGATATGCCAGCTTTAGCATGCCCCGTCACCGCCTTCCTCAGAAAGGTAAGATGAAGCCTGATTCCGCAGCCCCCGCTCCATCACCTGCCCGTCCTCGATGTGGATGATCCGGTCACAGGTCTGGGCGATGGCCTCATTGTGGGTCACCATAAGGATAGTCTGGCTGTACCTGCGGCAGCTTTCTTTTAATAGTCCGATCACCTCTACCGTCGTAACAGAGTCCAGATTTCCTGTAGGCTCATCAGCCAGAAGGAGCGCAGGCTTGTTGGCCAACGCTCTTGCGATGGCGACTCTCTGCTGCTGCCCGCCGGACAGCTCGCCGGGATATTTTTTCCGTTTTTCCCAGATGCCAAGCTCTCTTAACAGCTCCTCGATATACTTATGGTTCACCTGGCGCCCCCGGTCAAATGTCACCGGCAGCGCGACATTGTCATATACATTTAAAACCGGCATCAGGCTGTAATTCTGAAACACAAACCCGATATTCCTGCGCCTGAAGATCGTTAATTCCTTTCTTGTCAGAGCTTCGATCTCCTTGCCTTTTACAAAAATCTTTCCCTTAGTCGGGGTATCAAGCCCGCCTGCCAGATTAAGAAGCGTAGATTTTCCTGATCCGGAAGTTCCTACGATCGCGGCAAATTCCCCCTCCTTTACGCACAGGTTGATATCATGAAGCGCTCTTACCTGATTATCTTTCGTGCCATAGATCTTCTCAATGTGGCAAAACTGTAAAATATTCATCTGTCATCACTCCTTTGCTGCCAGTACATCCTGCCATGTCAGAGACAGCATGCTTCCCGGCATCATCTTAAAGTCAGTATAACTTCACTTTCTTGCAAATCTGTTGCAAATAAGGATGACCCGTCTTACAGTTTTGTAAGGACACAGCGTATCCGGCCTACTTTTTCCTGACGATAATATTCACCAGGGCTTATCCTTATAATCCGGCCGCGCATCCTCCAACTCAAAGCTCTCCGCCAGCTCAAACAATCCCGTCCGCAAAAACGCATCCTCCAGTTCCTCAAGCCGTTAATCGTTAAAGCCCCCCCAGCCGCTCCTCTTCCCCGCCGCCATATTTAAAAGAGGCGTAAAGAATCCCGCCCGCTGCCGCAGCCTACAACTAAGATCAAGGCGTTTTCCGGCAAGTATCCGATAAATCTGTCCTAGATAAGGCTCATATCCTCCCTCGTCCGTGGCTCTTCTTTCCATTCTGATGCCTTTTCCATCTGTTATCGTTTCACCTTTTCTCCCTTATCTTCCGCCATTTTTCAAAAACACTGAAAAGCAGCTCCCTTCCCCATATACCGATCTCACTGTCATATACCCTTTCTCCTTCTCAAGAATCAAGTTCGACAGATACAGCCCGATACCGGAACCTTCCACGCCTTTCGCATCCTTTCCCCGGTAGAACCGCCCGAAAATGCAAGGAATCTCCTCCTTCCGTATCCCGCAGCCGCTGTCTGCAAACAGAATCTCTGTATATAGTTCAAAAGAATGGACGGCTATCCGGATCGTTCCGCCAGGTTTTGTATACTTCACCGCATTTTCAAGTATGTTTACGAATACCTCCGCCGTCCACTTCCGGTTATGAAACAGACGCACATCCTCATACGGCTCCGAATTAATGCGAAGGTTCTTTTTCTCTATCTTGCCGTACACCGCGTCGATCGCCTCCAGAATGGTCTGCTGGATGGGCAGCTCCCCCGCCTCGAAGGTAATCACATCCTGCTCAAGCTTTACCATCTTCCCGAGAGAGCCGATGATCCAGTCCAGCTTTTCCACCTGCCGTTTCACCTTCCCTGTCACTTCCCGCCTTTTCCCGTCATCAAGCTCCTGGCCTTCCAGAATATCCGCATAGAGGGACAGATTCGCCAGCGGAGTCTTAAGCTGATGGGACAGGTTAGACACCAGGCTCTTTACCTGCTCCTTTTCCTCCTCGGCGCGCTCCACCTGGCGGTCCATCATCTGCCGGATCCTTCCAAGCTTACTGACCAGCGCAGAGAAATCCCCTTCCTGAACCTCTGAATAGCAGATCTCCTCCCGATCCAGCACGCAGTCCAACAGCCGGTCTATCTCCCGGTACATCCTTCTCCTTTTGCGGATGCCAAGCAAGAAGCCAAAGCCCATCGCCGCCAAAAGCAAAAAATAATCCATCTCATTCTTCCTTCCATATATACCCGATTCCCTGGATCGTCCGGATAAGGTCCGGGCAGTCTGTGTCTGTCTTAAGTTTCTTGCGCAGCCTGCTGATATTTACGGAAACGGTATTGTTATCCACATATTTCCCCTCACTGTCCCAGAGCCGGTCAAGGATCTGTTCCTTAGAGAGCACATGGTTCTTATTTTCAATCAGGAAGCAAAGCAGCCCGTACTCCAGCTTGCTTAGTATGATCTCCGTGCCGTCACGGGTGACCCTGCAGGTGCTCTTATCTATAATGAGGCCGCCGGAAACCAGCTCATTTACCTCTGCCCTGCCGTTTATCAGGCGCTTCATCCGTGCCCTTAAGACTCCCAGAGAAAATGGCTTGGATAGATAGTCATCCACCCCAAGCTCCAGCGCCTTGATCTCGTCCATCTCCGTGTCCCGGGCTGTCAGCATGACCACCGGTACATTGCAGAACCGCCGCATCTCCCGGCACAGTTCGAAGCCTGTTCCGTCTGGAAGATTGCAGTCCAGAAGGACCAGATCCGCTCTCCCCCTCTTTATTTCCCGCAAGCCCTCCCCCTTTGTCCCCGCACAGACGACCTCATAACCGTCGCCCTGAAACGAAAACTCCAGGCCCTCTCTCAGATCTGCATCATCTTCGATAATTAATAGTCTGTTCTTTGCCATATTCCATCGCCATTCTCTTCCTTCTTTGCTACAACAGATAGTTATTATCCTTGTCAGCCACCTGTCTTGTAATTACAGCTTTCGTAACTTTGTTATATGATTTCCCTTTCTTTATCGTCATTACATATAACCATTTTTCCATATGCTTACCTCCTGATATAATAATGGATGATGAGGCCAGCAAATATCCTGTCCTTTGATGATACATGGAGGAGCGGCCAGAAGTCAGGTGTGTAGAGCTTCACAATATCAAGCGCCCTCTCTTTGAGCATAAAACGGGCTGCTTCCGGCTCAATAACCTCAACGTACTTCCCAAAAGACGCGCTGACATTCCTTTGCGGACAGCAGGGACCTGTCAATGGTATATCCGTCTGTCAGGGATATCCCTCCGCCGGTTCCTCTTGCAGATACTACCGGTATCCCGGTATATTGTTCTTGTTGATACATGAAAATAACTTGCTAATTCTTTTGCCGTAACATGCCCATGACTGACAATATAAAAACCAATCTGAACCAGACGCTCTGCCTGCATCGCCGCCACTCCTTATCTCACAACTAAATCATAACACATCTAATGCGACATATAACTGTCACATTTCATCATTTTTTTAATATAACGCATATCGGCAAACTTTTCAATCATAACAGTCATCCCCACGAAAGAGGATGCCCCGCGTGTCACCATGCTACTGGGAACAATTTATTACTGTTCACGAGTCAGGAATGCGCACTGGCTGCGCATTCCGTAAGAACATGATACAGGACAATTTCTCTTTAACTCCGTTTCTGCCGTTCGTCCAAAAGCCCGTCATATCTCTTCCCGGCCAATCGGAAATAGATTTCATACCCCACCGTCATAGCGGCAAAAATGCCCAAAAAGATTCCTGCGAACACAAGCCAGCTGCCAAATTCTCCCGCCGGAAACCATTTCCCCTTCCACGCGAACACTGACAGCACTGCTAAGAATACTACCGCAAAGATCAGCAGCCGCGCAGGATATGCCATAGATTTGATCAGCCACTCGGTAAACATGATCCCCTGCAAAAGTGAACCGATGACCGAAAGAAGCAAAAGCTGCAAAAGAGCCCCCAGGGGAATCCCGTCCCATCCCAGAAAATACGCTGCCGCCCAGAACACCATCACACTTCCGGTAAACATCATGCACGCATACGTCTTCCACGCAATAACACCTTCTAAAAATCTCTTCATCTCAAAACACCTCCTACAAACCAAGTTTTTTCTTAAGCACCGGCACATACTGCCGCGACACATAAAGCTTCTCGCCATTTCTCATCTGCACAAGCATCCTACCGCCAAAGTCCGGCCGCAGCGACTGTATCTGGTTAAAATTAATGATCGCGGACTTAGATGCCCGGAAGAAATCACTCCTTCCCAGGCGTTCCTCCAATTCGTACAGCTTAAGCGGCGTCTCATAGACCGCCTCCTTCGTATAGAAAAACGTCTTCTTATCTACCGTATCCAGATACAGGATTTTCGGAACTTCCACAATATAAGTTCCCCCGTCCTTCATCCCCGTGATCTTTTTGTCATACACCCTGATCCTCGCTGCCATATCCAGAATCTCCTCACTGACCTCTGGACAGTAAATCTCGATCCTGCTGTCAGAAAGCCTCTTGTCTTCATGGATCAAAATCTCCACCGCCGCATCTCCCCTTCCTTTATATCCAAACCATGACCCTCTGCTGCTCCGTGGCCGGCGGCCACAATTCCTCTTTTAGAGATATCTCATAAGCAAATGATAGAAAACTTTCCGAGAAAAAACAATAGCTGCCATACCAACCTGCAGGTATCGGCAGCTAAGATGCTATTATTCGCACAGATTTGTACATTTCCTGCACGACCGTGCGCAAATGCTCCTTTAAAATATCTTTCTTCCACAGATGTATTTTGCGGCGATATGCTTATCCTCGGCCAGATACATCAGCCGCTCCAGTCTCTTTCGCACCGTCAGCTCTCCCGGTGACCGAAGATCTGTATCATTGATCACCAGCGCGTCAAATTCATAGCCCTTCTCAAAGCATCCTACATTTCCGAAGAATTCCCCGCCTCCTCTTGTGGCCATGTAAAATACTTCTGAGAACTTCAAAGGCTTTAGATTCCCATCCTCTATCCTCCACTTCAGCTTCGAGCACTGCACGGCCAGCGCCATCGCGCGGAAGACCGACAGTCCCGAGCCGGCCGCAATATCGCTTCCAAGCCCCACCTTTATGCCCTCGTCCAAAAACGTACGCACAGGCGCGATGCCAGAAGAAAGGTTGGCATTGGACTCAGGACAGTGCGCAACGAACAGCTTCCTCCCCTTCATCAGCCCGATCTCTTCCTCCCCGCTGTGGACGCAGTGCGCCATGATGGCTGGACTCCCCTTTCCGAACATCCCGTATCCGTCATACGCTGCCCCGTAGCACGCAGTCTCAGGGCAAAGCTCCATAACCCACGCGATCTCCGCTTGGTTTTCCGATAGATGTGACTGTACCGGAAGGCCGTATCTCTTCTGCAGCTCCGAAAGACGGCGCATCAGTTCATCTGAACACGCCGGGATAAACCGGGGCGTCAGTATCGGCTTTACCTGCTGAAACTCCTGGCACCTGGCGATCCATCTCTCGGTATCCTGCGCCGCCTTAAGCGCATCCGTCTCACAAAGCCCCTCCGGGCAGTTCCGGTCCATATTCACCCGCCCCACGCAGGCTTTAAATCCGGCCTTTTCAAGCAATTCCATCAGCAGAAGCGTCGCCTCTGTATGGACCGTGCCGAAGATACACGCCCTGGTAGTAGCGCTTTTCACCAGATCCTCCGTAAATATCTCATATGCTCTTTTGGCATAGTTAAGATCCGAGTATCTCTGCTCCTCCACAAATGCATGTCCTTCCAGCCATTCTAACAGCTCCAGATCCATCCCCAGACCGCGGAAAGCATACTGCGGCGCATGGACATGCAGGTCAGTAAACCCCGGGATGATCAGTCTGCTGCCATAATCCGTACATGCTATACCCCGGTAATCCTCCGGCAGATCCGGATACACGCCGGCACAGACCCCATTTTCACATATAACATAGCTGTTCTCATGAATACTAAGTTCATCCTTATCAAGACTGTAACAAATATTTCCTTTTAATGCATAAACTTCCATCGTCATCCTCCGCTTCCTTAAACTGGCTGCTCACCTGATTGGCGTCAGCTATCTCAATTTCATCCGCCGAAGCAGGCTCAACCAGCTGAAGGACTTCATGATCCGTGAGCGCCTTAATGATCCTCCAGCCTTCCCTGCTGTTGACCGCATTCTGCGGGATAGGGACAAAGCCCAGGTCAAGGTATACTTTACATGCAAGCCATGTTGTTGTCTGCGTCGGTATTTTGGCATGCTGATAGCCAAGCCCGCGCATAACCCGGAGCACATAGGTGATCAGAGGCTTGGACAATCCCCGCCCCTGATACTCTCTGCGGACCGCCACCCAGTGAAGCCATCCCGCTCCGGATCTGTCACGGCCGGTAATATCAATATATGCCGTCGCAGTCGCCACCTTTTCCCCATTCTCATTCTGAACAAAAACCATCCGCTCCGTCAGAGCATCTTCGCTGCCGGCATAATACTTGTTCCACGCATCAAGCCCCTCTTCATCGCTTGCAAATTCCTTCGCGGACTTCTCAATATCAATCCATGTATCACGATCCTCCCGCCGGAAAAAGACAAACCGGTACCCTGCCGGAAGCGCAAGCTGAGGAATGTCGTCCAGATCACGTTCCAGCAGAAGCTCATAATACCTTATCCGTTCATCGTGATTATCAAATCGTGTCTGCAGTTCCATCTTTACACTCATCAACTCCTTTCAGTCTCCGAACTACCGCTATTTCTTCATATCAAAAGCAAGTGCATCCCCATCATTCTGCTTTCATTTTGTCAAATCATACTGGAAATGTCAAGTAACGCTTCTCATCCGGACTCTCTCACAGCTTCACCATCTGCCGCAGGATCTTCTGGTAAAACTCTTTCTTCTCCCCATTCCTTTCCAGTGTGTTCAGTATCATCCCGTCTTTCAGCAGGATGATCTTATCGCAATAGCTTGCCACCTTTGGGTCGTGAGTCACCAGCACGATCGTCTTACCCATCTTTTTATTAATATGGCTTAATGCTTTTATCACCAGCATAGAGGAGTTGGAATCCAGATTCCCGGTCGGCTCATCCGCCAGGATCAGCTCCGGATCTGCTGCCATGGCCCGGCAGATGGCTGTTCTTTGCTTCTCGCCGCCCGACAGCTCGTAAGGCTTTTTGTTCAGCAGCGGCCCGATCCCGAACTGTTTTGCCATACGGACAGCGGTCTGTTCACTTTTTTCCGGATTGTCCTCATTCAGGATCAGTGGCATCATGATATTCTCCTTCACCGTCAGGCTGTCCATCAGATAAAAATCCTGGAACACAAACGCAAGCTCCGTCCTCCGGATCCTCGCCAGCCTGTCCCCCAGGATCCGGCTGGCAGGAACGCCCTTATAGCGCACATTCCCGCCGGTTGGCAGATCCAGCATTCCCAGCGTCTTTAGAAGCGTCGTCTTCCCGCATCCGGAAGTTCCCATGATCCCGATGAACTCCCCCGCCTTTACCTGAAAAGACAGCCCCTTTAAGACAGAATACGTAATCTGCTCCCCATCCGCCGAATCCGTATAATAACTGCGCTCCAGCTCTTCTATATCCAGTATATTCTCATCACCTTTTCCGCCCATTCCTGTTCCCCCTCTCTGTTTTTGAACACGTATTCCGGGCCGCCAGCTTCATCACCAGATAAATGATCCCGGCCGCCCCGCAGCATAACACTGCAGCCCAGGCAAGATAAATAAGGTTCCATTCTCCCGGCATATGCTTATCGAAGATCTTTTCACCCGCCATAAAATATGCCAGAGGCAGACCGCAGCACAAGGAGACCTTTGCGGCCATCAGTACTTCCTTTCCCAGATTCTTCTTCCGCTTTTTCTGCGTCATGCCAGAGCGGCAGTAGAACTGGTATTTCCACGCGATGTCTTCATAATCGCTCTCCATTTTCTCAATCAGCACAAACAGCACGCACATAAACAGCGTGATAATATTGATCAGCATAGAGCTTGCCCCGTACAGCTTCTGCCGCCGGCTCTCGATGCCCTGCCGGCGCCCTTCGTAGATCAGGTTCCCCGCCCGCCAGTCGTAAAAATTCACCTGAGAATGCTCCTTCGCATAGGCGTATACCTCTTTTGTCACCTCATCGTATTGCTCCGGTATATCTATGATCACCATAAGGTCAGCCCCCCGCGCGCCAGCCCGTATCCGTTCAAACTCCCTGTCGGAAAATACGATGATATCTTCAAATACATCACAGACCATATTCAGCGAACGGGTCTTAAAATTCCCTGTCAGGATACGGTTCTTTGATCCTTTAATCCTATATTCCCGGACCAGCTGGTTCCCCGGCTGGATCCTGAATCCCTCAAATATCCACAGGTCATAATCCGAGTTCCCGATATACATCCGCGGCCGCTCATTTCCAAAATCAAGCCCGATACTTCCCATATCTTCCCTGTCCCGCTGGTACACGACATAAATCTCTTTATCGGACAACGCTATCTGCTCCCCCGTCCACGCCTCATATTCCGAGGCCGGCATCCCCGTATGCTCCCCGAAATCCGCCGTCGCCACCCTGAGGCTTCGCTTCGTCTCAACCTGCACCCCATATCTGTCCTGCAATGATCTAAGGAACTCCTCATCCCCTTCATTCGCCTGCCATACCAGGTCGTGAGGATAATTTTCCGGCTGAGTGACGGGAATGCTGTCAAAAAACGGAAGCATGAAGCTGAATATGATCACAAATAGAAATGCCGCCACGATATAGGACATATTCATATGATAGTAATATCTGTGGTACCAGTCGTCCAGCCATAAAAGCTTCCGGTAGTAGGCCCGTTTATGCTCCCGCAGCCGTGAAAGATAATATCCCCCGCCGGAGAGCATAAGCAGGAACAGTCCGCCCGCAGCCAGCGCCTGCGGGACATGGCTTCCGATTCTTCCCCAGTAAGTCACCGCCGCTGCGAATGCCACAAGCTCCGTCAGTATCCCGGTCAGCAAAAGTACCGTTGACTTCCTTAATGCTTTCCCGCCCTTCCTTCCGCCTGCCGCCACCGCGTCAACCCCGAGACAGCAGATCATCTGGTCGCAGATGATGAAGCCAAGGCCGAATATGATCAGGCTTATGATCAGCGTAAGCTTAAAGGGCTGCCATCCAAGAGGAATATGATCCGTAACATCCTTAAAGATGCCTTCCATGATCCGCCGCACCGCCTCTGCCTCAAGGAATCCGAGCGCTGTCCCTCCGCATACGGACAACAGGATGATCCCAAGATATTCCATCCCCACGAACCGGTACCGGTGTTTGGTCTGAATCCCCAGCACGGACAGCACAGCGTAGTCGCCGGAGCGCTTGCGGATATAGGAAAGCAGGATGAGCATCATCAGAAAAAGCAGCAGGATATAAGGCAGCAGATAGACCTTTTCCACATCCCCGATCAGCGGCGTCATGGCTGCCGGCTCGCCTATATCGATAAAGCTCATAAAGCTTCCCACAGCCGTAGAAAAAAACACCATCGAAGTGATAAAAATCCCGCTCCGCACCACCAGAAGATAATCCCTCCGACGGCTCCACAATATTTTCAGGAAAAATTTATTCAGCATATCTTCGCCTCCCCGTACCTGATCCATCCTTTTTCTGAAAAGCCCTTAATAATACCACTCGTTTGCCATCGCGTAAAATCCTACCGCCGCGGCCATCGCCACTGCGCAGACCATCAGGACGATTTTCATCCAGGCCGACATCTTGCATATCGTATCGATAATCGCGCCCTGTCTTTGTTTCGTCATGTATCTGACCCAATAGATAATATCTGAGATCCAGAAGATCCCCATTGGGCACAACACCAAAAACAGCTCCGCATAGTAATAGTAGTCTTCTTTGCTCCTGATTCCGGACAGCCCATGTACAATTCCCCAGGAAGCCAGCAGGAAATTGAGCAGTGTGTCTCCCAGAATCAGCTTCCGGTACAGCTTCTCTTTGACATATTCTGTCATGGCCTCTTCCCCCTTTTTCATCATCTCCTTCTCGTCAAGATCCTCCGCCTCACGCAGGGAAATATCCGCCTTCATCTTCTCGTATTCGCTGCGGCAGGCAGGGCATATTTCCAAATGTCTCTCCACCAGTTTTTTTGTCTCATCGCTGCATACATCATCAATATATAAAGGCAGTAAATCGCAGATAATTTTGCACTTCATCCTATACACCTCCAAGCTTTTCTATGATCATCTTCTTTGCGCGGTAATATACCACCCTGCTCCAATTGGCGCTTTTTTGAAACAGCCTTCCAATATCCTCATAAGGCATCTCCGCCATCGTGTGCAACATGAACACCTCTTTGTAGGGTTCTGTAAGCTGATGCCACACCGCCATGATCCGTTCGTAATCCTCGCGATCAATCATCGCATTGACCAGCCCGTCCCTCTCCTTTTCTTCCTGATGCTTTAGTCCTGCGCCCTGACTGGCATTATGTGCTCTCCGCCGCTTCATCTTCTTCTCCCACGCAAAATACTCGTGTTTCGCGATCTGGCACAGCCAGACTGACATCTTACATTCTCCCCGGAAGTCATCCAGCTTCTCCAGCGCGATCACAAAGGTCTGCTGGGTGATCTCCTCTGCGACGTGAGAATCATCGGACAGCTTCATGATAAAATTGTATACTGTCTTCATGTATTTGCCGTAAACCTCTTCAAATCCGTCCATCCGCACACCTCCCCTTTTTTTAAGCTCTGCCGGCAGGAATCCTTCCTGATTTTTCTTTATATAATTAAGAGTATTTTAACTGGATTTTATTACAAGTTTTTTTCTCTTTTAGAAAAATTTGCGCATGCAAAATAACCTGTGCAGCCAATCATATAGACCAGACTGCACAGGTTACCTATCAGATATTCTTAATCTTTATTATTTTTATTTTTTTGTACGAACGGTCTTTACGTCAGACCAGTCAGAATACAGCTTTTTAACTTTTCCGTTCACTCGTACTGACCGATACGTCCGGACCCTTACGTAATACTTCTTTTTCCCTTTAAGCTTTGAGATCTTTTTGCCTACAGCATATTTTTTCGCTGTAGTAAGCTTTGCTGCCGGAGCTTTAAAGCTCTTTTCCGTACTGTACTGGATCTGATAGCCGTCTGTTTTTGACAGAATCTTTTTCCATGTCACCTGCATGCCTCTGGACTTTGGCGTCACCCTTTTCAGAACAGTCTTTTTTGGCCTTATGGTAAAGGCTGCTGTCATACGGCCGGTATAATTACCGCCGAGCTTCACCGTCACGGTATAGACGCCCGGGCTGACCCTTCCTTTGGAGTAGCTGACCTGATAATCTGTTCCCTGCGCCAGGCGTCTGCCTTCGCTGTCTTTCACGATTACCGAAGGCTTCTTCGCCTTTCCGTCATACACATAATCTGTCCTGCTTAGCGTAATGCCCTGGAGGCCGTCGATAACAGCCACATCCTTTACTGCTGAACATATGCTGCATATCTGCTGTACCTTGCCGGCGCTGTTAACCGTGGCGGGAATGCGCTTTTCGGTATACTGATGAGCTGACACCGGTAGCTCTTCGGTATAAGTATCGCCGCATTCACAGGTGTAGGTTCTGATTCCCGTGGTTGTGCAGGTCGGGGCTTTTGTGACGGCAGACTGGTAGGTGTGGATGTGGCCGTCCGGCTGCTCCGGCTCTGTCGGCTTATCTGGCTCCGTCGGCTTGTCCGGCTGCTCTGGCTCTGTCGGCTTGTCCGGCTGCTCCGGCTCTGTCGGCTTGTCCGGCTCTGTCGGCTTATCTGGCTCCGTCGGCTTGTCCGGCTCTTCCGGTTCTGTCGGCTTATCTGGCTCTGTCGGCTTGTCCGGCTCTTCCGGATTTGTCGGCTTGTCCGGTTCTTCCGGCTCTACCGGCTTTCCGGTGGCGGGGATAATTTCCTGCGCTACCAATACCTCATCACATACACCGCAATGACTTCCTTCGGTCTTTCCTTCCGTCGTCTCGGTCGGCTCTACTGCCGGATCGATCACCACGGTATGGCCTGATGCCGCTATCTCCTCAGTATAGGTATCCGCGCAAAGATTACAGGTAAATGTCCTAATTCCCGGTTCTGTACAGGTCGCTTTTTTTGTCTCAGCGCTGTCATATATATGCTCATGATTCTGGTCATAGAACGCCACACGCTTTTCCGCCTTTACCTTACCCTCACTTTTTAATTTCTTTACATCTGCCACCGTCGGAGATCCAATCTCATCCTCATCTAAATTGTCGGAGCAGAATAAAAACGTATAGTTTCCCGTCTGCGCTCCTGCCTGCGCCTGCAGAAAGTATCTGTCCGGGTGAGCCTTTGATGCCATAAGCGACACAGCCTGACGCCAATCCGTTCTGCCTTGAATATCCGCATCATCGCTTTCCCAGTAATCAGTACGGATTGGAATTACATAAGGCTCGTCATAATAATAATAAATATCAATGATATCATCATAACTTAACGCCGTACCGTTTCCGTTATACCACTTAACATCAAAATACGTGTTTTGGTCGGGAATCGTCCCTTCCTCTTTCTGTGAGATTTTTTCCAAATCAACTTTTTGCGGCGCTGTAAGAACTCTTATTTCTTCGACTGCCCACAAATCCGCAATTCCTTTGTACACCATCCACCCATTAGAAGTATATTTTAAGTTGAATCCATTATCTATACTGCTCTGCGGCAGCACAAAATCAGGTTCAGATCCACCTCCTGCCTTTGCATAGATATAAGTTTGATCCGCATAAAGTGTTCCCGGAACGGCACGGGATCCCGTCTGAAACTGCGTAGTACCTCTGACTTCTCCATGAATGCTCACGGTACCCTTCGCATTCAGCACAAGTATTCCCCGTTCTTTATCCGGACTGCTTTCACCGACAAAATCACCAGATACCACTGCATTCGTCACGCCATTAAAATCCAGACATGCTCCGTTCTGCAGTGTGATATTATGCAAAGTATCTGTCGTAGGCGCCAGACATGCTTTGTCCTTTAACGTAATATTTCCTATATTATCAATCAGTACATTTTCTGCGGAAACGCTGCTGATCACTAACGCAGTATCTTCATTTCCGTAAATTTGCTTTACTCTGGCTGTTTGGTCTTTTGTACCAGTAATATTTATCTCAGCCTGATTGTTCAGGCTTGTATCTACTTCCTCACGGACTACCGCTTTCGCATCCAGCCTGAGCAGAGCATTCCCGGTATATGGAACATTGTTGTCACTCCCTGCATTATGCCCCATATAGATTCCCTTGAACATCGTCTTGTCATTAGAATTTGTTACCGTCAAAGACGCGCCGCTGCCAACCGCTGATCCAGTAAAACCTCCGGCATACACTGTTGGAAGCAGTTCCTTTTCAGAACCTAAAAGCCCTCCCGAAGCACCGCCTCCTCCTTCCAGATAAGTACTGACATTATCCAGGGTCAGGCTGTAACCCCCAAGAAAAATCTCCCGGTGCGGAACGCTTCCCATCGCATCAGTGGAATTAAAATTCAGTTCAATATCCTGAAAGTGGACATTGTCACCTTCTAGCTGGATCGGGCTCCGGGAGACGATTGAACTTCCGTCCGTTCCCTGAATTACCGTACCTCCTGGAATCTTCACCGGAAGCATCCGCTTATCTTCACTTACAGCTCCTCCTATAGTAATACTTCCGCTTACTGTAATCGGACTCTGATGATTCTGTAAAGCAACCATGAATTCTTCCGGGTTCTTTACCGTAACTCCCCCGCTGCGAACCGTCCGGCCGCCCCGGGCTTCCTGCCCGCTCTCCTGTGCATCCGCTACCGCCGGCAGCTGGATTCCCCCAAGCATCACTGCCGCAGCCGTCAGCAGGCATAAACATCTCTTCTTCTTTCTTCCCATGTGCATATCTCCTCCCAATCAAGTAAAAATTATTTCCGGCATACCGATACCCATCCTGCAGGCCCACCCCCGGCCTCCTCCTCAGACTCTCCGCCCTGCAGCCCGGACGTGGCGCAATTACTTTGGCTCTCAGGCAAGACAGATATAAGATTATCAGAGTAGATATCATCCCATATCCGCGCCTTGCCGTCAAGCTTTTTTCGGATTATTTTTTTACACTTTTGTCCAAATATATTTATCGTTCTGGCCCGCGCCCTGGTCTTATATGGCTTTTCCTTCCAGAACCTCCTGATAATCCTTATAGTTTTTCTTTAACAGTTCCGGCGTGTCAAGCCCATACGGACATTTCGCTCTGCATTGGCCGCATTCCAGGCAGTCTTCTATCTTCCTCATCTTCTCCTGTGTCTCTTCGTTTAAAAAATTCGCAGATACCGCCCGGCGGATGAGCAGTGACATTCTGGCACAGTTATTAATCTCTATGCCCGCCGGACACGGCATACAGTAGCCGCATCCCCTGCAGAACTCTCCCTGAAATGCTTTTGCATCTTTTGCGATCTGCGCCGCTATCTCTCCTTCTAGCTTCGGTGGATTCTCCTGATAGGAGAGAAATTCGTCCAGTTCACTCTCCCGCTGGATTCCCCAGATCGGGAGCACATGATCATATTCATTCATAAATGCATACGCAAGAGCCGATTTGTTGATAAGCCCGCCTGCCAACGCTTTCATGGCTAAAAATCCCATGTCTTTTTCCTTGCACTGTTCAGCAAGTTTTTTCTCATTGTCCGAGCTTAAGTAGCTGAACGGAAATTGGAGCGTATCGTAAAGGCCGCTCTCAATGGCCTCCTGCGCAACCAAAAGACGGTGGTTGGTAATCCCGATATGCCGGATCTTTCCCTGTCTCTTTGCCTCGAGCATAGCGTCATACAGACCGTCCTTTCCGCCCGGCTTCGGACAGAACGGCGGGTTATGGAACTGGTAGACATCGATATAACCGGTTCCTAATGTCTTCAGAGAAGTTTCCAGATCTTTCCAGAAATCATCTGCATTCTCCGCCATTGTCTTCGTCGTAATGTAAATATGCTCCCTTACATCAGAAAGAGCGTAATTCAGCTTTTCCTCACTGTCAGTGTATGCCCGCGCGGTATCGAACAGACGCACGCCGTTATCATACGCTTTTCTGAGAATTACTGCTGCCTCCTCTTTGCTGACCCGCTGAATAGGCAGTGCGCCAAAGCCATTTTTATTAATGTAGATGTCTGTCCTTCCTAATCTTACTTTATCCATAAATTCTCTCCAATCCTTATCCTAAAATTATTTTTTATTATTCCCATCATTTTCTGCTGTGCTGCTGTTCAATCCGTGACCTTCCTCCTACTGCATCAGCTTCCTGTAGATATTCAGATCCTCGTCCTTAAAGACATTGAACACCACACGCTCAAGCTTTGATGTGGAAAGATAGCGGTCTACTGTCTCGACCGCAATCTGGGCCGCAAGCTTATTCGGAAAATGGAATTCCCCTGTGGATATACAGCAAAATGCCACCGACCAGAGGCGTTCCCGTTCTGCCAGTATCATACAGCTTAAATAGCAGGACTTTAACTGCTCCTTCTGCTTTTCGGTAACCTCCAGTCCAACAATTGGCCCTACAGTATGGATAACATGCTTTGCCGGGAGATTGTATCCTTTCGTTATCTTTGCTTTGCCTGTCGGCTCCTCATGTCCCTGCTTTTCCATGAGCATGGCGCACTCATTGCGAAGCTGGATACCCGCCGCGGAATGGATCGCATTGTCAATGCAGCCATGGCAGGGGACAAAGCAGCCCAGCATCTGGCTGTTGGCGGCATTGACGATCGCATCGGCAGCAAGCCTTGTGATATCTCCCTGCCAGATTGATATCCTGTCTCCATTTTTAATGCCGCTGCACGGATATTCGTCTGCCACTACGGGAATGTCCCTCAGCCTCACGATTCCCTTTTTCTTAAGCTCATCCTTCAAAAGCCCGTCCTGAAGCTCAAAATATTCCGGCAACGCCTCTCCCGGCCAGCGTACATTCATAAGGCTTCTAAGAAGATTCCTTTTCTCATGATAATTCACCGGCTCCATAATCGATTCGTAGCCGTCATTTTCTTTTTTCAGATAGTCGATCAGACTGCTGACCCTCTCTTGTCTTGTCATGGCCTCTCCCTTTCTATATACCGCAGGGGGCAAAATATACTTTGCCCCCTGCCATAATCCTATTGCCGTCTTAAATATGATAATACCTTCTCAGATATAACGCGAGTGATGCGGTCAGCACACTGAGAAGCGCAATGAGCGCATACAGTACCGGCTGGCTGGTATCGCCTGTCTTCGCCTGCCTTGCCTGCGTATTCTTCTCTTTATCTGCCGTATTCTGTGTCCCTGCAGGCTCTAGCGCGCCGATCGCATTCTCCAGATCCCGGAGAGCAGCTTCTTTTTCTTCCTCCGTCGCATTGGGATCGTTCAGAACCTGCTGCGCCTTCTTTTTGGCCTTCTCTAAAGCTTTATAGCTCTTGGATGTATATTTGTCCTTCGGATAGCTGTCTGCTTTTTTCAGCGTATCTTTAAGCTTCTTATCTATCGTCTGTCCTGTGCCGCTGCTGCTTCCGTCCCCGTTTCCGGGAGTGTTGCCGTCCGCACCGCCCGGATTGGTTCCGTCGCCAGGTATGCCGGGAGTATTGCCGTCCGCACCGCCCGGATTAGTTCCGTCGCCGGGAGTTCCCGGAATATTGCCGTCCGCACCGCCCGGATTAGTTCCGTCGCCAGGTGTGCCGGGAGTATTGCCGTCCGCACCGCCCGGATTAGTTCCATCGCCGGGAGTTCCCGGGGTATTGCCGTCGCCGGATGTCCCCGGATCGCTGCCGCCTTGCTGGGTATCGGAATTATCGGCCAGATCCACAATCCGGCTTTCTGTCCCTTCCGCCAGCGTCAGCGCGTTCTTCGGCACGCCGGCCTTTACAGACACATCCGCTGCGTTCTGATCCTTTGCCGTTATGGTTCCAAGTGTCAGCGTATCTTCGTTATCTTTGTAAAGCGCCTCCGTCCCTGCAACAT
The DNA here is from genome assembly GCA_910575105.1 of Lachnospiraceae bacterium. GTDB lineage: Bacteria > Bacillota > Clostridia > Lachnospirales > Lachnospiraceae > MD308. The sequence continues at coordinate 258,613 of CAJTDK010000001.1, forward strand.
AAAGATTCAAAAGACCGGTGTCCTTATGGTAACGGAATTCTGCCACCTTCGCTCTTTTATCTACTATCTCTGCAAACTTAAAGGCTACGTCGTCAATCTCTCCCGAACCAGCGCTTTTGACTTCCACGCTCAACTGCAAGGATGCGGTCTTCTCTCCTGCCGCTTTGGGAAGGATAAGCCTCACCGACACACCCTCCGGCACCTGTTTAAACACAACTGCATCTGCCTTGTCATTATCTGCCAGTGCCGTCATCGGCAGTACCGCGATAAATGCGAACACTGCCATTATTATACGAAATATATATTTATTCATGTTCTACTCCTTTTATCGCATTTTAATTGCCGCTGCTGCCAAGAGTGATCTCCGGCAACGTCTTTGGCATATCTTCAAACAGGGAATCGCTGACCATCCTCTGGCCTTCGTTTGTCTGTGCATTGTTCACACGGTACAGCTCTGCCCTCACCTTTTTCAGGCTTGTAAGGTCTGTACTGTCCTCAGGCTCTATCCAGTAGATCCATGTTCCGTCTCTGACATCCATCAGATCGCCGGCCGGCGGCACATCCGCCAGAATGATCTGACTCGCCTTAAGGCTTCCGTCAGCGTCCTGTCCTCCGACGATATCGCCGGCCTGATCATAAAGGATCACCGTATTGTAAGCCGGATTGCCTTTGTAGCTTCCGGTAAATATAATAGAACCTTCCGGGATTACCTGATCTGCCTTATCCCCATATTGGTATGCCTTCTTAAGGCGTCCGACCGCCGGGGTGTCCTCCTGGCTGCGCCGGAAGTCCACATTGTCTCCGGTCACGCCAAATACATCCAGCTCGGATATGGATACCTCTGAACCATTCGGGCTTTTCACTGCCAGTTTGACTGCAGATGTGCGGTATGTAGCCACACTCTTGCCTTCCTCATTGCCAAAATATACTTCCTGGACCTTCCCGCTGCCGAAAGTACCGCTTGCCGCTTCCTTCCATTCGCCGTCCTGGCGCACATAGACCGTGTAGTCTTTGACCGGAGTCCCTTCATTCACCGTATACTGCAGTCCGGTAACGGTATGCGTCTTGTTGAATTCCAGCACAACCTCCGCCCCTGCTTTCGCCGTTCCGGTAAATGTAGTGCTGCCATCATCATCTATGGCATATTTCACCGGCGACTCTGGCTGCGGCTCGCATGGGTCAATGTCCGATGCATCCGGCAATATCTTTTCTGCGTCAATATTGTTCGCCGAAACAGTCCAGTTCTCTTTGCTGATATTTCCCTTATGTTCAATCTTAAGCGGCTCCAGAAGCTTCTCCCTGGAACGGTTCAGGAATTTGTCCACAACAGTAACGCCGTAAGTCACTACTCGGTTATTTATGGTCGTTACATAATCATGGAAGCCATCCTTATCCGCATTCTCCTTTGTTACAAAGCCTGCAACCTCACTCTCCTGCTCTCCTCCCGAGGTAGTATAGCGGACGATCTCATAGCCCAGCACATCTTCTTCCGGTATAGTCTTAGCGGTAAGGGTAAAGTCAACCTGATTCGCTGCATTTCCATTAATGGACGCCGTACTTGTATCGCCTACTGCCTCTGTGGTCCTGTCGGCGCTTAAGCTGCTCTTTCCATTCTCAAGCCGGTAGACCCTTGCATCATCATTCGCATAGAAGACCGCTCTCGTCTCTTTATCAAATGTTTTTGCATATGCGATCGTCGTCTCATCCGGCGTCATGCCCCAGCGTTCGAAGAATTCAAGAAGGTTCTTCTCAGCCGCAGCACAGGATAAACGCATCAGAACCTGATCACTGCCTCCGGACAAGGTAAGTCCGTTCGGCGCCTTCGACGGTGTACGCGCATAGGTATCCACCCTGGCGAAGAACAGATTGTTAAGCTGATCCTCATGGTTTTCGTATGTTTTATAGTTGAAGCCGTCATCGTAAGCAAGGTGGAGCTGCCAGTACATCCCAAGCTGGGTAAATACATCCGATGCCTTCCCCTTTGTACCCGATGTCACTTTCTTAAATACCTTATCGTAGCTGAATCGCACGCTGTCGTTTTTATCCTTTGCCTGTGCAAGTACCGCGAAATAGTTATTCGTAATCTCTGCCACCGCGTAACCGCCCTGGTTGATGCAGTGACCGATCTCATGGGCGATGCCCCAGCCGAAATACCTTCCGCTCTGATACCTTCCGTCGGCATCAGCCTGCACCGGAACCCCGCTCATCATGCCGGCCGATTCAGGCCACTCGATACCAATATGGTTACCGGACGCATACATAAACGCTCCTGCAAACATCCGCTGATACCGGATATTCAGATGCCCCGACGGGAGCCGGTCTATGGCATCCTTTGCACCGTCGTTAAGCCCCTTATGCTGGTAGAACAGATAAAGCATCTTTTCCATGGCATCCATAGATTCCACAAGCTTCTGCGCTTTTGCACCGATTCCGCCGCTGCCTGTTCCGGCATAGATCTGCTTCGCCGGGAGTGACAAAAGCATATTGTCTAACAGGATATCCGACGTCCCTAAGACACAGTTCTTCTCATCGTAATCATATGCTGCCGAAGCGTTGCCGGAAGACTGGTGAAGCTTCTCGTGCTCCCCGCTCATCTTCTGTATGTAGTCCTCAATCCCGGTCAGGTATTCCTTCGCCCGCTCAAGCTTCTTGGCAGAATCTGTTATCCCATAGAGATCAAGAACCGGCGCTTCCGCTCCGCCGCTTACCCGCACGGCGTATTCGTCATTTGCATCGCTTCCTGTGTACTGGATGTACAGGGCGCCTCCCCGCTCCGCCTTCGTCGAAGACAGTTCCGGGATAGTGATGTCATTCTTTCCGACTTTCAATGTCTTTACTACCTTGAACATCGAAGCCGCCTCTGCGTGATACTGGGTAGCGATAAGCTGAAGCCTCGTCCCCTGTCCTGTATTCAGCGTATTATGGCCGACGTAAATGGTAAGCTCCTCGCCTGCCGCCGCCGTGACGCCGAGAGGCTGCCACGCGTTAAGGCCGCCGAAACCGCGGTTATAATCGCTTGTCGTAATGCCGTTATGGATCTTAACGACCTCCATCGGGTTCGCCTTGAAAAGCTCTTCTGCCGCCGCCAGCTCTTTTTCAAGCTTCTCCTTGTCCGGATGATACTCTCCACTCACCTTATCCATTGTATCGAGACGCTCCCTCAGCTTATCGAACGTCTCCTGTGTTACATCGTCTCTAAGCTGGATATGCAGATCGTCTGTATAAAGCGCGTCAATATCATCCTCCAGCGAGTCATAGTGATAGAAATACACTTCTGAAACCGTAACTGTTCCCGTTGCGACATACCGTGCAAGCCCGAACTGTATCTTCTTTGCCATCACAGGTTCCGGAAGGCTGACTAAGTAATAGATCCTGTTCTTTTCATCTGTCTTTTTTGCAATAGACACATTTCCAAGATATACTTCCTTGCCCTGCTCATCCCAGTAGCGCACTTTGACATAGGAATATCCCGTACTCTGCGGCACCACTTCCTGGAGCGCAAATTTTTGCAACTGGTATGCCTGGTCGAATTCATAGATCAGGCCGCCATTTGCACCCAGATTATTAAATCCGCCCGAATCCCAGCTATTTAAAAGATAGTGGGATTTGTAATCATTATCCACGGTTCCGAAGGCCGTTCCTGGCTCCGTATCCTTCGGACTGTCCTGCATGGTATCCTTCGGCGCAGTTGCTTTTCTGATATGTCCGCTGACCTGCCCTTCTTCCGCATAGTTAATCAGCTTATATCTCGGCATCTTTGCCGGATCCGGATTCGTCGTCGTAGCTGTGCTGGTCAGGGAAGGTTTGCTTTCGCCAAGATCATTTACCCCCGTAACATAGACGTCATAACTGGTCTCATCTTCCAGATCCGTAATCGTGCAGCCGTTGGATTCGATCTTCTCTATCTTTTTATAGGAAGTCTCACTGGACTTTTTGTAGTACAGGTTGTAGTAATCCGTATCCTCCATGTCCTTCCACGACGCCGTGACCGCCCTGTACTGTCCTGTGGTCTTTAAGTAATCCGGTGCGTCGGGCTTCTTATCTGCCTCTGGCACTGCCGTCACAGACTCACTGTACCCGCTGCGCCATGTACCGTTCACCGACTGCACTCTTACCTTGTACTCTTCTTTATTGACAAGCTTGCCTTCTTTAAACGATGAAACATCCAGTGTATTGCCTCTGACACTGCGGATCTCCTTATCCTCACCATGTGTGACCTCAACCTCATAGCTAGTGACATTCACACACGGATCCCAGGAAACGCTGAACTTCTTATTGCCCGCCAAAGCCTTAGGATTCTCTGGGATATCCATCTTCGGCTTAGGAATACGCTTCTCCATCCCGTTGACGAACTCAACCTTGGAAACCTCTGCAAGGTTATTATTCTTCTTCATCCCTTTGATGGTAAGCGTCACCTTTTTTACTGCAATCTGAGAGCCAAGATCGATATAGATCGATCCGTCGCCTGACCGGGTTACGATAACGTCGCTTTCCAAAAGGAAATCGATGCCTTCCGCCACCGGAACATCAATCTTCTTGCTGACTTGCCTGTCCTGGCCATCGTCGTCTGTATAGGTGATCCCGATATGCGCATCCGTAATCTGATCGCCCTTTGCGGTATTGATCACGATGCCGTCTATCTCACGGGCGCCGGCCTTTGAAAGGTCAAATGTCACGGCGACCGGAGTATCCGCCCCGATCGGTGCATGATCTTCCCTCGATAACTTTACACTGCCTTCATCCTTCAGCAGATCGCTCAGGTTTCCCACCGCCACAGTTTTATCGCTTGTCCCGTCACCTTTTGTAACTTCTGCTGCCGCCTCCGGCACATTCTGTTCAACAATAGCTTCGGTATCCCCATCCGGTTTATATCCTTTTGCGAAATACTCAATATCCGCGATATCTACCCTGCCGTCACCGTTAAGATCTGTAACTCCTGTCTTCTGGCCGGTACTGCCGGCCGCTTCGGCATCGACAGCATCAACTAACGCATCTTTGTCCTTGTCATCTACGTCGCCGTCTCCGTCCACATCACCGATCAGCAAAACTCCCGGATGTGCGCTGCCCTTCTGATAATCATAGCCGCTGACAAATCCTGTCATAAGATTTACCGCGTAAGCCCACCCGTCCACATGGATATCCTGCGTATACTTTGCGAATCCCGGCGCCGTCACCGTAAGGGTATAATCGCCGCTCTTCAGTCCGGTAAACGTAGCGCTTCCTTCTGACGGCAGCTTCCCGGAATCCTCAGCCAGCTTAACCGTCTTCGTCTTCGCGGTCTGCCCGTCCAGCGATACGGTAAATTCCACTGCTTTTTTTTGCACCACCGCCGACTGGATCGTCACGTCAACCTGACCGTCAACTTCGGTTACCTCCGCCTGCTGCCCATTGCCTGTACCGGTTAAATCCTGGATATTCGGGATATCTTCTGCACCTTCTGTATCCGCAGCTTCTGGGGCTTTTGTACCTTCAGCGTCCGCTGCTGTCTTTACCGTTTTTGTACCCTCTGTGTCCCTTGCGGAGTCTGCCTTTCCTGCATCGTTTCCTTCTTCATTATCTTCTGTGCCTGCAGTGTCCTGCGTCCTGGTGTCCTGCTGCTTTTGCTCCGATGCAGCGCCGCTTCCCGTGTTCTTTGTGCTTTCCGCCGCTTCGCCACCCACATCTGCAGCATAAATCTCAGGACATAAGGTAAAGCAAAGAACAACCGCAAGCAGATATGAAACTATCCGCTTCATACTCCTCTCCTTTCCTTCGTAAATCCCCTTTTATTCTCTATTCCCACTGCTGTCTGCAGTGGTGTTTTATCAGTATATCATGAGTGCAAAACCGACAGCAATATGTATTTTCACAAAACCTGCCAAATCTTCCAGATTTTATTCCCCCACAGGACTGCCACCGCCATCCCTGCGCATAGAAATGGCCCGAATGGGAAACGCTGCCCTCTTTCTGCCTTCCTGGCCAAAAGCAGGTACAGCGCATATGTCCCGGCTGTAAATACTGCGAGCACCGCCGACACGACCGTGTTCTTCCATCCCAGGAACAAGCCTGCCGCCGCCATCAGCTTGATATCCCCGCCTCCGAATGCGCCGGGGATCAGAAGGGTTAACGCAAGCATAGGCACGCTGACACACAGCGCGCCTCCAAGCCTTGATAAGATCCCCGGCCCCATCCCTGCAGATATCTCTATGACAGCCAGCACCGCAACCGCCAGATGACAGCCATCTCTTATCTCCATATCCTTCATGTCCTGATACGATACCGTAAGCAGGACGAAGAAAAACGCCAATACGAATATACCCATAACTCTTCCTATCTCCAGTTGTATTTCTCAGAGCACTTATCCCAGTAATAATTGTTGCCGAAAAATGCTGCTGCAAAGAACAGTAACAGGATAATGAAAAGAACTCTCCCATTCCCCCGCACTACAAATGTCTCGAATGCCGGAACCTCAGAAATTGCCGGAAAGACTATTGCAGCCGAAATCAGAAAGCTTGCCATTATCCGCATCTTCCTCTTTGCTTCGCTCTGATAAAGACTTCTGTAACGGAGCTTAGCGCCTATTATTGAATTAAAACAGTCATCCCCAAATGTCAGCACCAGCATCCACACAGTGATTCCATAGTCTTTGGGCATCCCTTCAATGCACCACCACAGGACATAGAAACCCAAAAGCGCTACCGCTGAATATTTTATCTGCGGAAGTATCCGTTCCAGGACGCTCTGCCTCATCTCTTCTTTCACCAGACTGTCGCAGAACTCTTTTGGGGGCATCCCGATCTTATCCAGAAAAGCTTCCCCTTCTGCTTCCGCCTCCTTCGCCAGGCCGATCAGGTCCTTTTTTATGACCTCCAGCTCGAAACGCGACACCTCAAATGTGATCAGATAGTTAAACATACTGTCCAGCGCCTTAAAGCTCTCGCCGGATATCTCGGCCAGTCCGCATTGATTCTCCTGAACCAGTTTTTTATAATTATTGCGAAACAAACTCATCTCTTAATCCTCCTTGCAAAATATCCCTTCTACTGTCTGCCTTACTTCGTTCCACACTTCGTAAAATCTTATGATATACTCCTGACCTGCCTCCGTCAGATTGTAATACTTCCGCCTGGGACCAAGGGGACTGGGCTTAAATGTCGCCACGATAAGCCCCTTTTTTTCCAGCCTGAGAAGGAGCGGGTAGAGCGTTCCTTCCTTCACATCCACAAAACCGTATCTTTGCAGCTGTTCTACGATCTCATATCCGTATGTCTCAGACTTATCTATAATCTTTAAGATGCAGCCTTCCAGTATTCCTTTCATCATCTGGCTTTTATCCATGTCCGTCACCGCCTCTTTCATCTACCTTGCATTGCAATGTTCTTGACTATATTGTATCACAAGATAGTCATTTGTCAATATCTTTTCTGCATATTTCCATCCATTAAACTATTTCTTGTATCTTTTCCAGCGCTCATATACAGACATAAATCCTTGTTCTTCTACAACTGCAAATTTCATGTTCCTTAAGATTTGAACAGCGTTCTATAAAGAACGTTTTACTAACCGAAAATACTGGTGACAAGGATTATGGAGGAGAGGCAGAAAAAGTGAGAGATCTGTGATTCAAAGTCTGTCAGCGATATTGTACAGTATTATTCATTGTGTAAGCGCGCGCTGGTATATGACTGGTGTCTGAATAAAGGGGAATACTCCCTAAGTAAGAAAAGTAAAGAATTGATACCCGTTATGATGGGGCATTTCCAAAAATAATTATTTAAAATAAGGCACATTGGTCACAAAAGAAACGTTCTTTTATGAGACGGGAAATTCCCGCTTCGCTCCCCGGTACGTCACGGACTTGCCGTGTTCCCGGAGTCTTGGCATACCCAATACGCAGCCCTCATGGCTGCCTTCTAATGCCGCGGCTTGTTTTTCTATTACAGATGGAGGCCATCTGCTTATCATGAACTTTCGCCCAGTCCTTTCGGTAAAATGAGGGCAGGCCCATTGCCCTCATTTATCTAAGCGCAGTTCTTATGATTTTTGTAAATAATACGAGTTAATCTGTGTACGGAGGCAGATGTTTGCTCTGTCCCCGTTTTTTTGCGTTCTGAGCTGCGTTAGTCTTAAAATCTATACGGAAACCACATGCCGGACAGAGAAATATCCCATCCTGCCCATAGCCGGATGCGCTGCATCGGCTGCATATACGGCTTATGTCTTTTGCGTATACTTTGACTAATTCTATAGAGTGTTCCCGGCACTTCTGCTCCAGACGTTCCCGTATGTAGCCCCTCTGCCACATAGATGCATAGTAATTCATCCTTTTCACTGCGCCGTTTCCCTTTGGAGGCGGGAGCTTGGGAAGATAGACGGCTTTCGGTTTTTCCTCCTGCAGAAAGCGGTTCAGCTCCATGTTAATGTAACTGTGCAGCAGCTCCTGCATACGGTGCTTTTTCGCATTATATTTTTCCCTGCCGGGCTTTGTATATTGGTTTGCGTTATATTTGCCAATCTGTTCCCGTACCCACTTTGAGAATGCTGCCTGATGAATTCCTAATTTATCTCCGTAAATGTGTCCTTCATGGGTGGTGATCATATCGGACATTCCTAAAGAAATCCCGACCTCATTTATATAATCTGAATGAAAATGGACGGCAGTCTGGACAGCGGCACGCAGTTCTACGCTGTTTTTCTCCGGGAAAAGCTTAATATAAAGCTGGCTTTTATATTCATTGCCGTCGGTCAGGGGGATAAAGATGCGTTTTCTTCGTTCCTTTGTAGTAATGTAAATCCCATGGTCGCCGTAGCGGTGGGTTCCTCTTGAAGAGAAGAAACCGTCAGAGGTATCAGAATGAGACTTTACATGGTATTTTCGAACCTTGCGGCACAGGTAACGGTGAAGCCATTCTGCCCTGTCCTTTGTTATGTCTTTGATAAGTTCTTCATAACGCTTCCTGATGTCGACAGGCAGATGCCAGTTATCTGATGGCATCTGCAATAGCACTCCCTCAAAGGCATCATTGGTCTTTATAAGAAAACGCAGGTAATGCTTTTCTTCCTCGGTAAAATTAGGGTTTTGCCCGGCGGCTCTGCGGACAGCGGATTTTGTCTTTGTCCACTGACTCTTGATATCTCCGAGAGCGTCAAAGACAGCTAAGTAAAAATACACGGAAGGAATGCCAAGCTCTGCTCTGAGACCGGATGCGGTCATCTCATTCTGAATCGTGTAGCCGGGGTAGAGCTTGGGAAGGGAAGATATACTGCCATAGCGCTGGTAGACGTAATTCTTCACTGCCCGGTAATCCTTCGCGATGTCTAAAAGTTTTCGCATGTCCGAGTCGGAGACCGGAGACTTGCTGTACTGGCAGACGGTTTTGCAGATGGTTTTGCGGGCGGTGTTGGCCGGCATATTAACAGCTCCTTAAAAGGATGGCGACATGAGCGAGTGTATCGCCCTCTTTTTGAAAAGCGTCTATGATATCTAAAAATTCCTGCTTATTATGCCCAACCTTTCTGAACAGTACTGTACAGCGGTCGATCATGTCCTCGACCGTGCTTTCTTCTGTCGTAGACAAACATAAAATACCCTTCAGCATTACCCATACCCAGACTAAATACAGATAATTCTCCCACAAATTTTTTCCGGGCTCATGAAATGGAATATTAAACCACAATAAAAACATGACCATAACATTTTCTAGAAAATATTCCTTTCCGGCTATCCAGTGTGCAAACAGTTTCCTGCATTCCTGATAATATTCAAGTTCAGGATTTTCTGCTCCCTGTTCTTTTTTTGCTGTGACTGCTTTTCCTGCTCTTACAAGTATATCATTCTGAAATTTATCCGAAAAACCGATCGTCAGAAGCGCGGAAGTAACGCTGTTAAAAACAGACAGTGGTTTTTCCTCCGGAAAACGTTTCAAAATATTTCCGGTCTCCGACTGCTGTACCATACTCAGAAAATCCAGTACGTATGCTGCGGCAGTTTCTCTTGCCTTTTCTCTGTCTGCTGTCTCATTTTCATAAATCCTGTCAAGTGTCTGGATAGACATTCCAAGAAGGATGAGACGGTTTTCCATCGCCAGCTCTTCGGCCTGAAGCAGCGCGAGGCATAGCGTCTGAATATCAAAATAACTTTTTAGCCTTGGATGTTTTCTTCTTTCACGAATTCCGAAGTTACTACTGTATATCTCAAAATTCTGTGCCGGTAATTTTTCTAAGATGATTCCTTCTTTTTCTTCCAGTAAAAGCTCCAGAACTTTTTCGCAGCCCATAGACAGAGAACATTCTGCATGTCCAAAATATTGATGCACATGCCGCGGAAAGAGACGGCATGTGGCTGTCATCTCTTTCACTCCATAATCCATCTGAAGCTGGCATAATCCATCCTCTGACAGATACGGGCATTTTCCCTCGTCATCCAGCAGGATTTCAGCATATATTCTTTCCGACCTCAGCTTTTCAGGGCATAAGTGCACTTTTTCGTTCTCAAGTTTTCCTTTTGGCAGAATTCCACATTTCTTCCATCCGCGGTATTCATCCCTGCTCATTGTAATACTCCAGTCCCTGCAGCAATTGTAGCGGCAGGCTGCACCCTTACAGCTAAAGCGTTTGAATACAGAAGGTGCCAGTACGCCTTTATTTTCATTAATCATAATGATTCCTCCAAGATACTTTTCAGACTTTTAATAGCCGGGGCGGATATGACCCCGTCCCGGCCGCATACATGGGATGTTTTCCCCTGCTTTTTCCGGCAATACTTTTATTGCAGAAGCTGTAATACACCCTGCGGGATCTGGTTGGCCTGTGCAAGCATAGCCTGAGCGGACTGAACCAGAATATTGTTCTTTGTATATGCCATCATTTCCTGTGCCATATCGACGTCGCGGATACGGCTTTCCGCTGCCGTGATGTTTTCCGTTGTCACGCTTAAGTTGTTGATCGTGTGCTCAAGACGGTTCTGAACGGCACCGAGTTTACCTCTCTGAGAGGAAACAGCATTAATTGCGTTTTTGATTTTGTCAACTGCAGCCTGTGCGCCGCCCTGTGAGGAAATATCAATCGCATCTATACCAAGAGCTTTTGAAGACATGTTTCCTACTTCAACGGTCAGACGATTGAATTCGTCTGAAGTATCGCCAATCTGTAAGGACAGTCCTGCAGAGCCAATCTTTGGAGCTGGATCTGTAGCGGTAGCAGCGGATACCGTGACTGTATCTCCGCTTACCGTAGCTGAAGAGCCAATTTTATCTGCAAGATTCTTTGCGGAGTCAGCTGCTGTTGCACCGATTTTTACCTGATCGTTTCCATCGCCAAAGGTGTATTTGACACCTCCGATATTAATGGAATCTCCAGCTTTCGGAACACCAAGCAGTTGTACACTGTTGCTTGCATTTGCCTGACCTCTTGACTGGGAGAAAGCTTTCTTTAATTCTTCCTCGGTAAACTGACCGTATTTCTGATTAGCGAGGACATCTTCCTCAATCTCGATGGTATCTGTAGCATTGCCACGTCCGATTGTGAAATTGTGGGCAGTTCCATCGGCATCTTTAATGGTTGTTGTTTTTTTGGAAAGCTGGCTGGTAACGGATTTCAGTAATTCTGCGCCAGTCAGACCTTTAGTTCCGATAACATTTCCAGTTGCATCTGCTGCAGTCTTTGTATTGTCAAATGTAAATTCTGTTTCTCCAATCTTCAATTTACCAGCATTAATGATGTCCTGGGTTATTTTCAATGTGGCACCAGCACGTACTGGGTCTGTGCCTACAACAGGGTCAGTTACATTCGTGAGATGGCAGTTGTCACGATTTAATTCGCCGTCTGCTCCAGTTGCTGTGATTTTAACATCGCCTGACGGAGTCCATGTACTTGTCTGTACCTTTCCCTCATCGGTAGTTTTAGCAAGAAGGCTGCCATCTGCCTTTTTCTGTCCTTGATATTCAAATGAAATTTTAGTGCCATTTGTTGTCATCTTGTAAACATCATTTCCAATACTGGCAAATTTGTTGTTAAAAGCTGCTGCGACAGCAGATGCATCTTTCTTTTCGTTTGCTGCAGTTGTCGTAACTTTTACAGTGGTGCTAGCTGCATTCAAAGTAGTATTAGAATCAGCAATATTGACAGTCTGACCACCTATTTGAAGAGTAAAGGTCACATCACCAGCAGCGGTTTTTTTCACTGCATAATCTGCAAGATCAACCGTGAATGCCGGCTCTACTTCTGTTGTAGAAGAACCATGATGCTTTACTGTTACTCCAAGCTCTGTGCTTGTTCCGTCTAAAAGAGTTGCTTCAACCGCAGCCTGCTCACCGCCGACTTTGAATGTTTTTCCGTTCAATCCCAAAGAACCGTCCAAAAGGTTGATTCCGTTAAAATTAGTAGCATCAGAGATACGGTCGATTTCATCTATTAAAGCGTCTACCTCTGCCTGCAAATTTTCACGATCTACGTCATCAGCGTAAGTTCCGTTAGCTGACTGGTTTGCAAGCTCCACCATACGGTTTAGCATGGAGTGAACCTCTGTCAACGCACCTTCTGCTGTCTGCACGAGAGAAATACCATCGTTGGCGTTCTTCTGAGCTGTCTGAAGACCAGTGATCTGCGCACGCATCTTTTCAGAAATAGCCAGACCTGCCGCGTCATCGCCTGCACGGTTGATCCTGTAGCCGGATGACAGCTTCTCTAAACTTTTGGAAACTGCGTTATTGTTGTTTGTTAAGTTACGATAAGAGCTTAATGCTGCTATGTTGTGTTGAATTCTCATAAATTTACCTCCTTGAATTTGGACGGGAGCGTCCGTTCTCCCGCATAAGTGTTTTGCTTTGCCTTTCGGCATCTATGTTCAAATCATCTGCCCGGATCCGTTGACAGAGGAATTGAAACCTTGATCAGACTTTGCTTTATCTGATTATGGAGTCAGAGCTGCACGTTTATTTCTCCGCCCGCTCTTTCCGGTGAGGCACTTTGGCTTTTCATGATATTTTTCATATACCTCGCCACGTACGATGCTTACACTATTAGGAGCGTCTATGGACAGCCGCAGATCTCCTTCCATAGAGACAACCTGAATGACAATATCGTCTCCGATTACCAGATACTCTCCTGGATTCCTTCCCAGAGATAACATTTCTCTACACCTCCCTGTGCCTGGATTTTCAACTTGTCTTTTTGCGTTGGAATGATCAGAAAGCATTGATTTTCAGAGGATTTTAACAGGAACTTCCGATAAGAAATATTATCGGAAGTTGAAAATGCCGGAATTGAAAAAATGTTGAATTTTCAGGAGAAAAAGACTTAACTTTTTAGAAATGAAACCGATAATATAGTCAGAATGATTCAAGAGACGTTTATTTTTTAAGGATTTTAAGTCATTTGGTTCCGATAATATTTCTTATCGGAAGCAGGACTTATTTTTTTATGTCTTTTTCAAGAGAAACGCGGCTGTTTACCAGTCGATGATCTTGTCTACGATTTCTTTTTGTTCAGCGCCTGTTTTTCTCAGATACACCCTCGTTGTCTCAATATTTTCATGCCCCATAAGATCGGCAAGGAATGAGATGTCTCCGCTGCGTTCCATAAAATTTTTGGCAAAACGGTGGCGGAAGGAATGGGGATATACGACGTCAGGATCGATGTGATAGCGCAAGGCATATTTTTTGAGCTGTCCGGAGATTCCTCTTGAGGTGATGGGAGCGCCGTATCTGTTTAAAAAAAGAAAACCGCTTTTCTGGCGCTTTCCGCCCAGCCAGAAAAGAGTTTCTTCCTGTAATGATTTAGGTATGTAGACCCGCCGTACTTTGCCGCCTTTTGAGTACAGATCAAGATGTCCCAGCTTTACATCCTCCACCTTCAGCCTGATCAGTTCATTTACCCGTACACCGGTTGACGCGAGAAAACGGATGACAAAATACCAAAACAGCTCTCCGTCTTCTTTCAGGCAGGTCTTAAAGTAATTATAGTCTGATTCGCTGATAACGTTTTCCGCAAACGATTTTTGCTGCATGCGTACAAATTTAAGCTTCAGGTTTTCCCTGCCGATGCTTTCCAGATAACAGTTAACAGCCCGCAGTCTTAAATTGACCGTACGGGGCTTGTAGCGCCCGGTGAGCCAGTCCTTATATTCGCGCAGTCTGCTTTTGGTGGGAGAGGCGTACCGTTCTTTGAACTGCCGGAGCGCATATAGATATGCCTTAATCGTGTTGTCGGAAAGATTCTTTTCCAGTAGATATTTTTCAAATGTCTCTGTCATGGCAAAAGCCCCCTTTTTGTCATGATTGTAGCAGAAATAAGGGAAAGTATGTTAGGAAGAAGAGAGGACTGTATTTTAGATGGATGAAAGATATAACATGAGCAATTGGAGGCAGATGCAATAAAGTCAGGCAGCTTTTCTGCATATTTCCATCCATTAAACTATTTCTTGTATCTTTTTTTCCCTTATGTTATAATTGGATCAACAGTTATGGCATTTTCTCACATTCTGCGCAGCAAATGTTCAGACCTGTGTGAGGGACAGCATTAACGTACTGATCACAAAGGGCAGCACCTGAGTGAAAAGGCGGACGGATTCGAGAGTTTATATTTGCCGGAGAGCTGGCATGGCAGAGTATTGGCATCTGTTATACCGGCATTTTCGGTTTAGAACCTGACGCCTGAAACGTCAGGATTTTTTTATGGCGGCCAAAGGACCGTGAAGCACAACCAATATTTTAACATTCAGGAGATTTATGGACAGATATTTTAGACTGATCGACAAACTAAAGCGGGAACGCACCCTTTCCGCCGCCGAGTGGACCGACCTGATCGAACACCGGTCTCAGGAGCTTTCTGAATACCTGTTTTCACTGGCGAGAGAGGAACAGGGACTCTATTACGGCAAGGATATTTTTGTGCGGGGGCTTATCGAGTTTTCCAATTACTGCAGGAACGACTGCCTCTACTGCGGCATCCGCAGGAGCAACCGGAATGCCCGCCGTTACCGTCTTGACGAGGATGAGATCCTTTCCTGCTGCCACGAGGGGTACGCCCTTGGCCTGCGCACCTTCGTACTCCAGAGCGGTGAGGACGCTTCCTTTACCAGAGACAGGCTCACAAATCTTGTCCGCAGGATCCGCAGCAGCTTTCCGGACTGCGCCATCACCCTTTCCGTAGGAGAATGGGACGAAGCAAGCTTCAAGGCATTTTTTGACGCAGGAGCCGACCGCTATCTTCTGCGTCACGAGACTTATAACCCAGAGCATTACGCCATGCTCCACCCGCCCTCACTATGTGCCCAAAACCGAAGACAATGCCTGTGGTCCTTGAAAAAGATCGGGTATCAGACAGGGACCGGGTTCATGGTGGGCGCCCCTGGGCAGACGCCTGAGTATCTCGCCGAAGACATGCTTTTCTTAAAGGAGCTGAATCCGCAGATGGTAGGGATCGGGCCATTTATCCCCCACCGGGACACGCCCTTTAAAAATGAAACTGCCGGAACCCTTGAGCTGACTTTATTTCTGCTGGGCTGCATCCGCCTGATGCTGCCTAAGGTTCTCCTTCCAGCCACGACAGCCTTAGGGACGATCCACCCAGAGGGGCGGGAGCTTGGAATCCTTGCCGGAGCCAATGTCGTGATGCCGAACCTCTCCCCCCAGGGAGTGCGTAAGGACTATCTTCTCTACGACAACAAGATCTGCACCGGAGAAGAATCCGCGCAATGCCGGGACAGCTTAGAGCGGAAAATAAATGCCATCGGTTACCGGACAGTAACCGACAGGGGCGATTCCCTGAACCTCTAACCCTTTTCATTTTGAAGGCAGGAGAACGGCAGCACATATTTTAACAGATCAATATACACATTTCCATATCATAAGGAGGTACACGATGTACGACGTAAATTCAAAACATGCCGATGATTTTATCAACCATGAGGAGATTCTTGAAACCCTCGCCTACGCAGATGAGAACAAAGACAATCTAGAACTTGTGGAATCCATCATAAAAAAAGCGGAAAACCGCAAAGGCTTAACCCACCGGGAGGCTTCTGTCCTGCTGGCCTGCGACAGCCCGGAATTGAACAGTAAGATCTTCCGGCTCGCAGAACAGATCAAAAAAGATTTCTACGGGAACCGCATCGTGCTTTTTGCGCCGCTGTATCTTTCCAACTACTGTATCAACGGCTGCACCTACTGCCCGTATCATGCCGCCAACAAGCATATCCCGCGGAAACAGCTATCCCAGGAGGACATCCGCCGGGAGGTCATCGCGCTGCAGGACATGGGGCACAAGCGCCTGGCTTTGGAGGCAGGGGAAGACCCGGTCCATAATACGATGGAATACTACCTGGACAGCATCAGGACCGTTTATGGCATCAAGCACAAAAACGGCGCTATCCGTCGGGTGAATATCAATATTGCCGCAACGACCGTAGACAACTACCGTCTGCTCAAGGAGGCAGAGATCGGCACTTATATCCTGTTCCAGGAGACGTATCACAAAGAAAGCTATCTCAAGCTTCACCCTGCCGGACCGAAGCATGACTATGATTATCATACGGAGGCCATGGACCGGGCCATGGCGGGCGGCATCGACGACGTGGGCATCGGCGTTCTCTTTGGGCTTGACAAGTACCGTTATGAATTTGCCGGGCTTCTCATGCACGCAGAGCACTTAGAAGCTGCGTTCGGCGTCGGCCCGCACACCATCAGCGTTCCAAGGCTCAGAAACGCAGACGGTATCGACGCAAGCTCATTTACCAACGGCATCGACGACGATACCTTTGCCAAGATCGTTGCCTGCATCCGGATCGCCGTTCCCTACACCGGCATGATCATCTCCACAAGAGAGAGCCAGAAGACAAGGGAGCGGGTACTGCACCTTGGCATCTCCCAGATCAGCGGCGGCTCCAAGACCAGCGTCGGCGGCTACTGCGAACCGGAGCCTGAGGATGAAAAGTCCGAGCAGTTCGACGTTATCGACGGGCGTACCCTTGACGAGGTCGTGCACTGGCTGATGGAGATGGATTACATCCCCAGCTTCTGTACCGCATGCTACAGAGAGGGCAGGACGGGCGACCGCTTTATGTCGCTGTGCAAAAAAGGCCAGATCCAGAACTGCTGCCATCCCAACGCGCTGATGACTCTGGATGAGTACCTGATGGATTATGCCTCGCCGGCTACGAAAGCTCTGGGGGATAAGCTGATCGACAGGGAAGTGCTGAATGTACCCAACGAAAAAGCGCGGCAGACTGTTCTTGAAAATCTAAAGCTCATCCGGGAAAATAACCGGCGGGATTTCCGTTTCTAAAATTGGTTGAGGTGATTTGTTATGAGTATGAATAGTACGCCATCTTCGGAACGTGTCCATATCGGGATCTTCGGGAGGCGCAACGCCGGGAAATCCAGTATCATCAACGCGCTGACCGGGCAGGAGCTGGCAATCGTTTCCGACCGGAAGGGAACGACTACCGACCCGGTACTTAAAGCCATGGAGCTGCTGCCCTTAGGGCCTGTGGTGCTGATCGATACTCCGGGGCTTGATGATACGGGTGAGCTTGGGACGCTACGGGTGCAGAAGGCTTATCAGATATTGAACAAGACAGATATTGCCCTGCTGATCGTAGACGGAACTGTCGGAATGACGGAGGATGATACAAATATCTTAGAAAAGATCAAAGAAAAAAAGATTCCTTATCTGATCGTGTTCAATAAATCTGACCTTATGTCTGCCGGCAGTCAGGCGCATACGTATACGAAAAGCGCTGATCCGGGCCCGGGCAGCAAAGAATTCCTGTGGGTCAGCGCCTCCGCCAAAACCCATATCCATGAACTTAAGGAGCGTATCGCGCGGCTTGTCCCTTCGGATGATGCGCAGCGTTATATTGTCCGCGACCTGGTCTCTCCTCTGGATCTTGTCGTTCTTGTGGTGCCGATCGACAAAGCCGCTCCCAAGGGAAGGCTTATCCTTCCGCAGCAGCAGACGATCCGGGATCTTTTGGAAGCGGGCGCAGTCTCTGTTGTAGTGCGGGAAACGGAGCTAGAGGAGACTCTGGGAAAACTCGGGAATCCTCCTGCCCTCGTCATTACGGACAGCCAGGTGTTTAAGACGGCGGCAAAGATTGTCCCAGAGGATATTCCCCTGACTTCCTTTTCCATATTATTTGCACGATATAAGGGGAACCTTGATCATCTGGTGAAAGGTGCAAGATTTATTGACAGCCTTAAGGACGGCGATACCATCCTTATCTCTGAGGGCTGTACCCATCACCGTCAGTGTGACGATATCGGCACAGTCAAACTGCCGGGCTGGCTGAAAGCATTTACCGGGAAAGCGTTGAACTTCGCGTTTACCAGCGGGATAGATTTTCCGCTGGAATTAGACAGATACCGGCTTATCATCCACTGCGGCGGATGCACCCTGAATGAACGGGAGATGAAATACCGAATGAAATGCGCCGGGGACGCAGGTGTTCCGATGACTAACTATGGGACGGCGATCGCGTATATGAATGGGATCCTTAAGAGGAGCCTTGAGATTTTCCAAATCGAGCCCGCCAATATCTCCTATTAAACTCGTTTTTCTGTAATTTGCATTATATTTGAGCAAATTTGCTGTATTATTTTAATGCCAGGCGGGATTGATACATCCGTTCAAATGCATCAATCCCGCCGAATTCCAGTCGGATTTCTATCCGGAAACACAAAAAAATGCCCCGATTCAAAGAGTTACCGCATATATTAACCAGAACATCCAGAATCCTCTCTCTGGATGCAATTGCTGCTGAACTTTATATATGTCTTAATTATCTTTGCCGCCTTTTTTAAGATACTACCGGCCGTACATTAAAGCAATATATCACCCGCCAGCGCATTGAACGCGCTAAACTTGCGGCAGCACCACGCCGCTGCCGCAAGCACAAGAAGAAGGACGCCATGGTACGGCTTTAATCTCTTCTTCCGCCCTGCCATACTTCTATCCTTCCCATAACCTCACCAATCGGCGCCGCTATCGTAAGCTCTGCCCCTACTTCCCTGGCCGTCGTGCTCTTATTGATCACCACAAGATGCTTCCCACGGAAATAATCGATGAACCCGGCCGCCGGATACACCACCAGCGATGTCCCCCCGATGATCAGCATATCCGCCTCGCTGATCGCCCGTATGCTCCTGCTGATAATGTCAGAATCCAGCCCCTCCTCATAGAGCACCACATCCGGCTTGATCTTCCCGCCGCAGGAGCACCTGGGGATTCCTTCGCTGTTCTTTACAAAGGCAGCATCATAAAATTTCCGGCAGTTCTGGCAGTAATTGCGGTGGATGCTGCCGTGAAGCTCCAGCACGTTCCTGCTCCCCGCCGCCTGATGCAGCCCGTCAATATTCTGGGTAATCACCGCGGTAAGCTTCCCCGCCGCCTCAAGCTCGGCGAGCTTCTTATGGGCCGCATTAGGCTCCGCGTCAAGAAACATCATCTTTTCCTTATAAAACTCATAGAAGCTCTCCGTCCTATGTACAAAAAATGTGTGGCTTACGATCTGTTCCGGAGAATACTTATACTCCTGCTGGTACAATCCGTCCGCACTCCGGAAATCCGGGATATCACTCTCCGTAGACACCCCGGCTCCCCCGAAAAACACGATCCTGTGACTGTCATCAATCATTTCCTGCAAACGCTTTACTTCCTGCTCATACATCTCTTTCCGCCTCCTGCCTGCACACCCTGGCTTGTACTGTCTACCCTCCGGCCAGCACCTTATTCTGTGCTTTTTTGCTCTGTGGCCATCAGCCGCAATTTTACTTCTGCTCACTGTACTCTTTAAAAAAATTCGTCAGGGCATCCAGCGTCTTGAAAAGAACAGGAAGCTCTTCCTCACCAAGTCTCTCACGGATTGCCATGGTCATCTTGTGATGGTAATCTGCGTGATGGTTGTACGCCTTCACGCCCTTTTCCGTCAGCTTGACGTAGACGACCCTCCTGTCCTCCTCGATACGATAGCGATGCACATATTTTTTCCGCACAAGGCTGTTCATGGCTGTCGTCAGCGATCCCACGGTGATATTAAGCCGCTTTGCGATAAAAGACATATTATGGCCTTCGCCGAGCCCGATCGCCTCGATGACATGCATATCATTATTCGTAATATCCTTGAACTCCTCTGTGATGATCGCCTTTCCTTCCAGATCCCAGATCTCATTGATCAGATTGACCAGAATAAAATTAATCTTCTTATATGCGTTATCCATACCGCTATCCTTTCATCTTGCTTATGCCCCGGTACAACGTAAATTAAGTTATACTATAAATATTATATCCCTTTTTTTCGACAAATGCATATAATTTCTTACTATTTACAGCAATTTTTTCAAATCATCAATAACTTCCTTCACCGTCTCTATCTTGTCCGCTTTGTATGCATTAGCCCCGCAGAACAACAAGGCATCCTCCACTTCTCCCTTTGCCGCATGAATCAGTGCATCCGTAATGCAGTAGGGGATCTGCGCGGGATTGCACTGGTGCAGGCACCGGTGGCACGGACTGTGGGGAATCTTCTCTCCGGCCGCTACCCGCCGGATCATCTCGTTATTGATGGCGCGCCCCGGCATCCCTACCGGACTCTTTACGATGATGATGTCCTCTTTCCGGGCCTTGATATAGCTTTCCTTATACCGGATATCCGCGTCGCACTCCTCAGTCGTCACGAATCTGGTCGCCGCCTGAACTGCGTCCGCCCCGAGGGAAAATGCGTCTCTTACCGCCTCCGGCGTATCAATACCGCCCCCGAGGGCTGTGGGGATCTTCTTCCCGTACAGCTTTTCATAATCCCTTACCACGGCAAGGATCCGCTTCACTTCCCCCGCATATGCCGCCGGCTCTTCAAACTTTTCAAGCTTCTCTCTGGCAAAGCCAAGATGCCCGCCGGCAAGAGGGCCTTCGATGACAAGAAGGTCCGGGATACGCTTATATTTTTTATCCCAGTATTTTAAGATGACTTTTGCGGACTTCTCTGTGGAGACGATAGGCGCAAGCTTCACCTGCGCGTCCCCGACGATTCCCGGAAGATCCGTGGGAAGCCCCGCGCCGGATACGATCAGGTCTGCCCCCGCCTCCACTGCCGCACGCACATAATCTTCATAATGGCGCATGGCTACCATCAAATTGAAACCAATGACACCTTCCGGCGCAATGTTTCTTGCTTTCTCATATTCCTTTTTTATCGCTCTTAAGTTCGCCGCCTTCGTATCCGTGTCAAAGTCCGGCTCCCGATAACCAATCTGGGCGGCAGAGATGATCCCTATGCCGCCCTCCAACGCAACTGCTCCGGCAAGACCTCCCAGACTGATCCCGATACCCATACCGCCTTGAATAACCGGCACTTTTGCTTCTATATTTCCCATTTTCAGTGGTTTCATTCTATTTTCTCCTGCTTGATGCCGCTACTGTCCACTCCGTGACCAGCAGCTTTATGCCTGCTGTTACATATTCCGGAAACGCATATAACGATACTCGGCAAGCTCCTGTCCGCTCATCCTTCCATATTCCGCCAGAAATCTTGTGATTTCTTCTTTAAGCGGACAGATCACCTGATCAAAATTCTCCGCTGAAAAATCCTGCGGCTCCTCGAATACCTTCTCCACGATCCCCAGCCTGCAAAGGTCATTTGCCGTCAGCTTCATCACCTCTGCCGCCTCCTTCGCCTTGCTACTGTCCTTCCAGAGGATGCTTGCGAAGCCTTCCGGGGAAAGGATGGAATACACAGAATTTTCCAGCATCCACACCTCGTCCGCAGTGGCCATGGCAAGGGCGCCGCCGCTGCCGCCTTCTCCGATGATGACGGAGAGCACCGGAACCTTAAGTGAGGACATCTCATAGATATTTCTGGCTATAGCCTCTCCCTGCCCCCGCTCTTCTGCCTCTAAGCCGCAGAACGCGCCGGGAGTATCTACAAAGCAGATCACCGGGCGGTGAAACTTCTCCGCCTGCTTCATCAGGCGCAGCGCCTTGCGGTAGCCCTCCGGTGAAGGCATGCCGAAGTTCCTCTCGATATTTTCTTTTGTGTTCGTTCCCTTCGCCTGAGCGATCACCGTGACCGGAAGTCCGCCAAATCTCGCCACGCCGCCGATCACCGCACGGTCGTCCCTAAAGAGACGATCCCCGTGAAATTCGATGAAATCCGTGAACAGGCTCTGGATATAGTCGCTCCCTACCGGACGATCCTGCATACGGGAAAGCATTACACGATCCCAGGAGGAAAGATGTTCTGTTGATCTGTTCAGCCTGACGCTCTCCGTACTTCTGCTGCCCGCTTCCTGCGGTCTGTCAGCGTCATATGCCGCCATTCCGCCGCCTGTGCCGGCATCTCCGCCGTCCGCTGTATCCGCACAATTATCTCCTCTTAGCAACGCCTGTATCCGCTCAGAGCCACACCCGCTGTCTTCGTGGAGCTTCAGAAGATTGGCCAGCGTTTCCTTAAGCTCGCTTCTCTCTACGATCCCGTCGAGAAAGCCGTGCTCCAGCAGGAATTCCGACCGCTGAAATCCCTTCGGAAGCTTCTGTCCGATCGTCTGCTCGATCACCCTCGGCCCGGCAAACCCGATCAGCGCCTTCGGCTCCGCAAGGATAATGTCACCGAGCATGGCAAAGCTTGCCGTCACGCCGCCTGTCGTAGGATCGGTGAGGACGCTGATGTAAAGAAGCCCGGCATCGCTGTGGCGCTTCAAGGCTGCGGATGTCTTTGCCATCTGCATAAGGGAGGTGATCCCTTCCTGCATCCTCGCCCCGCCGGAACAGGCAAAAAGGATCACCGGCAATCTCTCCTTCGTCGCCCGCTCCACGGCTCTTGCGATCTTTTCTCCAACCACTTCCCCCATGCTTGCCATGAGAAACCTGCCGTCACAGACGCCGATCACCGTCTCTGTGCCGTCAATCTTTGCTTTTCCGGTAATGACCGCCTCATCAAGCCCGGTCTTTTCCTTTAGCCCCTGAAGCTTTTCGGTATATCCTTTATACTCAAGAGGATTCTTCGTCTCAAGCCCCCGGTCCCATTCCTCAAAGGTTCCCTCATCCGCCACAAACTCAATCCTGCGGCATGCATGCATACGGAAATACCCGCCGCACTTAGGACAGATATAGGCATCCTTCTTAACGTCCTCCGCGATGATGGCCGCCCCGCATTTGTTGCATTTCCGAAGAAGTCCCTCCGGGACCTCCGGGCGGGTAGTCTCTGTCTTGTATTCACTTCTTCTCAGTGTAGAATATTTCGTCTTCTTGAACATATTATCCAGCTTCATACATTTTCACCTTTTCTGCTTTGATCTACGGCTTAAGGAACAGTCCGCAAAAGCTACTGCACGGCTGTTCCCAGGTTTTCGATAAATTCAATGTCGATATCTCCGGCGATGTAATCCGGATGATTTAAGATCTCATACTGGTAATCCACATTGGTGTCGATCCCTTCGATGATGATCTCACCGAGGGCGCTGCGCATCTTGGCGATGGCCTCCTTACGGTTCTTCGCCCACACGATAAGCTTCGCCACCATGGAATCATAGTAGGGCGGGATCGTATAGCCGCTGTAGATAGCGGAGTCGATCCTTATGCCCTTGCCGCCCGGAAGATACATGTCCTTCACTGTCCCCGGCGACGGTCGGAATCCCTTGGCCGGGTTCTCTGCATTGATCCTGCACTCGATGGAATGTCCGGAGAGCTTCACCTCATCCTGGCTGTAGGAAAGCTTTCTGCCGGAAGCGATCCGGATCTGCTCCTTTACCAGATCGATCCCGGTCACCCACTCCGTCACCGGATGCTCCACCTGAATCCTTGTATTCATCTCCATAAAATAAAAATGATTATTTTTCTCAAGCAGGAATTCTATGGTTCCGGCATTGACGTATCCGGCTGCCCTGGCTGCTTTTACCGCGGCCTCGCCCATTTCCTGGCGGAGACTGTCGTCAAGCGCGGCGGAGGGAGACTCCTCGATCATCTTCTGGTGGTTCCGCTGTATGGAGCAGTCGCGCTCCCCGAGATGGATCACATTGCCGAAGGAATCCGCAAGGATCTGGAACTCGATGTGTCTTGGCCGCTGCACGAAATGCTCGATGTACATCGTGTTATCCCCGAAGGCCATCTGCGTCTCCTTCTGGGCTGTCAGAAAGCTTGCCTCGAACTCCTCGGGCGTGTATGCCACACGCATCCCCTTACCGCCGCCGCCAAGAGCTGCCTTTACGATAACCGGATAGCCGATCTTTGCCGCAGCCTCCCTGCCGGCCTGGGCATCGTAGATCGGCTCTGTGGTTCCCGGAATTACCGGAACCCCTGCCGCTATCATGGTGTTTCTGGCCTCCTGCTTGTTGCCGAGGCGGGCGATCACATCGGATCCGGGGCCGATGAATGTGATATTGCACTGCTCGCACAGTTCTGCAAATTTGCTGTTTTCCGACAAGAATCCAAATCCTGGGTGGATAGCGTCCGCTCCTGTTATGATCGTAGCGCTGATTATACGGTCCATACTTAAGTAACTTTCCGACGAAGACGCCGGCCCGATACAGACCGCCTCATCCGCAAGCTTTGTATGAAGAGCTTCCCGGTCGGCCTCCGAATATACGGCGACTGTCTCGATTCCCATCTCCCGGCAGGCGCGGATGATGCGCACCGCGATCTCCCCCCGGTTGGCGATTAATATCTTCTTTATCATATCTGTCTCACCTATCCAATCATAAATGTAAGCTCCGCGCTGACAACCATTTTCCCGTCTACGCTGGCAACCGCCTCCCCGATGCCCAGAGGCCCTTTTTGCCGGATAATCTTCGTCTCAAGCCGTACCTTGTCGCCCGGAACGATCTTACCCTTGAACTTGCACTTGTTGATTCCACCGAAATATGCGGTCTTTCCCCTGTTTTCTTCCTGGCTTAGGATTGCCACCGCGCCAGCCTGCGCTAAAGCCTCTACCGTCAGCACTCCCGGCATCACCGGCTCCTTGGGGAAATGTCCCGCGAAGAATTCCTCTCTGTAGGAAACGCATTTATAGCCAACCGCATACTGCCCCGGCTCATAGTCCTCGATATAGTCAAGCAGCAGAAACGGATGCCTGTGAGGAATGATTTTTTTGATCTCATTAATATCCAAATGCTTCATCTCTATAGATACCTCTCTTATCTCAGCCGGAACAGCGGCTGGTTATACTCTACCGGCTGTCCGTTCTCTACCAATACTTCTTCGATCACGCCGTCATATTCACTCTCGATCTCGTTCATCAGCTTCATGGCCTCCACGATCGCAAGAGTCTGGCCCTTCTTCACCGTGTCGCCCACAACGACGAAGGGGTCGGCGTCCTCGGCGGGCGCCACGTAAAATGTTCCTACAAGAGGCGATAAGATCATCTTGCCGTCAGCCTTCGTCCCGCCTGCGGACGCCTCGGCCGTCACGGTATTCTGTGTCTCCTGGTTCTGAACCACTGTCGTACTCTGGATGCTCTGCACATCGGCGCCTGCCGCATTTACCACGGGCAGTACACTCTGCGCTTCCCTGCCCAGCTTTATCTTCACGCCCTTCTCCTCATACTGGAAGCTCGTCAGCCCAGACGCTGACACGGTTTCTATTAATTTAATGAGCTGTTCAAATTCCATGTTCAAATTCTCCTCTATGCTTCGTACTTCTTCAAAAGTAAAGTTGCGTTATGGCCGCCGAATCCCAGGGAATTGGTAAGCACGCACCTGACCTCCTTCGTAACCGGTGCACCTGCTGCATAGTTCAGATCGCACTCTTCTGGATCAATATCCTTCGTCCCCACGGTCTGATGGATGAAACCATCCTGAATAGACTTTGCACAGACGATAAATTCCACTCCGCCTGCCGCTCCCAGAAGATGGCCGATCATGGATTTGGTCGAGTTAACCACCACGTCCTTCGCCGCATCGCCCAGGGCAAGATGGATCGCCCTTGTCTCGAACAGATCGTTGTGATGGGTGCTTGTTCCGTGTGCGTTGATATAATCTACCTGGGACGGTTCGATGCCGCCCTCCTCGATGGCGAGAGTCATCGCTTTGGCTGCGCCGCTGCCGTCCTCCGCCGGGGATGTGATATGGTATGCGTCTCCCGTCGCACCGTATCCTGCAACCTCCGCATAGATCTTCGCCCCTCTTGCCTTTGCGTGCTCAAGCTCCTCTAACACGACCACCCCGGCGCCTTCACCCAGTACAAAGCCGTCCCGCGCCCGGTCAAATGGAATGGATGCCCGCTTCGGGTCTGCGGAAGTAGAAAGCGCGGTAAGGGCGGTAAAGCCTGCCACCCCTGTCGGGCAGATACAGCTCTCGCATCCTCCGGCGATCATAATATCCGCATCGTCATACTGAATCGCCCGGAAAGCGTCTCCGATCGAGTTAGTACCCGATGCACAGGCAGTCACAACGTTGGTACATTTCCCCTTGAATCCAAGCTGGATCGATATGTTTCCCGCCGCCATATTGGAGATCATCAGCGGAACCATCAGCGGGTGCACCTTCCCCGGACCTTTTGTCTGGATCTTCGTATATTCCCGCTCTACTGTCTCAAGGCTTCCAATCCCTGAGCCGACGATCACACCTGCACGGAAGGGATCCTCTTTCTCTATGTCAAGTCCCGAATCCTCATAGGCTTCCTTCGCTGCCGCGACTGCATACTGGGCGAATGGTTCCATCCGCTTTGCCGACTTTGCGTCCATGCGTTCCTTTGCATTGAAGCCTTTTACCTCTGCCGCCAGCTTTACTTTATAATCTGCGGTATCGAATCGTGTGATCTCTCCGATACCTACCTTTCCTTCCTTAATCCCGCTCCAGAACTCCTCCACTGTGTTGCCGATGGGCGTTACAGCGCCGAGTCCCGTCACTACTACGCGTCTCTTCATCCTGCTTCTCCTTCCTGCCAATCTCTCTGCAGACCTGTTCTGCAGGTATATCTGCAGAGCTGCTGCACCTTTGCTTCTACATTGCCATGCCGCCGTCTACATGGAGTACCTGTCCGGTAATATACTCCGCCTCCTCAGAGGCCAGAAATGCCGCCGCTGCCGCTACATGCTCCGCCTGGCCGAACTTTCCGAGAGGTATCTGGGAAACCGACGCCTCCTTCACCTTCTCCGGCAGGATCTTTGTCATGTCCGTCTCTATAAATCCCGGCGCTATGGCATTTACCGTAACTCCTCTGGATGCAAGCTCTCTTGCCGCCGCTTTCGTAAGTCCGATGATTCCTGCCTTTGATGCCGCATAGTTCGTCTGCCCCGCATTTCCCATCACGCCTACCACCGACGCCATATTGATGATACGCCCGGCCCGCTGCTTGAGCATCTGCCTGCTGGCAAAGCGGATCGTGTTAAATGCTCCCTTAAGGTTCGTGTCAATCACCTTGTCGAAGTCTTCCTCTGACATCTTCATCAGGAGACCGTCCCTGGTTATACCGGCATTATTCACGAGAATGTCTATCCGGCCATACTCCTTGATGATCTCTGCGATAAATGTCTCACATTTGTCAAAATCGGACACATCACACTGGTATATGGCCGCGCTTTGGCCCTGGGCTTCAATCTCCTGCTTCACCTCGAGGGCTTTGTCCTGCGAGCCATTATAATTTATGATGACCGATGCGCCCTCTTTCGCAAACTTAAGGGCAACCGCCCTTCCGATTCCCCTGGACGCCCCGGTTACAACTGCAATCTTTCCTGTCAACATCTATTTTCCCTTTCTTAATCTCCGCCGGCCTGCTTTCTTGACCCTGCTGATCTGTTTTTCTGGTTCTGCCGGCCTGCTCTCTTATTCCTGCCGATCTGCTTTCTTAATTAAGGGCGGATACGGCCTTCGCCACGTCGTCCCATGTGCCGATATTCAATACTTTGACATCCCGGTTGATCTTTTTCATGAAGCCGGCAAGCGTCCTGCCCGGCCCGATCTCCACGAATGTGTCCGCACCGCTGCCGATCAGATATTCCATGCTCTGCATCCAACGCACCGGCGAGCTTACCTGCCTTGCAAGAAGCCCCCTTGTCTCGCTGGTATCTGTCACTTCCTTCGCATTGACATTGGTGATATAGGGGATCCTAAGCTGGCTCAGCTCCACCTGCCCAAGCTCCTTTCTGAGTTCTTCGCCTGCAGGTACAAGCATCGGGGAATGGAACGGGCCGCTGACATTCAGCATGACCGTCCGTTTTGCTCCCGCCTCTTTAAGCGCCGCTGCCGCCGTCTCTACCGCTGGCGTCTCTCCGGTAATCACGATCTGTCCCGGGCAGTTATAGTTAGCCACTGTAACCCCCGCGATGTCCGCGATCACCTGCTCGATTTTTTCCGCCTCCATGGCCATCACGGCACACATGGCTCCCTCTCCTGCAGGCACGGTATTCTGCATCAGTATCCCTCTCTTACGCACCAGTCGGATGGCGTCCAGCTCTTTCATGCCGCCTGCCGCCGCGATGGCCGCATACTCGCCGAGACTTAAGCCCGCGGTGACGTCCGCCTTTAGCCCGGCCTCGCTGACTGCCCTCGTCATGGCAAGACAGGTAGTCACAAGTGCCGCCTGTGTGTATTCCGTCAGATCGAGTTTATCGTTTTCCTCAAAACAGAGCGCCTTCATATCAAAGCCTAACGCCTCAGAAGCCTGGTCGTAAATCTCCCGTGCCAGCCCGCTGTTCTCGTAAAAGTCCTTACCCATCCCTGCCTTCTGGGCTCCCTGTCCCGGATAAAGAAATACTGTCTTACTCATAAAATCCTTTTCCTCCGATAATCCCGTCTGTCTCTTTTACTAATTTATCGATCAGTTCCTTGCAGGTCAGTCTTTCCTTTACCATGCCGGCGATCTGACCTGCCATGACACTTCCGTTCACTACGTCACCGTCCACGACAGCTCTGCGCAATCCTCCCAGTGTCAGCTGCTCTAATTCTTCAAAGCCTGCGCCTTTATTTTCCAATTCAATATACTGTTTTGTCATTTCATTGCGAAGCGCTCTGACCGGATGCCCGGTTGTCCTTCCTGTCACCCTTGAATCAATGTCTCTCGCCTTGATGATCCGTTCCTTATAATTATCATGTACCTGGGATTCCTCTGTTACGACAAAATGCGTTCCCATCTGTACGCCCTTCGCCCCCAGCATAAATGCCGCTGCAATCCCTCTTCCGTCCGCGATCCCTCCTGCCGCGATGACCGGTATATTTACCGCGTCCGCAACCTGCGGGACAAGTACCATCGTCGTACTCTCTCCGATATGTCCTCCGGCCTCACAGCCCTCGGCTACTACTGCGTCTGCTCCGCTTCTCTCCATACGTTTTGCAAGCGCGACAGAAGCAACCACCGGAATGACCTTGACGCCCGCTTCTTTCCACATCTTCATATACTTCTCAGGATTTCCGGCTCCGGTCGTAACGACCTTTACGCCTTCTTCTGCGACGATCTTCGCAACCTCATCTGCGTATGGGCTCATAAGCATGATATTAACCCCGAACGGTTGACCGGTCAGTTCTTTTGCCTTCCTGATCTGCTCTCTCACCCAGTCAGCCGGAGCGCTTGCGGCGCCGATAAGCCCTAAGCCTCCTGCATTCGATACCGCTGCCGCAAGGTGGTATTCGGCTACCCATGCCATGCCGCCCTGAATAATCGGATATTCAATTCCAAGTAATCTGGTTACTTCTGTCTGCATCTTTAAAACCTCTCTTTTCTTATTTGTGTTCTTCGATATATTTGATCACGTCTCCTACGGTCAGGAGCTTCTCTAATTCCTCGGAAGGAATCTCTACGTCATATTTGTCCTCCAGGCTCATCACCAGCTCGAACAGATCCAGTGAATCTGCGCCCAGGTCGTCCTTGAAGGAAGACTCTTCTGTGATCTTGCTCTCATCGATATTCAGCCCTTCTGCGATTAAGTCTTTCATTTCCTCAAACATTTTCATCTTCTCCTTTTCTCTTTTTCTGCTCTTTTTTGTTATCTATAAACCTGCTCTTTCCTTGCTCTCCAGAGTAAATGCTCCCATGGATTTTGCATGCTGCTGGTCACGGAGTGAACAGTAATCCTCTGGCTTCTTCTGGCGGACCGGGCTGGTTTATTGCAATAATGTACTAACCCCACTCCATCACTGTGGCTCCCCACGTAAGCCCTGCTCCAAAGCCTGCCATGACGATCTTGTGGCCGCTCTTTAATCTGCCGCTTTTCTTCATCTCATCCAGCAAGATGGCGATGCTGGCGGAGGAGGTGTTACCGTACTCCTGAAGGTTCATGGGGAATTTCTCTATCGGCTCGTCAAGGCGCTTTGCCACAGCCTCTACGATCCGGCTGTTAGCCTGATGCAGGATATACCAGACGATCTCTTCCTTCTTTACCTGATTCTTACTCAGCACCTCGTTCACTACCTCCGGTACCTTTTTCACGGCAAATTTGAACACTGCCTGCCCATCCATCTGCATATAATATTCGGGGTCTTTCATGCGCTTTGCGTCTATATGCGTATGGCGGCTTAAGCAGGTGAGGGCTTTTCCCTTCATGCCGTCGGAATGAGTCGCAGGCAGGTACGTTCTGCCTTCTTTTGCGCGCATCACCGCCGCCCCCGCGCCGTCCCCGAACAGGATGCATGTTCCTCTGTCCTTCCAATTCGTCAGGTTGGAAAGGCTCTCGCTCCCGATAATCAGCGCTGTCTGATACACCCCGCCGGACAAGTACGCCAGTGCGGTGTTGTACGCCAGAACAAATCCGCTGCAGGCTGCGCTCAGATCAAAGCATGTGGCGTTCTCCGCCCCCAGCTCCTTTTGCACTTCGCATGCCGTACAGGGCAGGATAATGTTGGAAGAAATCGTAGATACGATGATGAGATCCACTTCCTCCGGTTTAACTTCTCCGTCATCAAGGGCTTTCTTTGCCGCCTCGCAGGCCATGGATACCGTCGTCTCATCTTTGATGATATGCCTTGTGGCTACTCCGGTACGCTCCCTGATCCATTCGTCGCTTGTCTCGACCATTGTTGCTATCTCGTTGTTATCCATTACATAGGACGGCGCGTATGAACCCGTCCCGCAGATGATTCCTGTCATATGTATTCCTCTTATTTCTGCGCCGGATAGGACACGTTTATTTGTTGCTGTTCACCGGGTGAGCAGTAACATTTACTTTGAACTTAAATAATTTTGACTTTCAAAGTATATATCTATTTATTTTGTTTGTCAAGTATTTTGATAATCAAAATAAAATTATTTTCCTGTTGCTTTTCTTCAAAAAATACTGCCCCGGATTAAACAATATCCGAAGCAGCTTTATGTTAGCGCTGGCTTTTATTTGACAGTCACTTTTATCCCTTTCTTCACACCATTCGCCGCCATGACATATATGGTACACGATCCTTTTTTCCTGCCTTTAATCATGCCGCTCCTTGAGACATCCGCAATACTCTTATCTGTTGAGTAATAGCGGTAAGAAGCGACATGGCTCTTCGGGAACAGCGCTTTCTTACTGTCCTGCCTGACCGTCTTCGCCGTGATTTTCTTTGCCGCGCCCTTTTTCATGGTAAGCTTTGCCTTTGACACTTTGAGGCTCCTGGCATTGGTATAGCCTTTCTGGTTTTCCCCGGCGGTGTGGAGGACAAGGCTTCTGCCAATAATCTCCTTTTTACCGTTTACGATACGGTAGGCTCGGATCTGAGTCTTGTAGGAAGCTTTGGGGCTAACCTTCTTTTTACCGATTTTGATTATGGAAAAGTTGGTTTTGCTGCTGCCTTTGATGCTTTTTACAGGCTTCGCCTTATTGCCGCACTTTCCTGCATAGATATCATAACCGTCTGCCTGGCTGACCTTGCCCCATGTGACTTTGAGCCGACCGCCGGATGGAGTTGCTTTTGCTTTGGCGTTGAGCGCGGCTGTGGTTTTGGCAATGTCAGGCTTTGATGCCGGAGTTTCTGATTCACCGGGGCTTTCGGGAACGTCGGGCATGTCCGGCTGGTCTGGGGCATCTGGCTTATCCGGCTGATCCGGCTGGTCTGGCGTATCCGGCTGATCCGGGGCGTCTGGCGTATCCGGCTGATCCGGCTGGTCTGGCTGATCCGGCTGGTCTGGGGTGTCCGGCGTATCCGGCTGATCCGGCTGGTCTGGGGTGTCCGGTTTGTCCGGAGTATCTGGTTCTCCCTGCTTCTGCCATTCCTTTTCCACACTCCCACTATAATTACCTTTGAAGATAATGGTTATCGTCACTTTTTTGTCATCTTCAGACGTTGTCACCGTATAGTCTTCATTCTCGGCCAGCACTTTTTCTCCATCTTTAATTACGATATTCTTTATGTCTTCCTCGCTTTTTATCTCGGAAACCGTGATGCTTCCGCCGTCCTCATATATTTTCGGCTCAATCTTGAAAGAAACCGCCCCGCTCTCAAGCGAAGTCCAGCCGTCAAGACCTTCTTCAAAAGCTTCTACAGCGGCTTTTACATACCACGTCCCGGCATCCTTCGGCACAGTATCTGTAAATTCTCCATCTGCAGTGCTGCTGTATGTATAAGCAACTTTCTCTCCATATTTGGGGGTTGCTTTCGGTTTATTTGATTCCGCCCCATAGCTCCAGCTTTCTATGGTAAGCGGCTCATCCCATTTATTGATAGCAATCCATTTAGACAGGATCTTTATTGACTGCTGAATCTGCGACTGGTCGTCGTATTCTTTAAAGCCTTCCCCATTTTCCACATACCACCCGCCAAAGTTATATCCGTCTCTGACCGGATTCTTTGGCAGCGTTACGGTGCCACCCTGCTCAATTAGCTGAGTTTTTAATTCCTCTCCTATGCTTATGGTAACGATATGTTTCGCTGCAGAGCCGTGCCGAATTGTACCGTTTCCGGTGATATTATCTGCGATTTTGTCCAAAACCTCTTCGGGCGTATTTTCAGGCAGCCAAAGTTCTCCGTTTACCACCATTGTGTCACTTAGATCTATAAAATCTGCGACAGTGTCTTTAGTCACATATGTTCTTGCGTCTACGATCGCTCCTTCTTCTATGATCAGTTCAGCGCCGTCTAGAACCTTTAACTTCATTTCACTGCTATTTGAATCCTTTGCTCCAAGCGTCAGCTTTTGTCCTTTCCTTAAAATTGTCTGTCCACTCGCAGCATACACATAGGAACCATTATGCATCTCGATTATAAATCCATTGATATCTCCCCCGCCAGCTATGGAGCCGTCATAATTCGTGAGCCTAACCGTATAAAATGAACCTGGAGCTTCAATTATTCCATCGTTCTCCAAATGCCCCTGGTTCTGGAACAATCCACCCTGAGCTATTGTCATTTGAGCATTATTCTGAAACACGCCGCCTTTTTGGGAGGCTGGAATATAATAATTATATACTTCACCGCCGTCCAAAACATTTATTGTTCCATGATTGACAACTGTTGCATCCGGGTAAGTATCTATACTGGTTTTACTTTCTACATTTATCGTTCCATAATTGATCAGCCTGCTTTTGGGCTGTGAACTGCTGTTTCCCACATTAAACCAGCTCTCATCGGATATATCTACTGTAACTCCCTCTGGGATTGTGAGAGTTGATGGCTTATCCACGTATCCGATATTAAATGACTTTCCACTCCCAAACCTCATGTTATCATTCCACGTGACGTCACCGAATACAAAGCATCTTCCTACAGTTAATATTTGATCTGCCGATTCATCATATGTACACAACAGATACCATACAAAGTCTCCCTCAAGAGGAAGGCCATTTTCTTTCCCGTCATACAAAACCGCGCTGTTTGATGCCTTTAAAGGAGCAGTAGGTACAGACGGTATTGCCAGGTCAGTTCCTTTATTGTCTGCAAATAATGTTCCTCCGTCCATCGTACAGCCACT
Organism: Lachnospiraceae bacterium; assembly: GCA_910575105.1. Lineage (GTDB taxonomy): Bacteria > Bacillota > Clostridia > Lachnospirales > Lachnospiraceae > MD308. The sequence continues at coordinate 292,390 of CAJTDK010000001.1, forward strand.
AAAATAATTAAGTGCTCCCGATACCAGCCCTGTACTTGTATTCCCGATAGCTCTTACATCACTGGACACAAGCTCTATATTCCCTGCATTTGCATCAATGGCTCCCCCTTCTTCGGTAATCGCTGTCACATGGCTTTTTACAATGCTTATCTTTTGTCCCTGATTCTGCCCTGCGAAAATAGCGCTGCTGTTACTTCCGATTCCATCCGGATTACTTCTTACTTTTATGTACTCACTGTTCTTAATCTCTATATTTCCCTTCGTCGTATGAAGACCTTTATAACTTCCTGACGAATCTCCGTATATAACCGTCAGTTGTACGGTATCAACCACAATATTATCCGCTGACTTTATTCCATCGTTCTTACTGTTTATCTCTAATGAGCCAGTCCCAGTTATATTCAAATCCAATCCCTGCGGATCGGCAGCTTCTTTTCTCAGCAGACATATTCCTATAGAATCTGATGTAATTCTGTTTTTTCCTTCCACTTTGAGATCAACCGGCACCGGAAATCCGATACCGATTCCGGCACTTTCTATAACTGCATCTTTTAATATAACTGTTCCTCTGACAACCTCATTATCCTGCAGTATCGGAATCCATGTAATCTGGCCGTCTCCGGCAGAATATGTCATCTCTTCTTTGGGCAGTGCAGACATCCATTCAAAATACATTCCGTCTGATTTGTCACTGTTCTTCACCTGCTGATTCTCTGTACGTTTAGGCATTTTTTTTGCTTTCGTCATATGCCCTGCGTCTTGAATCTCTTCTATATCTTCTGATTTAGAATTCTCTTCATCAGACACCTCTTTTTTCTTCAAAGCTTCTTTCGCTGCTGGCTTTAAATCCTCCGCCGCCTTTTCCTCCACCGGTACTTTAATCTCTGTCTCCACAGCCATATCCTCCGCCTGCGCAGAGAGCGGCATATTGACGGCAAGCAGTCCGGCCGTCAATAAGATCAAATACCTAAACTTCCTTTTTCTGACCACCATATCTTCCTCCTGTCTCTCTAATCTTTCTACTATATAATTTGCTATGCGTTTTATACCGTTTTTTATTATACAGGATTGTCTAAACAATTTCTCCCATTTGGCGTGAACGACACTTTTTTGGTGTGAACGATTAAAAAGACATCAAAAAAAGGCATTGCAGGGGAACCGGAGACACTAAGTCCGACGCCATTGCTCCATATCCCTGCGTCACCTTTAGATTGTACATAAACATCGGATTTCGTAATGGTAATATTCTTTGCATACAGCGCTGGGAAGTTGCTTTCTGTGTATACGTTTGTCTCACAATCATCTAGCACAAATCTGTAACGCAGACTATACCCGGGCATTTGACAGTCTCATTTGTCGCGAACGGCACTTTTTTGTCGTGAATAGATAAAAGAAAGGATGGATATTATCTCTCATTTACGATAAAATAAACTTATCATATGTTACTCAATCATTTACAGGATAGGAATAAGGATGAATATAGCAATTGTAGAAGATAATCATTCGGATGCAGGATTGCTGGCCTCTTTTTTGGATAAGTACGGAGAACATCACCCGCCCGCTCTTTGCTTCACCCGGTATAGCTCCGGTGAGGCTTTTTTGGTGTCCTCCTGCGAGGAGTATCAGCTTATCTTTATGGACATTTATCTGGGAGAGACGGACGGCATCGAGACTGCCCGCCAGATACTTAAGCGCAATGCAGATTCCCTGATTGTGTTCCTGACCACCAGCCGGGAAGACATCTGGCGTGCAGTCAGGTTACACGCCTGTTTTGATTATATCGAAAAACGTACATTTAACTATGCGAAGATCGAAGAGATTCTTAACGCCGCGAAAAAGAAGCTCCGTTTTCAGACCAGAAGCCTGGATTTTTATAACGGGAAGCAGAAGGTAAGCCTTCCCATTTCCAAGATCCGATATCTGATCTCCCACGATAAATACACTTATATCACGCTGGAAGGAAACCAGGAGCTGCGCTGCCGCACCACGTTTTCCTCCCTCTGTTCCATGCTTGAACATGAACCGCGGTTTTTACCCTGTAACAGGGGCGTCATGCTGAATATGGACTTTATCTCACAGGCCGGCCGGGATACCTTCGTGATGACCGACGGAAAATCCTTTCCCATCCGGAAACGCAGCCATGCGGACATTATGCGGAGATTCAATGAACATCAGTTTAAAAAGCTAAACGAACAGGAGGACAGCTTATGGACAACTTAATCCAAACTGCCATGTATGCGCGTTCTACCTTGAGCATTGTTCCGCTCATCGTCTTTTGCTTTCTACCGGTCTGGCAGGATATAAAAGGCTCCCCGGCGCGCCTCCTGGTCAAAGCTTTTGCTGCCTTTGCGGCTATGGAGGCCGTTATGTTCCTCATCTACTTCCTGCTCTCCCCGACGACTGCGGATATGGTCAGTGAAGCGCTCTGCATCGTCGTATTTTTCTATCTGTACCAGCGGGAGATTGCGCTTGAGCGCTCTCACCTGTGGTTTATCTTTATGACTGCCTGCATGATCGGAGGCTTTACTTATCTGTTCTACCACCTGGCCAATATTTTTCTCCATCCGACATCCGTTATCGATGATCCGGTATATACCGATACTTTTTGTCTCCAGCTTACTTTCGAGTCTTTACTGGTCCTTGGCCTTGCCCTGCCCGCCAAAAAATATCTGGGATGGCTTGTGCACCATTTCCTCGTGGAAAAGGTCTGGAGAGTCATCTGGCTTATCCCTGCGGGCTTTCTCATATTTTCCATGGTGTTTATCCCATACGATAACAGCGTTATGTTCGTCGGAAGGTTTTTGGAGATTTACGTTATCACCATCCTTATTCTTTTTATTCTGATCCTTCTTATCTATGCCCTGTTTTACAAAATTGCTTACAGCATCACAGAAAACCAGAAAATGATCCAGAAAACCGCTAATCTGGAAATACAGGCGCAGCAGTACCACCGGCTCCAGACCTATGTGCAGGAGACGAGCCGTCTGCGCCATGATTTCCGCTACCAGCTCACCGTCCTTGTCCAGATGCTCTCAGAACAGCGCTACGGGGAGCTTGCGAATTATCTGGAGCAATACCTCCGCAGCGTATCGGACATGCCTGTCCGCTACTGCTCCTCCTCGGCAGTCAATGCCATCCTTAACCATTACGTTTCCATCGGCCAGAAGTTTGGCGTGTCATTCCATCTGTCCATCCGCCTCGAGGAAAACTTTTCCGTGGAGGATATGGATTTCTGCGTACTGCTGGGTAATCTCCTGGAAAATGCCATAGATGCCTGCAAGTCCCTTCCTGAAGAGGAGCGTAAAGTTACCTTAAAGACCGCCCAGACCACCGGACACGTCATTGTCCTCACCATCTCGAATCCATATGAGGAGCCGCTCCTTATCAGATCCGGCAAGCTGTTCTCCTCCAAACACACCGGAGAAGGACAGGGACTTAAATCCGTGCGGCTGATCGTGGAGAAATATAGCGGATATCTTGAGATCAACGACAAAAACCAGGTATTTGAGGTGAAGATGCTGTTGAACATCTGACGCATTTTTGCTAAAATAAATGTATCAAATTTGTATGGATGACATGGGGAGGACACATGATTGTTAAAGATATTGTAATTGAAAAGGCCAAACCCGAAGATGCCAAAGCTCTCCTTGGCTTCCTTTACATCATTGGAGGGGAGACGGATAACCTCACCTTCGGCGCAGAAGGACTTCCCATCTCTGTTGAAGAAGAGCAGGATTATCTGGCATCTCTGGAGGTTTCTGCATCGTCCGCCATGTTTATCGCAAGGGAAAATGGAAAGATTGTAGGAAATGCCCATTTTACCGGGATGACCCAAGAACGTTTGAAACACAGAGGCACCGTCGGTATATCTGTATTAAAAGCAGAATGGGGAAAGGGCATTGGCAGCAGGCTTATGGAAGCCGTCATGGATTTTGCCAGAAATACTGCCCATATAGAAATTATCACTCTAGAAGTTAGAAGCGATAATCTCCGGGCAATTGATTTGTATAAAAAATTCGGTTTTGAGAAAATCGGACACTTTAAGGGATTTCTTAAGATTGACGGGGAATATGCGGACTTTGATCTGATGAATCTGTATCTCAATTAATGAAAATCCTCTTTTTGATCCGCTGATTCCATCGACGCCACAGTAAAAATGAACGCAGAGTTTCATCCAGCAGAAACGCCGCAAAAATTCCGGCCAGGCCAAATTCCAGCGCATACCCCAGCACCCATGCCAGACCAGTTCCAATCCCCCACATAGATATCACAGAGATGATTACCGGATAATTTACATCCCCTTCCGCCCGCAAGGAATTTCCAAATGTCAGATTAGCATTTTTTGCAAACATAGTCACCATATCTATCATTAATATCATATATGCCATTCGCAAAATGCCCTCATGGTCTGTAAATATACCCAGAAATTTTCTGCCGCACAAAAAAAATACCAATCCCAGAACCACCACTGCAGCCATTCCTTTACGGATGCAGGAAAAGGAAACCTGCTTCGCTTTTTCCGGTTCGCCCGCTCCGATATACACACCAACAATAATCCCCGCCGCCTCGGCTACCGCACTTGGCAGCAGTACCAGCATAAACGAGAAATTCATCGCATATATCTTAGCAGCCAGCGCCTCAGTTCCTAAAAATCCGATAATCATCGTCACTGCCATCTGGGAGCATTTATAAGAGCATGACTCTCCTGCCGCCGGGATCCCTAATCTCAAAACATCTTTTAAATCTGACGGCTTCGGTTTTTGCATAATCTTATCTTTATCTGTTTTCAAAAACACAGCAAGGACTGCTGCAACACCTATCACATTTGCGCTCACCGTCACTAGGGCTACGTCTTTCACTGTTCCCCACACATGCAGATACCCATTGACCACCAGGATATCTCCGATGATATTCCATATATTTGCGCCAATGGAAATTGCGGACGTAAAGGCGGCCTTTCCATAACTTCTGAATATAGAAGTGAATATTGTAAACAGCGCCTGAAAAAACAGCCCGAAGCTCATAACTCCCAGATATTCTGCCGCGGGTTTCCAAAGACCGCGATCCATCCGCAAAAAATATATCAAGTCTGCTTTCAGCAAAAATATCACAAAAAAAGAAGCCAGTCCAAATACCGCCGCCAGCCAGAATGCCGCGCCACAAATGGACTTTTGCTTTTCGTCATCGCCCGCTCCGATTGCCTGCGCCAGCAAGATCGATGTTCCCGCCGACACCACCCGAAATATGAGCAGCACAATACTAAGAAACTGGTTTACATAACCTGCCGCCGCCACAGCCTGGTCAGCATACTGACCGAGTACATAAGTGTCTGCAAAACCAAACAGCATCTGAAAAAAGGACTCAAATGCGATCGGGACAGCAAGCGCCCACACATGATATGTATTCTCCCGCTTTTTCACTGCTATTCCCTCCCTGCTTTTTTCATACAGTTTCTGTATTTTCAGTATACGCCCTGCCCCTTTCGTTTCCTATATAATTTTGCAATGCCTTTATATGAAACCGGATCCAAATATTCCTGTATACGCTTGATATTTGCGGAGACGGTTGTCTCATTTTGCTTTGGAAACGGTAAGCGGGAAAGAATCTGGTATAAGACAGAGGACATAGAAAAGGCAGTATGGTTATCAGAGAGCGAGGCATAAACGCAGAATGTTGATTGTGTTTTGCTTGGAAAAGTCTGTGAACTGAAACATGATAATTCCCTCCTGTGACAACTGCCCTTTTGAAAATAGTATAATACAGGCATCTAATATCTGCAATAAGATCATAGAAAATCACAAACCTGTGCAAATTACTGAAATCCCACGGCTATGCTCTATGCACCCTACCTATCTATCTGCCATGTTCCGCAAAGAATACCAGATTTCTCCCAAAAGATATATCATCCAGAAGCGGATAGAAACTGCCGTTCAGCTGCTGCATACGACAGATTTAACAATCAAACAGATCTCATCCTTCGTTGGGTACGCGAATCAAATGGAGTTTGCACAGCTATTCAAAAAGTATACTGGCAAATCACCTGCAGAATACCGGCAATCCAGCAACACATAATTTTTCCTGCCTTTGACCGTGCCGCACCATGATCACTTTTGTCTTCATTCATCTGAATCTTTATCGTCTCCAGCTTCTTTATCCGCTTCCGTATCTTCGGCTTTGCCGACATCCCCTGCTTTGTCTCCGTCCTCAGCTTCCCCGCTGCCTTCCACATACTTGCACCTGTCTGTAAGCCATGATTTCACCTTGTCGCGGATCACCATCTGGCGCATCTCATCCTCAGAAACGGTCTTTAGCAGAAGCTCCACCGTGGAAAATTTATATTCCGCGGCATAATCTTCAAGCGCCTGCCGGAAATCCTGCTCAGACGGCTTAAGCCCGTATTTATCCGCGATGATATTCGCCACCAGCTCCTGTTTAAGAGAAGCTTCTGCCGCCTCGTCGAGGTCACTGTCCTCCATCTTGATGGCTTTCATATACTCTTCGTACTCCATCCCTTCCTGCTGCGCATACGTCGTATACAGATCCACCAGATTCCCTTTGATCTCCTTTAATCGGTCCTTGGGATACTCCTTCACCTCGCTGTTGTCCATGACCTTCTCCCACACGCGGGTCTCTTCCTCCGTGCGCACAGCCTTTTTCTTCGTCTCCTCAATCTGCTTTCTTAATTCCTGCCTGTATTCTTCCACCGTCTGCGCCTTGTCAGACATGGTTTCTTTCACAATCTCATCCGTGATCTGGGTATCCTCCGGCAGATCGTGCTGTGCAGTGTATCCCTGCATCATGTGATCCACCACGAGATCGATATCCTCTTCTGTTACTTCTCCTGCATCTGCTTTCTCTATCTCAACGCCCTGATAATTTTCGACTGTTACATATTCGTCGGACAATGTCTTCGGACCTGCGCCCGCACATGCGGTCAGCAGAAATACTGCCGCTGCCAAAGCTGCCGCCATTATTTTGTTCAAAACTTTTCTTTTCATCATATGATATTATGCCTCCCGATCCTCCCGGATTCTCCCTGTTCCCGGCATGCTTACAGATACGCCCGCACAAGCACGCATACAGAACAAAAGCTTTGGGGCAGCCTCCCGCCAAGACAAGAGACTGCCCCTGTATAAAGTAAGAGCGAATTCCCTCTTTATACCATCTTAATCACGCCTTTGATTACTTCATCCTTGTGATTCAGGCTGTAATCGATCGCTTCTATACACTCTTCAAACGGGAACTCATGGGATACCGCTTTTTTAACCGGAATCAGCCCGGATGCCACTGCTGCGATCGCCTTCGGCCACAGGTTCCTGTAGCGGTATACGGAATAGATCGTTCCTTCCATTGCATTCAGTGTCGCGATATCAAGCTCAAGAACCGGCTCCGGCGATACGCCTGTCAGCGTAACCTTTCCGCCGCGCTTGATCAGCCGGCAGGTCTGCAGTGTGGTGATGCGGTTTCCTGCGCACTCGTATACTTGATCCGCTCCGCCGCCCGGCAGCGTCTTTGCGAACTCCTCGATGCTCTCTCTCGTGCTGTTAAATACTCGCGTTGCGCCGACCTCCAAAGCACGGCTAAGCCGCTTATCCATGACATCCGCCACGTAGATCTCACTGACTCCGCGCGCCTTGAGCGACATGATCGTGCACAGCCCGATACATCCGCTTCCGAGGACGATCGCTGTCTCTCCTACTCTTGCGTCGGAAAGCTCTGTTCCATGCATACCTACAGCCAGAGGCTCGATCATCGCGCCTTCCAGCGTACTTACATTTTCGGGAAGTTTGTAGCACATAGATGCATCGTGTACGCAGTATTCTGCATTCACTCCGTCCCTCTCGTGAGGAATCGCGAGCATCTTAATATTTGAACACAGATTGTAAAGTCCTTTCCGGCACTCCTCGCATTCTCCGCAGGGAACCGCCGGCTCGATGGACACTTTGTCTCCGATCTCGAACCCGGTCACGCCCTCGCCGATCGCCGTAACTACGCCGCCCGGCTCATGCCCCAGTGCAAGAGGCCCGTCAAGAGTCCAGTTCGCAAGCTGCCCTTCCTGATAAAAATGAAGGTCGGAACCGCAGATTCCTACATATTCCAGCTTGATCTGAAGCTCTCCTTTAGCGGGCTGCGGGATATCACGCTCTACCCACTCAAGTTTCTGTTTTCCAGTTAATACGCAGACTTTCATCTTTCCTTCCATTGGTCATTACCTCTTTTCTTTAATTTATTTGGTCAATATCCTCTGAACCGCAGACAGCCACCCCTGATACTTCCTGTCTCTGAGCTGTTCATCCATCTTGGGTTCATATTTTATCCGTTTCAGTTTTTCAAATATCTTCTCATCCCAGACACCGAGCGCAAGTCCTGCCGCATATGCCGGCCCGATGCCGGACAGCTCCTCCGAATCCGGAACCTGCACGCATGCCCGGGCAATGTCGCTCTGGAACTGCATCAGATAGGCGTTCTTAGTGGGACCGCCGTCCACCCGGAGCTCGCTGACCGTCACGCCTGCATCCTCGCTCATAGCCTTGACGATATCGGTGATCTGGTAAGCGATGCACTCAACACCTGCACGCACCACCTCTGCCTTTCCGGTAGTTCTTGTCATCCCTACGATAGCGGCGGCAGCGCGGCTGTCCCAGTACGGAGCCCCAAGCCCCGAGAATGCAGGGATAAGATAGAGCGAATCATCGGAAACCGCCTCTCTTGCAAGCTTTTCTGTCTCTGCCGGAGAAGCGATAAGCTTAAGATCATCCTTAAGCCAGGTGATGGTCGCCCCGGTATAATTAAGATTGCCCTCCAGCACGTAATTCACCTTTCCGCTCATGCTCCACGCCAGAGAGGTCACTACGCCGTGGGTACTTAGCACCGGCTTTTCCCCGATATTCATCATTATCGAAGATCCCGTGCCGTAGGTGGACTTGATCATGCCGCTCTTTAAGCATCCCTGTCCGAACAGGGAGCCGTGGGAATCTCCCAGCACCCCGTGAATAGGAATGGGCTTTGGGAACAAGCCTTCAACATCCGTCTCTCCGAAGTTGGAATCCGAATCCACTACCTCCGCCAGATTCGCCGGGTCTATGCCGAACAATCCGCAGATCTCCTCGTCCCATTTAAGGTCAAAGATATTAAAAAGCTGTGTCCTTGACGCATTGGAGTAATCCGTCTTGTAGGACTTCCCGCCGGTAAGCCTGTAGACAAGCCAGCTATCCACTGTACCGTGGCAGATCTCACCCTTGTCCGCCTTAGCTTTAGCGCCCTCTACATTTTCCAGAATCCACGCAAGCTTTGACGCCGGGAAATAAGGCGACAGATTGATGCCTGTCTTCCTGCGGATATTTTCCGCCTCGCCTTTATGCTCTACCCTCTCGCAGATCTCCGTCGCCCTCGCGCACTGCCATACGATGGCGTGTCCGATCGGCTCTCCGGTAAGCTTATCCCAGGCAAGGGTCGTCTCCCTCTGGTTGCTGATCCCGAGTCCGACCACCTTTTCCTTCTGGATGCCGGATTCCTCTACCAGCCGCTTTATCACCTCGACGGTATTCTGGTATATCTCGGCCGGGTCATGGGAGACCCAGCCTTTTTCGTTGATGATCTGTTCGTGCGACTTATCTGTACGCTTCAGGAGACTGCCGCTCTCGTCAAAGAGCAATGCCTTCGTCCCCTGGGTACTCTGGTCGATACTGATTATATATTTTTCTGCCATCTATACCAACTCCAGTGCTTTCTTCGCGATGCCTTCTGCATTCATGCCGTAATGGTCGAAGACTTCCTTGGATGTCCCGGTGATCACCGGAGCGTCCGGCAAAGCGATATTAACCACCTTCTTCGGACATTCGCTTCCCACTATCTGGCTAACCATAGAGCCAAGGCCGCCGAACGGCGCGTGCTCTTCTACCGTGATCACTGCTTTTGCATTGGATGCCGCCTTAACGACCGCCTCCGTATCTAACGGCTTCAAGCAGTACATGTCAACTACCGTCACGCTAATACCCTTCTCCTCCAAGATCGCAGCCGCGTCCACAGACGGCTTTACCATCTCGCCGCAGGCGATGATTGCAACGTCTGTCCCTTCCGTGACAAATGTTGCTTTGTCCATCTTAAAGGGTACATCGCCCTCCTCGTACACATCGTCAACCGCATTTCTTCCCACGCGGACATATGCCGGCTTCTCATCCTTTAACAGTTCTCTTGTCAAAAGCTCTGTCTGAAGCCTGTCGCTTGGGAGGTACACTCTCATGTTCGGAACTGCGCACATCGCTGCGATATCCTGCGCAGAGTGGTGGCTCATGCCAAGGGCCCCGTAGCTTACTCCGCCGCTGATGCCGATCAGTTTTACATTTGTATTCGAATATGCCACGTCCACCTTGCACTGCTCGTAGCTTCTCGTGGAGAGGAAACACGCCGGGGACGCCGCATAAGGCTTCTTCCCGCACTTTGCAAGCCCCGCGGAGATGCTGACCAGATTCTGCTCCGCAATACCCGTCTCTACGAACTGCTCCGGCAGCTCATTGGCAAAGGGGGTAAATGATGCGCTTCCTCTGGAATCGCTGCACAACGCTACGACATCCTTATCCTTTTTTCCTGCCTCTATCAGCACGTCACAAATCACCTGTTTATTCGCAATCTTAGCCATGAAGAGCCGCCTCCTTTCTCTCTGCAAGATCTTTTCTGATCTGCTCAAGTTCCTCCGCATTCGGAACCTTATGATGCCAGTTTGCCTTGTTCTCCATAATAGAAGAACCTTTCCCCTTTACCGTATTGGCGATCAGTACGGTAGGCCTTCCCTTTACTTCCTTTGCTGCGTCGAACGCTGCCTTTAGCTGGCCGATATCGTTGCCGTCCGCTACGTCGATGACATTCCAGCCAAAAGCGCTCCACCTCTCGTGAAGGTCGTCGTGAGCCATCACGTCCTCCGTATTGCCGGAGATCTGCAGGCGATTACGGTCTACGACTGCGCAGAGGTTGTCAAGTTTATAGTGGCTTGCGGCCATGGCGCCTTCCCACACAGAGCCTTCTGCCACCTCGCCGTCGCCCATGACGGTGTACACCCGGTAATCCTTCTTGTCCATCTTGCCTGCCAGCGCCATACCTACGCTCACCGGAAGCCCATGTCCGAGAGAGCCTGAGTTCATCTCGATGCCCGGCAGTTTATTATTCGGATGGCCGATGAATGGGGAGCCGAACTTGCTGAAGGTGGCGATTACGTCCTTGATGTCAAAGAACCCCTTTGCCGCCAATACCGCGTAGTACGCCTCCACGGAGTGGCCTTTGCTCATGATGAACTTATCCCGGCCAGGATCGTCCATATTCTCCGGGCTGATATTCATCTGATCAAAGTAGATCTCCGTCAGGATCTCCATAACACTCATGTCGCCGCCGATGTGCCCGGCTTTTCCCTCAACGATCATGTCAATTACATTTTCTCTTAATTCATAAGCTAACGCTTTTAAGTTTTCCATATCTGCTTCCTTTCCGCCATTATCCTGGAAACGGCTTATTTCCTTTTAAAAATATGTGCAAATCTTTCTCTCATTACCGGATTCTCTTTGATCGCATCCACCGTTACGGCAACTAACACAACGCCGCCGGTAACAACTGTCTCCCAGTAGGAGGATACCCGCAGGAGGGTGATGGATGTGGATACTGTACTGTTCAATAAACCACCGATAACCGTACCTACGACGCCGCCGATACCGCCTGTCATGGAGGTTCCGCCCAGCACGGAAGCCGCGATGGTCGGGTTTACCCAGTTAGCTCCGATGGATGCCTGGAAGGATGCCAGCTTACAGGTCATCAAAACGCCCGCAACCGCTGCCAGAAGTCCGCTTAAGCAGTACACGATGACCTCTACCCGCTCTGTCTTGATACCGACGATCTTCGCGCAGTTGCGGTTTCCGCCGAGGGCAAAGATATGGCGGCCAAGCTTTGTATATTTCAGCATGACGGTGAGCACGATACAGATGACCAGCATAATGATCACGATCGTAGGAAGAATCCCTCCGATCACACCGTTGGCCAAAAACTGCGCGGTCTTCGGAATCCCGACGATCGGCGTACCCTTGGTGATAATGTATACAATACCTTTATAGATCTCCGCGGTCGCCAGCGTTACGATGAAGGGTGTCAGCCTGAGATATGCGATGAACAGCCCGTTGACAAGCCCAAGCAAAAGCCCTACCACGCAGGAAGCAAGGATAGAGACAAACGGGTTAACTCCCTGCTCGATCATCAATTTTGCCGCACACATACTGGACACGGAGCCTACTGCCGCCACAGACAGGTCGATACCGCCGGTCAGAAGTACGATCGTCTGTCCAAAGCTGACGATGATGATAAAGGATGCCGCTCTTGTCAGTGTACTGATATTGTATGCTGTAAAAAAGTTACCTGTTGCAATATGCACACCAAGTCCGGCAAGAATCGTTACAATTAAAACCATTCCCGGCGTTGATTTTAAGAAATCTACCACTTTTTTCATTACTATTACCTCCTACTGAAATGCCACTTTCAGAACATCCTCTTCTGTGGTCATATCTACGTCTTCTATATATCCTTTGATTTTCCCCTGATGAACTACCATAACCCTGTCCGCAAGCGCCAGCACTTCTTCCATCTCTGAGGAGATGACCACTACCGCCACGCCGTTGTCGGCAAGCTCTCTCACCAGGGCATGGATCTCTGCCTTCGCATTGACATCAATACCGCGGGTAGGCTCATCCATGATCAGCATCTTGATTCCCTTTGCCATCCAGCGGGCAACGATAACTTTCTGCTGGTTACCGCCGGACAGGTTCTTGATGAGCGCGTCTCTGCCTGCTGTCTTGATCCGGAACCTTCCGATATATTCATCCGTAATCTTCGCCGCCTCTTTGAAGTTGATCAGCCCGTTCTTCTTAAGCTGGTCGTAGGACGGGAGCATCATATTCTCCAGTACTGACATGCCGGGCGTGATCCCGTCATGACGTCTCTCTTCGGATACATAGCCCATGCCAAGCTTAAGGGCCACGCGCGGTTCCCTGATATCAACCTCCGCACCCTCCACGAACATCTTCGCTCCCGGCTCCGGACGGGTGATGCCGAACACGCTCTTAAAGATCTCTGTACGTCCGGCTCCTACAAGTCCTGCCACACAGAGGATCTCTCCCTTCCTTACCTTAAAGCTCACATCAGAAAATTCGCCCGGACGGGTCATGTTCTGCGCCTCGAAGAATACCTCATCCGACACCTTGCGGTTCACATGCTTTGACTCCTGAACCTTCTTTCCCGCCATATTGGTAATAATCTCATCCTTTGTAATATCTTTAATCTCAGTCACCTTCACAAGCTGGCCGTCCCGCATGATCGTCGCCCGGTCCGCCTGCTCCATAACCTCATCCAGATGGTGGGTGATGAAGATCATGGAAGTTCCTGCCTTTTTAAGCCTCTGCATAGAAGCGAACAGCGTCACTGCCTCTTTATTGGTCAGTACTGCAGTAGGCTCATCTAATATCAATACCCGCGGAGAGTAAGCAAGCGCTCTTGCGATGGATACGAGCTGCTGATATGCCGCCGACAATCTCTTGACCGGCTGCGTAACATCAATCTCAACATCCAGAAGCTTCAAAAGCTCGACTGCTTCCTTCTGCGCATCTTTCCAACTAATTAATGCTCCCTTGGCCCTCTCATTGCCAAGAAAGATATTTTCCGCTATGGATGCCTCCGGAATCAGGTTCAATTCCTGAGGTACGATCACGATATTCTTTGCAAATGCTTCTTTGGGCGAACCGATCTTCACCGGCTGGCCGTCCATGAATACCTCACCCTCATCCATCGTGTACTGTCCGATCAGCACATTCATCAGCGTACTCTTTCCCGCTCCGTTCTCTCCAAGCAGCGCGTGGATCTCCCCTGGCTTGATACTAAGATCAACTCCATCCAGCGCCTTGGTTCCAGGGAAAGTCTTGGTGATCCCTTTCATTTCAATTACGAATTCGCTCAACTTATTCACTTCCTCTACCATTTTTTCCTAACAAATGTCAAGTGCTACTTTTAAAAAAATTCCACGCGACCATGCCTCCATAATCGCGTGGAATCCGTCTTTATTCCCTTAATTCAGTTCACAGCTTACTACTATTTTGCCTCTGCAAACAGCATATCGATGAATTCCTGAGCCTGATCTTTGTATACTGACTGAGATCCTACGTCTGTAATTTCGTCAACTGTCTCGCCGTCGATCGTCTTAACCGCGTTCCAGATCATCTTATAACCCATATCGTAGCAGTTCTGAACCTGTGCAACATAAAGTGTGCCGTCTTTCAGATACTCTAATGTACGAAGGTCATGGTCCATACCACCGATCACAACTTCGCCGCCGCGGCCTGCATCCTTAACTGCCTGACATGCGCCAACCGGGTTGGACATGTTGTTGCAAAGGATTCCGCCGAGATCCGGATATGCCTGCATCCATGCTTCTGTGATCTGAACTGCCTTCTCTACGAAGTCATTGTCTCTCTGGTCGTCAACAACCTCGATATCCGGGTGCTTCTCTACTGTGTCATAGAAAGCTTTCAGTCTGTCTTCGTGTGAAACTGCTCCGATCGTTCCTGACAGGAATGCGATCTCTTTCTTTCCATCTTCTTCCATCTTCTTGCAAACTGCCTCTGCGATCGCAGCGCCGTCGCCGTAGTTATCATTATTTCCTACGAAGAATGAACGTTCTGTGTTCGGAAGGTCTGAAGATGCGAACAGCGCAACCTTAACGCCGGCTTTAACTGCATCATTAACTGCAGGCTCTGTTGTCTCTACCTGGTTAACGTCTACAGCAATCAGGTCATACCCCTGTCCAACTGCTGTCTCGATGGAGTTAACCTGGTCAACTGCGTCCGGCTCAACCGGTGCATACCACTCATAGTCGATGGTAACGCCCTTGGACTTCAAATCTTCTACCGCTGCCTTTACACCAACCTCAATTGCATCATACCAAGCATGTACTAACTTATATGTACAATAAATCTTATATGTATCTTTCTTTGGCTCATAGCTTGTATCAAAGCTCTGATCCGCAAGTGCTTTCGCATTAGCAACCTCTGTTGCGTCTGCGCCTTCTGTCTTTGCTTCCTCTTCCTGCTGTGCGTCTCCGCCGTCGCTGCTGCTGCCGTCACTGCCGCTGCTGCATCCTGCCATAGCTAATACCATAGCTGCTACTAACAATAAACTTACTAATTTCCTTTTCATAATGTTCTCCTTTCATTTTAAACCTTTTGTTTTTAACTTCATCCGGCTCTTGTGAAATTCTCCTCCTTTCCCCTAAATTTCCTCAAGTCACTTAGGAACTCTGCACAACAAAACAAATAAATTTTTCACTAAATTTTTTTCTTAAAAATTATGCAGAAATTTATATCGTTTTTACTATTTTGTAGCACTTTGACTATTTCTTAACAGAATTCCTTGTGCTTTTTGACTTTATGACTAAGTTATATCACATTTATACTCATCAGTCAACTAAATTTCATATAAAGAATTGATAATTTTACTAAATTTAATTTAGCTCATTGCTTCAAAAACATACGTTGATTCAATCCGTGGTTCTCCTGATGCAGAATAAGCCCGGATCTGCGGTCTATTTCCTGATGCAGGATATACCCAGCTCTACGATCTATTTCCTGTTGTAAGATAAACCCGGATACGCAATCTATTTCCCGGCGCAGGTTAAGCCTGGCACGCACGGTCTGTTTCCTGACGCAACAATGCCGGGGGCAGTCAATCTTTGCCCCCGGCATCCCATTGTGCAGCGCGCCAGCACGCCGCCGTTCCCTGGAATCCAGCCCCTTCAGGCCTCTCCGGTCACAGCAACCTCCTTACGCTTTCATTTTGCACAAGCTGTGGTTCGATTTTGTATTTTATATTATAGATCCTAGCCTTCTCGATCTTTTCCACCAGCGCCCTGACCGCCGTCTCCCCCATCTCTTCTCCCGGAAGACGGACTGTCGTCAGCTTTGGTTCGATAAACGCGCAGATCGGGCGATTGTCAAATCCGACAAAGGATACCTCCTCAGGCACCCGGATGCCGCGCCGCTTGAATGCCTGCACCGCCCGGCATGCCAGCAGGTCATTGTCCGCCAGAAACGCCGTCGGGAGGCTGTCATTCTCATCCAGATACCTCTCCACATCCTTCTCCGTCTGCGCTTCCAGATACCCAACTTCCATCACATGCCTCTCGGCAAAGACAAGTCCTCTCCGGCTCATACACTCTTTGAACGCCTGATACCTCTCGTCAAAACAGATGATCGGGAACCGGCTCTTGATATACCCGAATTCACGGTGCCCCATCCGGTACAGATATTCGAAGCCCTGATAGATCCCGAGAAAATTATCCACCGTGACCGCATCCACATCCAGCGTAGGCAGGGGATTGTCCAGGAATACGCAGGGCGCGCTCAGCCTGGAGAAAAACTCCATATCCTCTGGGTACATCTCCACCGCATAAATGATATACCCGGCATACCGGAAATCCTCCATCGCCAGATATCTCTCATTCAGCGGCATATTTTTATCCAGATACATCATCGTCATCTTATAGTTGTTCGCTTCGATCTCCCCGATGATGCTCTCCGACAGATAATTGAAGAACGGGTACTCCTCGATCACTTCCCCGCCGCATTTATAGATCACGAACCCGATATCCCCTTTCGCCACGTTGTTGTCCTTAAGAAGATATTCGCATCCTAACTCCACCACCTTTCTGATAATCTCCTGACGCTTCTCTTCGCCCACTCCCGGCTTGTTGTTAAGCACCAGCGACACCGCCGCCGGCGACACTCCCAGTTCACGCGCAATATCCTTCGCTTTATATCTCATCTTTTTCCCTTCCTGACCTGCACTTTATACATTTTTCTCAGGCAATTTATTCACCTTCAGATTGTCCGACACGACCTTAAGCCGTTCAAATGAGTTGATCTCCATCCGCTGAAGCACACCCATGTAGATCGCGTCCAGCATCGCCTGCTCCGCAACTCTTCTGGCGATCACCTCTTTATCCACCGTCGTATCTGTCGTCACATTGTAAAGCACGATATCCGAGTATTTTGTCAGCTCCGACTTCCCCGCCTTTGTGATGCATATGGTCGCCGCGCCGCGCTCTTTTGCTATCCGCATCGCCTCCACGACCTGCTTCGTCCGCCCGCTGTGAGAGATAGCTATGGCCGCATCGCCCTTTTTCATATTGCAGGCATTAACGATCTGCACATCCGCATCACTGTCCGCAAAGCAGTCAAAGCCAATCCGCTTGAGCCTGAGACTCGCGTAGCTGCACGGGAACATGGCGTCGCCTATGGCAAAAAAGCACACCTTCCCTGCGCCGGCGATCGCATCGCACGCGCGGTCATATTCCTCGATCGCTGCCACCTCCAGCGTCTTCTTAAGATTCAGTATGTTCAGCTTAAACACACTTTCCACGACCTCGCCCATACTCCGTCCCGACGTGATCTCGCCTGTCTCGTCCTTCGCCGGCGGATTCAGAAGCTGCCCGGACAGCAGGCGCTTGAATTCCGCGTAGCCTGACACGCCGATGGTTCGGCACAGGCGGACTACCGTCGCTTCTCCGCACCCGCAGCGCTTTGCCAGTCTCTGCAGCGACATCCGCGTAATCTCGTGAGGCGCTTTCAGTACGAACTCCGCCACTCTTTTCTCAGCCGGGGTAAGGCTCGGCAGCAAAAAACGGGTCGTGGCAAGTATGTTTCTTACACTTTCTGTTTTTCCCATTCTCTATTCCCACACCTTTTTACATCTTCTACACTTACAATACTGCAGATTACTCCGCACTTATTAATCTATTACCATATTATCCTATTTTTCACTCCAATTTCAATCTATTATTTTTGGAGTGATTTTCTTTAGTTTTTGGAGTTTTTGTGTTTATTATACAAGATTATTTTGATTATTGATGCAATATTTTGTGCATTATTGCATATTGATAATCCATTTTCTCCAAACTATAATTGGAGTATAGACTAAATTTTACAAAATATTCTTTAGAAAGGAATTTACATTCTATGAAAAAATCATTCCGTTCCACACTCATCAACGCCATTACCAAAAGTGCAGAAGAATATCCTGATATGGTAGTCTTAAATGCGGATTCGGCCAGGGCGCTCATGCTGACGCAGTTTTCCGACGCCTACCCGGACCGCATGACGGGCGTGGGCATCAGCGAGGCGGATCTGATCGGCACCGCGGCCGGCATGGCAGCTACCGGGCTCATCCCAGTAGTCGTCGGCTTCTCCATGTTCGTGTCCGAGAAGCCTTTTGAGCAGATTCGCCAGGCCATCGCCTACCCGAACCTTAATGTAAAGATTGTGGCCACCCACAGCGGGCTATGCGTGGGGCAGGACGGTGCTACTCATCAGGCATTAGAGGACATGGCGCTCATCCGCTCCCTTCCCAACTTCAAGGTATACGCGGCCGCTGACGTCACCGAGACAGAAGCAGCCCTCCAAGCGATGTTAAAGCACGACGGACCGGCCTACCTTCGTCTGGGGCGCGATCTGGCCGAGGATATCTTCGAAGGGGACAAGCCCTTTCTCCCTGGCGGCGCGGACGTGCTGCGGGACGGGGATGATCTCACCATCGCAGCCTGCGGGCTTATGGTAGAGCAGGCATTGATCGCAGCCGCCAGCCTTAAGTCGCAGGGCATAAGCGCCGCGGTTATGAACACTTACTCTATCAAACCTCTCCCCGAGGAGCTGCTTTTGGAAAAAGCCAAAAAGACCGGAGCTTTCGTTACTGCCGAGGACCACTCTGTCATCGGCGGACTCGGAAGCGCCGTCTGCGAATATCTCTCACAGACCTGCCCGGTGCCGGTTCTTAGGATAGGCGTTCCCGACCATTTCGGAGAATCCGGCACCCAGGATGAGCTGTACCGGAAATACGGCCTCACCGCAGACGATATCATCGCGGCAGCGAAAAAAGCAATCAGCATGAAAACCACGAATACGAAAGGTTAGGTGACACCATATGTCCAGAAATATTGAAGAATTAAAGACACAGGCAAATACGATCCGGAAAGACATCTTAAGAATGATCTACAACATACAGTCCGGCCACCTCGGCGGCTCTTTTTCCATGGTAGAGATGCTGACCGCGCTGTATTTTGACGAGATGCACTACGATCCAAAGGATCCCTGCCTTAAGGACCGCGACCGCTTCATCCTCTCCAAGGGGCACACTGCCCCCGCCCTCTACGCCACCCTTGCAAATGCCGGATATTTCCCGAAGGAGAAGCTGATGACCTCCTTCCGCCGGATAGATTCCATGCTCCAGGGCCATCCTGATATGAAGAAGACCCCGGGCGTTGAGATGACCAGCGGCTCCTTAGGGATCGGGCTGTCCGCCGCCAACGGCATGGCTCTCGGCAACCGCCATCAGGGTATCAGCGCAAGGATCTACTGCATGATCGGCGACGGTGAGATCAATGAGGGGCAGATCTGGGAGGCTGCGGCCACCGCCTCTCACTACCACCTGGACAATCTTGTCGCTATCACCGACGTGAACGGCCTGCAGAATGACGCGGAGACAAAGAAGGTCAAGGATATGCTGGATATCGCTGAGAAATGGCGGGCCTTCGGCTTCCACACCATCGAGATAGACGGCCATGACTTTAGCGAGATCTTCGCCGCTCTCGACGAAGCCCGGGCGCACAAAGGACAGCCCGCCGCCATCATTTCCCATACCGTCAAGGGCAAGGGCGTATCCTTTATGGAAAATGTCGTCGCTTTTCACGGCAAGACACCCACCAAAGAAGAGTATGAGCGCGGCATGCAGGAATTGGAAAACGCAGTATAGGAGGACAGTCAGATGAGTACATCCATTTTTATCGGCTGCGATATCGGAACCTCCGGCACAAAGGCCGTGGCGGTCAATGTCGAGGGGCGTATCCTCGCCCAGGCCGCCGTCACCTACGATGTCTTAAAGCCCCAAAACAACTGGGCGGAGCAAAGCCCTGAGGTATGGCTTGACGCCGCCGTCTGCACGCTCCGTCAGGTCATCGCAGAGATCCCGGAGCAGGGCAGCATTGCTTCCATATGCATCAGTGCCCTGTACGGAGGTACAGGGGTAATGTGCGATGAACAGATGAATTCCATACGCCCTGTCATCATCTGGATGGACCGCCGCGCCGAGGAAGAGAGCCGGGATATCCGGCAGACGCTTGGCGAGGAACGACTCCTTGAGATCACCGGCAACGGCATCGACTCTTACTTCGGCTACACGAAGCTTTTGTGGGTGAAAAAACACGAACCTGAGAATTGGGCGAAGATCCGCTTCATCCTTCCGGTGCACAGCTATATCGTATACAAGATGACCGGCATCTGCTGCACTGATTACTGCTCCGCCGGAAATGTAGGCGGCATCTACGATTACCGCGCCCATTCTTGGTCGGAGGAAATGTGCGAAGCGATGGGTATCCCTTACGGGGCGCTTCCTCATGATTTCCATGATCCAAGTGACATCGTGGGTACCATAAACGGCGAATACCAGAAAAAGCTCGGGCTTAATTCTCCTGTGCCTTTGTGCGCCGGTACGGTCGACTGTATCGCATCCATGCTGAGCGCATCCATCGTCCGTCCCGGAGACAACGCCGCGGTTCTTGGCACCTCCCTGAACTGGGGATATATCCACGGCAGGAAGCCTGACAACCCGAATCTCGTATCCATGCCCTACTGCATAGAGCCGTCACGCTTAAGTTACACCTACGGCGGTGCCTCCACAGCCGGAGCCCTCCCAAGGTGGTTCGCCTTAAACTTCTTGGGCGATGATTCCGGCAAAGCCTATAATAAACTGGAGCAGATGATCCATGAGCAGAAGGTCGGCCCCGGAAGCGGCGGTTTGATCGCCCTCCCCTACTTTATGGGGGAGCGTACCCCTGTCTGGGACGAAAAGGCAACAGGCGCCCTCTTCGGGCTGACGCTGGCCCATACAAAAGCACATATCTACCGCGCGGTTCTGGAATCCGTAGCGTATTCGCTGCTCCACATCATGGAGTCTATGACCGGCGCCGAGGCATCCGACGATACTCCGGCCATCGAAAAGATCATCCTCGTAGGCGGCGGCGCGCGTTCTGCCGTCTGGAAACAGATATTTGCGGATGTCACCGGCCTTCCGGTCTTTACGCCGGCAGCAGAGATCGAAGCGCCTTTGGGGGATGCATTCCTGGCGGCTGTGGGAACTGGAGCCGTCACAAAATTCGACACCATCCATTCCTGGGTAACGATGAACCCGCCTGTTCTGCCGGATAAAGAAAACCACCAGCAGTATAAGAAATATTTTGCGATGTATAAGAAGCTGTACCCCGCGCTGAAAGATCTGATGGCCGAACGCGCAGAGCTGCTTGGCGCACGGTAAACAAACGGCACACGGCAGACAGACAGCGCACGGTAGGCAAACGGCGCACGGCAGACAGACAGCGCATGGCAAGTTTGGGGCCATCTGTACTGTTACAATATGACTGCAATAAAAATGATAATAAATAAAAAAGGAGAGATAAATTATGAACGTTGATTTCAGCAAAGTTGTGGAACTGAGCCACCGCATGATTCCGAGGGAGGAACCCTTCAACCTGCAGACCTGGGTATATGACGTGGATATTTTAGGGGAGCGCGGGGAGCCCCACAGCCCGGGGACATGGTATGTATCGGGCGACGTGAATTTTTCCACCCACTGCGGCACCCACGTAGAGTTCCCGCTCCATCATGTGGAGGGCGGCATGAACGCTGCCACCTTCCCGCTCACCAGTCTGATCGGTGAGGCTGTTGTCCTGGACTTCACCGACAAGAAGGCCGGAGACTGCATGTCTCTTGAAGAATTCAAGGCCTACGGCGACAAGATCAAGGAGGGGGATATCGTCTTTCTCCACACCGGCCTTGACGCAAAATGGCGTACCGAAGACTGGGAGCCATACCCGTACGTGGCATGCGACGCCATGGAGTGGCTGATCAAGGAAAAAAGAATCGTCGCGATCGGCACTGACGCCACCTCTCTGGAGAACTTCAATATCCCAGACCAGCCGAATCACAATCTGGCCTTCAAAAACAACCTGGCAATGGTGGAATCGCTGACTAACCTGGACAAGATTGAAAACGGCAGGGCACTTGTATTTATGCTGCCCCTCAAGATCGTCGGGATCGAAGCCTGCCCATGCAGGATCATCGCCATTAATGACGGCGGGATCATCGCATAGCTGTTACAGACACCTCATTTAATAAGGGCCGGAGTCCTAAGCTTTACCGCCTAGCCTCCGGCCTTACCTTCTGTTAATCTTTCAACAGCTTCGGAAAATCCACATAGCATTTATTCTTATCGCAGTCGCCGGCGATCCCGGGAATCTTCCCTTCCATCGTATACTGCCACATATCCATCCTGGGTATAGTGGGCTTTTGGCCATAGCGGGCTACCCATTTGGAATAGCGGTTCAAACCGGCAAGATAATTCTTCCACCAGCTCTGGTTCGCATATACCCCGCACCAATACCCTTCCTTTTCCACCAGCCTTCCGAACTCCTTCGCCGCCATTCGCGCATATTTTTCGCACCCCGGCTGCTCCAGGTCAATATACAGCGGGAACTGTATGTTGAGCCCTTTCGCCTTTTTTAAGATAATGTCCGCTTCTTTTCTGACTTTCTTTTTATCCTTTGCCCTGGAATAAATGTAGAGGCCGAAGGGAATCTTATATTTTTTACACTGAGCGATGTTCCTGTCGCACTGTCTGTCCGGGGTACCCGTGCTGTCAGAGACACGGATAATCGCCCCGTCGATACCGCTTTTCTTTACTTTCTTCCAGTCGATCTTTCCCTGATGATGGGACACATCTATGACGATAAATTTCGTTTTTGCCATATGATCTGCACTACTTTCATATAAATATTATCAATACCATAATACTCATCCAGCGCAAAAGCCGTGCAGAAACGGACAGAATTATACATATAGAAACAGCTTCTTAAGTTGTTTTTAAGAAATTTTCGATTTGTTTAAGAGAATCAACATATTTTAGACACATTTATCTCTTATACTTAGACTCAGATAGTTGATAAAGAACTTATCACTATCTCCCCCTCATAAAAGTATGCACGATGAAACGTGCAGCACTTTACTCTCATTCCTTTTAGATAACTATAACAACGACAAAAACCTCACATCCCCTTGGGTTGTGAGGTTTTTGCTGTCTCTGATGATATGAAAATGATATTATTTTTATGCACATCATCTCATTAATACTCTAGCTCACTATCCGCGCCGTCTGCACATCTGCTCCTCCGCAGCTTTCACTCACGCGAAAATGACAGCGGCAGCTCCAGCCCATGCTGCTCCAGAAGCTCACGGTCTGTCAGAATCTTTTCCGTCTCCCCATCCGCCGCAATCCGCCCGCCGGACAGCAAGATCACCCTCTGACAGGTATCATACACAAAGTCCAGATCATGGCTTGCGATGATCTTCGCTCCCGGCAGCTCATTCAGTATCCGGATCAGATTCCGCCGGTTTTTCGGGTCCAGCGCCACGGACGGCTCATCAAGAAGCATAAGCTTCGCCCCCACGGAAAGCACGGTGGCTATCGCCGCCAGCTTCTTCTCCCCGCCGGACAGACGGTAGATCTGCCGATCCACTTTATCCTCCATATGCACCTGCCTTAAGGCAGACAGCGCCGCCTCCCTCACCTCTTCTTCACTCTTCCCGTAATTTCTCGGGGCAAACGCCACGTCCTCATATACCGTTGACATGAAAAGCTGGCTGTCCGAATCCTGGAACACGTATCCGATCTCGGCGCGGATCGCCTTTAGATTCTCTTTATTCATCGCAAAGCCGGAAACCCGTATGACGCCATTCTTAAGCGTCAGAAGCCCCGTAAGCAGCTTAAGGAAGGTGGACTTTCCGGCGCCATTTTCCCCGATCAGCCCTACGCTCTCGCCCTCCGCCACCCGGATATCGATGCCTTCCAGGACATTTTCCAAAAGCTTTCCCCGCGGATTTCCGTAAGAAAAAGAAAGATTTTCAATTTCCAGTATACTCATTTTCATACTCCTTTTTTCCGGCTATCCGGCTGATCCGGCTCTTACGAACAGCAGCACCGCGCTCCAGACCGCCGCATACAGATAATCGCCTCTGCCAGCCGCTCTTTTGCATCTTAGATAAAATTCGCCGTCATATCCCCGCAGCATCATGCTGTCGTAAACCGTCTGCGCCCTGTCCATGCTGCGCAGAAGAAGCTGCCCTGCAAATGTCCCCCATGCCTTGTAGTCAAGCCCCCGCTGGCCCGGCGCCCGCAGCGCGTACGCCTCCGTCATCCGCTCGGTCTCCTTGAGCAGGACGATGATATAGCGATACACAAGCATCAGGACCGTCACAATCAGCTTCGGCACATGAAGCCTGCGCAGTGCATAGCAGATCTCCTCCACCGAAGTCGTCACGATCAGAAGATATGAGGCGGACACCGCATAGACGCCTTTAAGCATCAGCGTCGCCGCAGAGAGCATTCCGCCCGTGACGGCAAATCCGCCCAGCAGGAGCATTTCCCTCCTGTCGAAAAACGGATTCACAATCCCCATCAGGCACACCAGCGCCAGCACTACCTTCATCCGCTTAAGCAGCAGCTTAACGGAAATATCCCCAAGCACAAAAAGAACGATCAGGTAGATCCCCAGCTTAAGCAGGCCGGACAGCTCGTATTTCCCAAAGGAAACCGTAATCACGAGAAATAAAACAGTCACAAAAAGCTTCGGCAGGGGATGAATCCCCTGCAGCCATCCAGGCTTGTCCGCCTCCATATCCAGTTTATGAAGCTCTGAAATTGCATCACTTATCCTGCTCATCTGTATAAATCCCTCACTGTTACTTACTGCGCTTTACTTTTTTTATCAGCACACAGATAAAAAAGCATGCCGTCAGCACAACGATGCCCCCGACGATCCCCGAAAAGGACGTTCCCGCCGCGCTGTCCGAAGTCTTAAACGCATAATCCGGCAATACAGCCGTGATTCCCTGCAGCCTTTCTGCAAGCTGATACACATTGCCCCTTGCAAAAAGTTCCGTCGTTCCCGCCACTTTTTCCATAGACCACTCAAGTCCGTCCGGGTATCCGGAAGCGAATAAAGACACCACGCCTCCGATCACAAGCGCTGCCGCAAAGAGCGCCGTCACCGTGCCTTTTCTGCTCATACGCCCTGATGACCCGCCGTCCTCCTGCGCATAGCCATACAGTATCTCCGGGCGCGCCTCATAGATGAATACCAGTACTGCTGCCGTGATCAGCCCCTCTACCAGCCCGATCGCCAGATGGATCGGCTGCATCATCCCGATAAATACAGCAAAGGGAAGCTCCGTGATCCCGGACAGTAATGTCTCTATTGTAACGGAAAATGCACCTAACTGCAAGCCGGCGATGCAGCCGATCACTGACGCCGCGGTGATCCTTCCTTTCGTCATCTTCCTTCCGGCCGCCATCCGCCAGATCAGAAATCCTCCCACGAAGCACCCGTAAAAAGCCATGTTCCACACATTGCACCCCAGCGCCAGCAGACCTCCGTCCGCAAATAATAAGCACTGAATCGCCAGAATCGCGATCATAGTCAGAAAACCTGCGCAGGGGCCTAAGACAGCGCTTAGGAGCATCCCTCCGCACAGATGGCCCGACGAACCCGTCCCCGGGATAGTAAAGTTGATCATCTGGGCCGCAAATACAAACGCTCCCATAACTCCCATCGCCGGCACCTTTCTGTCCAGATCTTCCAGTTTAATTTCTTTTACCGAATATGCAGCCGCGGCCGCAGACACGGCATACATTGTTCCCGCTACTGCTGGTGAAACCAGCGCATCTGCCATATGCATAATCTTTGTCCTCCTTCATCTTTTAACTATGTTTGTATCTTTTTCTGTTTATGCTTTTATTCCTACTTTGGAATACGCGGCAGGCGAGCACTCCTGCCCCATGAACTGTAACTCTTATTCCGGCTCACGCATCGCCAGACGGTTGATCTGCGCTGCCATATACCCGGCGCCGTACCCGTTGTCGATATTGACCACCGCAATGCCATTGGCACAGGAATTGATCATAGTCAGCAGGGCAGACAGCCCGTTCATGCTCGCCCCATAACCGACGGATGTGGGAACCGCGATCACCGGCTTATCCACCAGGCCGCCGACGACGCTGGCAAGCGCTCCCTCCATCCCGGCTGCTGCCACTACACAGTTGGCGCTTTGTATCGTTTCCACTCTGGAAAGCAGCCGGTGTATCCCGCTCACTCCCACGTCGTAGATCCGCTCCACATGATTTCCAAAGAACTCCGCCGTCTGCGCCGCTTCCTCTGCCACCGGGATATCTGCCGTCCCTGCCGTACAGACGGCAATCTTCCCGATCCGTTTTTTGTCCTTTTTCTCAATCTTTAAAATTCTTGACAACGGGTCATACTCCGCCTCCCCGAACCTCTTCTGCACAAGCGCCGCCTGCTCCTTCGTAGCCCGCGTACCAAGCACCTCTCCCTCCAGGCCATAGATTCTCTCATAGATCCGGCAAAGGTGTTCGTCCGCCTTTCCGCTGCAAAATACCACCTCCGCAAACCCTGAACGCACCTTTCTGTGCGTGTCAAGCTTTGCAAATCCAAGCTCCTCGAGAGGCTGCCGTCGAAAAAACCCCTCCGCTTCATCTACGGACAGTTCTCCCGATCTCACCCGTTCTAAAATCTTTCTTGCGTCCATATTCATCTCCTCCCTTCTGCTTTCCTTTGTATTTAAAGCCCTGCCGTGCCCCGAACCGCTGATCTTCTCACGAATACAGCCATAAAAAGGCGCACAAACCCCTTTCCAGGAATCTGTACGCCTTCATGACATACGTTTATCTCAGCCGATGTAATTTTCCACATACTGATCTTGTCTGCTTCTATGCTCCCCGGCGCTTCTGTGCCGGTGCCAGACAGCTTCTGCTGTCCGCTTTGCATAATGCTTCTCACATAAGATCAGCCTCAGAACACATAGCCTTTCACATATTCTCTGAGCTGTCCGATCACTGCTTCGATCATATCGCTCATGGATGTGTTCTTCACTCCGACAATCACGTTGCCGCACTGGTTCATAGGAATGAGGAGCTTCTTCGCCCCGCTCTGCCCCACGGCCGCCGCCATCATCGGCGTGATCTCCCCGTGCATGGAATCCGCGATGGCGATCCCTACCGGCCCGATGATCACGTCAGACCTCCGGCAGCCTACGATCACTGCATTCTCCCCGGTAGCCGCATAGTCCGCCCCTGCCTTAAGCATGTTGGACGATGCAAGAGAGTTGGTGCCGACCGCCCCGACCTCCGCCTGAGGGAATTCCTTTTTCACCGATGTAACAAGCTGCCTGCCCATGCCGCCGCCCTGGGCGTCTATGATCAATATCTTCATGAAAAATCCTCGTTTTCTAATTATTATTAAGCCGCATCTCTAAATCTGAAGCACTGTACAGCACATTTGTTATAACCACACGCTCATCTATAATTACGTAAAATACCGAAAAGTTATCAACCATCATCCGCCTGATCCCTTTTGAATGCTCCGGTTCAGAATCAATGACGCGAAAACGCTCTGGCAGGATATCCAGTTTTAATATCCCTTCCGCTATACGATTATAGTAAGTGAGATCTGATTCAGATATATGTCTATCACCGTTGACATCGGTATGCCAAGTTTCAGCAATACTTTTTCTGCCCGTTCCTTTACGGCCGGATTCACTCTCAAATTCAACGTAGCTGTCTTCTCCTTATTGCAGCACCTCTGCAACAAAACTATTGTAACGCATTTGCCATTACATATCAAGGTGATTTATCGCAACATATCATTTACAGATGCGTTGCCGTTACTGTTCATGGGTCAGGAATGCGCACTGGCTGCGCATTCCGTAAGAACATGATCCAGGAGTGAGGCGCGGCTTTTGCGCAGCAAACTTAGGAATGCCGCCACGAATCGTTGCGATGCGCAACCCCTGGGCCGTGAATAGGAACGCGCTGCCAGATGCACCGAAGCTCCCTCTTTAGGCAAACGTTATCACTGTCCCGGTCTTCCCTTCCAGCGCGTCGATCGCTTTATCGAGGCTGGTGATGATCGCCTTTTTATCCGGGTATGTCCGGGCGAATTTCATGGCTGCCTCCACCTTCGGCAGCATGCTTCCTGCCGCGAACTGCTCTTCTTCGATATACTGAACCGCTTCTTTAAGGCTCATGTGGTCTAAATTCTGCTGGTTTTCTTTGCCCCAGTTGATCGCTACCTTTTCTACCTCTGTCAGTATCATAAGTACATCTGCGTCTACCTGCTCTGCCAGAAGCTCTGCCGCAAAATCTTTATCAATCACTGCAGCTACGCCCTCCAGCGTTCCGTCCATCCGCTCTACTACAGGAATCCCGCCGCCGCCGCAGGAGATGACGATAGAAGAATCCCACAGTTTCTTGATCGCCTCGATCTCTACGATCCTTCTTGGAATCGGAGACGCAACCACCCGGCGCCAGCCTCTTCCGGCATCTTCCTTCATCGTATATCCCTTTTCCTCTGCAAGTTTCTTCGCCTCTTCCTCGCTGTAAAATGGACCGATAGGCTTGGTCGGATTAGCGAACCCAGGGTCATGTTCATCCACGACCATCTGCGTCGCCACCGTGAGCACCGGACAGTTTTTATTGCGCAGGCTCAAGGCATATTTTAACGCCTGCTGGATATGGTAGCCGATATAGCCCTGGCTCATGGCTCCGCACACATCAAAAGGCATCGCCGGCGTCACGTCCTTTGCCGACTCTGAGGCAAGAAGGATCCGCCCTACCTGCGGCCCGTTGCCGTGCACGATAGCAACCTCATAGCCCTGGCTGCTGATATCTGCGATTTTTTCACACGTACTCTTCACTACTTCCAACTGCCCTGCGGCTGTCGGCGCACTGTTTTTTGACTGCAGCGCATTTCCGCCCAAGGCAATTACGATCTTTTCCATAACTGTCACCTTTCCTTTTCATTTTTTTGTTGTATCCTGTCCTCAAAAACTTTATAATTAAATCAGAACTTAACTGGAGGTTACACCTATGACAAAACTTGTACCCATCCAAAGCATCTACTGCTCGAAAGAAGACGAGACAAGGTTATGCAGCTTTGATATCGAGGTTATATCCGCCCCGACGACACCCCTGATCCATCCGATGTCAAGATTATGGTTAATTAATGAAGGCGAAGGCACTCTCCTTTTAAACGATAAAAAATACCCGCTGGTAAAAGGAACCCTCGTCTCCGTACTTCCATGGCAGATCACCGATATTATCGAAGTGAAATCCCCGCTTCAGTTTTTTGTCATGGCCTATTATTTTGATAATATTAATGAGATCATAAAGACCTTTTATAATCCGGACAGCGTGAACCTGTCCGTGTCCCAGTCCATGTCCCGCAATCCTGTCGTCACCTTCGATGCGCGGGAGCATATCCGGATGCAGCAGCTGTTCCTTCAAATCAAAGATGAGCTGCACACCCTGTCACGGCTTGATTCCTCCGACGAAGGATCCGTCCCGGAATCCCTGGGGCTTTGCAAACTTTATATTACAAACAAATTGATCGAGATCATCGTATCTTTTATCCGCACCTGCCATACCTTGCCGACCCAGGACGCCTCCACGGAGTCAAGCGAGATTTTTCAATATCTGTATACACATCTCAATGAAAAGATCACGCTCTCCATGCTGTCTCAGCAGTTTTATATGAGCGAATCCGCGATCAGCTCATATATCAAACGGACAACCGGATTGTCCTTCTTTGACCTGCTGAATGAAATGCGGGTGGGTAAAACAATCAATTATCTGCTTTACACAGATTTTACTCTGGAAGAACTGGCTGAAATCCTCGGCTTTGTTGACAGCGCCCATATCAGCAAGGTATTTTTGGCACGTATCGGCATGAAAGCCAATGATTTCCGAAAAACCTATCAGTCTATCGGGGACAAATGCCGGATCAAGGACCGGCAGGTTTTCTACACGATCGTTTCTTATATCTACAGGAACTATGCTGAGGATCTGCAGCCCAAAAATGTAAGTGAACATTTCCACATATCACCAAAGGAGCTAAACCGCATCCTTTTGTTCCAGGTGGAGATGAATTTCAACGATTACCTGAACTATATCCGGATCAACCGGGCCTGCGAGCTTCTCCTGACCACCGACAAGAGCATCCTCACCATCGCCCTTGAGGTCGGTTATAATACAGAAAAAACGCTTACACGGAATTTTCTGCGCTTCCGTTCTATGACCCCGGGCAAGTTCCGGCGCTCTGTCGGATTACAGGAAAATGGTATCTGAACTATTTACTTTAAACTGTTTACTTGATGACTCCAAGTCCTTTCGCAACAAGCGTGATGAAATCCTGTACATTTGTTACGATCGTGGTCGCGCTTAAGCTTCCCCGGTCTAACAGCTTGTTCACTACGAACTCGTCAGCGTCGACCGTATACAGGTATACCGGGCGGACGGTTCCGTCTTCAAGCACACGGAAGGACGGCGTCATATTGCCGGTAGCGATGGTGTGGAGCATGGTCGCAAGGCAGATTACTGTCGTAGCTCCGCGGATCTGCTCTCTCATCACGTTCGCCGCCTCATACACATCCCCGATCACTTCCGGGAGCGGACCGTCATCACGGATCGAACCTGCCAGCACGATCGGCACATTATTTCTTACGCAGCTGCAGATGATGCCGTCATCCAGATTGTAATCCTTCACGAACTGCGGGATGGAGCCGCTTCTTCTAACCTTGTTGCATACATCAAGATGGTTGTAGTGTCCGTTGGGCTGGGACTTCTGGGTATAGATATCCTGTCCGAGCGCAGTGTGGAGAAGCGCGCCCTCCAAGTCGTGGGTCGCCAGGGCATTGCCGGCTAAAAGCGCCTGTCCGTAACCGTTGTCGAACAATGCGGCCATCGCTGCTCTTGCGTCTGCGTCAAATGCAAATGCAGGTCCCATGACCCATACGACCTTTCCGCCGTGCTCTTTCTCATAGTTCAAAAGCTCAAACAATTTGTCATAATCGCGGGCATAGGATGTCTCGCGGCTTCTTCCCTGACGGAAGACGAACTGATCGTCGATCCCCTCGCTGTCATCCTCAAAACCGTGACAGTGCATGTAGATGCCGTCCTCACATTTCTCCGTCCTGCCAAGCATGACTTTGTCGCCCTTTTTCAAGTTTCTCGCCTCTACAACTGCGAGATGTCCGTCATCACAGAGGACAACACAGGAGTCCATACGGCTTTCTTCTGCCAGCTTCCACTCACCGTTGATCTTAAAATATTCCGGATACATGGATGTGCTGTGGTAGTTATCCGGCGCTACGCCGTCTTTTTCTGATACTTCATATACTGCATCCGGCGCGTTTACAAATCTTTCTTCCGTAAAATCCGGATGATGATATCTTGGCATTTCAAATGACATACTTTTTCTCCTCTCACGGGGCAGACTGCAAACCGCAGCCTGCCGCTTTTATATTTATAAAATACTAACTAGCACAATGTCGCGTATACAACTGCCTTGATCGTATGCATACGGTTCTCTGCCTCATCGAATACAACAGACTGCTTGGACTCGAATACTTCGTCCGTAACTTCCATCTCGTTGATGCCGAATTTCTCTGCAATCTGCGCGCCGATCGTCGTATTCGTATCGTGGAAGGACGGCAGGCAGTGCATAAAGATCGCTGTATCCTTTGCCATCTTCATAACCTGAGCATTTACCTGATATTTCTTAAGCAGGTTGATCCTTGTCTCCCATACTTCATCCGGCTCGCCCATGGACACCCAGATATCGGTGTAGATCACATCTGCATTCTTCGCGCCCTCTTCTACATCCTCCGTCAGGCGGACCTCACAGCCATTCTCTGCTGCGATCTCTCTTGCGGTCTGTACAAGAGACTCCTCCGGGAACAGTTCCTTCGGCGCGCAGGCAGTAAAGTTAAGGCCCATCTTTGCGCAGGCGATCATCAGGGAGTTGCCCATGTTGTTTCTCGCATCGCCAAAGTAAGTGAAGTTAAGCCCTTTTAATCTTCCAAAGTTTTCCTCGATGGTCAGAAGGTCTGCAAGCATCTGTGTCGGGTGGAACTGATCGGTAAGGCCGTTCCATACCGGAACTCCCGCGTACTTCGCAAGCTGCTCTACTAATTCCTGGCTGAAGCCTCTGTACTCGATGCCGTCATACATTCTGCCAAGCACTCTCGCCGTATCAGCGATGCTCTCCTTCTTGCCCATCTGGCTGCTGCCCGGATCAAGATAGGTAACGCCCATTCCAAGATCCATACCTGCTACCTCAAAGGAGCAGCGTGTTCTTGTAGATGTCTTTTCAAATAATAATACGATATTCTTTCCCTCCAGATATCTGTGGGGTACACCTGCGCGCTTCATATCCTTGAAGTTCTTTGCAAGGTCAAGAAGATAACGAATCTCCTTTGCTGAATAGTCTAAAAGCTTTAAATAATTTCTTCCTCTGATATTTGTTGCCATGATTTTAATCTCCTTTTCATTAATAATATGTTAATGCCAAAAGGCATCCTGACTGAATAAAACCAGCGATTACCGCCAGACAGATTACCGGCTTTGTACCGCCTCACGCTCTAACGGCATGCTCATGCACCTCGGGCCTCCTCTTCCTCTTGACAGCTCCGAGCTTGCCATCTCCAGAACTCTGATTCCATTTTCCCGCAGGATCTGGTTTGTCACATAATTGCGGTCGTATACGACTACCTTTCCCGGCTCGATACAGAGCGTATTGGAACCGTCGTTCCACTGCTCACGCTCTGACGCGATGGCATCCTTGCCGCCGCACCGGATAAGCGTTACCTTGTCAAGCTCAAGATGCTCTGCCAGAACCTCCGCCAGTGAAGCATGGGTTTCTTTAACCTTTATCTCTCCCATTTTATCACTCTTTGTTATCTCAAAGATTCTAAGCGTCCCAAGAATCCCCGGATGTATAGTGAACTTATCGTAATCCACCTGCGTGCATACCGTGTCCAGATGCATAAACGCACGGATCGCCGGGATATCGAGGGCAAGGATCGTCTCGATCTCTGCATGTTCATCCGCAAAAATACGCTGCGCCAAAAGCTCGATCGCCTCCGCTGTCGTCCTCTGGGAAATGCCGATGGCGAGCACCTTATTGCTCAGATTCAGAATATCGCCGCCCTCTATAGAATACGGCAGCTCTCTCTTATAGTAAAACGGCGTGTGTCCTGCGAATTCCGGATGATTTTCCAGTACGTATTTTCCGAAGAGCGTCTCTCTCCTCCTTGTCCTGGAATACATGCAGTTTAAGCTGACGCCGTCGCCGATGCATGCAAAGGGGTCTCTTGTAAAATACAGGTTCGGAATCGGATCTAAGATAAACTGGCTGTCGGTCTTTACCAGATTCACAAGCGGACGGTTGGTCTTAACCTCCAGCTCCCCTACTCTGACGCCGGACATCATCTTGAGCACCAGCTCTTTCTCATCCCTGATCTCCATAAGATAAGAAGCAAGGTACTCCTTCATCTTCTCATCCGCTACTTCTCCTTCTGCGATGAACTGTTCTACAAACTGCCGCTTTAACTCTTCATTTCCTCTAAGGACTTCTGCGGTCAGATCCTCCAGATATACGACCTCGACTCCCTCGCCCCGCATAATGCCTGCGAACAGGTCATGCTCGTTCTGTGCTGTTCTTAGATAAGGAATATCATCAAAAAGCAGCCGCTCCAGATCTCCGGGAACCAGGTGTTCCAGCTCCTTCCCCGGTCTGTGGAGCATGACTTTCTTCAATTTTCCAATTTCACTCTTCACTTGGATTGCCATGTCTTACCTCCTCCTGTTTCAGTTTCTTTTTTGTTTGTGTCTTAATTTTACACGTTCCGTCCTTTCCATGTCGGACAAAAAATGAATAATAACAAGTATTTTAATGGCTACTTTTTTATCCCTCTAAATACAAATATACTATTTTTTCCCGCCGGAATAAATCTTTTTTTCAAAAATAATTATTTTTCAACAAACCGCATATCCCCCTGGTGTTCCTGTGCTTTTTTCACTGAAAAGCACAGGAAAATACAAAGAATCCGGCCCTAAATGTCCGAAAAAAAATGGTATTTTTATATCAATAAGGCGCCTTGAAACTTGACAACTAAATATTTGTCAATAATTCGCGGAAATCGCGAAAATTAAAGGAGGATAACGGTATGGAATGCATAACCTTAATAGGAATCGTAATCTTTATTTTAGGATTCGCTCTAAAGCTGGACAATATCCTTATAATCATTGCCGCAGCCATCGCGACCGCACTGACCAGAGGATTGGGCGTTGGCGGATTACTGGAGACTCTTGGTTCAAGGTTTGTCGACAATAGAAACATCACTCTCTTTCTCACTGTCCTGATCGTAACCGGTACACTGGAGCGAAGCGGTCTGAATGAAGCAGCGGCAGCGCTTATTTCCAAAGTGAAGGGCGCCTCCGCAGGTGTTATCGTATCCGTTTACGCTGTCATGAGAGGTTTTGAACCTTTTGGAAAGGAAACGATAAATCCAGCTTTTGAATCAGTGAAACGGCTCCCTGATACAGTCGCCGGAGCCAGCATCGTAAAGCTTGAGATCCCGACCGTATTCGGAGAAGCCGGAAGAGCTGTGGAAAAAGGGATTATCGAGCATAAACCCGATGTTGTTATCTGTGCAGGACAAGTCTGGCGGCGACGCCAATATTCAGGTGGAACGCATCGCGGTCAATCTGATCGAAGCTTCGATTCCGGATAACGCCGGAAATCAACAGACAGATACCAGATGCCAGAAGGACGGGCCAATTGCATATTTTGCATCCATCCCGGTAAAGGCAATCGTCCAGAATATCCGGGATTCAAAAATCCCGGCAAGCATATCTTATTCTGCCGGATGCTATGTATGCAACACTGTAATGTATGATCTGTTCTATATGATCGGCAAACGGTATCCGCATATCCGCGGCGGGTTTATCCATGTTCCTTTTGTTGTATCTCAGGCAGTTGACAAGCCGCCCAGAACCGCTACTATGGCTATCGAGACGATGACTGCCGCCCTGGAGTGCGCAATTGAAGCGATCGTGAAAGAAGAAAACAACTGACCTGAGATCCGCCCGCCGGAAAATAAACTGATGTAAATAAGGCATACAGGAAAGAATCCATCTCTTTCTTTGTATGCCTTTTTTTACTATACCTAATTACCCGCCTGAAGCCACCTTCCGCTCTTAAACCTCAATATACACAGCGCCATCCGCACCATGCAGTCTATGCCTACGATAATCCAGACGCCGACGATGCCCACATGAAACATATGAATTGCCGCCCATATCATACCGACCCGCAATCCCCACATACCGATCAGGCTTACGAAGAAAGAAAATCTCACATCCCCCGCTCCTCTGAATATCCCGCTGGAAACTAAAAAGAACGAGAAAAATATCTCTGTCAGAGCCGCAACTAAAAGCGTCTTCGTTCCAAGCGCTACTACGCCTGCGTCGCTGCTGAAAAACCGCATGATGTAATGAGAACCGAGCGCCACGGGAATGCAGAACAATTCTATCAATACGATGCTCCAAAAGCATATATATTTCATATACTGCTTTGCAAGTTCCTTCTTTCCCGCCCCCAGAGCCTGTCCGATCAACGCTGTCGCCGTATATGACATGCCAAAGGCCGGCATGTACAATATCCCCTCTATCTGCGCGGTGAGATAATGGGCGGACAGCGCAACCGTTCCAAGGGAAGCTAAAATGGATGTTATAAACACCTGTCCGAAATTCAGCGTCCAACGCTCTAAGAGCACCGGAATCCCTATTCTTTTCAGCGTAAGCAGCGTATCCCTGTTGGCCGTGTATTCTTTTCCAGACAGTTTTAACCGAAAGGACGCTCCCCTCCGGCACATAGTCAGAAGCAGCATGACAGCCAGCAGAACCTGAGAGGCACAGGTTGCCGCGGCCGCTCCTTTTATTCCCATCCCGGCTCCCCACATATGTATACTTCTGCCGCCCAGCACGATATCCCTCTCCGGATAGATCAGCAGAAAGTTTCCAATGATGTTTCCAACATTGGCAATGATGCTTAGCACGAGCGGAAGCCTTGTATTTCCCGTAGACCTGTAATTTGACGACAGGACAACTGCCAGCGTCTGCGGTACCATACCGTATCCGATGATGCGAAGATATACCCTCGCATACGGTATAACCTCTTCCTTAGCTCCCATCCAGACAGGAAGCCTCTGATGCAGACAAAATATTAAAACAAAAAGGAACAGTCCGGTACATATGGCACATGTAATAGACTGTAGTCCTAAACTGTTTGTCCTTTCCGGTTTCTTCTCGCCTACAGAGCGCGCGATCATATAGGAAAACCCTGTACTCAGCGCACCCATAAGTCCATTTGCCACCCAGACTAACGCAATATTTACCGCAACAGACGCCGTGGCTACCGCTCCCAGCGAGCCTACCATCGCCGTATCAACCAGCGATGCCATACAGGCAAGAAGCTGTTCTAACATCGCCGGCCATGCTATCTTTATGATTATTTTTGAAATATCTGTATCAAATTTAATCTTAGATTGATTCATTACTTTTGTTCTTTACTCCAAATTTCACTTTCTACCCCGATTTCAGATGAGACAAATCTTTCTCCGCCTGTCTTGATATAATCTTTTAACGCCGCATAGACATACCGCGCTCCGATAAGGATAACCGGCGCGTTCACAAAGACAAGCGCGATATTGATAAAATCTGTTACGTTCCAGAGATTATCAAGCTCCTGTCCGGAAAGTACGCACAGAATACCAATCGGCACAAAAATCAGGGAACCAAGCGCACGCACCAGATTCGTACATTTTGCGGACTTAGTAATCCTTGTCCCGGCAATAACCGCGAAGGATACAAGACCCAGCAGGGTAGTGAACGCAAATAAAGCATAACACACACAGATAATAAATGCTACTATAGAATCTCCCGCCGTACCAGGCGCCAAAGCCTGCGTAGACTGAAGAAATACGTCAATAGTGGAAGATTTCAATGTCTCCCAGTCATATGCGGCATTGTCCCACAGATGAGCGCCGCACACAACATATCCTGTCAGTGTACAGATAATAATTGTATCCAGGAAAACGCCGATTGCCTGTATAAATCCCTGTGCGCACGGATGATCCTGCTCCGCGACTGCAGCCGACATCGTAATCGTTCCCTGACCGGCCTCATTAGAAAGCAGTCCGCGCTTAATTCCCTGTGACAATACGATACCGAAGCCTCCGCCGAATACTGCCTGCGGCTTGAATGCGCCTATAATGATCGCCTGTATAAATGACGGGAAATACTGGATGTTGATCATAACCAGAACAAGGATAATCCCGCCGTAAATCACTGCCATAACCGGTACCATCTTATCTGTAATTGCCGTAACTCTCTTAATTCCCCCGAATACTGCCGCCGCAACTCCGATAACTAAGATCACCGCAATCGCATAATAAAGCGGGGAAGTCCTGTTGGTCTCGGCTCCTGTCAATGTCTCCACTGCTTTCCCGGTTGCCGTAAACACATGGAATGTCTGAATCGGAATAC
Organism: Lachnospiraceae bacterium; assembly: GCA_910575105.1. Taxonomy (GTDB): domain Bacteria; phylum Bacillota; class Clostridia; order Lachnospirales; family Lachnospiraceae; genus MD308. Next base: position 329,971 of record CAJTDK010000001.1, read on the forward strand.
TTGACATCGCATAAGCAATAAACGCTACTGCAAGCATAACTCCAACGCCTTTTTTATTCCCTAAAAGCTTTTGTCCATAGTAGGGAAGTCCTCCTACATATTCGTCTCCGTCCTTCTCCTTAAAAATCTGTGACAGTGTCGCCTCGATAAATGAGCTTGCCATTCCAAATAACGCAGATATCCACATCCAGAAGATGGCTCCCGGACCGCCGACCGCTACCGCTCCGGTAACGCCCGTAAGGTTTCCCGGTCCGACGCGCATCGCCGTACTCAGCAGAAAAGAAGCCAGCGGGCTTACGCCCACATCGCCTTTCTTTTTCTTAGTCAGACTCTTAATCCCCGCCTTAAAAAAGCGGAACTGGACTCCCCTTGTCCTTACTGTAAAGTAAATCCCCATGCCGACCAGCAATATGATGGCAAACGGGAAATTACCGATTATCGGAATATTAGCGTACCATTCGAAATTCGTCGGAAAACTCCACAAAAAATCCGTTACGGGAGCCATTGCTATAAACCAGCTGTCTACTATATCAAATATTTTCTGCATACTGTTCCTCCTTACGCAGTCTTATTGCTCTTCTCCTTGCTCCAAACCTCGCTTTCTATACCAATATCCGCCGCAACAAACCGCTTTCCGCCTCCCGTTTTATAATCCCGGTAAGCTTTCATAACGATATTTCTTCCCACGATCAGCGTCGGAATATTGATAAATATCAGAATAACATTGATCAGGTCGGATACATACCACAAATTGTCAAGCTGCAGCCCGGCCAAAACAGTAATCGTCCCCAGCGGTACAAAAAACAATGCGCCTATGGCTCTGGAAAAGAAGATAAAGCCTTTGCTCTTGGATATCTTATTTGCCGCTATCTCCGTATAAGTCAGGTCGCAGAGCAGCGTAGTGAATGCAAATAACCCAAAAGCAACAACTACAAAAATAAACACGACTGTATCAAGAGCTCCCTCGCCTGGAACCAGCGCTTTTATCGAAGTCAGGAATGTCCCGATCTTATCGAGCTTCATAGTCTCCCAATCTACTCCCGGATTCTCCCAGATCGCTCCGGCCGTAACCACAAATCCCGCGAGAGAACAGATGACGATCGTATCTACGAATACACCGAGTGCCTGCACGAAGCCCTGCTCACACGGATGATTGGCATCTGCAATCGAAGCCGCCTGTGTGGATGTTCCCATACCTGCCTCATTGGAGAGAAGCCCTCGCTTTAAGCCCTGTGCCAGCGCCGTGCCAAAGGCACCGCCAAAAACTGCCTGCGGTTTAAATGCCCCCACAAATACTGCCGAAAAGAACGCCGGGACTTTGTTCAAATTCAGGATAATCAGAAGTCCGACAATCACGATATACCCCATCGCCATCACTGGCACTACCTTGTCCGAAAACTTTACCACACTCTTTATTCCGCCGAAGGTAATAATCGCGATAATTGCCACGATCGCTATTGCTATCACGTAATAGAGCGGCTCTGTAACCTCTGTCGTCCGGCCGGTCATTTCATTTGCGATAGAGCTTGCCGCCGTAAATACATGGAAAGTATGTACCGGGATGCTGAGCATATTGTAAAGCAGATAGAGGATACACATGCCTGTGCCGATCCACACCTTATTCTTCCAGATTTTCTGGATATAGAAGGTAAATCCGCCTACATATTCACTGCCCTTTTTCTCCTTAAATATCTGTGCCAGTGTCGCCTCTCCGAACGCCGTCGCCATCCCCATAAATGCAGATATCCACATCCAGAATATAGCTCCCGGGCCACCGATCGTCACCGCCCCTGTCACGCCCACGATGTTGCCGGCTCCCACGCGGCCACCCATGCTGATAAGAAATGCCGCCAACTGCGATGTGCCGACTGTCGTTTCCTTCTTCTGGGTCAGCATCTTAATACTGGTCTTAAATTCTTTCACCTGCACAAAGCCAAACTTAATCGTAAAATACAGACTGCCGCCAAGAAGCAGCAGTATCGCCACCGAAAAATTTCCCAAAATCGGAATATTCGCATACCACTCAAAGTTCGTCGGAAAATCCCAGAGAAAGTCCGCTACCGGAACGGCGCCCGCAAAGAGTTGGTTTACCATATCAAATAAATGCGTCATAGTTACCTCCTTGTAAAGAGTACGTAGTTAATAACTACCAGGTTAACAGTTACAGTTCCACATGACTGTTGTTCTCAAACACCGGATACACCGCCGTTATATGCGAAAGCCCTGTCCGTACGCACAGCTCCGCATATGCAGCCGCCACAAAAGCTGGATCGATCACCTTAAGCGGCAGCTCCTTCTCTATCTTCCCACCGTATCCTGCCATACCAAGACATCCCAGTATAATCCCGTCTGAACGGTCCTCCTCCACGGCCTTTCTGCATACCGCCTTCAGATACTCCTCTGTCGCCTCCGGATTACTTCTCAGTTCGCCGATAGGAATGTCTAGCGCCCGTACAGATACCATTTTCTCCCGAGCGATTCCATTTCTCATAAGCCTACGGTATGTTCTTGGAATGTTAATGCTCTCGGACGTCAGCACCGTAAAGCGGTTGCACAGCATAGACGCTGCCGCAAGGGACGTCTCTCCCGGCCCAATGACCGGGATCCGCACATTCTCCCGGATTGCATCGATTCCCACATCGCTGAAGCAGTAGATGACGATTGCGTCAAAGCCGTCCTTTTCTGCCTTAATGCTCTCCTTCACCATCTCTGCGGCCGCAAAAGCTTCATCCGTATTGCAGTCCAGCTCATCCGGCCCCTTTTTGATGCAGTCGACCGACACCTCCGCGTCAGAAGAAAGGGCCGCCCTCAGCATCTCTTCCCGTGCATCCATCGTTTCCCGGCTCATCGCCTTGTCAGACATAATTACCTTAATTCTCATCCGCGTCTCCTTCCTGACCTAATAAAAATATCGCTTAAAATACAATAGACATAGTATCTTAACTTCCCTGATGAGCAAAAATACTATGTCTGCTATATAATTTTCCCTGCCCGCACATTACAGCTTTCCGCAGCCTAAGCTGCGCAGGCCAAAATTATTATCTTATCCTTGCTCTGGCGCCTTCACCTGCCCGTTTTTCTTTACAGACATTTTATGTAATCCATAGATTACCGGAAGCAGTATTACGATACCGCCCACCAAAGTAAGAGGCGTTGAAACCCATCCTGCGATCAAAAACAGGACGCCGCAGACGATGCCTGCCGTTACCGCGTAAGGCATCTGTGTCTCAAAGTGGTCGATATGGTCGCATGCCGCACCGATCGATGCCATGATCGTCGTATCAGAGATCGGTGAGCAGTGGTCGCCCACAACGGATCCGCTGATGATCGCCGCGCTGATCACCGGAAGGGATACCCCTAAATTAATCGCCATCGGCATACCGATCGGGAAGAGGATCGCCATCGTTCCCCATGAAGTACCTGTTGCAAAGGACATTACCGCGCCCATCAGGTACAGGATAAATGCCAGCACTCCCGGATTCAGGAATCCCTGGGTGATCTTAACCAGATAATCCGCTGTGCCCATCGTTCCATTTACCCCGGACAATGACCATGCAAGCGTCAGTACTACGCACATGAACATCATATTTGCCCAGCCTCCTTCGACGATCTTCATACATTCGCCAAAGGTATAGATTTTATTCTTGATACACAGGATGATCAGCACGATCAGTCCGCTTAAGAAGCCAGACGCGATAGCAGTTCTGATGTCGCTTCCCGCAACCTTCGTGTGCCAGATCCCTAATTTGGTCAGATAAGCGAAGATGACCACTAAAAGTACTACGAGCGGGATCACCATAGTGCTTACCTTCGCCTTTTCCGGGTCGACCGCAGGCCCCTTTGCCTCACCACGCATAGGCGTACCGCCCTCTCTGATGGTTTGTCCGGTCTTCATGGCTCTGTTCTGCGCCTTTAACATCGGGCCGTAATCCCATGACGTAATCGCCATAAAACCAGCCATAATCAGCGTCAGTATCGCATAGAAGTTAAAGGGTATACACTGGGTAAATATCTCAAAGCCGTTGGTATTGGTAATCGCGGCATTCTGAAGCTCCGTGTCGATCAACCCCTGGGTGTACACACCCCATCCAATGATCGGAACCAGCGCGCAGATCGGCGTCGTAGTACAGTCCAGTATGTACGCGAATTTTTCTCTGGAGACACGCAGCTTTTCTGCCAGCGCTTCAAAGATCGGTCCTACCATCAGGGAGTTGCCGTTGTCAGTGAACCATACGATCAGACCGCCGATCCAGATTCCGGTCTCACATTTCACACGGGAATTGACCCATTTTGTAACCTTATTGGTAAATGCATAGGCGCCGCCGGATTTTGTCAGCAGCGCGACAAAGCCTCCGATGATCGTCATCATAATCAGGCCCTGTACATTTACCTCGTCCAGCAATGCGCCAAAGATATAATCATGGATCATGGTAGTAAATCCCATCAGCGGATTAAACCCTGCCACGATGGTAGCGCTCACATATACCGTCACAAATAATGACACAATGATATTTTTTGTTATAAGTGCCAGCGCAATGGCAAGCACCGGGGGAACTAATGAAAGTATTCCATAATTAACAACTGTTTCCACAGCATCCATATTTTCTTCCTCCTTATTTTCGCTTTACTCTAAAAGCTGTCCAGCCATTCCTTCTCTTTCGCGATCTGTCTTCTCACCTCAGACGGAGCCGTACCGCCGTAGGATACTCTCGCTTCTACGCACGCCGGGATACTGATATCGCCCAGTGTCTCCTTTGTCACCCGGCTGTCGATCTCCTGAAGCTGTGCGTCGGTCAGGTCTTCAAAATCACAGTTGTTGTTCTCGCACGCCTTCACCATACGGCCGACGATAGAATGCGCCTCCCTGAACGGAATGCCCTGCTTTGCAAAATGCTCTGCGATATCCGTGGCATTTAAGAAGCCCTTTCCTAACTGCTTCTGGATCTGATCCATACGGAACTCTGTATTTTCCAGCATCTTTGCAAATATGGTGATGCTTGCCTTCCAGGTATCGATGGCATCGAACAGGCTCTCCTTATCCTCCTGGAAATCCTTGTTATAAGCCAGGGCCGTTCCTTTCATCACTGTCAGAAGCTGCATCAGATCGCCGTATACACGCCCTACCTTTCCTCTGAGAAGCTCTGCCATATCCGGATTTTTCTTCTGCGGCATGATACTGCTGCCCGTACAGAAGCTGTCGTCAATAGCAATGTAGGAGAATTCCGAAGTATTCCACCAGGTAAACTCCTCCGCCCATCTTGATAAGTGCATCATAGAGATTGCAGCGTCGCTCAGGAACTCAAGGCTGTAATCCCGGTCGCTGACACTGTCCATCGCATTTTCTGTCGGAGCTGTAAAGCCCAGAATCTCCGCAGTCCTGTGGCGGTTCGTCGGCAGAGTAGTGCCTGCCAGCGCACATGCGCCAAGCGGACAGTAATTCATCCGGTCATAGGTATCCTGAAGCCTCTGCAGATCCCGTTTGAACATCTGGAAATATGCCATAAACACGAATCCAATCGTAATCGGCTGTGCGTGCTGCAGATGGGTGAACCCGATGGTGATCTCATCCGCATATTTCTCCGCCTTTTCTAAGATAACAGACTCCAGATAGCGCAGCCGGTCCATGATCTCCCTGATCTCTCTTCTGACGTAGAGCCTTCCGTCTACCTGACACTGGTCATTCCGGCTTCTTGCTGTGTGGAGTTTCTTGCCCACGTCGCCGATTCTTTGGATCAGCCTGCTCTCGATGCCCATGTGGATATCCTCGTCCTCCACACTGAATACGATCTTCCCGTTCTCGATATCCTTACGGATATCCTCAAGTCCTGCGATGATCGCATCCTTCTCTTCCATAGAAACGATCCCCTGCTCGCCCAGCATGGTCACATGCGCGATGCTTCCGTCGATATCATCGTTGTACATCCTCTGGTCGAATCCGATGGAGGCGTTGAACTTCTTTACGATGTCGTCCATCTCCTTCTCAAATCGTCCTCCCCATAAACTTCCTGCCATTTTCTCATTCTCCTTCCTGTTATTTATTTTTGTTTTCTATACAATAATCATAAAGCTCCCTGCCGGTTGCAAACCACACGCCCTCATGCCCGGCCATAAACTGCAGGAATTCCTTCAGCAGGGCTGTCCGCCCCGGACTTCCGATCGTCTGCGGGTCAAGCTGCATGGTGTAGCAGAGATTGTGATTATAGTGTCCGGTAAATTCGTCCTTCCAGTTAGACAAAACATTGCTGTAATTGGCGATACGTCCCTGGCCGAAGGGGAATGCCGGCCGGTAATTGAAGGCAAAATAAGGAAGGTCAAAGTTCGCCCATTGCATCGGAATCTGCAGCATCTCGTCCCCGCTTTCATTTACCTCCATAAAATACGGCCTGTCGTCGTCAAATAGATCGCTGGAATATACCATCCCGTGCTCTCTTGCAATATCCAGCGTCTTAAGCATCAGATCGCCGATCGGAGCGCGGAATCCCTCCGGCTTCTTTCCGCCGGCCTTCTCGATGGCTTCTACCGCCTTGCTGATACGCTCCCTCTGCTCCTCGTAGCCCAAAAGGGAAAAATTCTCATACTCATAGCCATGGCAGGCGATCTCATGCCCTCTGTCCAAGACTTCTTTGATCGCCTCCGGGTAAGCTTCCGCTGTCTTTCCCGGCACAAAGAAGGTCGCCCTGATCTGAAATTCGTCGAGTAAATCAAGCAGCCTCGGCAGCCCGTGGGACATCCCGTACTGCCCAAGGGAAAGGGTCTTTGGCATATCCGCAGCCTTCTTATCTAAAGAAAGCCAGAAAAACTCTGCCGAGAGATTTACCGTTATAAATGCTGCGCACGTTTTGCCTTCCGGCAGTTTCATACCTTTTGCATACATCGCTCTATTCCTCCCCTCTCCCGCTGTTCTTCCTCGGGTATGCTTTCTTCCAGTACTCCGCGATCTCGCTGCCGGTCGCCACCCACACATCCTCATGGGCGGTCACTTCCTTAAGAACCTCCTCCAGCACCAGATTCCTTCCCGGCGCCCCGGATATCTGGGGATGCATCAGAAATGAGATACAAAGCCCCATGTCGTAATATCCCCGGAATTCGCGGATATCATTGTCCTGTACATTCCGGTAGCAGCTAATCCGGTCAAGGCCCGCCGGCTCAGCCGGATACACACTGTACGCCTGCGCAACATAATCATCCAGCTCCCATTTGGAAGGAATCTCAACCAGATCCGATTCCTCTCCGTCAAGAATCGTGTAATACGGCTTATCATCGCCCCTCATGGAGCTGGAATAGGCAAATCCCATCTCCGATAAAATATACGGTGTGCGTACATGCCAGTCTCCCGACGGGGTCCGAAAGCCCACCGGCTCCTTTCCGGTGATCTCCTTGATAATCCGCTGGGTCTTCTCGATGATCTCCCGCTGCTCCTCCACGGTCTTCTCCACGAACCGCTCATGGGTGTACCCGTGATTGCCGATCTCATGCCCGGCATCCGCAATCCTGCGGATCACATCCGGGTTGTGCTCTGCCACAAAGCCCGGCACATAAAATGTCGCCTTCACCCCATACTTGTCCATCAGATCCAGTATCATGTCCACACAGCGGTTCGGTCCGTACTGTCCGATAGAACGGGCGCGGATCAGCTTTTCTGCATTCGGCTCGTCCGCCGACATGTTCCGCCAGATCACATCCCCATCCAGGTCAAAGCTGAACATGACCGCACTTTTTTTGCCTTCCGGCCACTTTACTCTTTCCATTCTCATGCACTCCTTTCCCTTCTCTTCTGCCTGATCTATTTTTCTTCTGTCTGTCTCAGTTTCGTATCTATTTTCTCGCAACCTTCGTATCTCTCGCCGCCTGCGCAACTGCCCCGGCAACCGCTTTCCCTACCCGCTTGTCAAATGCCGCCGGTATGATGTAATCCGCATGGAGCTCCTCCGGTGTGATCAGTCCGGCCAGAGCCTTTGATGCTGCCATCTTCATCTCCTCATTGATCTCACGCGCCCTTACGTCAAAGGCTCCCCGGAAAATTCCCGGAAATGCCAGCACATTATTGATCTGGTTCGGAAAATCGCTTCTTCCGGTAGCCACAACCGCCGCTCCTCCGGCCTTCGCATCATCCGGGAAGATCTCCGGCGTCGGGTTCGCACAGGCAAAGATAATTGCATTTTCCGCCATCATCTTCACCATCTCTGTCGTCAGGACGCCCGGAGAAGAAACACCGATAAAAATATCCGCTCCTTTTATCACATCTTCCAGACTTCCCTTAAGCTTCTTCGGATTCGTCATCCGGGACATCTTCTCCTTTACCGGATTCATGCCGGCTTTTCTTCCTTCGTAGATCGCGCCTGTCCGGTCGCACATGGTGATATCGGGAAATCCGTAGTTTAAAAGCAGCTTTGTGATGGATGTGGCCGCCGCACCTGCTCCGTTTACCACAATCCTCACTTCCTCTTTCTTCTTTCCTACGACCTTCAGCGCATTGATCAGCCCCGCTAAAGTGATCACCGCCGTACCATGCTGGTCATCGTGGAAGACCGGGATGTCGCAAAGCTCTTTCAGCCGCTCTTCGATCTCGAAACACCTCGGTGCTGCGATATCCTCAAGATTAATCCCGCCGAAGCTTCCGGAGATCAGATAGATGGTCCGCACGATCTCGTCCACATCCTTCGATCTGATGCAGAGGGGAAATGCATCTACATCCCCGAACTCCTTGAACAGCACGCATTTTCCTTCCATTACCGGCATACCTGCCTCTGGCCCGATATCGCCAAGTCCCAGCACTGCCGTGCCGTCGGTAACGACCAGACACATGTTGTGTCTCCTGGTAAGTTCATAGGATTTCTCCACATCCTTCTGAATCTCAAGGCAGGGCTGCGCAACTCCGGGTGTATATGCCAGGGACAGATCCCTTTCTGTATTTACCCCGACAGTCGATACCACCTCGATTTTCCCTTTTTTCTCGTAATGAAATGCCAGACTTTCTTCTGCAATTCCCATGTTTAATTTCCCTTCTTTCTTAATACTGTTTCCGTTTTATTTTACTGGTGTATTATCTTTTTGTATTATCTTTATTGTGTGCTGTCTTTCCTTTTGTTATCAGATAATTGTCATCTGGTTATCTCGTCCGCTTAGTCACTTAGTCTCTAAGTTATTTATAAACTACACTAGCCGGTTCGTCAATGCATTTTGGCAACTTTAACTGTTAGATACAAATTTTTCGACAATTTTTGTCCATTATGCATATATACTTTCAAACTGTCGTTTATTTCCCCTGTTTACTTTAGACAATCAATAGAAGCTTGAAGATGTTCATACATCAGCTTACTAGCAGCTTCTTTGTCTCTTTTCCGGATCGCCTGGATGATCTGGCGGTGGGACTCTAACTCCTCCTGGCCGGAAACCGCCTCCAAGACGTCATGGAACTTCCCGTACATCATATCAAAGATCGCATTCAATACAATCTCCAAAGTCTGTGTCATGAATACGCTGCCCGTCTTCGCCGCGTACAGCTTGTGAAGCTTGAATTCCCCTTCTGTCCTTCCTGTCTCCTGATAACGCCTTTCAAGCGCCATATATGCATTCTCCAATTCATCAATATCCTTCTCCGCCGCATTACGGATGATCAGCTCCACGCCCTTTACTTCGAGGAGCTGCCTCACCTCGTAAGCCTCCATCATAGAACAGCGCTCCAGATTCTTGCTGAGACTATCCGTGCTCTCGCTTAACTGAGACTGTTTTCTTAAAAATCTCCCCTTTCCCTGATGAGAAACAATAACCCCTCTGCTCTCCAGCACGCGGAAGGCTTCCCGGAGCACATTCCTGCTGACATCAAGCTGCTCCATCAGCTCCCGCTCCGGCGGCAGCTTGTCCCCGGGCTTTAGATGCTCTTCATCAATCAATTGATATAAATCTTTAACTACTTCCTCATATAGCAGCGTTCTCGCCGCCCTGTTTTCTATCCCCATCTGTCTCTCCAATTAATCCGCAAGCCTCACTTGCACTAGCTAATACACCAACCCAATCTTCTAATACACCAGATGACATACCAACCCAATCTATTTCAATTGCTCCTTTTTTTGATACGTTATTCCGCAATTCATTTATTGTATTATAGCACAAGCTATGGTATACGCAAATACGCAAGTATAATCTCACCCTTAAATTAAGCTCTTTGATTATTGTTCATTCCAGAATCAGCAGCCGTTGTATTACTGCACCGCCTTCTCTCTCCATTTCCCTCTCTTATAGAATATCCCGGTGATCACCGCACCAAGCACCCATGATATCAGAAGCGAGATGAACAGGCATGCCCGCTCGCCCTGGGGGAGCTGCGGCGTCTTCGTTAGATATACCAGCCCGTAAGCCAGCGGCACACGAATCAGCACCGTCGTTACCATGGAGATCCACATCGGCGTCATGGTATCGCCCGCCCCGCGCATGACCCCGGAAAGGGTCTGGGTCACTGCCACCGCTATGTAACCTACTGCCAGTATCCGCATCATATTCATACTGAGCGTAACTAATTCCGGCGTGTCGGTAAAGATCTGCATCAACTGCCTCCCGAATGCAACGATCAGCGCCACGATGACCGCCGCAGTCCCTACGGCAATGCCGGTTCCCTGCCTGGCTCCCTGAACCACCCGGTCATACTTTCCTGCGCCCACATTCTGCCCCGCATAAGTCGTCATAGCCGTTCCGAAAGAAAAGTTCGGCATCATGGCAAATCCGTCCACGCGCATAACGATCACATTTGCCGCGATGAACGTCTCTCCGAAGCTGTTGGTCAGAGACTGCACCACCAGCATAGACATGGACATGATCGCCTGGGTCACGCCGGAAGGGACGCCCAGCCGGATGATATTCTTCACATGGCTTTTGAACAGCCGGATATACTCCCATTTCAGCTCAAAAAGCTCCTTAAGCTTTGTCAGCCTTAACAGACACAAAAACGCAGAGATTCCCTGAGCGATCGCTGTCGCCAGAGCGACGCCGGACACGCCCATTTCCATCTGCACCACAAAAAACAAATCAAGCACGATATTCAGCCCGCTTGCCACCAGCAGATAGAAAAGCGCCGACATAGAATCTCCAAGCCCTCTTAAAATACCGCTGAGAATATTATAATACGCGCAGCCCGCCACGCCGATAAAAAGAATCCGGAGATATGAGGTACACCAGTCGATGATCGATTCCGGCGTATTCAAGATCTCCAATAGCGGCCTTGCCGCCACTGTGGCAAATACCATGACCAGAAGGGATGCGATCCCGGTCAGTACGATACAGGTCCCGATGGTCATAGACAGCGCCTCCTTATTGCGCGCGCCCAAATACTGGGACACCATGATGCTTGCCCCCACACTGATCCCCACAAACAGCACGATCAGAAGATTAAGAATGGGACCGGCGCTCCCTACTGCCGCCAGCGCATTATCCCCCACGAACTGCCCCACCACTACACTGTCCACCGTATTGTAAAGCTGCTGGGCGATATTGCCGATCAGCATAGGTACGGTAAAGATCACAATATCCTCCCACGGCTTTCCCGCCGTCATGTCCACCGGGGCAAATATTTTCTTTAACTGGTTCATATTTAAACACTTCCTTAACCTATAGTAGTAACTTTTTATTATACTGAAATATTTTTATAATTTCAACATAAACTTAATCTCCAAAAATATGTATACCCTATGACGCCCTGTAAAATACAATGGAACGGCACTTTACATGCCGTTCCCCTATTTCACCCTGTATTCCCTTCCTATATCTTTGTCGCCATCCCCATGATCGGGTTGTGGTCATATAAAAATTTCAGGATACCGCTTGCCTGTATCGTCTCGTAGATGTCCTTTCCGATCACCGTTGTATAGAGCAAGGTAACGGCCACAAACAGCAGCCAGACGATGATCAGCGCCCCCGCAAAGCCGACTGCCCCGCCGGCCAGACGGTTGATCAGGCCAAACACCGGAATTTCCGCCACGATATCCAGCGCAAATATAACGGCGCGCAGAATGATCGTGACGATCAGAAATACACCCAGATAGGATACGATATTAATGATCAGCTTCGCCAGAAAGGTTCCTACATACTGTGCAAATGACTTAACGCCCAGCTCTTCGTAGATCTCGCTGTTGTTGTTCACTGCCAGAAGCTCCTTAAAGATATCCGGTATATCCGCCCCGTTGATCGCTTCCTGCTGCAGATCCCTGGGAATCTCCATGCCGTCCAGTATGCTGCCGCTCTCCTCTCCGTCTTCTCCGCCGCTCTCTTCGTCCTCCGAAGAAAGCATATCTAAGACCCCAAGCTGTGATAAAAGATCTTCATCAATATTCCCCTCCGCGATATCCTTAACGCTGAGCCCGTATACCTCTAGCTCGTCCTCGCTGATCCCTGCCGCACTGAGCGCTTCCCGTATATCATCCTCGGACAGTCCGCCTTCTGCAAGAGCCGACGCCCCATTTGCCAGATGCATCTTCGCCGCATCCACGATCGCCTCGCTCACCTTCTGCTCGATAATATCGTCAACCGGCGTATACTTTGTGATCGCCTCCGCCACATGAGGCGTCGCAAAAAACACGATCACCAGCGTCAGAAGCGTCGTAACCAGGGACACCGCTATACGCAGCGCCCCCTGGCAGATTCCTACAATAATGCAGACCAAAAAAATTATCCCTACTGTCATCAATACCCAGTCCATACCTTCTCCTTACTTTATCAGCCGTATATCTTCCATGCCGTTGGCATCCATCACAATATATTTGTTGATCCCAAAGGCAGGGAATATCTCCAGTATATGATTATCCATCTCTCCTTCAAAACGATGAACCCCGAACCGCGTGTAAATGCTGCATTTCTTCCCGTCATACAGGATGATCTGCCCGCCCGATATCTTCGCCGCTTTGTATGTGCCGCCAAATCCGCGGGACAATACCAGCTTGCCGGAGGTGTTATAAAGGCAAAGCTCATGCCTTCTGCCCCCTTCCGTCTTCAGAAGGATCCCGACATATTTGTCACTGTGGAAGACACTTTGGATCTCGCCCTTGATCTTCACGGTCGCCGTCTCCTTTGGCTCCTCCACGCCCTTGAATATGGTCAGGCAGTTGTCGCCCACCGCGGCAGACACCGTCTCGTCGATAAAAAATCCGGATCCCATGACGCTTCCTTTATATTCCTTCGCCGCCACCTGATGGTCTATCTTTTCCGCACCTGCTTCCCCAAAATTGTAATAACACACCCGCGACATCATCTCTCCGCCGCTCACAGACAGATACACGATCTGCATCATCTCTCCGTTGGGTGAAATGGCGATGTCAACCGGATATCCGCCCCCGGTCAGCGATGATTTATGCTCAACCAGTACATTTCCCGCCGTGTCATAGCAGATAATGCGGGGGGTGGATTCATTTTTCAGGACAGCTGCCACGATCCCCTGTTCCGAGACCGCCACCCTTTCTATCGGAAGGGTCGTCTTGATCTCGCCCTTCAGGCCATCCTTCTGAAATACCATGATATTGTTGCCGCCTTTGTCGGCCACTGCCGCCGACTGGCTGTTCACGTCCAGGCAGGGATTCTTAATCTGGTAAGGATGGTTCCACTGCTCCTCGCCGCCGCTGTCCAGATAAGCGATACCGTCCCGGCTGTACTTGAGAACGCCGCCCGCGAATTCCTGATAGCTGTTGTCTGACGCGTTCCCCACCTTATAAGTATCCACGATCCTGGCTCCGGTATAAGTCTGCAGGTACAGATACAAAAAAACCGCCGCTCCAACCACCGCCGCTACCGTAGCAATGATGAGCGCTCTTTTTGCGTATTTCGCTTTATGCTGCCTGATCTCCTCCATTCCCATTTCCTGCCGGGAAATCTCCTGGCTTAATCCGCCCCGCATATAATCTCCGTCTCTCACGACGTAAAAATTCTTGTTTTTCTGGTGTGCCATCCGTCTCCCCTTTTTAATCTCTTATCATTACCCTCCGTGGGCAAAGGGTACTTGTACAGTATAGCACATTTTTACATTAAGGTAACATTAATTTTTGTCCGATGATGATAAGGTTGCCGTCGCTTAAGCCGTTCATCCGGCATATGGCATCTACATGGCTGCGGTTCCCGTATATCTTTATGCTGATCTTATCTAGGGTGTCGCCTTTCTGGACCACATAATAGTCACCGTTTCCAGACGGGCTCTGGACATCTGCCGCGTCTGCCGCCAAGCCGGACTGTCCGCCCGCCAGGCCGCTTCCGCTATCCGCCGTCCCGGCATCTTCTCCGGCGCTGCTTTCCCCGGCTCCAGAATCTCCGGCGCTGCCTTTTTTTTCGCTGATGTCTGCTTCACCGTCTCCTTGGACATCATCTCCCGAAGTATCTGCTCCACTCTTTGCATCATCTTTGGCCGTCACTTCCTTGCTGACCGTCTCCACTTCCTCCGGGGACTTCGGTGCTCCTGCCTCCTTCGGCTCCCCCGCCTCCTGCTCCTCCTTCGGCTCCGGCTCCCGGGGGCTGGTCACCGACTGCGACAGCACCTCAAGCGAATTCTGCACAGCCTCCATCTTATCATAATTATTAATGGTCGAGACACCGATCACAAGTACGACAACCACAAGCGCTATACTGACTGCATAGGCGAATCTCGCATTTTGTCTCTGCTCCTTGTACTCCATCTTCTCCTTTACGGCACTGCGAAAATTCTTTGCAGCTCGATCCTCAACCATTTCGCTGGGTGTAACGCCGATCTTTTTGCGTGTATTGATCATATAATTTTGCATGGAAGGATTTTTCTCATAAAAGATATAGTGTCCTCCCATCTGCATCAGCTCCCCGAATTTGTTGGCGTAGAATACTTCTTCCTCTGAAGCCGCGTCGCGCCACACAAATATCGTATTATCCTTTTTAAACCGTCTCTCGTGAACTCTCTTAACCCCTTTATTTAAGCTGGCGGGCTGACCTTCCCCAATCAGGCACCATCCGACCATCTCCTGTCCCGAAAAAAATCTTTGCTTTTCCTCCTCAAGCTTGTCCCACGCTTCTTTGCTTATCCTGACCTCTGTACCGGTCATCTCCACGTCACTTACCTTAAGCGCCCCCGCCACATAGACTACGTCCTGATCGTTGAGCTTTAAGATCTCCCCTGTAAGTACAGCGCCCACTGTCGCCGATTCCGTCTGTTCTTTCAATTGGTTCAAATAAGTATCTACGTAATCTTCCACATATATCTTTGGCTCGTCACAGACATTTCCTATCTGTTTTACATTTTTCGGAAATTCGCGTTCCATATACTCTCACCTCATTTTTACTTATTCTTTGCATATAATAGCATGGGGAAGGCGCGTTTTTTAGCAATCGGTGAAGCCTGTCCGCAGAAATTTCTGACATGATCCTTCTTTTTTTGACAAAATCAGGCTTTATTTGACGGCGTTCTGCCGGATTCGAAATCGGGAATTTCCAGCCTTTTCCTGATATTAAGGACAATAGACAGATCGGATGAGCTAAAAAAGACGCCCCGGCAGCTTCTACCTCTCCGCCGAAGACTAGCATATCATTGCATGTGCCTGCCTTAAAGCGTGGGATATAGAAACTGCCGGGGCGTCCCGTTCTCAGCCTCTTATTTTACAAATTCTTTTACCTGCGCATAGATGCTCTCTGCATCCAGCCCATATTTCTTGATCAGCTCTGCTGCCGGTCCGGACTCGCCGTACACATCATTAACACCGATCTTTAACACTTTCGCCGGAGCTTTCTGCGCTACCACGTCACATACTGCGCTTCCAAGCCCGCCGATAACGGAATGCTCCTCTACAGTCACGATCTTTCCCGTCTTTTCCGCAGCTTCGATCACTGCCGCCTCGTCAAGCGGCTTGATCGTATGCATGTTGATCACCGCTGCGCTGATCCCGTCTGCCGCCAGCTTCTCCGCCGCTGCAAGGGATTCGGATACCGGAAGCCCGGAAGCGATGATGGTCACATCTGTTCCTTCCTTGAGCGTCACTGCCTTGCCAAGCTCGAACTTATAGTCCGGATTATCATTGATCACCGGAACCGCCGCACGTCCAAATCTTAGATATACCGGGCCTGCATGCTCGTAAGCTGCCTGTACTGCCGCCTTCGCCTCGATATCATCCGCCGGGTTCAGTACAACCATGCCCGGGATCGTCCGCATCAGCGCGATATCCTCATTACACTGGTGGGTCGCACCATCCTCGCCTACAGAGATACTCGCATGGGTCGCGCCGATCTTCACATTAAGCTTCGGATAACCCACGGAATTGCGGATCTGCTCAAAGGCACGCCCTGCCGCGAACATGGCAAAGGAGCTTGCGAACGGCACCTTCCCTGTAGTCGCGATTCCAGCCGCAACGCCGATCATGTTGCACTCTGCGATACCGCAGTCGATGTGACGCTCCGGGAACGCCTTCTTGAAAGTCCCGGTCTTCGTCGCTGCCGCAAGGTCAGCGTCAAGTACCACCACATCGTCATATTTCTTTCCTAATTCTACTAAAGCATTACCGTAGCTTTCTCTTGTTGCAATCTTCTTTACTTCTGACATAATGCTTCACCTACTTTCTCTAAATCTGCCATCGCCGTAGCATACTGCTCGTCATTCGGAGCCGCGCCGTGCCAGGACGCCTGGTTCTCCATAAAGGATACGTCTTTTCCTTTTACTGTCTTTGCGATGATCGCCGTGGGCTGTCCCTTCGTCTCTCTCGCCTCTTTGAATGCTGCGGCGATCTCGTCAAAGTTATGTCCGTCGATATTGATCACATGGAAATTAAATGCCTCGAACTTCTTATCGATCGGATACGGAGAATTGACATCTGTGATCGCACCGTCGATCTGGAGATTGTTGTTGTCCACGATTACCACAAGGTTGTCAAGGCTTCTGTGAGCGGCAAGCATCGCCGCTTCCCATACCTGTCCTTCCTGGATCTCCCCGTCGCCAAGCAGCGTGTACACGCGGTAGTCGTCTCCAGAAAGCTTCGCAGAGACTGCCATGCCCACTGCCGCAGAGATGCCCTGTCCTAATGAGCCGCTGGACATATCAACGCCCGGGATATGCTTCATATCCGGATGTCCCTGCAGATAAGATCCGGTCTTACGAAGTGTCTTAAGGTCTTCCACCGGGAAAAACCCTCTGTTTGCAAGGGTAGAATAATACCCTGGCGCTGTATGCCCCTTAGACAGTACAAAACGGTCCCGGTCAGCCTT
Source organism: Lachnospiraceae bacterium (assembly GCA_910575105.1). GTDB lineage: Bacteria > Bacillota > Clostridia > Lachnospirales > Lachnospiraceae > MD308. The sequence goes on from CAJTDK010000001.1 coordinate 347,158, forward strand.
CTTCGGATCCTTTGGATCAACATTCATCTCCTCAAAGAACAGATATGTGTAGATATCTGCCGCAGAGAGAGAACCGCCCGGATGCCCGGATTTCGCACTGTGAACGGCTGTCACAATGCCTTTGCGAATTTCATTCGCCGTTTTCATTAGCTCTGTTTTGTTCATGATGTTCCTCCTGAAATAAATTTATACGTGCAAATTTTACTCTCCGAATACCTTTTTATAGTCAGCCTGGAATTTTTCGATACCTGCGTCAGTCAGCGGATGCTTTGTCATCTGCTCGATCACTGCGTAAGGTACTGTCGCGATATGCGCGCCGGCAAGCGCACAGTCTGTTACATGCATCGTATGGCGCACGCTTGCTGCGATGATCTCTGTCTTGATATCTGCCACTCTGAATATCTCAGCAATCTCCGCGATCAGATCGGTTCCCCTTACCGATATATCGTCGAGACGGCCGAGGAACGGCGATACGTAGGTAGCGCCTGCCCTTGCTGCAAGAAGCGCCTGATTTGCCGTAAAGATCAGGGTAACGTTCGTCTTGATGCCCTCTTTCGTCAGAGCCTTGCAGGCCTTAAGACCCTCTACAGTCATAGGGATCTTCACTACCATGTTCGGATGGATCTTGGCGATCTCGCGTCCCTCTGCGATCATCCCCTCCGCGTCTACTGTCGTAGCCTTTACCTCTCCGCTGATCGGTCCGTCCACGATAGACGCGATCTCAGCGATGACCTCCTCGAATACACGTCCCTCTTTTGCGATCAGTGACGGATTCGTGGTAACTCCGCAGATAACGCCCATGTCATTCGCTTTTCTGATGTCCTCAACCTTCGCTGTGTCGATAAAAAATTTCATTTCTGGTTCCTCCTTTTGTGGCGTGAGTTTTCTCACAATCACCGACTTGTTTCTATAATGAAATTATATCTCAAACAGGGAGTTTTGGTCAATATGCACATATGTTTATTAATAATTTTTTCTGTTAATAATTTTCTATTATTAGTCAAAACACTCTATTTTCACCCAAAATATTCTTCTGATTTTCGCCAAACCATCCGCCATTCCAGCTTATTTCATTAATAAATCCACTTATTACATCAAATTATTATTAATATTTTCTCTGATTACATTAATTTTATTTTTTCCGGCTCTTTACGTAGGAGGTCGTACCCCGCACGATAAGCTTCGGTTCATACTCCACATGATAGGTGCTGATCGGCTCAATATCCGAATATTTCCCCGAATCCGAGACGATCTTTTTCATGATAATATCGCAGGCATCCCTTCCCTTAAATACGACAAAATGCTCTATCGTCGTCAGCGATACTTTATGCAGTCTGGCGAACAAAGTGTTGTCGCAGCCCATCACCGACACATCCCCCGGTACTTTCAGCTTCGCCTCATGAAGCGCATCCATGATCCCAAAGGCAATCATATCATTAAGCCCCACCATTGCCGTAATCTCGCCAGTCTCGCTTAAAAGCTCTTTCGTCAGCTCGTAACCGATCTTATACTCTGAATCGATATGGGCGACATATTGATCGATCTCCTCCTTCGCCGCCTTGATCACGACATTTTCCCTGATCCCCGCCTTCTCGTATTCCTTTAGAAAGCCTTCTACCCGCTTGGAACGCTGCTTCTGCCTGACCGTAAGCGGCGGCGCGATATACGCCACGTGGCGGTGCCCAAGCTCTAAGAGATGTCTGGCCATCAGGCGGCCCAGCTTGGAGTTGTCAAGCTCCACCGCATCCACGTTCTGCTTTTCATTCTGATTATTAACGATAACAACCGGAAGATGCGCTGCCAGCTCCTCCACATGCCCCATAAAGCAGTGGCTTGGATTGCAGGTATAAATGATCCCAAGAGGCCGGATCTGCCACATCAGCTTAAGATAACGTTCCTCCATCCGAAGATCCCGCTGGGTATTGCACACAAAAAGCCCGAAGCCCTGCTCCTTCGCCCGAAGCTCGATCCCCTGTAGCAGCATGACATAATAAGGATTAGTAAGGTTCGGGCAGAATACCACCAGAAGCTTTTCTTTTTTGACCCCTTTTGGGCCTTTCCTCTTCTGCGGGACATAGCCAAGCTCCGCCGCCGTCTGCTCCACCTTCTCTACGGTTTCCTTTGAAAATGAGACGTTATATTTTTTATTCAGTACCATCGACACCGTAGACTGCGAGACTCCTGCAGCTTTCGCGATGTCTGTAGACGTAACCTTCTTCCTGCCCATATGCACCGCCCTTTTTCCTTACAATTCTGTCCTTCCGTCCAGCGCCCGAAGAAGCGTGACTTCGTCTATATACTCCAGATCCCCGCCCACAGGAACCCCGCTGGCGATCCTGGTCACCTTGACGCCCGCCGGCTTGATCAGCTTACTGATATACATGGCGGTCGTCTCTCCCTCAAGGCTCGAATTCGTAGCGATGATCACTTCCTTCACCTCGCCCTCCAGCCTTGTGATAAGCTCCTTGAGCCGGATATCCTCCGGCCCGATCCCGACCATAGGGGAGATGGCCCCGTGAAGGACATGGTAGACGCCGCTATATTTCCCCGTCTTTTCATATGCCGCCAAATCTCTCGTATTCTCCACCACCATGATCGTCTTGTGGTCGCGCTCTGTGCTGCTGCAAATGGGACAGAGCTCCTGATCCGTCAGCGTGCAGCACTCCTTGCAGTAGCGTACGTTCTGCCTGGCCTCCACCATCGTATCAGCCAGACGCCTAACATCCCCTTCCGGCATATGGATCAAGTGAAAAGCCAGCCTTGCCGCTGACTTTGCACCTATGCCCGGTAGGCATGAAAACTCTTCAATTAACCTGCTTATCTGGTTACTGTAGTAATCCATACATAGACTCCTTCTAGAACAGTCCCGGCATACCGCCGCCCATTCCTCCGGTCAGCTTCGACATCGCAGAAGACGTCTCCGCCTCCACCTTATCGAGCGCCTCGTTGACCGCCGCAACGATCAGGTCTTCTAACATCTCAACATCCTCGGGATCTACAACTTCCTCATCAAGCTTCACTTTCAAGAGCTTCTTTGTACCCGAGACGGTCGCCTCTACTGCCCCGCCGCCTGCGGTCGCCGAAAACTCTTTCGTCTCCAGCTCCTTCGCCTGCTCCTCCATCTGACGCTGCATCTTCTGTGCCTGCTTCATCAGATTCGCCATGTTCCCAGGCATGCCTCCGCCCGGAAATCCTCCTCTTTTTGCCATAATGAAAATCCTCCTATATTCTATGATTCTTCTACCGTTATCTCCATGTTAATGAGATTCTCTATATCTACAAAGCTCTCCTCGAATCTGCGGCCTTCCGCTATATGCCGGATGTCGATATCAATCTCTTTTCCGATCCTGTCCGCAATGATCTGCTTTATCTCCTGAATATGCTCCGGGGTCTTCACCACGCCCTCACTGACTTCATCCGGCATCACGACCTGAAGCACGCTGCCCTCCCCTGCGCTAAGTCTCGCCCGCTTCAGATAATTCTTAAGCATCGGGGTCATATCCTGCAGCATCCCCCGGAAATCCTTCACCACGGCCTTAACATCCTCATTCAGCGCCCGCGGAAGCTTCGGCAGCTCTGCGGCCTTCTTCACCTCTTCATCCGCATCCACATACACAATCCGCTCACCCTGACGGGAACTTCCCGCCTTCTTTTCAAGTTCTTCCATCTGCTTTTCCACCAGACGCAGCCGCTCGAAAAGCGCATCCTGTGTATCTTCCATCTGGGGCCTGCACAGCTTGATCAGCGTCACCTCAAGAAGCACTCTTTTCTGCGTCGCATACTTTAACTGTCCGGTAAGCTCTGAAAAGATACGGATATAACGCATCAGCGTACTGTCGTCTATCATATCCGCCTCTTCTTTCAGCCGGGCAAGGTTCTCCGCAGACATGTCAAGGATGTCCTCCAGGTCATCTGAGCTTCCCGCCAGGAGAAGATTCCTCAGATACCATGTAAAGTCTGCCGCAAACTGGGACAGCTCCCGCCCCTGCATGACGATCTCCTCCACAGTCCCGATGACCGCCCGTGCATCCATGTCAAGCAGGTCTCTCAGGAGCCTGCTGAAGACCTCCGTATCCACAGCGCCCAGCACTTCTAACACATGCTCATAAGTCAGCCGTTCTCCGATATAAAATGCCGTACACTGGTCTAAAAGGCTTAAAGCATCACGCATAGAACCATCTGCCATCCTGGCGATATAGCGCACCGCCTTCTCCTCCACGTCCAGTCCCTCCCTCGCAATCAGCTCCAGGAGCCGCCCGGCGATGGTATCGATGCTGATCCGCTTGAAATCATAACGCTGGCAGCGGCTTAAGATCGTAATCGGAATCTTGTGCGCCTCTGTAGTCGCCAGGATAAAGATTACGTATTCCGGCGGCTCCTCCAGCGTCTTTAGCAGCGCGTTGAACGCGCCGATAGAAAGCATATGCACCTCGTCGATGATATATACTTTATATCTGCCTTCCGTCGGCCGGTAAGCGACCTCCTCCCTGATCTCACGGATATTGTCTACGCCGTTGTTGGACGCCGCGTCGATCTCGATCACATTCATCGAAGCTCCGGCTGCGATCGTGCGGCACACCATACACTCTCCGCATGGGCTTCCGTCTGATGGATGTTCACAGTTCACCGCCTTTGCAAATATCTTCGCCACGCTTGTCTTACCTGTCCCGCGGGTTCCGCAGAACAGGTAAGCATGGCCGATGCGTCCCGCCTTAAGCTGATTTCTCAGCGTCTTGACAATCGCATCCTGCCCCTTTACATCTTCGAAGCCATCCGGCCGGAACTTCCGGTATAATGCCATATAAGAAGACATCTAATTACACTCCATTTCCAAATCTGTTACACGCCGAAACTGATCCCGGTAAGCTCTGCTTCCTTGATGATCGACGCCTTCGGGTCTACGTATTTTAATTTGCCCGCAACCTCCGACAAAGGCACGCGCACCATCTCATTCTTCCTGACGCCGATCATGCAGCCGAACTCACCGTCTAAAATCGCCTCTGCCGCAGCAGCGCCGAGCCTGGTGGACAGCACTCTGTCGTAGGGACACGGAGAGCCGCCTCTCTGGGTATGCCCCGGCACAGTGATCCGCACCTCCTGGTCCGTCTTCTTCTGCACTTTCTCCGCCAGCTCATATGCTACAGAAGGATATTTCTCCTTCTCTTTTTTCTTCTTCAGGTCTTTCTTGGAAAGCTTCGCGTCCTGCTTGGAGATCGCCCCCTCTGCGACCGCGATGATCGTGAATTTCTTGCCCGCCGCTTTCCTCCGGTTGATCGCATCCGCGATCACATCAATATCATACGGAATCTCCGGAAGCAGTACGATATCGGCGCCGCCCGCGACTCCCGCATGAAGCGTTACCCAGCCTACCTTATGTCCCATAACCTCCACGATAAATACACGGCTGTGGGAGGTCGCCGTCGTATGGATGCGGTCAATAGTATCCGTAGCGATATCCACAGCGCTCTGGAAGCCGAAGGTCATCTCCGTCCCCCACAGATCGTTGTCAATAGTCTTCGGAAGAGTGATCACATTCAGCCCTTCCTCACTCAGCATATGTGCGCTCTTGTGGGTCCCGTTGCCGCCGAGCACCACCAGGCAGTCCAGATTCAGCTTGTGGTAGGTGTGCTTCATGGCCTCTACCTTGTCAAGCCCGTTCTCATCCGGAACACGCATCATCTTAAACGGCTGCCTTGAGGTTCCGAGAATAGTGCCTCCGACAGTCAGGATTCCCGAAAAATCCCTGGAAGTCAGCATCTTGAAATTGGAATAGATCAGTCCCTTATATCCTTCCTGGAACCCGTAAATCTCCACGTCATCCCGCTTTGAGCAGATTCCCTTCACAACTCCGCGCATCGCTGCATTAAGCGCCTGACAGTCGCCGCCGCTGGTAAGCATTCCTATCCTTAACATACGTCTACCTCTCCTTCTATATAAAAATGTTTGTTAAAATAGTATACCTTATTTTGAGTCGTGAAACAAGATTGTTTCAAAAAATGAAGGCAGGGTAATGTACACCCTGCCCCGGTAAAGCTATTCTACCCTCGGGAATTCAATTGTCACCTTGAACAGATCGCCGTCAAGATACAGCTCGAACACTCCGCCCTGCATCTGCGCCAGCGTCTTTGCGATGGAAAGCCCCAACCCGCTCCCTTCCGTGCTCCTGGAGATATCTCCTCTGATAAAGCGCTCTGTCAGCTCATCCGCAGATATATTAAGCGCCTGCTCCGATATATTTTTCAGGCTGAACATCGCATTTCCATCCTTCACGGCAAGCTCCGCATAGATCCGCGTCCCTTCCATGGCATATTTCGCCGCATTGTTATAGATATTTTCGAAAACGCGCCACATCCTTCTTCCGTCCGCCCGTATGATGACCTCCTCATCCGGGAGAGTCAGTACCTCCTTAAGGTTCCTTAGCTGGAAGCGCTCCTGGAACTCACCGCTGACCTGCTGGATCATCTCGGCAAGGTTCAGGTTCATGTACTCCAAAGTGATATTTCCCGAGCTTACCTTCGAAGCTTCGACCACATCCTCCGTCAGTATCTTGAGCCGCTGGGACTTCTGCTCCAGCACCTCGATATACCTCCTGACCTTCGCATCGTCAAAATTCTCCTGCTTTAACAGCTCCACATAGTTGATGATCGATGTCAGCGGGGTCTTGATGTCATGGGATACGTTCGTGATCAGATCGGTCTTTAACCGTTCGCTCTTGACACTCTCAGCCACCGCCGCTTCCATGCCCTCGCCGATGGAATTGATATCCAGCGCGATCTCCCGCTGATCCCCGGTAAGCTTATCCAGCGCGATCTCGTATCCCAGTTCCCCGCGGGAAATCTTCTTAACCGCATTTTTCAGCCGGTTCCGTCCGATCGCCTTGTATATGAGATAGACGAACGCTACCCCGTCCACCACGAACATAAGCAGCACCCTTTCCGGCTTTCCCGAAATACCTGCCAGCACGATTCCCCAGTGGATAATGATGAAACTGCCGAACAGCATGAGCGTCTTCCAGATACAGTTAAGGTTCAGAAAGATATCCCTGACCAGCATCCAAAAACACCGCAGAATACTGTTGCTCCAAATCGTCTTCGCCTTTATCCTCCTGACCAGGCTCAAAAATCCGATCAGAAACATACAGCAGGTAAATGCCGACAGCACGCACGCCAGAACAATGAATAAAACCGAGTCGCTCATATAGGTCAGATGCTGATACAGCGTCGCCTGTTCCTGATGAAACACCACGCCCCACTGTATACCGGTTATTCCGTAAAGCGCCGGCATGAACCATATCATGAACACTACCGCCGCCGCAAACTCCGTCTTCCACCGGTCAAACGCATTCAGGTGCAGCCCGTCGTCTTTGTCTCTGCGTCCTGCCACGACCGTGAGCCAAAGGATACTGCCGATCAGCAGCACCCCTGCCAGACACCCGAATATGGCAATCCGCCTGGCGCTGCCGCCGTATTTATTATACAGTGCATTTTCCATGTAAAATGAATCCTGCACCGGATACTCCGTATCCACCGACGCCGCGAACAGGAAATCCTCATCATTAAGCCCCGAATACTTCACCGCGTCCCTCCACAGCGACGCGTCCACATCCTCCATATCCGTCTCAAAATCCGCAAGCTTCGGATTGACGATAACATATTTCCCGGAGGCTTTTATCTGCGCTATGCTCTTCTCCAGCGCATCATATGTCCGGTACTCTGTCTTATTCGTATAGATACGCCGCTTCTGCGTATCCGCATAGATGTAAGAAAAGTTCGTATCCCCTTCCTTCACCCTGTCTTTGGAATTACGGTAAACCTCATACTGCTTATTCAGCGTATAAAGCGCATCTCCCAGCATACTGTAAGCCTCGTCAAGCCTGCCGTTCCACTGCGGATTGTAGTTCACGATCGAAAGGATATCCTCTGCACCGACAGGCGCAAATTCCTCCGCCAGCGCTGAGCCGTCATAGACCCAGCAGTCCTTGTAGACCACTATGCCCTGTGCATCCTGAACGGCACGGAAGCCCCCGTCTTCTAATGCATTCCCAACCTGTGCGTCGCTGACCACGACACCTGCAGTCTCCGAAGTCTCATCCTCCTCCTTCGATACGATAAATCGGAGGCCGCCGCCCTTTATCATCTCATAAAAATCAGACATCCGGTAATATTCATACATATCATCCGACCTTTTGCAGACGATGATCCCTTCCGTATTCTCATCCAGACGGACGCTTGCGCTCTCCTCTGAGTTACCGTTCACTCCGGAAAATGTATTGCCGTACTTAAGCCCCGCCCATTCGAGTAGATCGCCCAGACGGTAAGAAAAGCCGCTTTTATTCTTTTCGTTGATGATATTCTTCTTATGGTAGATCTCAATATCTACAATCTTGTCAGGATTATATTTTCCTTCCGTCTCAAACAGGTCCTCACTTTTAATGACCGAAACCGCCTGCTGGCTGTACTCCAGCATCTTCTCTACAAAGTTCCTGGAATCCTTATACTCCTTTGCCGGCTTCCCCGCGAATATCTCCGCCCGCAGCGCAGGGTAGGAAAGCAGCCAGATGAAGCACGCAGTCATCACGATGACCAGCACATGGGCGGTTACGACCAAAACCGCTTTGGTAACATTACTTTTATACCAATTTTCTTTCATGAAAATTCCCCTTTATGACTTTTCAATCTTATATCCCACTCCCCACACTACCTTCAGATAGCGCGGCTCTTTCGGATTGATCTCAATCTTCTCCCGGATATGCCGGATATGGACAGCCACAGTGTTGTCCACCCCGATGGCATCCTCGTTCCAGATATCCTCATATATCTGGCTGATCGAGAACACTTTACCCTGATTCTTTACCAGAAGCAGCAGGATACTGTACTCTAACGGGGTCAGCTTCACCGGCTCACCGTCCACGGTCACTTCCTTCAAGTCATCATTTACCGACAGCCCGCCGACAGTATACACCGACTCCTGGCCTGTATCTACCGTACTTCCAAGCTTCGTATACCTGCGGATCTGGGATTTTACACGAGCGATCAGTTCCAGCGGATTAAACGGCTTCGTCACGTAATCGTCCGCCCCGATATTGAGCCCCAGGATCTTATCGGCATCCTCGGATTTTGCCGACAGGATAATGATCGGCATGTTGTTCTCCTCCCGGATCTTAAGCGTTGCGCGTATACCGTCAAGCTTCGGCATCATCACATCGATCACAAGAAGATCCACATGCTCCGTCTCCAGTACCTTAAGGGCCTCCATGCCATCATACGCTTTCAGTACCTCATACCCCTCCTGGGTCAGATAGATCTCTATCGCTTCTATAATTTCCTTATCATCATCACAAACCAATATCTTAGCCATCTTTCATCACCTCCCTTATACTATACAAGAATAGCAGGAAATTTTTAAGACCCATTGCCCAAAAATCTTAAGATATTATGAAAACGACACCATCCCGCTGTTTCTCCCCCACATTTTATCTGGAAAAAATTGTCTATTTTTATCGTTTAACCTGAATTATTCACGCTATCTTTTTCAACAGTGTTCAATGCCGTATAAACACTGTGTTTTGACCATTTTACTTTTTCACCTAATAAGTGAAACAATTTCTATACAAAAAAGAGCCTCAAGTTTGCTATGATTATGTTGGTAAGCAGCCACACATAAAGCAAAGGAGAAGCCCTATGCATAGTTTAAAGGAAATTCAGTTAAAATGCAACAAACAGTTTATTGTAGACTTTGATGGAGGGAAACTTTCCTCCGACGGAGGACTTCTTTTGATCAAGGAATTCCTCCATACCCTTGGTATTGAAAGTCTGCTAAAAAGCAGCTTTAAGACGAATGA
>CAJTDK010000002.1:0-147877 GCA_910575105.1 Lachnospiraceae bacterium
GGGATCCGGTCAGCAAGACGGATCCACCTGTTTTTGGGATTCATATGCATCCCAAGCGGCTGATTAAAATCAAAAAAGGAATGTTGCAATTTATCAAGCGGTCTGTACATGGCATTTTAACTCCTCTGCAAGTATATTTTATAAGGTTATCTGCATGAAAAACGAATTCCAATGGTTCATTACCTTGCATTTATTATACGCCTAATTGAAAGAAAAATCAGTAAAATCAAGCATTTAAGACTTAATCAGCAGTCACTATTTAGGAAATGATAAGCTTCTGTGGAAATCACTTGTTGATACGAAATCAAAATCATTAATACGCATTTCAAGTAATGATACGAAACAGCCAACACATATGGCAATGGTTAAGTTTCTTAAGAAGAATTATTATAGCCAAACAATAAAAATTGAAAAAAATTGAGACACTTGTGACAGAAGATATGGTATATGATATATTAGATAAATATAAAGAGGTGCTTACCGAACAACGGAAAAATCTAATAGGTAAATATATTTTATCAAAAGTTCAACTGCTGAGAAAAGTTTATGGAGAAAAGGAGGAATAACATGTCAGTTAAAGATGGGAAAGACTACCTTTATTTGATTTGGAAATCTGAACAGACCAGAAAACAATATATTATTGGTCAGTTGACAAAGAATGGCCAATATGAATTCCAATATAGTGAGGAAGTGCAATCTGCTATTGCTGATGGCTTTAAACCTTTGCTTTGTTTTCCAGACTTAAATAAAGTATATAAAGATGACAGACTTTTCGCAATTTTTAAAAGCCGTTTACCAGACAGAAAGAGAAAAAATATTCAAGAGATTTTGGGAAAATACGGCTTGGAGGAATATGATGATTATATGTTACTGAAAAGAAGCGGCGCACGTCTTCCAATTGATAATCTTGAGTTAATTGATCCAATATTAAGTTTAGATAATAATGTAACCAGGATTTTTTTTATGGCGGGCGTTCGACACTATTTAGATTGTGATGGTGAAGAGTGCAATCGGTCGATTAAAGTAACCCGTGGAGATGAGGTGTTTTTACGTGAAGAACCGGAAAACTTTCATGATCAAAATGCGGTACAGTTTTTGAACACTTCAGGAAAAGTATTGGGATATATTCCACGCTACTATAGCAAAGAGGTGTGCAAATTACTAAAGCAAGGGAAAAAATTGTATGTCATATTTATAACGTAGATAAAAATAAAAATTGCAACGAATGTATAAAGATAATTATGAAAATTGCAAATTAGTGTTTGAAAGCCTTGAGTCAGTCTAGCTGCTTTTGGGGAACTACTTAAGAAAATAGAAGAACAATTTTTAGTCTTAGCTTGACACAACCGTACCCTGTACGATACGGATATAGTTAGGGCTGAACTCCTTTGCAAGTTCCAGTTGCCAGTTCTGCACGTTGATAGGCTCTATCTCGTCCGTTGCCATTTTGTAGAAGTATGCGAAATGCTTCTGAATGGTGGAACGGCGGTTTAGGTAGGTGCTTTCCTTTACCTGCGTTTTATACCACGGCAGGTAGGTTTCTTCAATGAACGTCTGAAAAGAAATCGTTTCTTTTTTGGCGGTCAGTTCTTCGGTGGAAGTGAGGACAAGTTTTGAATATTCCTCCCGTGCTTCCTTTTTTGTCTTAAAGCCGCTTCGGTATTTCTGGATTTGTTTACCTGTTATCGGATTGTAGCCTAAGTTTGCTCTAAAATAATAAGTTCCGTTATCTGCTTTCTTGATTGGGTCTTTCGCCATAATATCACTCCTTACATTGGTGTGCAAGAAGTACATTCAGCCTGCCCGTCTTGAAATCTGATACCCAACAATTCCTCCACGGCTTCCCTCGGTACACGGTCTAATTTCCGGGACTGGTAGTATGTATGCCCTTTGGAAATCATAAGTTTCTTCGCTTCCCTTATAATGTCAGCCGCAAAAGAAGTACCATAACCCAGAGCAATTAAATCTTTTTTGGTTACGGTTATCATAGCCCTCCTTTCCTAGACCAGATAATGAAACCTCAATATCTTGTCTATCATGATAACAGATTTTTGGCAAAAATGCTCGTTAAATTTAGTTATTTTTCAAAAAAGTTGAGTAAAATGGGCGGAACGGACGGCTTGGCAGCTCCACGGGACTTGCACCCCTCTCATTCCTATGAGTAGCCGTGTCATACGGGTGTATCATTATGCCAATGTACGGGTCATGGCGGCGGCAGTTTCCACTTTGCCGCCTGCGGTTCACTGATAGTATCGCTCGCCCCTTGCCGGGGGTCTTGGCGTATCAGCCCGTAGGCTCGCCGCACATTGAACGTGTCCGTTTGCCCTATGCTGCGCCTTGCGCTTTCTTTGTCAAAGTTCCGGGGGCTTGTCAGCCCGCAAAGACGCACCATGCAGATGTGCTTTTGCGGAATGGCAAGAAGCGGCGGGCGGTCAGCCCGCCCGTGCTTTTGGTTCTCTTTTGTCCCGTCCTTTAAGCAACCTTAAAGTGCATTACGGTGACGTATGGAAATGATGAAAGCCCTTTGTCGTTTGTGTCTGCACGGATTTTGGATACTAGATTGGCATTGTGATTGCTTTGATAACAAACCAGTTTCCAATCCACTGTATATTGACTAAAGGAGAGCGGGCAGGAAGATGATAAAAAACAGCAGGAAAGCCAATTCACGGTTTTCCTGCTGTATTTTGTGTGGCGAGGCAGATGAATATGCTCAATAGAGAAGTCAGAACCACATTGCGGATTCTTCTCTAAATTGCGGCACATCTCCATCCTGGTAAGGATCGTAATTGCCTGTGTTACAGACAAATTCTTTTAGTGACAGTATTTTATCATCTGGTGTCCATTCAATGAGTGAGATTCCGTCAAACGCCTCCACTTTTCCATCGTTCATTTTGTTTTTGAAATACCACTCTACAATGGTCTGATTTTCTTTGTGGAAATACTGCTTGATATCCCATTGCAAAACAGTTCCGCGGGTATTCCATTCATCAAACCATAGCCTTATCTTAGCGGCACTGTGGTATTCCGGCCCCCAGCTTTCCGTATAAACGGCATTTTCAGAGAATATTTTTAATATGCCTAAATCGCTTTTTTGCAGCCACATATCAAACCATAATCTGATTGTTTCTTCATGTCGATTCATTGCAAAACCTCCAAATCATCTTTTTTCTGCTGATATGTTTTCCCCCATTCGCACAGCTCACGTAAGATTGGTTTCAACGTAATGCCTATTTCGCTTAATGAATATTCAACCCTCGGAGGGACTTCCGGGAAAACATTTCTCAGCACGATTCCCTGTTCTTCCAGTTCCCGGAGCTGCTGAGTCAGGGTTTTGGTGGTGATGTTCCCTAAGAGCTTTTGCAGTTCATTAAAGCGAATGGTGCCCTTAGACAGATGCCAGAGTATTTTCAGCTTCCATTTCCCGCTTAAGATATTCAGCCCCAGTTCTACCGGACACTGCGTATCTGCCGCCTGAAAAAGAATATTGCAGAAGTCGTGGAAGCAGTAAGAACATATCCAGACCGCTTCTTAGGATTCGGTGCTGTGCCTTTGGGGATGGAACTGGAAGAAGCTGAGGATTTATCCGGTTTGGGTACACACCTTCCACCCGGTCACGATGTACGGGATAAAATGCTTAATGTCACTGTGTGAAAAGTATCCCGACATTCCCGTTATTTTCGGACACTTTGGCGGTTCAAACTGGATGGATATAATCAAGTTTGCAAAAGGACATGATAATGTCTACTTAGACCTCTCTGCGGCTTTTGCGTCCATTGCCATGAAAATGGTGTTGATCGAATTACCGGAAAGATGTTTGTACAGTTCAGATGCGCCTAATGGGGAACCGTATCTATACAGGCAGCTCATCGAATTTGTAAGCCCGGATAAAAGGACGGCGGAGATGGCATTAGGGGAGAACATATCCCGGTTACTGGAATTACACTAAAGATAAAGAGGGAAAGGGCTTACAGGCTTTTTTTCTATATGCGGCGGTCTGCTATTTCCGCTGGCCGGCCGGGAGACCTGATAAGGAAAATGACTTGGAAAGGGAATATGCGGGTGGGCTTATCGGACGAAAAGCGAAAAACTTTAGAGGTGTTTTTACATTTTTTCAGTATGCTTTCTGCCTTTCGTTCCTGAAAAATGGTCGTTTTGTTCCCTCCGCCCGAAAAATAAAAATTTTCTGCCGATATAAAAGGTGAATGCCTTTGCGGGATTATGAAAAGGCGATGGCGGATGAGGGAGAGTAAGATTGAGAGCCGTCTGCGGGAAGAGGCGAAAAAGATGGGAGGGGATGCGGCAGCTTAAAAGTTTGGGATTCCCTATCTATGTGGTTGACGGGGTGGAGCAGATAGTTGATAATGGATGTAGATGACTTCCCAAAGATATCGGAAACAACAGAATCAAATGCAATATTACGGACCGTAAGAGCATTCTGATGGCGGAATGGAGATTTTTATGGATAGATATAAGATTTTAATAGTTGATGATGAGCAGGGCATTGTCACTATGCTGAAAGACTATTTTGAATTTCATGGATACTTAGTATATACAGCCATGAGTGGAGCAGAAGCCCTTAAGGAAATCAATTCAAAACCTGACATTATTCTGCTTGATATCAATATGCCTGACATGGATGGACTTGAAGTGTGCAGAACAATCAGGGATCATATATCCTGTCCTATCATTTTTTTGACTGCAAGAATAGAAGAAATGGATGCAATCATTGGGTTCCAGTCAGGCGGAGATGATTACGTGGTAAAGCCTTTCCGGTTAGGCGAGTTAGGGGCAAGGGTAGAAGCGCATTTACGTCGTGAAAACCGGGGGGATTCCGGTTTGTCAGCAAAATTTATTGACAGCCTTGCGATAAATTATGACAAAAGGCGAGTGTCTTATCAGGATCAGGTGGTTCCGTTGACAAAAAAGGAATTTGATATTGTTGAACTGCTTACAAGGAATCCGGGGCAGGTATTTGATAAAGAAAGAATTTACGAAGTGATCTGGGGATGCGATGGTGATGGGAATAGTTCCATTATCGTAGAACATATACGGAGGATCAGAAAAAAGTTCATGGAGTATACAGGGAAAAATTATATAGAAACAGTTTGGGGGATAGGGTATAAATGGGAAAATTAAAAACAGTTTATAGAAATCTTCCTTTGAAAAAGGCTTTAAACATTACAATCGTGGGTTCACTTTTCATTGCTTTTTTAGGAGTGATGGCGATATTGTTGGCGACACGGTCAAGCTATTATGCTCTTGCAGCAGAAAATCCGGAAAATCCGGCTCTGCATTGGCATGATTTTTTAACCATATCAACAGTAGGCGGCTATGTCTGTGCTGTAATCGTTGCAGGATCATTTATTTTCTATAAACTAAAACTTTACATTCCCATAAAGGCATTAACGGATGGAATAGATCAGATAGCCGTGGATGATCTGGATTTTTCTGTACAGTATGATGCAGAAGATGAATTAGGGATGCTCTGTAAGTCTTTTGAACGGATGAAGAATGAATTGCAGAATAATTATAAGAAGATATGGCGTATGACGGAAGAACGCAGAAAGCTGGGTGCTGTCTTTGCACATGACTTGCGGACACCACTTACGGTATTGCAGGGATATACAGATTTTTTGGAAGAGTATATCCCATTCCCTGAGAAAGAGGATGCAAAACTGTTGGAAACAAACCGCATGATGGCATATTACATTAAGCGTCTGGAAGATTATGTCGAAGTTATGAACACCATCCAAAAGTTAGAGGATACGCCGGTTAACGTACAGACAATTTCCATAGACAGTTTGATGAAAATGTTAGATGACAACATAAAATCGACAGCTAAGAAATATGGGAAAGACATTTCCGCTGCAAAGGAAGTCAATCTGCAGGAGATCAGGGGGGATATTTCCCTGATTTTCAGGGTATTGGAAAATGTTATGAGAAATGCCTGCCGTTATTCTAAGGACAAAGTTTTTGTGCATCTGTATACGCAGAATCATTTGCTTTTTTTTGAAATAATTGATGATGGAGCAGGATTTAGTCCGGAAGCTCTGGGGCAGGCGCTAAATCCCTTCTACACCTCTGGAGAATCTGGAACTGCCCATTTTGGCCTTGGATTGAACATCTGTAAAATCCTGTGCGAAAAACATGGCGGCAGTATTACAATCAGCAATACGCCGGATTCGGGCGCCAGAGTGCAATTTTCATTTTTGTTGGAAAAGTAGATACTTTTGTGATATTTTTCATTTACACTCTCCTTATAGCAATGAGGAGAGTTTTTATTTTCTCCGGAAAATAACTTGTGAAGGAGTATCGGCATATGGAAAAAATACTATCTGTATCAGGGTTGCAAAAATCTTACGTTACAAAAGGGAATACCTACCCTGTGCTGAAAGGTGTCAGCATGGAGATGGACAGAGGTGAATTTGCTGCGGTCATGGGACCGTCCGGCAGCGGAAAAACGACACTGCTGAATATTGTGTCAGGTTTTTTATCAGCAGACAGTGGCAAAGTGAAAGTGGGTTCTGTAGATATGCTTCATACGGATAAAGAAAAACAAGCTGAAATCCGTTCCAGTATATTAGGGTTTATTTTTCAGGATTTTATGCTGATCGATGGGTTGACGGTGCAGGAAAATATTTTTCTTCCACAAATCATTGCCAAAAAGCCTGCCGCAGATATGGAAGGAAAAACAAGAGATCTGCTGTGCGCCTTTGGCATTGAGGACATTTCCGGAAAATATCCGGGCGAGCTTTCCGGAGGTCAAAAGCAACGGGTGGCTATTGCAAGGGCTTTATCAAATGAACCGTTGTTAATCTTAGCGGATGAGCCGACTGGCAATCTTGATTCCCAGTCAAGCAATGCTGTCATAGAAGCGTTTCTGTTTGCCAAGGAACAGCTGGGGGCTACAGTTTTGATGGTGACACATGATGCGATTGCTGCTTCTCATGCGGATCGTGTGATTGCTTTGTCGGATGGAATGGTAGTAAGGGAATTGGTACGTCAGAAAGAGCAGAGGCAGTTTATGAATGACATTCTGGAATTTTTGAAGATTGTGGAGGTGGGGCAATGACATTAAATGAAATCACTCGAAAACTGATCCGCCAGAATAAAAGCCGGTACATTCTTTTTGGCTTGTCAATCTGTTTTGCTGTTGCCATGACCGGGGCTTATGGTGCGCTGCTTTTCAGCAGGGTTATAACGGATGTATTGATGACAGATGGATCGACTTACTTAATTTCGCTTGGGATGTATGGGATTACGATGATTGGTATTGTTGTCTTTCTTTTCTATGCTAACGCCATTTATATTCAGCTTCAAATGAAGGAAATCGGGGTATACCTTTCCCTTGGTCTTCCACCAAAATCTGTTGGTAAAATACAAAACCAGCAGCTTGACCTCACATTTTTGATTGGAGGGGCTGCCGGGCTTGTTTTAGCTATTCCGTTCTCTTTTGGTATATGGTCGCTGCTGTCTTTATTTATTTCCTACACGGATGGAGCCTTTCGTGTGGGAGGGAAAGGGCTGCTGATTGCAGGAGGGTTATGGATATTGGCATGGGTTATCCTGCGTATCAAGAATGCGGTTCATGTCGCAAGTTTAGATGTAATCAGGATTCTGCGTTCATCATCTGAAGGCGAGGAGGTGAAAGGCTCCCGCCCGGCGCTGGGTATCATAGGGCTGATAGCCGTTCCTTTGGGACTGATATTGTTTAATATTACTGCGGTTATCTACCCGCTGAAAAGTTTTTCCGTTCTCTTTCTTGGCATCAGCCTGATTGGAATGTATATTCTGACGGCACAGATTACTTCTATGGGCAGCATTATAAAGCGTTTTTTTCCTAACCCATACAGAAAAGGTATCTTGTTTTACAATCTTGTAAGGCAAAAAGGGAACCAATATACGTTGTCCTTATTTGTTTCCTCACTGCTGATTACGCTTACGGTATTTTCCATATGTTTTAATGGGAGCATTTTTTTGGAACTTTACTATTCAATCAAGGAAGAACCATATGATTATGCTGTTTTAGCCGGGGAATCAGGAGAGAAACTTGATGAAAGCAGGATACGCTCTTTTGCAGAAGAAAGCGGTATTTCTTTAAGCGAATGGCATTCATTGGATATGCTTTTGCTGGGACGGGAGCATCAGTATATGGATGCTTCAAGAAATGAGTGGTCATCGGAAATGGTTGTTAATGTGTCTGATTTTAATGCACTTTCTGGCATGAACCTGTCTGTTCCGGATGACGGATATATTTACTTTCAGGATTCTGATGATTCTATGTTCCAAACCTGCTCGGAAGATAGAGGACTGTTTTACAACCCATGTATAAAAGAAGACTTTACATTACAAAGAATTGAGCTGGTCTCAAAGGAAAGTGTACTGAATGAAACCGCAAAGATAAATTCTTTTGCAGTCGTCAGTGATCATACTTTTTACAGGATAAGTGATACTTTGGATTCCTCATATAAAATGACCTATTATCTGTTTCATGGCAGTAATACTGAAAACAGCAGTGAATTTCAAAAGAGACTTCTGGCAGAGATTGTAGCAATAAACAAGGGGGAGATATTTGTGCGCTGGCAAGATCAGGTTATTAAAGATAAAATGGAGAATTATGAAGATATGTATATCCCTTATGATGGAAACGAATTATATGCTGCCCGATGGTGGGAATTTTATCCTTATGCAAAACAGACGGAGCTTGATGTCCAGATGGAGGCAGGCGCAGTTTATCTGATCCTGATTTTCTTTATCGCCATTATTTCTTTTGTGTCAGCAACTATGATAATGGGATTAAAAATTGCAGGAACGATAATGCAAGATACTGAGAGCTACAAGAGGGCGATGTATCTTGGGCTAAAGGAAAATGACCTGAAAAAGATGATCCGGAAACAGATAGGGCTTATTTATTTTTTTCCTGTAATCTGCGGATGTGTCACAGCTTCATTCATGATAAACCGTTTTATGGAAGCATCTTCTGCAACACGCATTTCTGAAATAACGCTGGTCGCCATAGGATTATCCCTTGTGGTATTCCTGATACAGCTTATTATATTTTTCTTCTTTCAGAAGAAATTGGTCGATTCGACATCAAGGATAGTATATGAAGGCAGGTGACAGGATTGGAATATACGATACAAACTTATGAGTTATGCAAAAAATAAACTACAATTATGAAAATGGTGCCTGGACTGGTGAAAAAAGATTCCGGATCTGTGACATTATTCAATCAGGGGATAGCAGGTTATCAGAGTGGGATTAGTGCCCGTATTGGGAGAACGATTGAATCTCCTGGGCCGGACGGGATAGAAGCTGGTATAAATGACTTGAATGCTATTGAAAACCCCATCTGCCGCGTTGGATACATATAATCCAGACAGTACACTGGGCATTTCTGCAATATACAGCGCCCGCCTCTTTTGAACTCTCTTTTGGGTAAGTATATAACCTGTATGTAAGTATCGCACCTGAATGTGCGTACTTGTTTCATATTTTATTCTGGTTATAATTATAATATCAGCAGCAGGAAAAGCCAATCCTGCAAAGCGTGTACCGTAACAACAAAAGAATTTAGGAAAGTCATTTCAAATCGGCGGTGTGGCAGATGAAAGCCTGATTTACGGATTTCCTTTTTTCAAAAAATGGCAGTGGATTCAAATATGAAAATGATGGAGGAATGCTTTTATGAGTAAAAAGATTGTTGTGATCACAGGAAGCCCAAGAAAAAATGGGAACAGCTTCGCCATGACGGATGCCTTTATCCGGGCGGCAGAGAGTATGGGACATACCGTGACCCGTTTTGATGCAGCCATGAAAAACGTAGGAGGCTGTCATGCATGTGAGACCTGCTTTAAGACGGGAAAGGCCTGTTCCTTTGATGATGATTTTAATGCTATCGCACCGGCGATTCTGGAAGCAGATGCGGTTGTCTTTACGATGCCGGTTTACTGGTATTCGATCCCGGCACAGATCAAAGGAGTCATTGACAGGCTGTTTGCTTTCTGCGTTGCGGGAAAAGATGTGGCAGGAAAAGCGTGTGCTTTGATCACCTGCTGTGAAGAAGATGATATGACTGTTATGGATGGCGTGCGTATCCCGGTTGAGCGTTCTGCGGCGCTGCTGAAGTGGAAGATGGTGGGCGAGGTGCTTGTTCCGGGCGTTCTGAATGCCGGGGATATTGAAAAGACCGATGGATGCACTCAGGCGGCTGCACTGGCGGAAAAAATCTGAAAGGGAATGAAGGTATGAGTAAAAAAATAGTGGTATTGAACGGAAGTCCACGCAGGGCAGGAAATACTTCTGCATTGGTCAGGGAGTTTACAAAAGGTGCGGAAAGTGCAGGCAGCACAGTCACGGAATTTTTCCTAAATGATATGGATATCCATGGCTGCCTGGGCTGTTTTGGAGGCAGGAGCAGCAGAGAATGTCCCTGTGTCCAGAAGGATGATATGGTGCAGATCTATCCGGCGGTAAAGGATTGTGATGTGGTTGTGCTTGCTACGCCTTTGTATTACTGGAATATGAGCGGGCAGCTTCGGACAGCAGTTGACCGTTTGTTTGCACTGGAGGAAGGAGACGGCAATCTCCTCCGTGGAAACGGAAAGGCTTCTGCTCTGCTGATGGCGGCGGAAGGAAGCGGCTTTGAAGATGTGGTAATGTACTATAATCATCTGATGGAGCATTTACGATGGGAAAATCTTGGGACTGTCCTTGCAGGAGGAAATATGGCAGTGGGGGACATTAAAGGGAAGCCAGAGCTTAAAGAAGCATTTGAACTGGGCAAAAACATCCATTAAAACAAAGGAGTTGTACCATGCAGACAACAATGGAGCAGTTTCAAAATGTGCCTGTGAGGAACCTGATCTGGAAGCTGGGCATACCTGCAATGCTGGCACAGTTTTTGAATGTCCTGTATGGGATTGTGGATCGGTTCTTTGTCGGGCAGATACAGGGAGAGGGAGAATTGTCTCTTGCGGCCATCGGGGTGTGCGCGCCTGCCGTGACAGCCATTTCTGCATTTGCATTTATGGTAGGCATTGGAGGCTCATCTATTATGAGCATAAAAACAGGGGAAGGTGCGCCGGAAGAAGCGCAGGAGGCGGTCAATAACGGATTTTTCCTTTTGGTGCTGCTGTCGGCGGCTGTGACTGTGCTGGCTTTGGCATTCCGGCGGCCTTTGCTGTTCTTATTGGGGAGCAGTGAAGAAATGTTTCCCTTTGCGGAAGATTATTTTTGTATCTGTGTGCTGGGGACGGCGGCTGTTTTGGTAGGAACCGGGATGAACCATTACATATTGGCACAGGGGATGGCACGGCAGGGAATGCTGACGGTTTCACTGGGGGCGGTCGTAAACATCATATTGGATCCGGTTTTGATCTTTGGATTTGGTATGGGGGTAAAGGGTGCGGCGGCAGCTACTGTGACCGGGCAGTTTTGTACGCTGTGTTATGTCCTTTTTCTGATATGCGGAAGGAACGCTCAAGTTCGTGTCAGAACAGGCGGCTGCCGGTGGGCTGTCATGAAGCGGATCTTATCCATCGGAAGCATGTCGTTCCTTATTACGCTGCTGGATAATCTGATCGTGATGTTTTTGAATATTGTCCTGCGGAAATATTCAGCGCCCGGCATGGGAGACAGATATATAGCGTGTGCCGCTGTCATACAGAGCTTTATGCTAATCGTCGGACTGCCGGCTCAGGGGATATGCAGCGGATGCGGGACTGTATTCAGTTATTTTTACGGGATCAGGGATTATGAAAGGATACGGCAGGCATTCCGGCATCTGCTGGTTTTGTGCATGGTGTATATAGGTTCTTTGTTTATCATTGTCCAGATGGCTCCGGAGTATTTTGCAGGGTTGTTCCTGACAGATCGGGATTCTATACAGATAGCGTCAAGGGCGCTCCAACAATACACGTTTGCGCTTCCGGGGATTGCGGTACAGTTCGCTTTTGTGCAGGGAATGACTTCCATGGCGAAGATTAACTATGCATTTCCCATGTCTGTATTCAGAAAGGCTGTATACATTATCTGCGTATTTGTGCTGCCGTTATATACCGGTGTCCAGAATGTATTTCTGGCCGGTTCTGTTTCGGATTTTATAGGAGCGGCTTTTACGCTGCTGCTGTTTTTTGCGGTGGCAGCTCCTGAGATATATAAAAATTGAACAATGGAGATAGATACCATAAAAACGGATGGAGGAAGTGTTTGCATATGCCCGCGGGGAAAAGAATCTTTACTGCGCCGTGAAAGACCAGAAGGACTTAAAAGATTACATCATATCCACACCCTATGAGAACATAGACCTCATTCCTTCATCCACGCTGATGAGCGCTGTGGAATACGAGCTGTTTACGAAGTGGCAGAGAGAGTTTATCTTAAGGAAAGGATTAAAGGGAACTGTAGAATTCGGGAGATATGATTATATACTGATTGATTCCCCGCCTACTCTGGGAGGATGGGTGATGAATGTGCTTTGTGCGTCGGATACTCTGGTTATCCCGGTGGGGGCGACACCGTGGGGGCTTTTCGGCCTGGACAATATGTTCGAGTTTCTTGAGGCGGTAAGACCTATCGACCTGGAATGGTCCCCGGATAACAATATGCCTATTATGGCATACAAAAGGAGCAGCAGAAGTGCAAAAGAATACGGGGCGCTGACGAAAGGGATTGAAGAGCGAACCCGCAGCCGTTAACGTATCTGTATGAATTTTTTAAAGACTTCCGGAGAGTAGTTCAAGATCAGTTCGCCAGGGAAGCCGATTTCTGTTATTAACGAATAAGCGTAAGATACGCTAATGGAGAGCCGGTAAAGATAGTTATCGCTGATACGACTATCGGGCGCGCAGCCGAAACTGCCGCATGTGCGGAAAAATTCAGAAGAGAACGCGTGGACATCACCCTACTGCCCCCCTGCTGGTGTTACGGATCTGATCACTATGGCGTCTATCCTTAGGATTCCGGTTTGCATGCATGATGTGCCGGAGGAGGACATCTTCAGGCCCGTGGCATGGAATGCGTTCGGGGCGGACAAAGAAGGACAGGATTACAGGGCATGCGCGGCATACGGACCGATGTACATGCGAGTGTGATGCTGCAGAATGGCGCAGTTACAGAGTAATATAGGTTTAACGTGTAAGGGTGGTGCGGCTCTTTGCTTTGGCAGGGAGCGGCACCACTTTTTGAACGGTCTTTAAGCTTTTCGGATAATCAATGTTTGCGTAATACATGGTAAAAATTGAGAATTTTCCGGTTGACAAGCTTGACAAGATTATGCTATTATAAAAAATGCGCTATTGTGGAAAGTTATGCCGTGAATTTGCATGAAAAAACAGCTTGACAAATAGTGAAATATGTGAAAGTGCACGATTTACGGGCAATTCGCTGCCCACAAAAAAATAAACGAGGAGTGAAACGTCAATATGGAGAAAAACAGAATTCGTCCCATTAAAAGTGGAAAAAGTTCCCGCATGAGCTATTCCAGACAAAAAGAAGTTCTTCAGATGCCGAATTTGATTGAAGTCCAGAAAGATTCCTATCACTGGTTTCTTGACGAAGGCTTAAAAGAAGTATTTGATGATATTTCACCGATTGCAGATTACAGCGGTCATCTGAGTCTGGAATTTGTAGATTTCACGCTGTGCGAGGATGACGTAAAGTACACAATCGAAGAGTGTAAAGAACGTGATGCGACTTACGCCGCGCCTCTGAAGGTGAGGGTAAGGCTCCACAATAAAGAAACAGACGAGATTAATGAGCATGAGATCTTCATGGGGGATCTGCCGCTGATGACAAGCACCGGAACATTTGTGATCAACGGGGCTGAGCGTGTAATCGTAAGTCAGCTTGTCCGTTCCCCTGGCATTTATTATGCGATCGCTCATGACAAATTAGGAAAAAAGCTGTATTCATCCACTGTTATTCCTAACCGCGGTGCGTGGTTAGAGTATGAGACGGATTCCAATGACGTTTTTTATGTACGAGTAGATAGAACGAGAAAGGTGCCGATTACTGTATTGATCCGTGCGCTGGGTATCGGCACAAATCCTGAGATTGTTGAAATTTTCGGCGAGGAACCGAAGATTCTGGCAAGTTTTGAAAAAGATGCGGCTACCAATTATCAGGAAGGTCTCTTGGAATTATATAAAAAGATCCGCCCTGGCGAGCCTCTGGCTGTGGACAGTGCGGAGAGCCTGATCACCAGTATGTTTTTTGACCCGAGACGTTATGACCTGGCAAAGGTAGGGCGCTATAAGTTTAATAAGAAGCTTCTGCTCAGGAACCGTATTAACAGACAGGTTCTGGCGGAGGATGTGGTCAATGTGATCACCGGCGAGGTGATTGCCGAGGCAGGCACTAAGGTGACGAGAGAGCTGGCTGACGAGATACAGAACGGGGCTGTTCCGTATGTGTGGATCGAGCGGCAGGATGAGGAGAGGAATATCAAAGTCCTTTCTAATATGATGGTTGACCTGGCGTCTGTTGTGGATATCGACCCGAAGGAGGTCGGCGTGACAGAGCTTGTGTACTATCCGGTGCTGGCAGGGCTTTTGGAGGAGACGGCAGGGGATATCGATGAGCTTAAGGACGCGATCCGCAGGGATATCCATGATCTGATCCCGAAGCATATTACTAAGGAAGATATCCTTGCATCCATCAATTATAATATGCACTTAGAGTATGGCCTTGGCAATGATGATGATATCGACCATCTTGGCAACAGACGAATCCGTGCAGTAGGAGAGCTTTTGCAGAACCAGTACAGGATCGGGCTGTCAAGGCTTGAGCGTGTTGTCCGCGAGAGGATGACGACACAGGACTTAGAGGGGATATCCCCCCAGTCACTGATCAATATAAAGCCGGTAACGGCGGCGGTGAAGGAGTTCTTCGGTTCTTCACAGCTTTCCCAGTTCATGGATCAGAACAACCCGCTTGGTGAGCTGACCCATAAGCGGCGTCTGTCCGCCCTCGGCCCCGGAGGTCTTTCCAGGGACCGTGCAGGATTCGAGGTCCGTGACGTACACTATTCCCACTACGGGAGGATGTGTCCGATCGAGACGCCTGAAGGCCCGAACATCGGTCTGATCAACTCACTGGCATGCTATGCCCGGATTAACCAGTATGGATTTGTGGAGGCGCCGTACCGCAAGATCAATCATGACGATCCGCTTAATCCGGTTGTTACCGATGAAGTTGTCTATATGACGGCTGATGAAGAAGACAATTATCATGTGGCTCAGGCGAACGAACAGCTAGACGACGAGGGGCATTTTGTCCGCAGGAACGTATCCGGGCGTTACCGCGAGGAGACGCAGGAATATGAGCGGAAGATGTTCGATTATATGGACGTTTCACCAAAGATGGTGTTCTCTGTGGCTACAGCTTTGATCCCGTTCCTTGAGAACGACGATGCGAACCGTGCGCTGATGGGTTCTAACATGCAGCGCCAGGCGGTACCTCTTCTGCTGACAGAGGCTCCGGTCGTGGGGACAGGTATGGAGGAGAAGTCTGCGGTTGACTCAGGTGTGTGCATAGTCGCAGCAGAGGGCGGCGTGGTTGAGCGTTCTACGTCAAAAGAGATCATTATCCGCCAGAACGATGGCAATACGAAGAAATATAAGCTGACGAAGTTCCTTCGCAGCAACCAGAGCAACTGCTATAACCAGAGGCCGATCGTGTTCAAGGGTGATAAGGTTGAAGCAGGGGATGTAATCGCGGACGGACCGTCTACCGCGAACGGGGAGATGGCGCTCGGGAAGAACCCGCTTATCGGTTTTATGACGTGGGAGGGTTATAACTACGAGGATGCCGTACTTTTAAGCGAGAGATTAGTTCAGGATGATGTGTATACTTCTGTCCACATTGAGGAATACGAGGCGGAAGCCCGTGATACCAAGCTTGGACCGGAGGAGATTACCCGCGATATCCCGGGTGTCGGCGACGACGCGCTGAAGGATCTTGACGAGAGAGGGATCATCCGTATCGGTGCGGAGGTGCGCGCTGGTGATATCCTGGTCGGAAAGGTTACGCCAAAAGGCGAGACAGAGCTTACCGCAGAGGAGAGGCTTCTGCGTGCGATCTTTGGCGAAAAGGCAAGAGAGGTAAGGGATACTTCCCTTAAGGTGCCTCACGGTGAATACGGAATCGTTGTGGATGCCAAGGTATTTACCAGGGAGAACGGCGACGAGCTTTCGCCGGGTGTCAATCAGTCGGTGAGAATTTATATCGCGCAGAAGAGAAAGATCTCGGTTGGAGATAAGATGGCCGGACGTCACGGCAACAAGGGTGTTGTTTCCCGTGTGCTTCCTGTGGAGGATATGCCTTTCCTTCCGAACGGGCGGCCTCTTGACATCGTGCTTAATCCGCTGGGTGTGCCTTCCCGTATGAATATCGGGCAGGTACTGGAGATCCATCTGTCGCTGGCGGCCAAGGCTCTTGGCTTCAATATTGCCACACCGGTATTTGACGGTGCGGATGAGAATGACATCATGGATACTCTTGATCTGGCTAATGATTATGTAAACTTAAGCTGGGATGAGTTCGAGGCGAAGCATAAGGAAGAGCTGCTTCCGGAGGTTATGCAGTATCTGTCTGAGAACCGTGAGCACAGAAAGCTGTGGAAAGGTGTTCCGATCTCCAGAGACGGTAAAGTACGTCTGCGTGACGGAAGGACAGGGGAGTATTTCGACAGCCCGGTTACCATTGGGCACATGCATTATCTTAAGCTCCACCATCTTGTTGACGATAAGATTCATGCCCGTTCTACAGGCCCTTACTCGCTGGTAACGCAGCAGCCTTTAGGCGGTAAGGCACAGTTCGGCGGACAGCGTTTCGGAGAGATGGAGGTGTGGGCGCTTGAAGCTTACGGGGCATCCTATACGCTGCAGGAGATCCTTACGGTGAAGTCTGATGATGTTGTGGGACGTGTGAAGACCTATGAGGCAATCATCAAGGGTGAGAATATTCCAGAGCCGGGTATTCCGGAGTCCTTTAAGGTACTTCTCAAGGAGCTGCAGTCTCTCGGCCTTGACGTGCGGGTACTGCGCGATGACAATACTGAGGTTGAGATCATGGAAACTGTTGATATGGGCGAGACGGATTTCCGTTCGCTGATCGAAGGCGACAGAAAGTACAATGATGAGGATGATTTTGGACAGCAGGGATATACAGAGCAGGAATTCCAGGGAGAGGAGCTTGTCGATATCGAGTCAGAGGATGAAGATGAGGATGATTTCGACATGGATTTTGAGGAAACTGACGATTATGCATATAATGATTTATCAGATGATATGTAGAGAGGGGTGCCGATATGCCAGAAAATAATAACCAGCAAACATTTCAGCCAATGGTTTTTGATGCGATCAAGATAGGTTTGGCATCGCCCGAGAAGATCCTGGAATGGTCCAAAGGCGAGGTTACGAAGCCGGAAACGATCAATTACAGAACGTTGAAGCCTGAAAAAGACGGGTTATTCTGCGAGAAGATCTTCGGACCGAGCAAGGACTGGGAGTGCCACTGCGGAAAGTACAAAAAGATACGCTATAAAGGCGTTGTCTGCGACCGGTGCGGCGTTGAGGTAACCAAATCCAGCGTGCGCCGTGAGCGTATGGGGCATATTGCGCTGGCAGCGCCGGTGTCACATATCTGGTACTTTAAGGGGATCCCGAGCCGTATGGGACTGATTCTTGACCTGTCTCCAAGGACTCTGGAGAAGGTTCTGTATTTCGCTTCCTATATTGTATTGGATAAGGGGAGTTCAGAGCTTCAGTATAAGCAGGTGCTCTCGGAGCAGGAATATCAGGAGGCAAGAGAGACTTACGGCAATGCGTTCCGGGTAGGGATGGGAGCGGAGTCTATTCAGGAACTTCTGCAGGCCATTGACTTGGAGAAAGAGTATAAAGAGCTGTCCGAAGGCTTAAAAGGAGCGACCGGGCAGAAGCGCGCGAGGATCGTCAAGCGCCTGGAGGTTGTGGAAGCTTTCCGTGAATCAGGTAACAAGCCGGAGTGGATGATCATGACTAATATTCCGGTGATTCCGCCTGATCTCCGTCCGATGGTACAGCTTGACGGCGGCCGTTTTGCCACTTCTGACCTTAACGATCTGTACAGAAGGATCATCAATAGAAATAACCGTCTGAAGCGTCTTCTTGAGCTGGGGGCGCCGGACATTATTGTAAGAAATGAAAAGCGGATGCTTCAGGAGGCGGTAGACGCCCTGATCGATAACGGACGGCGCGGACGTCCGGTAACAGGTCCGGGAAACCGTGCGCTGAAATCCCTTTCCGATATGCTTAAGGGAAAGTCCGGGCGTTTCCGCCAGAACCTTCTCGGAAAGCGTGTTGACTACTCCGGCCGGTCGGTTATCGTTGTAGGACCGGAGCTTAAGATCTATCAGTGCGGTTTGCCGAAGGAGATGGCGATCGAGCTGTTCAAGCCTTTTGTAATGAAGGAGCTTGTGCAGAACGGGACTGCGCACAATATTAAAAATGCGAAGAAGATGGTGGAGCGTCTCCAGCCGGAGGTCTGGGACGTGTTAGAGGAAGTCATCAAGGAGCATCCGGTTATGCTCAACCGTGCCCCTACCCTGCACAGGTTAGGTATCCAGGCATTTGAGCCGATTCTTGTAGAGGGTAAGGCGATCAAGCTTCATCCGCTGGTATGTACGGCGTACAATGCAGACTTCGACGGAGACCAGATGGCGGTTCATCTTCCGCTTTCCGTAGAGGCGCAGGCGGAGTGCAGGTTCCTGCTGCTGTCGCCGAACAATCTGCTTAAGCCGTCAGACGGCGGGCCGGTGGCGGTTCCTTCCCAGGATATGGTACTTGGTATCTATTATCTGACACAGGAGAGACCGGGAGCCAAGGGCGAAGGCAAGGTATTTAAGAATGTTAACGAGGCGATCCTCGCTTATGAGAATAATGCGATCACGCTTCATTCAAAGATAAAGGTGCGCGTCACAAAGACATTTGCTGACGGCACGTCAAAGACGGGTAATGTAGAATCAACGCTGGGAAGATTTCTGTTTAATGAGATCATCCCCCAGGATCTTAGCTTTGTAGACCGGGAGAACCCGGATAACGCGCTGCTTTTAGAGGTGGATTTCCACGTAGGAAAGAAGCAGTTAAAGCAGATTCTTGAGAAGGTAATCAATACCCACGGATCGACTGCTACGGCAGAGGTTCTGGACTCTGTAAAATCTATCGGCTACAAGTATTCCACAAGGGCAGCCATGACCGTATCGATCTCAGATATGACCGTGCCGCCCCAGAAGCCGCAGATGATCCAGGAAGCGCAGGATACGGTAGATAAGATTACTAAGAACTTCAAGCGCGGCCTGATTACAGAGGAGGAGCGTTATAAAGAAGTTGTAGAGACATGGAAGGCGACTGACGATGCACTGACAGAGGCACTGCTTTCCGGTTTGGATAAGTATAATAACATCTTCATGATGGCGGATTCCGGAGCCCGTGGTTCCGACAAGCAGATCAAGCAGCTTGCGGGTATGCGCGGACTGATGGCAGATACGACCGGACGTACGATCGAGCTTCCTATCCGTTCCAACTTCCGTGAAGGTCTGGACGTATTGGAGTATTTCATGTCCGCCCACGGAGCGCGTAAGGGATTGTCCGATACGGCGCTTCGTACAGCCGATTCCGGATACCTGACGAGACGTCTGGTGGACGTGTCTCAGGAGCTGATCATCCACGAGGTTGACTGTGTGGAGAAGGACGCAGAGATTCCGGGCATGTATGTGAAAGCATTTACCGACGGCAATGAGGAGATCGAGAGCCTTAAGGAGCGTATCACCGGACGGTATCTGTGCGAGGATATCGTGGATAAGGACGGCAATGTCCTGGTAAAGAGAAACCATATGGTAACGCCGAAGCGTGCTGAGCTTATTATGAAGAAAGGCGTGGATACGAAAGGTAATCCGCTGGAGAAGATCAAGATCCGTACGATCCTTACCTGCCGTTCTCACAACGGTATCTGTGCGAAATGCTACGGCGCCAACATGGCGACAGGCGAGCCGGTTCAGGTGGGCGAGGCGGTAGGTATCATCGCGGCACAGTCTATCGGGGAGCCGGGTACCCAGCTTACGATGCGTACGTTCCATACGGGTGGTGTTGCCGGCGATGATATCACCCAGGGTCTTCCCCGTGTTGAGGAGCTTTTTGAGGCGAGAAAGCCGAAGGGTCTTGCGATCATCACGGAATTTGCCGGAAAGGCGACGATCAATGACACCAAGAAGAAGCGCGAGATCATCGTAACGAATCATGAGACCGGAGAGACTAAGGCGTATCTGATCCCCTACGGCTCAAGGATCAAGATCACGGACGGCGTGGAGCTAGAAGCCGGCGATGAGCTGACAGAGGGTAGTGTCAACCCTCACGATATCCTGAGGATTAAGGGACTGCGTGCTGTTCAGGATTATATGATCCAAGAGGTACAGAGAGTATACCGGCTGCAGGGTGTTGATATCAATGATAAGCATATTGAGGTCATCGTTCGCCAGATGTTAAAGAAGATCCGTGTGGAGGAGGCAGGAGACAGCGAATTCCTTCCGGGAACGAATGTGGATATTCTTGAGTTTGAGGATACCAACAAGGCATTGGCGGAGGAAGGTAAAGAGCTGGCTACCGGGGAGCAGATCATGCTTGGTATTACGAAGGCGTCCCTTGCTACCAACTCCTTCCTGTCGGCGGCATCCTTCCAGGAGACGACGAAGGTTCTTACCGAAGCTGCCATCAAGGGCAAGGTAGACCCGCTTATCGGCCTTAAGGAGAATGTCATCATCGGTAAGCATATCCCGGCAGGTACAGGTATGAGAAAGTACCGTGATATCAAGCTGGATTCTGAGCTTATGATGGATGATGAGATCATTTTCAATGATGATGAGGCGGAAGAAGAGCTGCTGGCAGAGGTTGAGGCAGAATTGCAGGAGACTGTGGAAGAGGCTGAGGCAGTTATTGATTTCGCGGAAGAATAGATAGATATAAAAGAATCAGAATGATCAAGGAGCTGCCTGTAGCAAGGCAGCTTCTTTAGTGCAGGAGGACTGCGGTGACTGATACGATAAAGGCAGTGAGATAAAAGAAGGTTATGAAGATGATGTCAAGATTAGAAGTGTGCGTTGATTCCGTTGAATCTGCCCTGGCTGCACAGGAGGGAGGAGCCGACCGCCTTGAGGTCTGCGCGAATCTCATTATCGGCGGTACAACTCCTGGAGTAAGTCAGTTTAGACAGATCAGGAAAGCATGTGAGATAGAACTGAATGTATTGATACGTCCGAGATTCGGGGATTTCCTGTATACAGAGGCGGAGTTTAGGATGATGCAGGAGGATATCCGCATGTTTCGGGAGCTGGGGGCGGACGGAGTGGTTGCCGGATGTCTGAAAGCGGATGGAAGACTGGACGGGAAACGGATAGAAGAGCTTAGAAAATGTGCCGGGGATTTAACGTTTACCCTACACCGGGCGTTTGATGTATGCCGGGATTCTTATGAAGCCCTGGAAGAAGCTGTCTGCCTGGGAATCGATACGATTCTCACCTCGGGACAGGCATCTGCATGTACCAAAGGGGCAGAAGTTCTTAAGAAACTGGTCGCACAGGCAGAAGAGAGGATAGAGATCCTAGTAGGCGGCGGGGTAAATGCAGAGGTTATCCGGCGGATCAGAGAGACGGCGAAAGCATCCAGCTTCCATATGTCTGGGAAGAAAGTGACAGACAGCGGTATGACTTATCGGAAACAGGGAGTTCATATGGGGCTTTTGGGGCTCAGTGAATATGATATCCTGCGGACAGATAAAGAAGAGATAGAAAAGGCAAGGCGGGCCATAGATGAAAAATTATAGTTGCCGAAAGAGTAACTGTGTTCGGATTGACTTTTACTGTACCGCGGTCTATAATGATATTGACGTAAACCGATGGGATTCAGTGGTTTACTTATTCAAATAATTATATAGAAAGGTTGGGGTAAAAATGGATCAGGGAAAAGTTTCAAGAGTGTTGAAATCTATGGAGGAGCACGGCGTACCGCAGATGATTATATCTGACCCGGTCGCGATCTTCTATCTGACGGGGAAATGGATCATTCCGGGAGAGAGGTTATTAGCATTATATCTGAATGTGAATGGAAATCATAAGCTTGTGATTAACAAGCTGTTCCCGCAGGAGAAGGATTTGGGGGTAGAACTTGTCTGGTATGATGACATTGAGGATGGTGTGGAGATCTTAAGCAGATACGTTGAGAAGGACAAGACTATGGGTATCGACAAGACATGGCCGGCAAGATTCCTCCTCCGTCTGCAGGAATTAGGCGGCGGAAGCAAATTCGTGAACGGTTCTCCGATCGTTGACTATATCCGTATGGTCAAGGATGAGAAGGAGAAAGAGCTGATGAGAGAGTCTTCAAGGCTTAACGATATTGCCATGGAAAAGCTGATTCCGTGGGTGGCAAAGGGACTGACCGAGAGAGAGCTAAACAACAAGATCCGTGAGATCTACAAGGAGCTTGGATGTGAGGACGTATCCTTCGACCCGATTACTGCTTATGCCAAGGGAGCTGCCGATCCGCATCATGTTACCGATGATTCCAAAGGCAAGCGCGGCGACTGTGTGATCCTTGACATCGGAGCGTTCAAGGACAACTATGCATCGGATATGACCAGAACCGTATTTATCGGCGAGGTATCTGACCGTGCAAGAGAGATCTATGATATCGTTGTAGAGGCCAACAGACGCGGAATCGAGGCGGCAAAGCCGGGCAACAGAATGTGCGACGTTGACCTTGCTGCAAGGAATTACATCGAGGAAAAGGGATACGGCAAATACTTTACCCACAGGACCGGACATTCTATCGGACTTGAGGATCACGAGTTCGGCGATGTGTCTTCGGTAAATGAGGACATCATCCAGGTTGGACAGTGCTTCTCTGTAGAGCCGGGTATCTACATTGCTGATGAAGGAATCGGCGTACGTATCGAAGACCTTGTAATCATCACCGAGGATGGCTGCGAGGTGCTCAACAGCTTCACAAAGGATCTGATCGTAGTTCCAGAAGAGTAAGAAGACCAAAGTGCAAGGCTCCTGTTGCCAAAGGCAATTTTAATATGGATATTGCACGTTGCCGGTCACAGAGTGAACCGTGAATTTTATCATGATTTCAGGAGCTTAAAAAGGGGCGGCAGGTAATCTGGCCGCCCCTGATTTTGTCTGCTGATTTGGGTTTCAGCAGGCTATGTCCACGTAATCTTATGCCCATACATCTTATGCTTTGGGAAGGGAAAAGATAAACTCGGTCCCAACCCCTTCTGTACTGATCACATTGATATTCTCTCCGTGGGCCTGCACGGCTTCTTTGACGATAGCAAGCCCAAGCCCGGTGCCTTTTTTATCCTTCCCGCGGGAGAGGTCTGTCTTGTAGAAGCGCTCCCAGATCTTATTCAGTGCGCTCCGGGGGATGCCGGGACCTTCGTCTTTCACAGAGGTGTAGATCTTATCACCCCGCTCGGTTGTCTCGATCTTTATCGAGGATTCCGGGTCGCTGAACTTAATGGCGTTGTCCAGAAGATTGTAGAGGATCTGATGGAGCTTCCTCTTATCGGCAAATGTCTCTAAGTGCTTGGTGGCAAAGACAAGCTCGATGGAGATCTTCTTTTGGGTGCAGGTTCCTTCAAAGGAGGCGGCTACATTTTTGATCATCTCATGGATATCGAATTTTTCACGGTTCAGTAAGAGATTTTTTGTGTCGAACTCATTCAGGGTGAGGAGGTCCTGGGTCAGATCTGTCAGCCGCTCTGTCTCGAACAGGATGATCTTTAAGTATTTTTCGTGAAGCTCTGGCGGGATAGTCCCGTCTGCCATAGCTTCTACGTAGCCCTTGATGGAGGTTAAGGGAGAGCGGAAATCGTGGGATACATTTGCCACGAATTTCTTCTGGTAGTCCTCCATATCCCGGAGCTGTGAGGACATGTAGTTTAAGGATGCCGACAGATATCCCATCTCATCCTGGGTATTTACCGGAATCTCGTAATCCAGATTGCCGGAGGCGTATTGCCTTGCAGCTTCCGTGATCTTGCTGAGGGGAAGATAGACGAAGAAACGGAAAGCAAGCAGGATCATAAAGGACAGGATATAGATTACGGCGACGGTGATATAGATCGTCCGAAGGAACAGATCTTCCATATATTCTGTGTCGGACAGATTCTTGTGGATCAGGAGATAGCCCTTCGGCGAATATTCATAGATGACAGGCGCGATGACAGTGATGACATCCTCAGTGAAATAACCGTGGTAATCGCCGATATTGTATTGTGAGCTGCCGATCTCCGCAGGGTTAAAGTCAGTGATCTGGTAGGGAGCCAGAGGATATTCTTCCGACTGGGAAGAGGTGATCAGGCTCCCGTCCCTGTTCACAAACCAGACCGCGGCGTCTAAGTGTGTCTTCATCCCGTCGATCTGCGTATGGACATTGTACAGTGACACCTGTTCGGAAAAATATTTCGGCAGGTAATCTGTAGCGATCAGGTTCGCCTCTTTATACAGGTTCGAGGCGATGGCATGGTTTAAAGGCGACGAGAATAATCCGGTCGCCAGGGCACCCACGGTAAAGATGCTTAAAAAACCGAAGATAAAGTATATGATAATGAACTTTAAGTATAGCGTACTTTTCATAACTTTAAGCTGTCCCTTACTTTACTTCAAATTTGTAGCCGATGCCCCACACCGTGCTTAAGCTCCAGCCGCTGTGGTCTTTGATCTTTTCGCGCAGCCGCTTGATGTGGACGTCCACAGTCCGGGTATCCCCGATATATTCATATCCCCAGATCTGGTCAAGGAGCTGCTCGCGGGTAAACACCTGATTCGGGGAGGAAGCGAGGAAATATAACAGCTCCAGCTCCTTCGGCGGCATCTCTACGTTCCGGTTGTCCACGACGACAGAATAGTTCGTAAGGTTGACGGTAAGCCCCGGGTAATCCACGCATTTTCCCTTGTCAGCGGCCGGGCTTTCTGGCTTCGGGACAGCGTGGTAGCGCCGCAGCACCGCCTTCACGCGGGCCACCATCTCCTTGGAATCAAACGGCTTCATGATATAATCGTCCGCTCCCAGCTCAAGTCCCAAGACCTTGTCAAAGATCTCTCCCTTGGCAGAAAGCATGATGATCGGCACATTGGAGCGTGTGCGCAGCTCGCGGCATACCTGATAGCCGTCAATTCCCGGAAGCATCAGGTCGAGGAGGATAAGGTTCGGCTGGTAGGTATCGTACGCTACCAGTGCCTGTTCCCCGTCGTTGACTGTCATCGTGTCAAAGCATTCCTTCGTCAGATAGAGAGAGATCAGTTCTGCAATATTTTCATCGTCATCTACGATTAAGATTTTCTGTTTATTTACCATAGTTTCCTCCTGTTATTTTAATTCTGCGATCGTCACCCCTGCGTCACCCTCGCCGAAAGCGCCGAGCCGGAAGGACCTTACATGCTTCTGGCGCTTTAAGTAATTGTGGATTCCGGCGCGCAGTGCGCCGGTGCCCTTTCCGTGTACGATGCGTACGGAGCTTAGATGCGCGAGACTGGCGTCATCAAGATATTTGTCAAGTTCGGCGATGGCTTCGTCAACAGTTTTGCCGAGCAGATTAATCTCCGTGCTGACCGAGAGGGCTTTGTTCATTTTTACCCTGCCCTTTTTCGTATGTCCCGCCGTTTTCTTCAGATAAGAAGGGGTTTCCTCGATGATCTCCAGGTCAGAGATATGGATCTGGGAGCGGAGGATGCCCATCTGCACGGTTACATTTCCTTTGGAATCTGGAAGGGAAGTGACTGTTCCGTTCAGGTTCATGCTGAGAATCCGGACAGATTCTCCAAGCTTAAAGTCGCTGGCCTTATGCTGCTTGTGGGGCTTAGAAACTTCCTTTACCATCCCGGAACGGGCGGCTTCCATCTTCTTGCGGATCTTCTCCCGCTCCTTTTCCATCTCGGCGGCGGAAATGTTCTCCTTGCCGAACTTGTGGAAATTGCGCATGGTTTCATCGGCGGTTTCCTTCGCCTCTGCCAGTATGTTATGGGCCTTTTCGTGAGCTTCCCTGAGGATCCGCTCCTTTTGCTCCTCCAGCTTTTCCTGCTTTTTCTTCGCTTCCAGCTTTAAGCTCTCCAGCTCCCGCTTGTAGGCAGCGATCTCGGCCTGTTCTTTCTCAATAGTTCTGCGGCTTGATTCTAAATCTGTCAGCAGGTCTTCAAAGGACTCGTCCTGCTCGGTGAGCTGGGATCTGGCCTCATCAATGATCTCCTGCGGAAGTCCCAGCTTTCCTGCGATGGCAAATGCGTTGCTCTTTCCCGGTATGCCGATCAGAAGATGATAGGTGGGGCGCAGCGTCTCTACGTTAAATTCGCAGCAGGCATTCTCCACGCCCTCTGTAGAAAGAGCATAGACCTTAAGCTCGCTGTAATGGGTGGTGGCCATGGTGCGGATCCCGCGCACATGCAGATGGTTCAGGATCGCAGTTGCCAGAGCCGCACCCTCGGTCGGGTCGGTTCCAGCCCCAAGCTCATCGAAAAGCACAAGGGAGTGTTCGTCCACATGCTTCAAAAATGAGACAATATTTGTCATATGGGAGGAAAATGTGCTTAAGCTCTGTTCGATACTCTGTTCATCGCCGATATCTGCATACACATCCTGGAATACGGCAAGCTCAGAGCGGTCAAGCGCCGGGATGTGAAGCCCTGCCTGCCCCATCAGCGTAAATAAACCCACGGTCTTTAAGGATACGGTCTTCCCGCCGGTGTTCGGCCCTGTGACGATGAGAAGGTCAAAGGTATCCCCCAGCGTTACTGTGATCGGAACCACAGTCCTGCGCTCTAAAAGCGGGTGGCGTCCTTCCCGGATATGGATGCGCCCTTCTGTGTTAAAGATGGGCATTCTTGCGTTCATGTCAAGTGCCAGCGCACCCTTTGCAAAGACATAATCAAGCTCCGACAGAACAGTGTAATCACTGCGGATAGTGTTGGTATATTCTGCGGCGTCTGCACTCAGGCGGGCGAGGATAACCTGGATCTCCTCTTGCTCCTTTGCGTAGAGTTCCTTTAAGTCATTGTTCAGCTTCACTACCGCCATAGGCTCGATAAACAGGGTGGAACCGGTGGAGGACTGGTCGTGGATCATTCCGGAGACCTGGCTTCTGTATTCGGCCTTGACCGGGATACAGTAGCGGTCGCCCCGCATGGTGATGATCGCGTCCTGGAGATAGGTTCTCAGGGAGCCGTTGACTAGGCCGGAGAGCGTGGAGTGTACTTTGTCGTTCATCTGTCCGATGGAGCGGCGGATATGCTTTAGGTTGGAGCTTGCATCGTCGCTGATCTCGTCCTCTTCCAGGATGCATCTGCGGATTTCCGAGGAGAGGGGAGTTACCGGTTCAAGACGGGAAAAATACGCATCGAGGCAGTCTTCGCCCTCATCGGCGTTGTCCCGGCGTCCGTAGGCTTTCACACGTCCTGCACATTCTAACAGCTTGCAGATGCGCAGAAGCTCCCCGCTTCCGAGCGTGCCTGCGATCTCCAGGCGCTTTAAGGAATCGTTGACCGGATTGCAGCCGCTAAAAGAAGGCCGTCCCTTTTTCACGATCCGCGAAAATGCAGCCGATGTCTCTTCCTGTGCGGTTCTGATCTCTTCAATGGAGATCTTAGGCTTCAGTCTGCGGCACCGCTCCTTCCCACTGAAGGAGGAGGCATGTTCGGCAAGTAAATCTATAATTTTATCGTATTCCAGCTTTGTTAATGTCTTTTTGTTCATCTTTGCATCAGACCTTTCTTGGGTACCAGTTTCTGCTTTGCTGTGGTTCATTCGTTGAACAGCAACTTTATTTTACCCTATTTGCCCAATAAAGAAAAGGATAAATATTGAACATTTGCAGGCTTTCATGTATACTAATAGAAGGATTGCAAAGGAGATGCGTGCATCAATGGAAGAGAAGGATATTCCACAGGAAGAGCTTGACGGGGAAAAGGGGCACGAAGAGTATTCTTTTTTACAGGAGGTTATCAAGGATGAAACTGTCAGCCGGAAAAGGCTGAAAGTTGGTATTCTGCGGCTTCTTGGCTGCGGGGCGGTGTTTGGGGCGGCAGCCAGTGTCGTTTTTTGCGCGTTTACCCCGTGGCTCGAACCTCATGTTAACAACAATCCTGAACAGGTTGAGATTCCGAAGGATGAAGAGGAGGAGCAGCCTGATAAAGAGCCGGCGGAAGAGGAAAAAAAGAAATCGGAGGAGGACAGTTACCGTCAGGTGCTCCAGACTCTGAATACGGAGTCCATCAGGGCAAGACGGAGCATCGTGTCTGTGCGCCGGGCGGCTGATGAGGAGAAGAAGGAGGAAGAGCCAGAGAGCACGGCGGGAATACTGATCGCAGATAACGGGAAGGAGCTTTTGATCCTTTCGGATTATATGGCGGTGAAGGAAGGAGAGCATATCGAGGTTGCATTTCCAGACGGGAGCAGTTACGCGGCGGCTGAGAAGATGAGAGATTCTAATCTGGGTCTGTGCGTATATGCGGTTCTCAGAGAGAAGATCGGCAAAACTACCTGGTCAGGGATCAAGACTGCACAGATCGGGAGTTCTAATTCCGTAAAGAACGGAGATACGGTGATCGTCCTTGGCAGGCCATACGGTGCGGACGAGGCGTCCGGGTACGGCGTGGTTACCGTGGACGAAGAATACATAGAACTTTCGGATGGCTGCTTTAAGCTCATCAGTACGAATATCGCCGGCAATGATGAAGGAAGCGGTGCGATCTTTAACCGGCGCGGACAGCTTGTAGGCGTGATCAGCCGGTTAGTTCTTGGGATGGAAGGGAATCGGAGGGTTGTTGGGTACGGGATCTCAGACATCAAGAGCAGCATCGAGCTTTTGTCTAATGGCTCGGTCATCCCTTATACAGGCATCTGTGGGATGGACGTGACAGAAGAGCTTGAGGATAAAGGGATGCCGAAGGGCATATATGTCAAAGAGGTGGAGCCGGATTCACCGGCTATGGCTGCAGGGATCCAGAGCGGCGATGTGATCGTCAGGATCGATGGGCAGAATATAATCAGTATGTCCAATTATCACAGCCTACTGATACACAAGAGCGTAGGAACACAATTTAGGCTTCAAGGACTGAGGCAGGGAGCCGGGGGTGAGTATGTGGATATTGAGTTCAATGTCATCGTCGGCAGCAGAATAAAGATCAAATAGAAAGGCATTTAAAATGAGATATATTAATACCCTCGTTGAGGGAGAGACGATTCGTAATATCTATCTGTGCAAGGGCAAACGGTCGGCAGAGACAAGGAACGGGAAGCCATACGATAATCTGATCCTGCAGGATAAGACAGGAACGCTTGACGGCAAGGTGTGGGACCCGAATTCCAACGGGATCGCAGAATATGCGGAGAATGATTTCATCGAAGTATTCGGCGATATCATCACGTACAATAATAACCTTCAGCTTAATATCCGTCAGATCAGAAAAGCGGCGGAGAGTGAATATGTACCGGCGGATTATATGCCGACGACGGATAAAAGTACGGACGGCATGTATCAGGAGCTTCTTGGCTATATAAGAAGGATAGAGAATCCATACCTCTGCCAGGTGGTTGAGTTCTACTTTGTAAAGGATGAAGCATTTGCGAAAAAATTCAAAGCGCATTCTGCGGCGAAGAGTGTCCATCACGGCTTTTCCGGCGGGCTGTTGGAGCATACGCTGAGCGTGGTGAAGTTCTGTGAATACATGGCAGGAGCGTACCCGATCCTGAACCGGGATCTGCTTTACACGGCGGCAATCTGCCATGATATTGGTAAGATCAGGGAATTGTCTGCATTTCCGGAAAATGATTACACTGACGACGGCCAGTTGTTGGGGCATATCGTGATCGGTGTAGAGATGGTAAGTGATGCGGTAAGAAATATCCCGGGATTCCCGGAGAGGCTGGCCAGTGAGCTGAAGCATTGCATCATCGCCCATCATGGGGAGCTGGAGTACGGCTCGCCGAAAAAACCAGCGCTTGCCGAAGCTTTGGCGCTTAATTTTGCGGATTG
This sequence comes from Lachnospiraceae bacterium, assembly GCA_910575105.1. Lineage (GTDB taxonomy): Bacteria > Bacillota > Clostridia > Lachnospirales > Lachnospiraceae > MD308. The sequence continues at coordinate 30,067 of CAJTDK010000002.1, forward strand.
TGCCGACGCTAAGATGCAGACGCTGACGGAGATATTCAAGGAAAAGAACAGTAATGACTGGCTGGGCTATAACCGGCTGTTTGAATCGAATTTAAGGAAAACAGTAATATAAGTATGCAGAAAAATGATGTATTTGAGATAGAGATTACAGACATAGGGGTGAACGGAGAGGGCATCGGGAAGATCGGCGGCTATACGGTATTTGTGAAGGATGCCGTTATTGGCGATGTCATAGAGGCAAAGCTGATGAAGGCGAAGAAAAATTATGGCTATGCAAGGCTGATGAAGATTCTTTGCCCTTCCCCGGATCGGGTGGATGCGGTCTGTCCTATGGCAAGGAAATGCGGCGGCTGCCAGATACAGGAGATGTCTTATGAAAAGCAGCTTGCATTTAAGGAGAAAAAGGTACGGGGGAATCTTATCCGCATTGGCGGGGTGTCAAAGGAACTCCTGAATCATATTATGGAACCTATCGTGGGTATGGAAGAGAGCGCTTTTCTTGGCGCTCCATTTTACTATCGGAACAAAGCTCAGTTTCCCATCGGCGAAGACAAGGAGGGGAATCCCGTCGCAGGATTTTACGCGGGTCGCACTCACAGCATCATCCCTAATACAAATTGTGTGTTGGGCGTGGAGGTAAATGAGAGAGTCCTGAACCTGATCCTCGACTTTATGAAGGAATATAAGATAAAGCCTTACCATGAGACAGCGCATGAAGGAATTATCCGTCATGTGCTGATTCGCTATGGTTTCCGAACGAAGGAGATCATGGTATGTCTGGTGGTGAATGGGGACAGGCTTCCTCACAGTGATGTACTGGCAGGGCGTCTGGCAGAGATCGAGGGGATGACAAGCGTTATGCTGAATGTGAATAAGAACAGGACGAATGTCATACTTGGAGATAAGGTAAAGCTTATCTGGGGGAAGGATCATATCACGGACTATATCGGGGATGTGAAGTATCAGATCTCTCCTTTGTCATTTTACCAGGTAAATCCGGTGCAGACGGAGAAGCTTTACCGGCTGGCGGTGGAGTATGCCGGGGTGGCCGGTAGAGAGGGAAAGTGTGCAGAAATGGCTGCAGAAAGACCTATTGTTTGGGATTTGTACTGCGGGATTGGGACGATTTCTTTGTTTCTTGCGAAAGAAGGGTGTCAGGTGTATGGTGTGGAGGTCGTGCCGCGGGCTATTGAGGATGCAAGGAATAATGCGAAGATTAATGGGCTAGGGAATGCAGAGTTTTTTGTGGGAAAGGCGGAGGAAGTGCTGCCGGCATATTATGAGGAATATGGGAGGAAGCATAGCGGTAAGGGGGCTCATGCAGATGTGATCGTTGTTGATCCGCCGAGGAAAGGGTGTGAGGAAGCACTGCTTAAGACGATGGTGGATATGGAGCCGGAGAGGATCGTGTATGTGAGCTGTGACTCGGCAACGCTTTCTAGGGATGTGAAGTATTTGAGAGAGCGGGGGTATGAATTGGAGAAAGTAAGGGCGGTAGATCAGTTTCCGCATACGGTGCATGTAGAGACTATTGTGTTGATACAAAAGAAAACCTCGTAGAAATCCTTTATTTTAGGCACTTTGCGAAGCATTTCACGTTCACTTCGGAGGGTGAAAAAATCCGAAATAAGCACCTCAAAAACTACTTTGACGTTTCGGTGGTAGTTGATATCGGGTGTGGGAACACAAACGGAAAATAAAGGGTTTGGGCAATTAACGTGTCTATGTAGTGTCCACCTTGCTGATAAAAAGCGGACAACAGGCTCTTAGAAATTGAACGGGATAGGTGTATCATTAGAGATAGTGGTACGCTTATTTTTTTGATCCAATTTGCAGCTTTGAACATTCTGCTATCCGTCTATATAATGAAATCAAAAAAGGATGGTGGACTTTATGAGAGAAAAGAAAAATCATTTGTATGTGGATAGTGGGGAACGGAGCATTTTGTTACATAGCCTTGTGGAACTGAAAAATCAGCTCATACAGCAAGGCAGATATACAGACTGCGTTGACGAACTTATTTTTAAGGTTATCCATGCACCTATAAAAAAATTAAGAGTAGAGCTTGTAGGGGGAAGTGATGTACGATAAGGAATTTAAAGAACTGGTGAAGATAGCAGCAGAGAAATTAAAAGACGAATCCGTATTGAAACTGCTACAAGCCGATGTAAGTTATCAAAAAGACAGTAAGGATGAGGGATATGCGGAGGATGCCTTTAACCAGCTTGATTTGACGGAGAAACAGAGGGAAGTTTGCCAACATCTTATAGATTGCAGGGAAAAGCAGGATTTTGAATACGGCACTCATGCGTATATTGCAGGACTGATGGATGCGTTTCATATTATGGCGGTATTGTTTCCAGAAAAATGGGATACGGAGAGAATAAGAGAAGCCTTATCACAAAAGAACAGATAAGGCAGAGAATAAAACGGAATAGATTTTTACATAGCCGATTGGTGTAGTTTAGCAAATAAAACAGCCAGTCGGCTTTTTTTATTGCCATGAATCCTTTACATAGCCACCTTGACAAAGTGGCTAAATCTATGCGAAAGGAGGACGCACCCTATGTCAAATTGCAAAGTAATCGCTTTAACCAACCAGAAAGGCGGCGTTGGCAAGACCACCACGGCGGTCAATCTGGGCGTGGCTCTGGCACAGCAGGGCAAAAAAGTTCTGCTCATTGATGCCGATGCACAGGCAAATTTAACCATGTCGCTCGGTTACAGCCGACCAGACGACTTGCCCGACACACTCTCCACCATCATGCAGGACATCATTGATGATAAGCCCGTCGATGTTTCCAGAAGCATCCTGCACCATGACGAGGGCGTTGACCTGCTCCCGTCCAACATTGAACTGTCGGGACTGGAAGTAAGGCTGATAAACGCCATAAGCCGTGAAAGCGTATTGAAAACCTGCATCAATGAAGTGAAAAAGAATTACAATACTGTCCTCATTGACTGTATGCCGAGCTTGGGTATGCTGACAATCAATGCACTTGCGGCTGCTGACAGCGTGGTTATCCCGACACAGCCCCATTATCTTTCTGCCAAAGGCTTAGAGCTGTTGCTTCGCTCCGTGTTTAAAGTGAAACGGCAGATTAACCCGCACCTGCGGATTGACGGCATCCTTATGACGATGGTAATGCCACGCACGAACATCTCTAAGGAAATCACGGCAACGGTAAAAAGTGCCTACGGGCAGAGAATCAAGGTATTCGATGCACAGATACCCCACTCCATCCGTGCTGTGGAAGCCACCGCAGAGGGAAAGAGCATTTTTGCCTACGACAAGGGCGGCAAGGTAGCCGCCGCTTACGAGCAGTTCGGAAAGGAGGTGGCAGAGCTTGGCGAGAAGCAGAGAAAGCAAAATCGAGCTGACCGCATACGATGACCTCTTTGAAACGGACGAGAGCCGTGCGGAAGCGAATCTAAGCAAAATAAGGGAAATCCCGATTGCGGAGATTGACGAGTTCCCAGACCACCCGTTCAAGGTCTTAATGGACGAGGACATGGAGCAGCTTGTGGACAGCGTAAGGCGGAGCGGCGTGATGACCCCTGCCACTGTCCGCCAGAAAGAGGATGGGCGGTATGAGCTTATCAGCGGTCACAGGAGGAAAAAGGCTTGCGAGATTGCAGGGCTTGAAACGCTCAAATGCGAAGTTAAGGAGCTGACCCGTGACGAAGCGATTATCGTCATGGTTGAGAGTAATCTCCAAAGGACTACTATCTTGCCGAGTGAGAAAGCCTTTGCGTATAAGATGCGGCTTGAAGCGATGAAGCGACAAGGACAGCGTACAGATTTAACTTGTTCCCCAGTGGGTAACAAGTTGCAAGGCGTAAAATCATCAGATGAACTTGCCGAGAAAGTCGGGGAAAGTAAAAATCAGATTTTCCGCTATATCCGTCTGACCGAGCTTGTACCCGAAATCCTGCAAATGGTTGATGAACGCCAAATTGCTTTCCGCCCTGCGGTGGAAATCTCCTATTTGTCCGAGGAACAGCAATATACGCTTTTAGAAGCGATGGGCTACAACGATGCGACGCCCTCTCTTGCACAGGCTATCAAGATGAAAAAGTTCATGCAGGAGGGAAAGCTCACGGATGAGGTTATCCAGAGCATCATGCAGGAGGAAAAGCCAAACCAGAAAGAAAAACCCGCCTTTAAGGACGAGCGGATAACCAAGCTCATACCGAAATCCATTCCCAGAGGGCAGGAAACGGATTTTGTCGTAAAGGCGTTGGAGTTTTACAACCGCCACTTACAGCGGAGCAAGGCTCACGAGAGGTAAGGCAGGAAAAATAGGGATTTTGGAGATGGACGCCGAGGGGAAAGTCTGCCCTTTGGGAAACAGAAAAAATTTTTTGACTTCCCCCTCTCCACACCTCTCCCCCTAGATACTGCCAGTAACTATCCGAGAAAAGAAATATTAAAAGCTGTCCAGATGGGCGGCTTTTTTTCTGCCAGAAAGTCAGCTATCAACATGAGAACGAACAGGAGGTAATGAATGAAGATATGTAAATTATTGAGGAGAGCTGCGGCGTTTGCTTTAGCTGCGGTCACGGCACTGTCCGCCGTCCCTGCCACGACAGCGTTTGCGGCAGGCGACATCGGCACGATTTCCTTTACCCACACTTACGACGGCGCAGGGAACGCAATCAGATATAATTCCAGTGCGAACATCGGCGGTCATACCGCAGGAGGGACGGGCGAATATAAGTACCGCATGTATGTGGACGGGGAAACGGCGTTCTGCCTTCAGCCAGGAGTGCCGCTGAAAACAGGAAATACGCTTGCAAAAGCGTCTTCCAACGCTTGGAACTCCCTTTCCGCAGAACAGAAAAAGGCGGTGGGGCTTGCCCTGCTTTACGGCTATCAGGGCAACAGCGGGAATCTGTCTGGAAGCGATGACGAGAAATGGCTTGCCACCCAGACCCTTGTATGGGAGTTCGTCACGGGATGCCGCAATTCTGCAAGCCCGTACAGCCAGACAAGCACGACCGTTTACAGCCTGCACTTTGGCTCGAACTATGCCAACAGCGGGGCGAGGGCGGCTTACGACCAGATTGTATCATTCATGACAAGGCACAGCACAATTCCGAGTTTTATGTCAGCAGGCAAGAAAGACATTACAAAGGAGCTTGCCTATAAGGACGGGAAATACAGCCTGACGCTGACGGATAAAAATAATTCCCTCTCCGAGTATTCCTTTACCAGCTCCGACAGCAATGTGAAAGTTTCCAAGTCTGGGAACAAGCTCACCATCACGTCAAAGAAAGCCATTGACGGCAAGGCGAGGATTACGGCGACAAGAAATAATACGCCGACGGTCAGCAGCGGGGCGATGATGATTGCCTATGGCGACCCGAACTTGCAGGATGTCATTACAGGCGTGGAGAACGTGGACACCATGACGGCGTATATCAACGTGGAAACGCCGACAGGGACGGTCGCACTGAAAAAGACTTCCGAGGACGGCGTTGTCAGCGGGATTTCCTTTACCATCAAAGGCGACGGCTTCAACAAGACCGTAAAGACAGATAAAGACGGAAATATCACGGTGGAGGGCTTATTCCCCGGCACTTACACCGTCACGGAGCAGTCCATCGACCGCTATGAGCCGCAGAAAACCCAGACCGTGACGATTATCGGGGGAAAGACTTCTACGGTCACATTCAGCAATACTTTGAAGCGTGGCAGTCTGGAAGTCGTCAAAACATCCGAGGACAATCTTGTGGAGGGCGTGAAGTTCCACCTTTACGGCACTTCTTTAAGCGGATTGGCGGTGGATGAATACGCCGTGACCGATAAGAACGGGCTGGCAAAGTTTGAGAATGTCCTTATCAGCGGCAGCACGCCGTACACCCTTGAGGAAGTGGACACGGCTATCCGCTACGTTGTCCCCGCATCCCAGACCGCCCCGATTGAGTGGAAAAAGGTCACAAAACGCAGTTTTACCAACATCTTAAAGAAATTCAATGTCACGGTATTAAAGACCGACATGGAAACGGGGAAGAAGCCGCAGGGCGACGCTTCCCTTGCAGGTGCGGTTTACGGCATCTATCAGGGCGAGGAATTAGTTGACACTTATACCACCGATGAAAACGGGCAGTTCACAACGAAGTATTATATCTGCGGGAACGATTGGAGCATCCGTGAGATTACCCCGTCCGAGGGCTATCTTTTAGATACTACAATCCACCATGTAGGGGCAGAGCCAGAGCTTTACACCGTGGAATATAATTCTGCCAAGAATGATGTAAACGAGCAGGTTATCAAAGGCAATATCGCCATCATCAAGCACACCGACAACGGCGAAACCCAGATTGAAACGCCAGAGGAGGGGGCTGTCTTTGAGGTATATCTGAAATCCGCAGGCGGCTTCGATGCGGCGGAGGAAACCGAGCGTGACACGCTTATCTGCGATGAAAACGGCTTTGCCCAGACAAAGGATATGCCGTATGGCATCTACACCGTACACCAGACCTCTGGATGGGACGGGCGTGAGCTGATGAAAGACTTTGACGTGTTCATCTGCAAGGACAGCCAGACTTACCGCTACCTTATCAACAACGCCAACTTCGAGAGCTATATTAAAATTGTTAAGAAAGACGTGGAAACGGGCAAAGTTATCCCCTATGCAGGGGCAGGCTTCCAGATTTACGACCCAGAGGGAAACCTTGTAACAATGAAATTCACTTATCCAGAAGTGACGGAGATTGACACGTTCTACACCACGGCAGACGGCGGTCTTATCACGCCGCAGACTTTGGAATACGGCAAGGGCTATTCTCTCGTTGAGGTGCAAGCTCCATACGGCTATGTCCTCGACTCCGAGCCAGTCTATTTTGATGTGGAGCAGGAAAACTCCGAGGAGGAAAGCGGTATTACCATTGTCAAGGTGGAACGCTCCAATATGGCACAGAAAGGAAAGATTACAGTATCCAAGTCTGGCGAGGTATTCAGTAGGGTATCAGGAAACAAGGGGCTGTACCAGCCGATTTTTGCCGTGGATAATTTAGAGGGTGCAGTTTACGAGATTACCGCAGCCGAGGACATTATTACAACCGATGGCACGGTCAGAGCCGAGAAAGGCGAAGTCGTAGATACGCTTACCACAGGGGAAGATGGTACGGCGGAATCCAAAGAGCTTTATCTCGGAAAGTATGAGGTAAAGGAAGTGACTGCCCCGTATGGCATGGTATTAAACGATGAAATCCATGCCGTGGAGCTTGTGTATGCGGGGCAGGAAATCGAAGTGACGGAAACAGGCACGGAATTTTACAATGAGCGTCAGCGTGTGGAAATCGACCTCAATAAAACTCTTGAGGTGGACGAAGCATACGGCGTAGGCAGCAACGGAGAAATCAAAGACGTCACGTTTGGTTTGTATGCAGCCGAGGAGCTGACCGCAGCCGACGGCTCTGTTATCCCTGCGGACGGATTGATTGAAGTCATCTTCCTTGATGAGAACGGTCACGGAAAGGCAATCAGCGACCTGCCGATGGGCAGCTATTATGTGCAGGAAATATCAACAAACGCAGCTTACCTTGTAAGCGATGAGAAATACCCTGTTGACTTTGAGTACGCAGGACAGGAAACAGCCGTCGTGAACATCACGGCAAATGAGGGAGAAGCCATTGAAAACGAACTGATTTACGGCTCTGTCAGCGGCAGGAAATCCAACGAGGACGGTGAGGATTTAGGCGGTGCGTTAATCGGCATCTTTCAGACGGGGACAACGGAATATACAAAGGAAAATGCGATTGCGACTGCCACATCTGAGGATGACGGCAGTTTTTCTTTTGGCGAAGTTCCGTATGGCACATGGGTAATCCGTGAAATCGAAAGCCCGAAAGGATATGTACTCTCCGAGGAAGAAATCAGCGTAACAATCGGCGAAGTAGATGAGGTTGTGGAAATCGAGCTTGTCAATTATTTCATCAAAGGCAATATTGCTCTGACAAAAGTAGACAAGGACTATCCCGACAACAAGCTCACAGGTGCGGTATTCGAGGTCTACTCTGATGCCAACGGCGACGGAAAACTGGACAAGAAAGATGAGCTGCTCGGCGAGATGGGCGAGGTGGAAAAAGGCGTGTACCAGATGAGCGACCTCAGATACGGCAAGTACCTTGTCCGTGAGAAAACCGCCCCGACAGGCTTTGTTCTGGACGAGAATGTTTATCCCGTATCCATCGAGGAAAACGGCAAGACCTACAACGTGGAGAATGAAGCGGGCAAAGGATTTTTAAATGAAGCGCAGAAAGGCTCATTAAAAATCGTCAAGACATCCTCTGACGGCAAAGTGGAGGGCTTCTCTTTCCGTGTGATTGGAAAAGATTACGACCAGACATTCAAGACGGACAAAAACGGCGAAATCGCCATTGACGGCTTGCGTATCGGCGAGTACACCGTGTCCGAAGTCAGCGATAAGGCATCCTCTGGCTATATCCTGCCCGCCGACCAGAAAGTGACCATCAAGACGGACGAAACGGCAACCGTAACCATGCACAACGAGCTGCGTGATACACCAAAAACAGGCGACGATTTTAACCTCGGCTTGTGGGTAAGCCTTGCGGCGGCATTTACAGTCGGTGCGGGAATCTTCGGGTTTGCAGGCTACCAGTGCGGAAGAAAGAAAAAGGAGGACTAAGGGATGAGGGCAAAGACAATCATTGCTGCCATTCTTGCCGTATTCATGGTAAGTGCGGCGGTATGGCTGAAAATCCGTAACAGGAAGAAATAAATTAAGACAGATTGATGTAGATCGGGGCGGTTGGAAGATACCGCCCTCTTTTCATGTATGGAGGTAATTATGGACAGTCTGAAAACCATTGAGGGCAAAGTCAGAGCCGTCCTGCAAGAGAATGAGGACGCCAGAAATGACGACATGGTGCTGTACCTTGCCCTCTGCAATCTTTATCTGAAAGGTGCTGGAGCTATGCCGCTTGCCCAGATACTTTTGAACCATAAGGAGCTTGGCTTGCCGAGCTTTGAGAGCGTGGGCAGGACACGCCGCAAATTGCAGGAGAAATGCCCAGAGCTTTTAGGGAGCGTGCGGATGCAGAAAGTCAGAGCCAAAGGCGAAAAGGCATACCGCAGATATGCAAAAGAATCGTGAGGTGAAAGATGCAGGATAAGTCTTTTGAATATGGTGGGCATCATTTTATCCCAGAGCGGCAGTTTACAAAGCGGGAAGATGATTTTTTTAAGATTACCCGCAGATTAAAGACAGATAGGGAACTTGGCTTTTTCGCCGCCGACTATTACGGCAGGGGAAGCCAGAAATTCCCTTATTCTTATGATGATTTTTATGCTGCATCCACGGACAGGAAGTGCGATATTTTCCGCTGCGTGGAGAACGGCAGGCTGTACGTCCCCTGCCAGTATGAATTGCAGCAATATATGGACGAAAAGCAAAAAGAGAGGAGGAACGCCTATGAACGGTGAAACACGCTCCAATCAGGGCTATGAAATCATAGAGGGCTGCACTATCGGGAACACGGAGCTTGTCATCGGGCATCACCCGAAAGCCCCGAACCCTTATGTATGCTGGTACTGCAAGGGCGGCGACAACTACTATTGGGGCTGCTACTGCAACACACTCGAAGCGGCGAGGGAAAAGTTGAATGAACGCTACCAGTCGGAGTGCCAGATGCCATATAACCAACAGCACGATAAAAAGGCGAAGCAGCGCGATGGGCGTGAGCGGTAGTATGGGCAGCAATGAAAACAACAAGAAGTATGACTGCACGATTTGTCCTTACCCCCGATATAAGGACAGCCGTGTTATCTTCTGCGACGTCTGCATCCGAAAGGTTTTGGACTGGCAGAGGGAGAAAAAGCAAAGAAAGGAGAAGCCCGATGGAGAATGAAGAAAAACGGATGATTAGCTCCTATGAGGTCACGCAGAGCATCCACATCGGCAAAAAGGAAGTCGTGTTCGGCATAGATGAGAAAGAGGAATACCCGTATCTTGTCTGCTGTTGCACTTACGACAACCCGCTGTCCGCAGAATGGGTGACCGATGCGGTCGGCTCTGACGACTATCTGGAAGCCATGCAGATGTTTACCGACAGGGTGCAGGAACAGATAGAAAGTGTAAGAGCCGAGCAGGAACAGTTCAAGTTTGACATGACCCCGTTTACCATAGACGACTGCATCCCAGACGACAAAAGCGGCAGCATTGTGGGCAAGGTCGTTGTCATCAATGCCGAGGTCAACCGCCATGAGTACAGGCATTCCGCCTACCAGCTTGTACTGGCGGACGGCGGTCACGGAGCGTTGGGCGGCAGGGGGCAGGCGGTGTTCGGCACTTCCCTTGCGGACGGCAAGCACGCCCGATGGGAACGGTGCGACGTGCTTGGGGAAATCAAGCCAGAGAAGATGCCCGTCTGGGCAAAGGAAGCACTCGCAAAAATCAAGGAACAGGAAAAGGCGAAAAAATCAAAGAGCAGGGAGGAACGCTGATGGAGGTACGGGCTTTGACGCAATCCGAACAGAAATACACCTACGCCCAGAGTATGCAGCTTGAGGGGCAGACGGGGTGCATCGGTCATCTCCGTGGGGACTTTGGCGGCTCTGGAAACGAGTTTCATACCGATTGGTCTGACACAAGGGAACAGTGGAAAACCGATGAATTTAAGGCAGGGCTTGACGATGTAATCAACGCCCTGCGTGAAGATAAGGGGCTTCTGCACAGCCGCCGTGATATGTCGTCGGCTGCAAGGCAATCCCCCGATGCCGCCTTTATGGGGAATTACTGTACTGAGTACGGCTTCCGTGTAGATACTGACAAACACGCTTTCCTGCTCCGTTGCAACCCGACAAAGGGCGACTATAACTTTTACTGCTACTGCTATGTGAAAGAATGGCTCGATAAGCATATATCCAGAGCGGAACAGGGAATCCACTTTATAGACCCCCATTACAAAGAGCTGTTCCGCATCCCCGATGGCGGGAAAATCATTATCAACTATGCGTGGGGAGAAAAGGCGGAAAAGACCTGCCGTTTCATTGACGAATGCCATACCGAGGTGGGCAGCAATCTCTACCATATCTGCGAGTTTGCCGAGCGTATGGAAAGGAACGGGCATAGCTGCGAGCCGAAGCCGCAAGAGCCGCCGTCCGCACAGAAAGCCCCGAAACACAAAGACCATGAACGATAGGAGATGTGACTATGAATATTCAGGATATAGCAAAAAGCAAGGAAAAGAAAGCGGTTTTTCATATGGTATTGGAGGAAGCCTGCCGGCAGTGGTGCGATGGCATTGAAGATGCGCCAGAGAGGAAAGACGGTGAGGGCTTTGCCGATTTTTTCTATGAGATTTTTGAGGATAAGGAAAAGGAATATGTTCAGCAGGTAAAAGAGATGAATGGCGGCAGGCTTCCCCTTTTACAGCCAAAAGACAAAGACCATGAACGATAGGAGGTATGGGATATGGCAGTCAACCCAAAAGCCATAAGAACCTTAAACAAGGTTCTGGACGCAGGCTTTACCGAAGAAAAAGCCATCGCCGCCATGACGATGGACGACATTCTCTCCATGCAGGGCATCACAGTGGCGGACATCACGCTCATCAACGAGCTGCAAAAGAGCATCAAGGGGAACAAGGTTATCTCCTTTCTGGGAGGTGGCATGGAATGAGCGCAGCAAGGCAGGTCTGCATGACGGACAGCAAAGGCAGGACGCTTTTTTCTGTTCCCGATGGCGGTATCATCCGTATGTTTTATGGGAACGGGGAGGATTATTTTGCCGTCTGCCGCTATCTGGACGAAACCCATGCAGAGATTGACGGCGTAAGGTACGCCGTTCGGGAGTTCGCAAGGCGAATGGAAAGAAATAAAATCAACTATGCCCCTGCTTAAATGTGGGGCATGGACAACAGGAGGATTGATATTTTTATGGAACAGATTGTTTTGTCGGGCGGTGATAAAGAGTGAGTACCGAGTTAATCAACCGCATCACGGTAAAAAAAGACGGCGTGTATGTATCTTCCCACAGCTCCAACGACACCTCGCCCTACCATTCATGGAGGTGCAAGGGCTTGTCGGAAATCTATGATGCCGAGGGTCAGAAAGGGCTTGACCGTGAGGTTATCCGTATGCTCTATGAGTATGCCGAGCTTCGTGGGACGCATAAGAGCCTTGCCCGTTACCGCTACGCAAAGGACGCCCCCGCTGCCCATGCCATTTATCAGAAATATATGGACAAAATAGACGACCGCTACGGGCAGATGGACGAAGCCGACCAGAACAGCGTCTGGTACAAGCCCACGGAAAAGGCAAAGGAGTACCGAGCCTATGAGCGGGACATGCGGGAAAAGATGTATTCCGAAATCGCTGAAAGATGCGGGGAATACGACAGGAAGCAGAAAAACAAAGATTTGGAACGATAAGGAGGTGTGAGCCTATGGCTGCAAAGTACCAGCTTATTACGGAGCTGTACCGCCGCACGGGAATGGCGGTCGCAAAGAACCCGCAGGCTTGGCAGGGCTTTTTATCCTCTGCCTGCCACAATTACAAGTGCCGCTTTGACGAGCAGCTCTTGATTTACGCCCAACGCCCCGATGCCACCGCCGTAGCCGAGATTGGCACATGGAACAGGCTCTTTAAGCGTTGGGTGAACAAGGACAGCAAGGGGATTGCGGTCTTTGACCCGAAAGGGCGCAGGAACACGCTGAAATACTATTTTGACGTTTCCGACACCCATGAGGGCTACTACGGCAGCCGAGCCGTCCCGATATGGCAGATGGATAAGCGGTATGAGCAGCCCGTCATGGAACGGCTTGCGGACAGGTTCGGCGGCACGGAGGGCGGCGACCTTGCCACGTTTTTAATTCAGACAGCGGAGAACGCCGTGGAGGGCAATTTACCCGATTACCTCTCACAGCTAAAGGGCTGCACGAAAGACAGCTTTTTAGAGGAACTGGACGACTATAATATAGAAGTGATTTACAAACGGCTTGCCGCAAACAGCGTCGCCTATATGCTGTTAAGCCGCTGCGGTCTGGATGCGGGAGGATATTTTGAGCGTGAGGACTTTGCGGAGATTATAAATTTTAACACGCCCCAGACATTGAACGCCATCGGCATCGCCACAAGTGACATTTCCGAGATGGCGTTAAGGGAAATCTCTGCGGCAGTCCGAAATGTGCAAATCGAAGCAAAATGTCAGAACCGCACATTTGCAAGGAACATTGCAAGCCAGTATGATAAAGGCAGGAAACAACCCGAAAGGAGCGAAAATAATGAGCGAAATCACTTACACGAAACAGGCGGACTACCTTATACCCGACCTGACATTACCGACAGAGCCAGAGCTTCCGCTTGGCAGGTACGCTTTGATGCACAGGGATTATCTGGAACAGCACAAAAGAGTGACCTATCTCAATCTGCTGACAGCGGGCAGACTGAACGCACACCTTTACCAGACCGAGCAGACGGCGTTGCAGAGGTTAGAGCTTCTGACGAAGCAGTTAGCAGCCGAGCAGGGAGTGACGGAGGAGCTGAAAGAGAAAGCCCCGATGCAGTGGCTCGGCATGATGAACAACATCCGCAGCCAAGCGGAGGAAACCATCTTGAGCGAACTGATTTACAATTAGAAAATTCAGAACCAGAACCAGAGCCGCAGTCGGACGGCGGCAGGCAGGAAGATAAAACAGACACGGCACAGACCGCAGAGCCAGAGGGACAGACGGAAAAAGGCAGCGTTGCCAACGAGGAAGAAGTTGCCGTCAATCTCCCGACCGTAGACGAACAGATTGAAAGGATAGCTGAAGCAGAGGACGAAAAAGCCTCTGCTTTTGTTGTTTCACAGGAGGACATTGATGCCGTCCTTGTAAAAGGGAACAGCGTTGCGAACGGGAAATACCGCATTTACCACCAGTTCCAGAAGCAGGAAGATAAAAAGAAGAACATTGATTTTCTGAAAAGGGAATATGGCACGGGCGGATTTTTTGTTAATTTTTCAGACGGCACGGAGGGGTATGTGTGGTACAGCGGCAAGGGCATCTCCATTGACCGTGACGGCATCTCCACCGAACACGACCTTGTTTTGAGCTGGTCGAAAGCGGAAAAACGGCTGCGGGAGCTGGTTAAGGATAACCGCTACCTCAATCCCAAAGAGAAAGACCATTACGCCGACTATCTGGAAAGCATCTCTGCCCCGCAGCATGAAATCGACACCCAGAGGAAACTGGCAAGGCAGCGTTTTATTGAGGAAAAAAGGGAGCTGCCCCCTGCGGACAAGCGGGACACGCTCGCCCTGCGGCTCTCCGACTTCATCCGTGACTTGGACGGCTATGAAAAAGACTTGTTGGGCGTGATTGGATGCAGGGATTTTGCGGATATGCCCGCCGACCTTATGGAACAGGCATTACAGCATCCCGACAACGTGCAGGAACTGTTAGACTTCCTCTCCCTTGTGCAGAAAAAGACGACCAGCGTTTACAGCCGCAGCAATGCGTGGCGATTCTCGCAGGAGCTTACGGAGCTGTACCCTCTCCGCTACCTCTACCACGAGGGCGACGTGGTGTATATCGGGGCGGACAAATATGAGATTACCGCCTTTGATGAGAACGCCGTGTCCCTGCGAAATGCGGAGTTCCCGTTGTTCGGAAAAGAGTTTAGCAGGGAGGATTTTGAGCAGAAATTAAAGGAGAACCCTGCGAACGACCATTTAAAAACGGTCATCACCGAAAGCCAGAAAACAGAAACACTTGCCGAGGAAAAGCCCGACAGCATCACCCTCTCAATCGGCTTCTCCGAGCATCCCGCTTTTTATGACAAGGAGCTGAACGACCGATTTACGGATTTGAGTTTCGCTCTGGGAAATAAACTGCTCGGCATTCTGGACGAAAAACAGAACCGTGAAAGGGAGAATGAGGAGAACCATGTCGGATGGTATCATAAGACCGATTTTGAAATCCATGCCGTCATCGGCGGCGAGGAATTTAATTATGAAGGGCGGTTTGACATCGGCGACGGCGAGGGGGATTTAATCGCCCATATCCGAAATTTTTATGAATATTCCCTCTCCCCCGACTGCCCGTTTATCCCAGAATGGAAACGGCAGGGCGAAGATTATTACCGAGAGAAAATGGAATCCCTGCGTCTGGGGCATGACGTGTTCATCCCATTCTTGGAGCGGAACACGGGGCTGACCCAAGAGGATGAAAAGCGGCTTGGCGATATAATGGCTACCGAGGAGGACTGGTTTCACAGGAGGAAAGAACCCACCGAGGAAGAACTATTGGAACAGGCGAAAGGCTGCATTGACGCATACTGCGATGCGGAGTTTGGCGGCGACGCCGAAGTGGACTATACGGATTTATCCAACGTCAAGATTGCCTTTCAGAATACCGAGGACGGCTTGCATGGGATACAGGTATCCGTCAACCTCTTGCAGTATCGCATGGAAACGTATGTGGACGGCGTTCTTGCAGAATATACGCAGTATAATGACCTTGCCGACCTTATCCAGAACGCACTTTCCAATCTGTACTACCACGATTTAGTGTCCTTGACGGAGGAACAGCTTGAGCCGTTCTATTGGGAGGAAAACAAAAAGGCGGCTGAAAACCCAAGCCCAGACATCATCTCTGATGAAACAGAACAGAAGCCCCATTACACGGTAGAGCAGACTTCCGATGCTTTTGCTGACCCATTTATCATACGGAATAATGAAGCCCCAGAGGACAGTGCCGACCGATATTACGACGTAGGCGGCATCTACCAGACCTTTGAAACCGAGGAAGAAGCACAGGAATACGCCGACACCTTAAACAGTGCGGAGCATATCACGGAGCTATTTGCAGCGAAAGATGCGGAGCGTGAGGAACAGCAGAAATCAGAGTCTGCCCCGTCTGGGACGGATGAAAAGCAGGATAATTCTGACCTTATCGGCAAAGAGCTTATGATTGACAACCGCCGTTATCTTATTGAGAGCGTCGGGAAAATCAGCGGCGACGTTTCCATGCGTGACATCACATTTCAGAACAACGTAGGCTTCCCGATAAACCGTGTGGAGAAAGTCGGCTATGTCCGCAGGCTCTTGGAGCAGGCAGAGAAAGAATTACCATCCGAAGAAAAAACAGAATCCCCCGCAGAGCCGACCACGGAAACCGTGGCGGAATACCCCGCCGTGGAGAACGGGCTTCCCTATGACATTGTGGTGGAGAAGATACGCTTTGACGAGCCAGAGCAGAAACCGCAGAGCCAGAATCTGGCAGACACGCTCCGCTCCAGACTGGAAAGGGCAAAAGACAGTGCGGGACATGCCGCATTGCAAGAGGATATAGACACCCTTTTCATGGATAAGAACGGCGACAGCCTTGTGGGGATTGCTTCGGACGAATGGCTGAAACAGCTTGCGTATATGCCCGATGATGAGTTCCGCAAATATGCGGACAGTTACCAGAAAGGCACTCTGAACGCCTATAAGCTGCTCCCCCTCTCCGCCGACTGCCATAACTACCGCATTACCGATGATACGTTAGGCGTTGGCGGCGCAAAAGAAAAGTTCCGAAACAATATGTCCGCAATAAGGCTTCTCCACGACCTTCAGATAGAAAACCGCCTTGCCACGCCCGAAGAACAGGAAACCCTTGCAAAATATGTCGGGTGGGGCGGTCTGTCGATGGCGTTTGACAGCAATAATGCGGCATGGGAGAACGAATATAAAGAATTAAAATCAGCACTCTCCGATGAGGAATACCATGCCGCTATGGAATCCACGCTGACAGCTTTTTATACGCCGCCTATTGTCATTAAGGCGATGTATGAAGCACTTGACCATTTGGGATTTTCACAGGGGAATATTTTAGAGCCGTCCTGCGGCACGGGCAATTTTTTAGGGTTGTTACCCGACAGCATGGAGAAATCAAAGCTGCATGGCATTGAGATTGACCCGTTATCGGGCAGGATTGCGAAGCAGCTCTACCAGAAAGCCAGCATTGCTATTGAGGGGTTTGAGGAAACGAAGCTCCCAGACAATCATTTTGACGTGGTGCTTGGCAACATCCCGTTCGGGGAGTTCAAAGTCAACGACAGCCGCTACAACGCCCAGAAGTTCCTAATCCACGACTATTTTATTGCAAAGGCACTGGACAAGGTGCGCTCAGGCGGCGTTGTGATGTTCATCACCTCTAAGGGGACGATGGACAAGACAAGCCCAGAAGTGCGGAAATATATCGCACAGAGAGCCGAGCTTTTAGGTGCGGTGAGGCTTCCCGACAGCACGTTTCGGGCAAATGCAGGAACGGAAGTCACGAGCGATATCCTTATTTTACAGAAACGTGACCGCATCATAGAGATAGAGCCAGAGTGGGTACACCTCGACACAGACGAAAACGGCGTCACGATGAACAGCTACTTTGTCCAGCATCCAGAGATGGTGCTTGGCGAGATGAAGATGGAAAGCACGAGGTTCGGCATGGACAGTGCCTGCAAAGCCTACCCCGACGTGCCGCTTGCGGGGCTTCTCCATGAAGCCATTCAGCGGATAAATGGCGAAATCCCAGAGATAGAAAATGAGGTTGACCGTATCTCTGATGAGCAGGAGAAAGCCATCCCCGCCGACCCGAACGTGCGGAACTTCTCTTTTGCCCTTGTGGGCGGCAAGGTCTACTTCCGAGAGAATAACGAGATGACCCCTGCAAACGTGTCCATGACGGCGGAGAACCGCATCAGGGGACTGTTGGAAATCCGTGACTGCGTGAGGAAGCTCATCCAGTACCAGACCGACGACTGCCCAGAGGAAATGATACAGACCGAGCAGGAAAACCTAAACCGATTATATGATGCCTTTACCAAAAGGTACGGCTTAATCAACAGCAGGGGGAACTACCTCGCTTTTGGGGCAGATGAAAGTTATTTCTTACTCTGTTCCCTTGAAGTGCTTGACGACGAGGGGAAATTCAAACGCAAGGCGGATATGTTCACGAAACGGACGATAAAGCCCCACCGAGAAGTGACTTTTGTGGAAACCGCCAGCGAAGCCCTCGCCCTCTCCATCGGGGAGAAAGCCCGTGTCGATTTGCCCTATATGGCACGGCTCACTTGCAGGTCAGAGGAAGAAATCATTAAGGAATTGCAGGGCGTTATCTACAAAGTGCCGTCTTGTGAGCCTGCAAGGTATGTGACCGCAGACGAGTATTTATCGGGGAATGTGCGGGAGAAACTGAAAGTTGCAGGGATAGCGGCAAAGTCAGACCCAGAGCTTGCAGTCAACGTGGCGGCTCTGGAAAAAGTCATCCCAAAGGATTTGCCTGCAAGCGAAATCTCCGTCCGTCTCGGCACGACATGGATACCGCAGGAGGATATACAGCAGTTTATGATGGAGCTTTTAACGCCGTCAAGCTATGCGGCGGGCAGGCTGCAAGTGCGCTACACGGCATATAACGGCGACTGGTTCATCGAGAATAAGAGTTCCGACATTGGGAATGTCAAGGCGGACAGCACTTACGGCACGAAGCGGGCGAGCGCATACCGCATTATGGAGGACACTTTAAATCTCCGTGACACCCGCATCTTTGACTATGTTTATGATGAACACAACAATAAAAAAGCGGTGCTGAACCATAAGGAAACCACGGCGGCGCAGGCAAAGCAGGAGGTGATAAAGCAGGCGTTTCAGGACTGGATTTGGAAAGACCCAGAGCGGAGGAACAGGCTTGTACGCTATTATAATGACACATTTAATTCCATCCGTCCCCGTGAATACGACGGAAGCCATATCACATTTGGAGGCATCAGCCCAGAAATCCAGCTAAGACCGCATCAAGTGAACGCCATCGCCCATATCCTATACGGCGGCAACACGCTCCTTGCCCACAAGGTAGGTGCGGGAAAAACCTTTGAAATGGTAGCCGCCGCACAGGAAAGCAAGCGGCTCGGCTTATGCCAGAAATCCATGTTTGTTGTGCCGAATCACCTTGTCGGGCAGTGGGCGTCGGAGTATTTAAGGCTCTATCCATCTGCCAATATCCTTGTGACTACCAAGCGGGATTTTGAAACGGGAAACCGCAAAAAGTTCTGCGGCAGGATTGCGACGGGGGCGTATGATGCGGTGATTATCGGGCATAGCCAGTTCGAGAAAATCCCCATCAGCGAGGAACGCCAGAGGGAACAGCTCATGCGGCAGCTTGACGATATAGAGATGGGGATAGACGACGTGCAGGCATCCCACGGGGAGCAGTTCACGGTCAAGCAGCTCATGAAAACGAGGAAAGCAATCAAGGCGAAGCTCGATAAACTCAACGACACCAAACGGAAAGACAGCGTGATAAACTTTGAGGAACTGGGCATAGACAGGCTCTTTATAGATGAGAGCCATTTTTACAAGAACCTTTACCTTTACACAAAGATGCGGAACGTCGGCGGCATCGCCCAGACCGAAGCCCAGAAGTCAAGCGATTTGTTTATGAAATGCCGTTATCTGGACGAAATCACGGGCAACCGTGGCGTGGTTTTCGCAACGGGAACGCCTATAAGTAACTCAATGGTCGAGATGTATTCCGTGCAGCGGTACTTGCAGTATGACACCCTCGCAAGGAACGGGTTGCAGCATTTTGACAGTTGGGCTTCCACGTTCGGCGAAACAGTCACGGCTCTGGAACTCGCCCCCGAAGGCACGAATTACCGAGCCAAGACGAGGTTTGCGAAGTTCTACAACCTGCCAGAACTGATGCAGATGTTCCGTGAGGTTGCGGACATCCAGACTGCCGATATGCTAAAGCTCCCCGTGCCAAAGGTCAATTACCACAACATCAAGACCAAACCGAGTGAAATTCAGAGCGAAATGGTGGCGGGGCTTGCGAAGCGGGCAGAGAAAATCCGTGCAAGACTGGTAAAACCACAAACAGATAATATGCTCAAAGTGACAAACGACGGGCGGCAGCTTGCCCTAGACCAGAGATTGATTGACCCGATGCTGCCAGACGACCCGAACAGCAAAGTCAACGCCTGCGTGGAAAATATGTACCGCATCTGGGAGGGACACGCCGACACAAAGGCTGCACAGCTCTTGTTTTGCGACCTCAGCACACCGAAAAATGACGGCATGTTTAATGTCTACGATGACATGAGGGAAAAGTTGATACGGCGTGGAATCCCTGCGGAGCAAGTGCGTTTCATCCATGAAGCGAATACCGACGCACAGAAAAAGGAGCTGTTCGCAAAGGTAAGGAGCGGCGAAGTGCGTATATTGTTCGGCTCTACCCAGAAGATGGGCGCAGGTACAAACGTGCAGGACAGGCTGATTGCCATTCATAACCTCGACTGCCCGTGGAAGCCGTCATGCTTGGAACAGCGTCAAGGTCGTCTGGAACGTCAGGGCAATATGTTTCCCGAAGTGGAAGTTTACCGCTATGTGACAGAACAGACATTTGATGCGTATCTCTATGTGCGACACGAAGTCGCTTAATTTAACTGTTTGGATGTAATATTACAGACCAAACCATCCATTCCGTTGGATGAAGCCGTTGTCCCCGGCTCTGCCAGCAATGGCACTGTTCGGAAGCGGGCATAAAAGTAACCCTACTTGGAATCAAAACCGTGAGGTGGAGATGAAACTGCTAGCTACAAGGCGGTTAGGGTGCAGGCTTACTGATAGCATGGTTAATTAACTGAACCACTGATAAACTTCGTTAAGGCGAACAAGCCAAAGTAGCTGACAGGCTTGAACCAAAAGGTGTGCAGTCGGTTATCCTTTTGTATAGTGGGGATACACGGACGTAATGACTGCCGGAGGAGAGGTGGGACCTAAACTATCAATCAATTGTTGGTTAGGCGGAACGTGTCAACTCCGTATTTTCGCCCAGACGGGCAAGCCGACCGTAAGGAAAGCCGATGGGAATGCGGAAAAAGGATTGCGGAAGAAGCGAATGCCGACCCTGTAATGGGGACGGACAGGGGTTCAAGATTTGCCCCACCCGAAAGGGGGCAGAATTCCGCAGGGTGCTTAATTACGAGAGAGTTTATAGGATTTTTGAAAGGAGTAAGGCAAATGAACGGTAAAACGTGTGCGACTTCTGACGCAGCCAAAGCATGGGACAGCATAGACTGGAACAAGGCAGAGGCATACGTTAAAAAACTGCAAATGCGTATCGTAAAGGCTCATCAACAGGGCAGGACAGGCAAGGTAAAATCTTTGCAGTGGCTGCTCACACACTCTTTTTACGGGCGTGCATTAGCCGTAAGGAGGGTGACGGGTAATAAAGGCAAAAAGACGGCAGGCGTAGACAAAGTATTATGGCCTACCCCAAAAATGAAATATGAAGCAATTCTCGGACTGAAACGCAGGGGCTACAAACCATTGCCATTAAAAAGGGTGTATATCCCGAAAAAGAATGGAAAGCCACGCCCCCTAAGCATACCATGCATGAAGGACAGGGCAATGCAGACGTTATATAAATTTGCGATAGAGCCGATTGCAGAAACCACCGCTGACCCAAATTCCTATGGGTTCAGGGCAAAAAGGTGCGTGCAGGACGCTATTGAGCAATGCTTCACCTGTCTGAACAAGGGGAAATCCCCGAAGTGGGTGCTGGAAGGAGATATAAAAGGCTGTTTTGACAACATCAGCCATGGGTGGATTTTAAGCAACATCCCAATGGATAAGGATATCCTGCGGAAATGGTTAAAAAGCGGCTATATCGAAACAGGGAAGCTATTCCCGACAGATTTGGGAAGCCCGCAGGGTTCAGCGATTTCACCGACTATCTGTAACATGGTGCTGGATGGACTGGAAGCCAAGATAAAAGAGAAATACCACAAAACGAAAAGCAATGGAAAATCATATTTCCCAAAAGTCAATTTTATCCGTTATGCGGATGACTTCATCGTCACTGGCGAGAGCAGGGAACTTTTGGAAAACGGAGTGCTCCCAATCATACGGGATTTCCTGTCAGAAAGAGGGCTGGAACTGTCAGAGGAAAAGACAGTCATAACCCATATCGAAGACGGGTTTGATTTTCTTGGGACAAATATACGGTGGTACAAAGACAAGCTTCTGACCAAACCATCCAAAAAGAACTATAAAGCCATAATCAGTAAAGTAAGGGGAATCATAAAGCAGAACCCATCCATGAAACAGGAGGATTTAATCCGAAAACTGAACCCAGTTATCCGAGGGTGGGTAAATTTCCACAAATACAATGTATCCACGGATGCGTTTGAGAGATTCGATTTTGACGTATGGAGATGCTTATGGCGGTGGTGTAAACGAAGACATCCCCGAAAGAGTCACAAATGGATAGCGAAAAGATATTTCAGACAGGTCGGGACAAGAATCTGGACATTCAGCGTGAAAACGAGCGATTCGTTTGAACTCAACCTGATTTATGCCACTGACACAAAAATCGTAAGGTGGCTGAAAACAAAGTCAGAAGCGACGCCATTCGACGCCAGTTACGCAGAATATTTTGAGGACAGGGATACCGAAAGAATGTTCCGTGAGATAGGCGGCAGGAAGAAACTGAACGCTTTGTACAAAACGCAGGGCGGAATCTGCCCATACTGCAAGGAAGCGATAACGGTAGAAAAAGGTTTCAGAATCCATACAGTTATAGGGGAAGACTTCAAAGAGAGAAAGTTTTTATTACACGCAGCCTGCCATAGATTTATCCATTACTCGAAAAATGTTGATGAACCGGCTCTGGTAATGCAGGGCTTATAAGTGCTTGAGCCGTGTGAGGGGAAACTTTCATGCACGGTTCTTAGGGGGGAAGGCGGTAGTAATACCGCTGACCTACCCGACCAGCTTGTCGAGGGAAAGCAGAAATTCATCTCCCAGATAATGACGAGCAAAAGCCCCGTGCGTTCTGCCGAGGACGTGGACGAGGTCGCCCTCTCTTTTGCGGAGGTGAAAATGCTTGCCACGGGCGATGAACGCTTTAAGGAAAAAATGGATTTGGATATGCAGGTGGCGAAGCTGAAAGTCTTGAAGCAGAGCTACCTTTCCGAGCATTACGACCTTGAGGACAGGATACTGAAGCACTACCCGCAGGAGATTAAGGAGTATGGGGAACGCATTGTAGGATATGGAAATGATGCCAAGATTGCAAGCCAGCATATGCCGCAGGGCGAGGATAAATTCTGCCCGATGACCTTAAACGGCGTGACCTACAAAGAAAAAGCGGACGCAGGCGAAATGCTCCTTGCCATCTGCAAGGAAAACCCGCTGTCACAGCCGATACAAATCGGCAGCTACCGTGGCTTCCAGATGGAGGTTTTCTATGATACGGTCAATGCCCACTACTGCTTAAATTTATGCGGAATGAGGAAATACAAAGTGGATTTAGGAACGGATGCCCTCGGCAATTTAACGAGAATTGAGAATGAGATTGCCAAACTTCCCGCAAGACTGGAAGCCGCCAAGACCAGAAAGGAGGAAACCACCGCACAGCTTGAAACCGCAAAAGAGGAAGTGAAGAAGCCGTTTGCCTTTGAAAATGAGCTGAAAGAAAAGACGGAACGGCTGAACGCCCTCAATATCGAACTGAATCTGAATGAAAAAGACAAGACTGTTATTGACGATGAGCCAGAGCAGAACGATGAGCAGCCAGAGAAAAAAAGTGCGGACAGGGAGCGTTAAATCCAGTTTGCACATTTGTATTGAGTATTTCTGGGCAGTATAATAAAGGACGATTAGAAAAAATCGGAGGTGAGGAAGAATGTCTGATGCGTTCAGATTTGAAACTTTTGTAGATGTTCATGACAATGTTTTTAATGAATATCTCGGCTCTGTCATCGCAAAACTGTCCAAAGAAAATGAGGAATACCGTGCCATAAGAGCCGAGATTGAGGGCTTATATGAGAAACATCCGAAAGTCTTAGGCGTGTTTGACACGGAAACAGCGGCGGAACTGACCGAGGAAGAATGTGCCGCACTGATTAAAGTGATGGAGCTTAGGAACAAACTTACAGACATGGAGATGCAGTCGGTCTACTTCCGTGGCTGCTATGACAGCGTGGGGTATCTGAAAAAGGCAGGGATTTTATAACGGACTGACCGAGAAAAAGGCGGTATTGGCGTGAGTGTTGATGCCGTCTTTTTATATAGCTTAAAAGGAATAATATTTCTATGGAGCAGAAATGCAATAGCTTGACTGGCTTGAAAAATTCATAATCTGGATGTACAATAAGAGCAATAAATAAGAAGTTGCAGGTGAGAATATGAAAATAATATGGATAGATGGAACTTTTGGGAGTGGAAAGACTGCTGTTGCCAATGTAATTGCTAAAAGAATTAATAATATGTGTTTACTTGAGTTTGATGCTTTGCAAAAGGAATATAAACCAAATTCTATTTCTGATTTTTTTGGAGAAAGGTATCCTGAAGCGAAAAGATATTTGATTGATGCACTTAGAAATAAAATATTGACTTTGATACAAGGCGGAGATTATGATTATATAATTGTTCCGATTGCATTGATTAATGATTATTGTAATCAGAAACTTGTAAATACTTTTGTAGATGTTGAATGCTATCATTTTATCTTAACTGCATCAGAAAAGATTTTGTATCAACGTATAGAAAACCAAGAAAATAGAGATGTGGATTTAGCAAAAACGTATTTTCAAACTGCAACTATATATTTGAAAAATCATTATTCTGATGCAGTTAGAATAGATACATCAGATATGAATATAGATAGTGTCGCAGAGAAAATTATTAAAATGATAAAATAATAAACGGTAAAAATTGATTAAGAAGATTTCTATGAAGGAGCAGACGGTGGCATTTGAAAAGGCGGTTGAGTAAATGAAAAATGAAATGGATATATCGCGATTTGGAAAGAATCAATTAAAACGCAAAAAGAAAAAATGGATAAAGCCAGTTTTAATGGGTATCATTATCGCTATTTTATTTGTATTATTGTCCTTGAAGTGTGAAGAGGTGATACGATGTAGTATAGGCAAATTATCCATTGATAATGATGCTAACGCAACTTGGATTGGGTCGCTAGCATCGTACTGGGGTGGCATCATTGGTGGTGTATTTTCTGGAACGATTGCAATTTTTGGTGTTTTTTATACAATACAGTTTACCCGTGAAGCTGATAGAAAAAAGGAAAGACAAAGTATTCAGCCATTTCTTAATGTAGAAGTGGTGGGAAAACCATCTGGAACTGTAAAAAAATTTCAAATCGCAGATGAGCCAAAATATGTAGAGGGAAAAGCTACACAAGAGTTTTATCCTATATATTTATCTATTACAAATATAGGAAACGGATTTGCAAACACTTTAACTTTTGGAACGGGAGAAAACTTAACTGGTATAAGCTTTAAAGAAGTATTTACAGTAAATCAGAAAAAAGAAATATTACTAAATGTTCAAACATACAAAATGGGAAAAAGAGTCACATTTTTTATCTGGTTTGCGGACAGCATGACAAACGAGTATATTCAATATTACGAATTAAAACGAAATGAAGATGGTACAGGATATGATTTAGATGTAGGATATCCTAATTTAATAGAATAAATATTTTCTTTAGTCATTATAATTGAGAGAATGTTGTAGATTGAAACAGAAAGAATGCTGTCAAACAATAAATTACGGTTTTCAGACAACTTAAATTAGAATTAATATTGAATTTATTACATAGCCGAGAGGTTTTCATTAGCGAAAATCCTTCGGCTAAATTCATTTCTGGAGGTGATTTTATTTGAATGAGAAGTAACAGACCCTATGTGCAGATTGACCCCGACGTGCTTGAGCAGGCAAGGCAGATAGATTTACTCTCCTATCTTAGAGCCTATGAGCCGAGCAACCTTGTCAAAGTCAAAGGCACGACGAACGTCTACTGTACCGCCGAGCATGACAGCCTAAAGATTTCCAACGGAAAATGGTACTGGTGGTCGAGGGGCTTCGGCGGCTATTCTGCCCTTGACTATCTGATGAAAGTCAAGGAATACGGATTTGTGGAAGCCGTGGAAACCCTCACGGGGCAGACGATGGCGGACTGGAAACCGCCGCCCCCTGCCGTGAAGAAAGACGAGCCAAAGGTGCTGCTCCTGCCGCCGAAGAACAAAAATTGTGACAGGGTGGCAGAGTATCTTTTCGGGCGTGGCATTGACTACCAGATTATTCAAGAGTGCATTGCCGAGGGGATTATTTTCGAGAGTGCCGACTACCACAACGCCGTTTTTATCGGGAAAGATGAGAACGGAACGCCAAAATATGCTGCCTGCCGTGGCACGATGGGGAACTTCAAGCGTGACGCATCGGGCAGCGACAAGCGGTATTCGTTTCGGCTTCTGGCAAAAGACCCGACCGATGCCGTGCATTTATTTGAAGCCGCCATTGATTTATTATCCTATGCCACCTATTTAAAATGCGAGGGAAAGGATTATAAGGCAGAGAATCTTCTCTCGTTGTCGGGCGTATATCAGCCGAAGAAAGAGCTGAAAGAAAGCAAAATTCCTATTGCCCTCACGACTTTTTTGAAAGCAAATCCACAAATCAAGACCATATTTCTGCATCTGGATAAGGACAGGGCAGGTCGTTTATGTACCGCCGCATTGAAAGAATTATTGCAGAAAGACTACCAAATCGTTGATGAACCGCCGCCAGTTGGCAAGGACTTCAACGATTTTTTAATGTCCTATCTGGGGATTGCAAGGCAGAAACCGAGCCGTGAAAGAAGGGATGCCCGCTGACTGCGTGAAGATTTTTCTGTTAGGAACAACGTAACTATCATTAAATTTAAGACCAAAAGGGAGGAAAGACCGATTGAAAAACTATGAAGTGACCCTTGTCGCCCACTATGCAAAGACCGTTTCCATCCATGCCGACAGCCCCGAACAGGCGGCGGAGAAGTTAAAGACCGTCCTGTTTGATACCGACCTTGTGAAGTTTTCCCAAGAGGATTTTGTCTGCGGCGAAGCCGAGATTAACGACCCTATGGAGGATGCAGGGGAAGAAATCGAATCCGAGGGAGAGGATTTTGAGGACGGCTGCTGTTCGGAGTGTCCGTGCTTCAGAACGGTATGTAAAGGATGCTGTCATGAGGGTGGGGATTAAAGACACGTCTTACCAAGCACTGAATTTGGTTATCCATCTGCCGATGGAAACAAAATTCGCTTGTTAGGGGACAGTTCCCCTAATACCCCGTTAAAAGAACAATGTTAAAGTATGCCGCCATGCCGTGTGCGGTACGGCGGTCACAGAAAGGAATCCAAGAATGAGTAATTTCTTATATTTTATCCTCGGCACAACGCTCGGCGGCATGGTCGGCGTGGCGTGTATGTGCGTGCTGCAGATTAACAGGCTTTCCGAGGGAAAGGGGGATTTGGATGCGGAAACGAAACGTGCAGATACTGTTCCGACTGACCGAGGAAGAAGCTGAATACCTCTGCTCCCTTGCGGAAAGGTCGGGACACTCCAGACAAGCCCTGCTCCAGTCGATGGTCATGGGCTACCGCCTGTGCGAGAAGCCAGACCCAGAGTTTTATAAAATCATGCGGGAGCTGTCCGCCATCGGCAACCGCATCAACCAGCTTGCGGCAAAGGCGAACGCCTTAAACTTTGTGGACACGCCGATGCTCTACGACGAAGCGAAGCGGTGGCGGGATTTCCGTCTGGACGTGGGCAGGTGCTACCTTGTTCCGAGGAAGATGTCTGGCTGATGGCGGTCTGCGAGATATGGGACGTAAAGGGCAGGCTCGACCACCCCATCGACTATGCGGAGAACCCAGAAAAGACCGCCAACCCAAAATACACGGATGCGGATTTGCAGGCGATGGGCGACGTGATGAAGTATGCCACCAATGGGGACAAGACCGAGCATCAGTTTTTCGTCACGGGCGTAAACTGCGACCCTGCCACCGCAAGGGACGAGATGATGATGGCAAAAGCCCAATGGAACGACCAGAGCGAGATTGTCTGCTATCACGGCTTCCAGAGTTTTAAAGCGGGCGAGGTCACGCCAGAGCAGGCACATGAGGTCGGCGTGAAGCTGGCGGAGAAGATGTGGGGCGGCAGGTTCCAAGTGATTGTGGCAACCCACTTAAATACGGACTGCCTGCACAACCACTTTGTCGTCAACTCCATTTCTTATATTGACGGCAGGCACTACCACGACAACAAGAAGAATCTGCGTCTGCTCCGCCAGCGTTCGGATGAATTGTGTCGTGAGTATTCCTTATCGGTCATCGAACACCCAAGCGGCAGGAAGAAGCCCTATGTCCTATGCCAAGCCGAGAAGCAGGGCTTACCCACAAGGGATACCGTGGCACGGCAGGCGGTGGACGAAGCCATCTCAAAATCGTTCACGCTGAAAGACTTTGACCGCCAGTTGTCGGAAATGGGATACCGCATCAATTTTGACCCCAACCGAAAATATTGGACGATAATCGGAAAAGGATGGCAAAGACCGAAGCGGCTCTATAAGCTCGGCGATGACTACACCAATGAGCGGATAACGGAACGCATCAAGGAAAATTCCTATGCGGTCAAGTTCCAGAGCTTTTCCAAAGAACAGCCGCAGGTCAGAGTGATAAGGGTAAAAGGCACGTTAAAGGATGCCAAGAAAATCGGCGGCTTGCGTGGGCTGTATCTCCACTACTGCTACAAGCTCGGCATCCTGCCAAAAAAGAAACAACAGAATTACGCACGGCTTCACTATCTCCTAAAGGACGACCTTATGAAGATGGAAGCCATCACCAACGAAACAAGGCTGCTCTGCCGCAACCATATCGACACGGCGGAGCAGCTTTTGTCCTATAAAGGCTCTCTGGAATCCGAGATAAGTGAGCTGACCGAACAGCGTAAGGGGCTTTACTCCCAATCCCGAAAATCTGTCGGGGAAGAAAAAGAAGCGGTCAAGGCTCGGCTGTCGGAAATCACGGGGCGCATGAAAACAATCCGAAAGGAGGTCAGATTGTGCGAGGGAATCGAAGCCCGCAGCGACACCCTCAAGGAAAAATTAAATGTCATACGGGCAGATGAGAACAAAGAAAAAGGAAAGGAGCTGATGAAGCATGAACACAGGCGGCGAAGCGGCGGAGCAAATCGTAAGGATGAGCTTGGAGGGATTTGAGGTTGCTGCCAAAATCACGGGGGCGGGTGCGAAGAATATCGCCATCCTCTTATATTCCATCTTAAAGGAAGAACAGAAAACCAAAGGCAAAGCAAGGCTCACAAACATGCTCCGCTCTGGGAAAGAGTTAAAAGTCTTTACTGTCAAGAGCGGCGACTTGAAGAAGTTCACGCAGGAAGCGAAGAAATACGGCGTACTCTACTGCGTTTTGGCAGACCGCAAGAACAAAGACCCCAATGCGGAGGTGGATGTGATTGCCCGTGCCGAGGACGCATCGAAAATCAGCCGCATCGTGGAGAGGTTCAGCCTTGCGTCGGTAGATACTGCTTCCATCGTGACCGAAGCGGAAAAATCGAAAGGGGAAAAAGGAAAGGCGAGAGATACCAAGACCGCAGATGCAAAGGACGGTCAGCCAGAGCCAGACGTCGGCGTGGAGGAAAAGGCGGAGAAAGACAAACTCATGGACGCCCTTATGGGAAAACCCGTGCAGAAAGAGGAAAACGCCCCAAACCCCTCGGTGGCAAAGACAGAAAAATCCCCTCTGTCCGAGCCTACCTCAAAGCAGCAAAGGAAGCCCGCAGAGGGGGCTACTATGGCTAAGGCACAAAAGCCGTCAGTCAGGGAGGAACTGCGGAAAATCAAGGAGAGCCGTAAGGAGCAGGAAGCGGACGTTTCCCCTGCAAAAGAGAAATCTCCCGACAGGGGAAAGAAACCGCCCGCAGGAAAGACGGAGCATAAGCAGCCCCAGAAGCGGAAACGGAAACCAAAATCGAAAGGAGCAAGATAAGCATGAGCATTTATGACGTATTCAGCGGCGGAGGCAGACCTTTTAACAAAGAGGAATGGGCGACGCAGAAACAGGAGCAGCGGAAAGCAGCCTATGAGCTGATAGACACGACCTGCGAAAAAATGATGGCGGACGGAGGTGCGTTTCAGCAGTACCTTGACGTGCAGGGGCATTTTGACCGCTACTCCGTCAACAACGCCATCTTGGTTTCGGCGCAGATGCCCGAAGCGACGCAGCTTAAGGATTACGGCAGTTGGAAACAGAGCCGTGCCTATATGGACAAGGACGCACAGAAAATCACCATCCTTGAGCCGGGGAAAGAGTACGAGCGGGAGGACGGCTCAAAGGCGGTCGGCTATAATGCAAAAGTGGTCTACGACATTTCCCAGACCTCGGCAAAGGACAGGCAGCAGCCACAGGAGCAGAAAACCATGCGGGAGCTTGTGTCGGCGATGATTGACGCAAGCCCCGTTTCCTTTGTGCCAGTGGACGACCTTGAGCTGCCTGCGTTCTACGACAGCGCACAGCAGACCATCTTCATCAAGACGGGATTGAACGAAGAACAGCTCTTTGTCAGCATGGCAAAGGAAGTGTCGGCAGCGGTCTTTGACTTCAAGCACAAGGAGAGCCGTGACGTTTCAGAGTTCAAGTCGTTCTGCGTCGCCTATATGGTAAGCTCCCGCTACGGCGTGGACACAAAGGGCTTCCGCTTCGACAATATCCCGAAAGAGTTTGCGGGCATGGAAACGCAGGAATTTAAAGGGCAGCTTGGCTCGATGCGTGACGTTCTGGGCGAAATCCAGTCGGACATGTATAAGAGCCTTGAGAAGAACAAGCCGCCCAAATCCAAAGGGCAGGAACGCTAATCGGAGGTGCAGCCCATGAAAGAAGAACGATACCATCTGGCATTGGACAAATACGATAAGAACATCGTCCTCAACGCCCTCAACACCCTGCGGACGCAGCAGATACAGGAGGAACGCCCCACCGAGCCTGTTGACGAGCTGATAAGCAGGGTGGCATTCGCCCCGACCAGGAAAGTAAAGGTCGCCCCATGCAAGTGCCATGAAGAACGGTGATGATTACAAGGCGGGCTTAATCCTTTCTTTATGCGGGATTGTCCCTGTCGTGTGGCTTGCACTGCTGACTGCCCCTTATGTCAGCGGCGGCATCGTGGAGATAATGCAGAATTTATCCGTGGCAATCGAGAACCCGTTTTCCATAACGGTATGCGGGGACAGCGTAAGGACTGTCCTTATTTTCCTGCTTGCCTACGGCATGGGAATCGGCGTTTATTTCTCCACACGCAGGAACTACCGCAAGGGGGAGGAACACGGCTCTGCAAAATGGGGCAATGCAGGTACGCTTAATAAAAAATACCGAGATAAAAACGCATCGGAGAACAAGCTGCTGACCCAGAGCGTCCGCATCGGGCTTGACGGGAAGAAACACCGCAGGAACTTAAATATCCTCGTGGTGGGCGGCTCTGGCGCAGGAAAGACCAGATTTTTTTGTAAGCCCAACGTCATGCAGTGCAACACGTCAATGGTAATCTTAGACCCGAAAGGCGAGATTGTCCGTGACACGGGCGGGCTTCTGGAAAAGAAAGGCTATGAGGTGCGTGTGCTTGATTTAATCAACATGCACAAGAGCCACTGCTACAACCCGTTTGTCTATCTAAGAAACGGCAACGACGTGCAGCGGTTGGTAACAAATTTATTTAAGGCGACCACGCCGAAAGGAAGCCAGTCGCAAGACCCGTTCTGGGACACGGCGGCGAGTATGCTGCTTTTATCCCTCGTATTCTATCTGAAATACGAAGCCCCGCCAGACGAGCAGAATTTCCCGATGGTGATGGAGCTTTTAAGGGCGGGTGAGGTAAGGGAGGATGACGACGGCTATGTAAGCCCGCTTGACGAGCTGTTTGACCGCTTGGAGATGGTAAACCCAGAGCATATCGCTTTGAAGTATTACAGAGATTACCATTCTGGTTCGGCAAAGACACTAAAGAGCATCCAGATAACCCTTGCCGCAAGGCTTGAGAAGTTCAATCTGGAAAGCCTTGCATCTTTGACTGCCACGGACGAATTGGATTTACCGTCTTTGGGCGAGAAGAAAGTCGCACTGTTCGCACTGATACCAGACAACGACACCAGTTTTAATTTTTTGGTGTCACTTTTATACACGCAGCTATTCCAACAGCTATTTTACCTCGCCGACCACAAGTACGGCGGGAGCCTGCCCGTCCACTGTCAGTTCATTATGGATGAATTTGCGAACGTCAGTTTGCCAGATGACTTTGACAAGATACTGTCAGTCATGCGTTCAAGGGGCGTGTCGGTCAGCATCATTTTACAGAATTTGGCGCAGCTCAAAGCCCTGTTTGAGAAACAATGGGAAAGCATCGTCGGGAACGCCGACGAGTTCCTCTATCTCGGCGGCAATGAGCAGAGTACCCACAAGTTTGTGTCGGAGCTGTTAGGCAAGGCGACCATCGACACCAACACCTATGGGAAAAGCTCTGGGCGGAGCGGCAACTATTCCACCAACTACCAGATTTCGGGGCGTGAGCTTTTAACCCCAGACGAGGTGCGTATGCTTGACAACCGCTACGCACTTCTTTTTGTGCGTGGGGAACGCCCCGTCATGGATTTGAAGTACGACATCTTGAAACACCCGAACGTGAAACTGACCGCCGACGGTGGGAAGCCGCCGTATATCCACGGCGAGCCGACGCAGGCGGTCGCAACCTTTGTGTTTGGCGGGGATATTCCAAAAGACGCTGTTGCGCTTAATCCTGTCAGCACTTCCTATGAGCTTCTGTCCGATGAGGACTTGGAAGAAATATTCAATTTATAAGGAGGATTTACCCTATGAAACTTTTTCAGAAAAACGAGAACAACCAGAACAAAGCAACCCAGAAACTGCCGATGACAGGCAAGGTAAAAAGAGGTTTCCGCTGCTACTGCGTGGCGGTACTGGCTGCGGCTTTGATGCTTGGAACGTCCATGACCGCCTTTGCCGCCAATGACCCGATTGCCGTTGTCAACAACCTCTCCAATTTCATCTTCGGTCTGATACGGGCGGTCGGGATGATTATGCTCGGCTTCGGCATCGTGCAGGTCGGCTTGTCGCTGAAATCCCACGACCCGTCCCAGAGGGCGAACGGCTTCCTCACACTGGCGGGCGGCGTTGTGATTACCTTTGCGAAAGAGATTTTAACCCTCATCACGGGCTAATCCAAAACAGACTGAAATAACAGACTGACACAAGACAGGATAACGGGGCAGATCCGCTCTGCGGAACTTGCCCCGCTATCAAATTTTAAGAACGGAGGTGGTCGAATGTCAGACAACTGGGTAGTCCAGAACTTGGAGAACGCCCTTGACACATGGAATGAAAAGTTAGCCGAGATATGGCAGCTCATCACCCAATCCCCCGAAACCTTTAAGGGCGGTGCGATATGGAAAGTCATCGTTGACATCCACGGGGCGTTGCAGGCGATAGGGCTTGCCCTGCTCGTGCTGTTCTTTGTCGTCGGCGTGATGCGTACCTGCGGCGACTTCGCAAGCGTGAAGAAGCCCGAACACGCCTTGAAGCTGTTCATCCGCTTTGCCCTTGCGAAAGGTGCGGTCACTTACGGCTTGGAGCTGATGATGGCTCTGTTCAAAATTGTGCAGGGCGTGATTTCCGCCATTATGAAAGCCGCAGGCTTCGGCTCGGCGCAGAAAACGGTTCTACCACAGGAGATAGTGACAGCCGTGGAGGACTGCGGCTTTTTCGAGAGCATCCCCTTATGGGCGGTCACGCTGATAGGCGGGCTGTTCATCACGGTGCTGTCATTCATTATGATAATGTCGGTGTACGGCAGATTTTTTAAGTTGTATCTTTACACCGCCATCGCCCCCGTGCCGCTGTCCTCGTTTGCGGGAGAGCCGAGCCAGAGCGTGGGAAAGAGTTTCATCAAGAGCTACTCCGCCGTGTGCCTTGAGGGGGCAATCATCGTGCTTGCCTGCATCATCTTCTCGGTGTTTGCGGCGTCCCCGCCCGCAGTCAACCCCGATGCGGCGGCGGTCACGATGGTATGGGGCTATATCGGGGAATTGGTGTTCAATATGCTCGTCCTTGTCGGTGCGGTCAAGATGGCAGACCGTGTGGTAAGGGAAATGATGGGCTTGTAATTACCCCACAGGAAAGGAAAATTGAAATGAAAAAAGAAACGAAGTATTGCCAGAATTATAATATCCATCTGTTAAATGGAGAAGTCATTGAGGCTTCCGAAGCCTATGACCTGCCTGCTGAAAAAGGGCTGGTCGGAAAATTTGGAAAAGCGGACGATAACGAGATATTTGAAATCGGGGATGCCATTTCTGGGTTTGCATATATCCCGAAACGCAGCATCCTCTTTATTTCGACGGGAGACGTCCGAGAGGGGCGGTGCTGATATGGAAGTCAAGATAAATAAGGAAATCCGCAACTACACGGAATCCATGTTCTTCGGGCTGTCGATGCGGCAGTTCCTGTTTTCCGTGCTTGCCTGCGGCGTGGCGGTCGGCTTGTTCTTCCTGCTCCGTGGCAGGTTCGGGACGGAAACAGTAAGCTGGATGTGCATCTTGGGGGCTTCCCCTTTTGCGGTCATGGGATTTGTGAGGTACAACGGCATGACCGCCGAGCAGTTTGTGTGGGCATGGATAAAGTCGCAGTTTCTGATGCCGAAGAAGATTTTATTTGTCCCAGAGAATTTATATTACGATGCGATGAAGCAGGCACTGGACGCACATGAGAAAGGCTTGCCCGCCGTGCAGGATAAGAAACGGAAAAAGGGGAAACGCAGGAAAAAAAGAACAAAGACAGACGGGCGAAAGCAGCCCAAGAAATCAAGAAAGCGCAAGGAGGTAGATTATGATTAAGACGCTGAAAACGCTGTTCAAGCAGGACAGGGAGAAATTCATCGTGCCGAAGTCGGTGCAGGCGGTCATCCCGTTAAAGACCATGTGGGAGGACGGCATTTTCCTCGTGGGCAGGAACAAATACGCAAAGACATTTAAGTTTGAGGACATCAACTACGCCGTGGCAAGCCGTGAGGACAAGGAAGCGATGTTCCTCGAATACTCGGAGCTTCTTAACGCCCTCGATAGCGGGGCGACCACGAAAATCACGATAAACAATCGCAGGCTCAATAAAGCGGACTTTGAGCAGACCATCTTAATCCCGATGGCGGAGGACGATTTGGATAAATACCGCAAAGAGTATAACAAGATGCTGCTCGATAAAGCAACGGGGGCAAACTCCACCGTGCAGGATAAATATGTGACGGTTTCCGTCTGCAAGAAGAACATTGAGGAAGCGAGGAATTATTTTGCCCGTGTCGGTGCTGACCTTATCGGGCATTTTAACCGTTTAGGCTCGAAGTGTACGGAACTGGACGCTAACGACAAGCTGCGTATCTTCCATGATTTTTACCGCACGGGCGAGGAAACGGCGTTCTCCTTTGACATGGTGCAGACCATGCGGAAAGGACACGACTTCAAGGACTATATCTGCCCCGACTCCTTTGAGTTTGAGAAAGATTATTTTAAGATGGGGAATCGGTACGGGCGTGTGATATTCCTCAGAGAGTACGCAGCCTATATCAAGGACAGCATGGTGGCGGAGCTTTGTGAATTAAACCGTAACATGATGCTCTCCGTGGACGTTGTGCCTGTCCCGACGGATGAAGCCGTGAGAGAAGTAGAAAACCGTCTGCTTGGCGTGGAAACCAACATCACGAACTGGCAGAGGAAGCAGAACCAGAACAACAATTTTTCCGCCGTCATCCCCTACGACTTGGAGCAGCAGAGAAAGGAAAGCAAGGAGTTCCTTGATGATTTGACGACCCGTGACCAGAGGATGATGTTTGCGGTGCTTACGATGGTGCATACCGCAGAAACCAAAGAGCAGCTTGACAACGACACGGAAGCCCTGCTCACGACGGCAAGGAAGCATCTCTGCCAGTTTGCCGTGCTGAAGTACCAGCAGATGGACGGGCTGAACACAGCCCTGCCGTTCGGCGTGAGGAAGATTGATGCGTTGAGGACGCTGACGACGGAAAGCCTTGCGGTGTTTATCCCTTTCCGTGTGCAGGAAATCTACCATAAGGACGGCGTGTATTACGGGCAGAACGTCATTTCAAAGAACATGATAATCGCCAACCGCCGCCATCTTTTGAACGGCAATTCCTTTATCCTCGGCGTGTCGGGTGCGGGAAAATCCTTTACGGCAAAGGAGGAAATGACAAACATTATTCTGACCGACCCTAACGCCGATGTCTTGGTCATAGACCCCGAACGAGAGTACGCCCCTCTTGTGAAAGCCATGCAGGGCGAGGTTATCCACATCTCAGCGACGAGCGACAACCACATCAACGCAATGGACATGAACTCTGATTACGGCGACGGAGCGAACCCCGTCATCTTGAAATCAGAGTTTATTTTGTCTTTGTGCGAGCAACTTATCGGCGGGGCAAGTCTGGGGGCAAAGCAGAAATCCATCATCGACCGCTGCACGG
Organism: Lachnospiraceae bacterium; assembly: GCA_910575105.1. Lineage (GTDB taxonomy): Bacteria > Bacillota > Clostridia > Lachnospirales > Lachnospiraceae > MD308. Next base: position 66,453 of record CAJTDK010000002.1, read on the forward strand.
CAAGCGTTTACCGCTACTACCAGCAGGGCAACTATATGGGTACGCCGCCGACCTTGCAGGACTTCCGTGAGGAGCTGTTAAAGCAGGATGAGCCAGAAGCGCAGGAAATCGCCCTTGCGATTGAGCTTTTCACGGACGGCTCACTCAACACCTTTGCCAAGCATACGAACGTGGATACCCACAGCCGCCTTATCTGCTACGACATTCTGGATTTGGGCAAGCAGTTACAGCCTATTGGTATGCTCGTCGTCCTCGACAGCATTTTAAACCGCATCACCCAGAACAGGGCGAAAGGCAGGAACACCTTTATTTTCATTGACGAGATTTACCTGCTCTTTCAGCACGAATACTCGGCAAACTTCCTTTTTACCCTCTGGAAGCGTGTGCGTAAGTATGGGGCGTACTGCACAGGAATCACGCAGAACGTGGACGACCTCTTGCAGAGCCATACGGCGAGGACGATGCTTGCCAACAGCGAGTTCATTATCATGCTGAACCAAGCGTCCACGGACAGAATCGAGCTTGCGAAGCTCCTTAACATTTCCGACCTTCAGATGAGCTATATCACGAATGTCGGTGCGGGGCAGGGATTATTGAAAGTCGGCAGCTCCCTTGTGCCTTTCGTCAATAAATTCCCACGCAATACAAAGCTGTATAAGCTGATGACGACTAAATTTGGGGAGTGCTAAAAGGATGGCAATTTTGGAAATGTTGACTTACAATAAATAGTTATACTCTGACAATAGAAAGCTATATTTTACAATAAATATCCATAATAGCGGCTCATGTGTGAATTTTACAATAATTATTCATACTGGCGCACTGGTATTTACAATAAAAAGTTATACTGGTGTGAAGTCGCTGAATGGATTGGTTGTAAGAGTGTTTTTTGTTGTCGGTGGAGGTATTGCTGTTGCGTGGAATGTTCCATGCGATGGCATTTTTATTTGCAAATCCAGTGTTTGTATAACTATCTATTGTCAAAATGGAGAAAGGAGTATGACTTATTATTGTCAAGAAACAGGAAAGGAATTGTGTTTATCCTGCCGACTGTCTGGAAGTGCTGCGGGAACTTCCAGACAGAAGCGTGGATGTAGTGATTGCCGACCCGCCGTATTACCGCATGAAAGGGGACTTTGATTTTGTGTTCCAGACAGTTTCGGAATATCTGGAATGGTGTCTGGCGTGGGCGGGGGAATGCCATAGGATTTTGAAGCCTACGGGTGCGTTTTACTGTTGGGGGAGCTGCCAGATGATAGACAAACTCTCTACCCACGTTTTAGACAAGTTTGACTGGATAAAGCGGAATCTGATTGTCTGGAATTACAGGACGGGGCGACCTGCGAAAGCGACCTATCGGAATGAAGCGGAGTTCTTGTGGTTTTACAGTAACCCCTTGCATGAAATAAACATTGATGCCGTCCGCATCCCGTATGATGAGGGCGGCGAAAAAGACAAGCGGAAAAACCCAAAGGGGAAATCCTGCGGGAACGTATGGGAGTTTCCGAGGATTATGCCCAATTATAAAGAAGCGACGGGGCATCCCACGCAGAAGCCAGAGAAGCTGGCGGAACGGATGCTGCTTGCAAGCAGCAGGGCGGGCGATTTAGTGGTAATCCCCTTTGCAGGCTCTGGGAGCGAGGTAGTCCAGTGCATCAAAAACGGGCGTGACTTTATCGCTTCTGAAATCAATGAAGTTTATGTGGAGAATATCATTCTGCCACGGCTGCAAAAAGAAACGGCTTGCAGCGTATCGGCACAGGAGAAAGGAGGATTTTTATGTCGGAGATAAGGTTTCGCAACGCAGCCCACCGTGATTTTTTTCTGGAAAGCATGATAAAGTGTAAGGTCAACGACTGCTATCACAGGGCGTTTTTCTATGTGATGGGGATTGCGGGGGAAACAAGGCAGAACATCAACGCCATGTTCGATTTTAAGACGGACTGCATCAAGCCAGAGGGGATGCACGCAGGCTGGCAGACGAGCGGCACGGTCAAAGTCTGCCACCTTGCCTTTAACCTCTGGAACGGTTACGCCGAGGAGGGGCGTGAGAAACTATTCACGCCAGAGGAATTGTTCTGCTGCGAGTTCGCCCCGTATTTCATGGAGGGCATCAAGGCACGGTATCCCGAATATTGCAGGGATTTACCAACGCCCAAGAAGCAGGCAGAGCATACACGGTAGCTGAAAACAAGAAAAAAGGAAATACCCTGCGGGCATACCTCTATGCCCAAAAGCAGGGCAAGAACAAAGAAACACCCTGCGGGCATACCATTATGCCCAGAAAGCAGGACAGAATAAAGAAAGGAATATTTTATGAATCTGAAAAACTATAAATGTATTCTCTGTATTACCGCCGCTGTTACCTTTTTAGGAGCAGCGGTTTTTTGTGGCTTTAAGATTTATAGCCATTACCAGCAGATAGACGAGCAGACGGAAGCCTTTGCGGAGATTGCAAAGGTCGTGGAGAACGCCGAGCCAGAGGAAGAACTGCCCAGAGATAAGGATACGCCCGTCAGCGAGGGAGAGGATATTCTTGCAAAGTACAAGGAACTGTATTTGCAGAATGAGGATATGGTCGGGTGGATTGCCATAGACGGAACAAGCATCAACTACCCCGTCATGCAGAGCAGGAACAGCCCGAATTTCTATCTGAAGCACAGCTTTGAAAAGGAATACAGCGATTTGGGAGTGCCGTATATCCAAGAGGACTGCGACCTTGCGGCAAGTGATAATCTGGTTATCTACGGACACCACATCAAAGGCGGCAGGATGTTCGGGGCGTTGGAAGATTATAAATCCAAGAGCTTTTATGAGAAACACAGGAATATCCAGTTTGACACCCTCACGGAGCAGGCAGAGTATGAAATTATTGCTGTTTTTAAGACCGTGGCGTACAGCTCGGAGGGCTACCGCTACTATGATTTTGTCAATGCGGAGAATGAAAAAGAATTTAATGCCTTTGTCGGGAAGTGTAAGGAACTTGCCTTGTATGATACGGGCGTGACCGCTGAATATGGGGATAAGCTCATTACCCTGTCCACCTGCGAATACTCCGCACAGAACGGCAGGCTTGCCGTGGTGGCGAAAAAAGCAGACTGACATGACCGCAAATCTTCTGGGAAAGGAGGTCGGATTTTATGGCTGATATAAAGACCAGAGATGCGGTCAAAGGTACGATTAAAACTTTAGACAAAGCCGCCATAGCAGGCAGTCGAATGAAATCCGCTTACGCTAAGACAAAGGACAAGGCGAAGCAGGGATATTATGCAGAGGAAAATTCCCCCACGGAATATGCCGCCGACAAGGTTTCCCATGCTTCGGGATGTATCAAGGACGAGGGCATCCACCAATTCAATAAGCAGGGGCAGAAAAACGCCGAAGCCACAAGAGAGAATATCGGTAAAGTAAAGGATAAAATCGCCGACTTTAAGGCAAAGCGGGCGAAGAAAGCCGCAGAGCAGAAAACAATGCGGAATAAGGCAGGACAAAACGCCATGCGTACAATGGGACAGGACGGCTTGCAGGAGGTTCAAGGGACTGCAAGCCGTCCCGCTGTTTCTGCTACTCATTCTACTCCTGTCAAGACCGAAACGCCCCAGACGGCGGCAAACTCACTAATAAAGACCAGACAACAGGGAAAGCGGACGATAAAGACAACCGCCAGAAATGCGGAAAAGTCCGTCAAGACCACAGCAAAAGGGACGGTCAAGGCGACGGAAAAAGGCGTGAAAACTGCAAAGGCGACATCCAAGACAGCGATTAAGACCAGGTCGCAGACTGCAAAGGCGGCGCAGAAAACGGCGAAAGCATCTGCCAAAGCCGCCCAGAAAGCGGCGCAGACGGCAAAAGCCACTGCAAAGGCGACAGCCGAAGCGACGAAAGCCACGGTCAAGGCTACCATTGCGGCGGTCAAGGCAATCATAGCGGGGACAAAAGCGTTGATTTCTGCCCTTATCGCGGGCGGCTGGATTGCCATTGTGATAATCATTATCGTCGTCCTGCTTGGGTGCGCCGTTTCCCTGTTCGGGGGCGGCAGCGACAGCACTTCCTATACCCCTGTCAGTGCGGAAGTGGAAGCCTACACGCCGCTGATACAAAAGTATGCGAAGCAGTACGGCATCCCCGAATATGTGGAGCTTATCAAGGCGGTGATGATGCAGGAAAGCGGTGGACGTGGACTTGACCCGATGCAGGCGGCGGAGGGGAGCTTTAACAAGAGATACCCCCATGAGCCGAACGGAATCAAAGACCCCGAATATTCCATCGAGTGCGGCGTGCAGGAATTAAAAGCAGCCCTTGTTTCAGCCGAGGTGGAGAACCCGATTGACATGGAGCGCATCAAGCTCGCCTTGCAGGGCTACAACTTTGGGAACGGGTATATCTCATGGGCAAAGAGCAACTACGGCGGCTATTCCTATGCAAATGCGGTGGAGTTTTCCGCAATGCAGGCACAGCGGCTCGGTTGGGAGAAGTACGGCGACACACAGTACCCCGCCCATGTATTACGCTACTACCCATACGGGAGGGCGTTTACAAGCGGAGGAAACCAAGCCATTGTGGAGGTTGCATTGACGCAGCTCGGCAACGAGGGCGGTCAGCCTTATTGGAGCTGGTACGGTTTTGGCGGGCGTGTGGAATGGTGCGCCTGCTTCGCATCGTGGTGTGCCGACCAGTGCGGCTATCTGGAAAGCGGCATCATCCCGAAATTTTCCCTCTGCTCGGACGGTGTGAACTGGTTCAAGGGCAAAGGGCAATGGCAGGATAAGAACTATGAGCCGCAGGCAGGCGACCTCATTTTCTTTGATTGGGGGAGCGACGGCTCAATCGACCATGTGGGAATCGTAGAGAAATGCGAGAATGGGACGGTCTACACCGTGGAGGGCAACTCTGGGGATGCCTGCAAACAGCAGAGCTATCCAGTCGGGAGCGGCTCAATATACGGCTACGGATGTCCAAACTATTAGTTGAACAAGGTAAAAGGAAACCAGAGGTCAATCCTCTGGCTGCTCTTTTGCCTTACATATCCCCTGCGCCGTCCCTGCTATGATTGTCAGCTCTGAATCATCGAATGTGTCAAAGAGTGAGTCCAACTGTCGGCGGAGTGAAGATTTTTGTATGTGTTTATCGGAAAATATGTATTGGTCAGCCGAGATGTCAAACATTGTGATAAGTTGGATGAATAGCATAAATCTTGGCTGCTGTCCCTCTTTTTCGATAGACTGGAGGTATCTTGGCGTAATGTCAAGCTGTTCGGCTAATTCCTCTCTTGTCAGACCATTTTTTTCACGGGCATCCTTGATTGCTTCTCCAAAAGGCATAAAGTCAAAAGTTTCTGGTACTTCATTCATAAAGTATCACCTCATTTTTCGTAAAAGTTCATACAGATATTTTACGGAAATCAAAGTTCTTATGAAACGAGGTGACATTTCTACATATAGGATATATGATTTCCTATGTATAGAAGTGAAAGAACTATCCCCTCTTTTTTATCCCCTTGCATAGAGTTGTTATTATTCTTTATAGCGTATATAATAATAATCGCAATCAAAATATGATACGGAAATTACAGAGATACCTTGAATCTATACGGCGATTAGGAAAATCTTAACAATTTCTTATTGGAAAGTGCAGGATTGCTTATGTGCAATTTAGTAAAATAAAACAAAAGGAAAGGAATGGACTGATATGGAGAATAAAATACTGATTGTAGATGATGAACAGGAAATAGCAGACCTTGTTTCCCTTTATCTTGAAAATGAGAATTTTACTGTATATAAATTTTATAATGCCAAAGATGCAATGGCTTGTATTGAAAGTGAAACCCTTGATTTGGCAATTTTGGACGTTATGCTGCCTGATATGAACGGTTTCCAAATATGCAAAAAGATAAGGGAGAAATATCGCTATCCAGTGATAATGCTCACGGCAAAGGGAGAGGAAATTGATAAAATAACGGGATTAACATTAGGGGCAGACGATTATATTACGAAACCGTTTTTGCCTTTAGAATTGGTCGCTCGTGTGAAAGCCCAACTAAGAAGATATAAAAAATACAATGTGGGAAATGAGCCAGAGGAAGATATTTTGATTCATTCTGGTTTAGTTCTAAATGTGAAAACGCATGAGTGTACTTTAAATGAAAAGCCTCTTTCATTAACGCCTACGGAGTTTTCTATATTACGGATTTTGTGTCAGCAGAAAGGAAATGTAGTCAGTTCGGAGGAACTTTTTCATCAAATATGGGGGGATGAATATTTCAGTAAAAGCAATAACACCATTACTGTTCATATTCGGCATCTTCGTGAGAAAATGGGAGATTCATTTGAAGAACCACAATATATAAAAACAGTCTGGGGGTGTGGATACAAAATTGAAAATTAAGATTTCAAAGACAACTACACTAATTGGCACTTGTATCCTCGGCATTGCTGCTTGTTTTGGATTGTATTATCTGGTAGATAAGGTTTGGAACGGCTTTTTTGTGGATTGGTTCACGGCTAAGTACATGAATACGCATGAGGTTTATTCTGCTGATGTGGGAAAAGATATTCTTGTTACAGAGCCTTTGTGGTCGGAGCTGAAAGTATTTATCTTGACAGTTCTGATTATAATCGTACTTATCTGCATTGCAATTACTTTTGCGGTTGCAAATTTACATGCAAAGGCAGAAGTGAGAAAATCCATCACTGCGACTTCGGTGATGCTGCATGACTTTATGATAGAAGAAAAAGGAAATATAGATATTTTTCCAAAAGAGTATGCCGAAATTTCAGCCCAGATGTCCGAAATAAAATCCACGATGCAGCGGCATGAACAAATGTTAAAGGAAGAAGCAAGCAGAAAAAATGATTTGATTGCTTACCTTGCACATGATTTAAAGACACCGCTTACCTCTGTTATCGGATATTTAGCATTATTGGATGAAGCACAGGATATGCCGATAGAACAAAAAACAAAATATGTAAATATTGCATTAAGCAAAGCACTTCGTTTAGAAAAGCTTATCAACGAATTTTTTGATATAACAAGATATAATCTGCAACAAATTGATTTGGAAAAAGAATCTATAAACCTCTGTCATATGTTGGTTCAAATGACAGATGAATTTTACCCGCTGTTAAATGCTCATGGTAATCAAACAGAGGTATGTGTTGATGAAGAAGTAACGGTTTATGGGGATTCTATGAAGTTAGCCAGAGTTTTCAATAACATTTTAAAAAATGCGATTTATTACAGTTACCCAGATACGATAATTAAAATATGGGCTGAAAGCACAGATACGGATGTTTGGATTTATTTTTGCAATAAAGGAAAGACAATTCCAGAAGGTAAGTTAAATTCTATTTTTGAGAAGTTTTTCCGTATGGATGAAGCACGTTCGACGAATACGGGAGGTGCAGGATTGGGGCTGGCGATTGCAAAAGAAATCATAACACTGCATGGAGGTAAAATTACTGCCGAAAGTGAAAACGAATCAACAACTTTCCGTATCTCTTTACCTATAACACATTAGTAAAATATATAGGCTCTCTTAGCATTTTCTTAGGAATTAGAAAATTGAATATTAAAGTATGGATAGCTTCTGTTCAGTAGAATGAATACTGAATAGAAGCTATTTGCTTTGTATGAAAAAGGAGGACTTCATAATGAATCAACAAAAGAAAGTTGCTGTTTTTTTTGGCGGCTGCTCCACGGAATATGCAGTTTCGTTACAGTCGGCATATGCGGTAATTAAGTGTATTGACACAAAGAAATATGTACCAATCTTAATAGGCATTGCCCCTCACTCTGGCAAATGGTACTGGTATCAAGGGGAACTGGAAAAGATAAAGGAGGATAATTGGCAGTCAGAAGAAAACTGTACGCCAGTATTTCCGTCTTTTGACAGAACAGTTCACGGGTTGTGTTATTTGGACAATCATCATTTAGAGATAATTTCATTCGATGCTGCATTGCCAGTTTTACATGGAAAGAACGGAGAAGATGGAACAATTCAAGGGGTTCTGGATTTGATGGGGATTCCTGTTATCGGATGTGGTTTATTATCTTCCGCTTTATGTATGGATAAAGAACTGGCTCACCGTATCGTAGAAATGAACGGAATAAAAGCTGCACGGTCTTTTACTATTAAGACAAATTATTCAGAGGAAATGGTTCAGAAAAAAGCCCTAGAGCTTGGTTATCCTTTATTCGTAAAGCCTGTACGGTCTGGTTCATCGTTTGGGATTTCAAAAGTCTTACATGAACAGGATTTGCTTTTAGCAATCGAGAGTGCCTTTGAGCATGATTCTACCGTTATTCTGGAAGAAATGGTTGATGGTTTTGAGGTTGGATGTGCAGTTTTGGGGAACAAGGATTCCGATTTGATTGTGGGTGAAGTTGATGAAATTGAATTGTCGGATGGATTTTTTGATTACACAGAGAAATATACATTGAAAACTTCCAGTATTCATGTACCTGCACGTATTTCTCCACAAAAGGCAAAAGAAATTAAAGAAACAGCTCTTGAAATTTACAAAGCATTAAGTTGCTGCTGTTTTGCAAGGGTGGATATGTTTTTGACTCCCGCAGGGGAAATTTATTTTAATGAAGTAAACACAATTCCCGGCTTTACGGAGCATAGCCGTTATCCCAATATGTTAAAAGAAGCAGGTCTGCCATTTGATGAAGTAATCGGACGCTTGATTGAAATGGGGGTATCGAAGTGACACAGATTGAATTAACAAAAGACAACACTTATCATGGGAACTTAATACTTGTAACGCCAGATTATCCGCTTATGAAGTTCCCGTGTATGAAAGATATGCAGCCAGCAATTAAGGAACAACCAGAAATACAGATGAATGAGCAGGCGGCTAATTTATTACAGCTAATATTAGCAAAAATTCATTGCAAAAATGAAATTGTAGCTGTAAGCGGTTTCCGCACACAGGAAGAACAGGAAAAAATATGGAATGATACGTTAGCCAAAAGCGGTCTTGATTTCACAAAAAAATATGTGGCAGTACCCAGACATAGCGAGCATCAGACAGGACTTGCCATAGACCTTGCAGAGAACAAGGAACAGATTGACTATATCTGCCCGCATTTTCCATATACGGGGATTTGTGGGGAGTTCAGAGCGACCGCTCCCCGATTTGGTTTTGTTGAAAGGTATGTGTCTGGGAAAGAACAGATAACGGGTATTGGAGCAGAACCGTGGCATTTTCGCTATGTGGGTTATCCCCATTCTGTCATTATGGCAGAAAAGGATATGGCTTTAGAAGAATACATTTGCTTTTTAAAGGAAACTACCGATTTAAGGCATCCTTATATTTATAACAGTTCTAAAGCGGACAAAATCGAAATTTCGTATGTTTTTTTAGATGGCGGTCACTCTATAAAACTTGATGTATCGGAGATGTCGCCGTATATGATTTCGGGTACAAACGAGGGAGGGGCTATTTTAAGTAGATGGAGGGAATATTATGCGTCATAAAACATTTGCAGGAATAGATTATTTCCGCTTAGTGGCTGCTTTCATGGTAATTGCAATTCATATATCGCCATTGTCAGTCTGGAGTGAGGGAATTGATTATTTAATTACCTATTGTATTGGGAGAATTGCTGTTCCATTTTTCTTTATGACGACAGGATATTTTGTATTAGCTCCCTATGTGCTTAGCAATTTTAAAAAGAAATATCCTCTCCGTAAATACCTTGTTAAAAATATAAGGCTGTACCTCATTGTGACCGCTGTTTATATACCTATTTCAATATATTCTGGGAATATGCCAAAATCTATCTTGGAGTTTATAAAGCAGCTTCTTTTTGACGGCACGTTCTATCATTTGTGGTATTTTCCCGCCGCAATTATTGGGTGTGTACTTCTTGCGTGTCTGACAAAAAAATCAGTTCAGGCAGCAGTTTACTTTTCGCTCATTGCTTATGTGATAGGAGTATTTGGTGATTCTTATTATGGTCTTATAGAAAACGTGCCTTTACTACGCACGTTATATACTGGCATTTTCTATGTCAGCAGTTATACAAGAAACGGTATTTTCTTTGCGCCAATTTATATCCTGCTCGGTGTGCTGCTGGCTGTTCCCGAATTTCATTGTGGGGAACAGGTATGTAAATGGGGACTTGCATTAGCATCGTTACTTATGCTTTTAGAGGGATGGATTACTTATTCTTTCCATATCCAAAAGCATAATAGTATGTATTTCTTTTTGCTGCCAGTGATGTATTTTTTGTTTCAATTACTGCTTAAAGTTTCTGGGAAAGCCCCCGCTTGGATACGGAATGGTTCAATGATGCTGTATATTATTCATCCTGCGGTAATTGTTGCCCAACGGTTAATCGCTAAAGTGACAGGACTTACAAAGATACTTGTGGACAATTCCTTTTTCCAATATATTTCGGTCTGTCTATTGTCATTGGCAGCCATGTTTATGATTCAAATATTTTTTGAAAGGGGAGGTAGAAATGTATCAAAAAGGTAGGGCGTGGATTGAACTGGATATAGACAATCTGGCTTACAATATAAGGCAATTCAGAAAAATACTTTCTCCTAAGTGTGCGATTATGCCCGCCGTTAAAGCAAATGCCTATGGACATGGTGCTGTCCTCATTGCAAAAGCATTGCAGGATTTGGAAATTAAAGATTTTTGTGTGGCATCAGTAAATGAAGCGGTTGAGCTTAGAAAAGCAGGGATTTTAGGGCAGATTTTGATTTTGGGATATACCTCGCCAAATCAGTTTTCTGATTTGGTGAAGTACAATCTTACACAAACGGTAGTTGATTACCCCTACGCAAAATTGTTAAATGACTTTGGACAAGTCATCTTTGTCCATATTGGAATAGATACGGGTATGCATCGTTTAGGGGAAAGAAGCGAAAACATAAAGGAAGTTTATAAAATGTGGGAGTTTGATAATCTGAAGATAACAGGTGTATATTCTCACTTGTGTATGTCCGATGGGGCTAGTGATGCGGAACGGGATATTACTCTAAAACAAATTGAGGAATTTAATATGGTAATAAACTTTCTGCATAGAAAGGGAATACATCATTTTAAAACGCACATACAAGGAAGTTATGGCGTACTGAATTACCCCGCTTTAAAGTTTGACTATGCACGATTAGGAATTGCACTTTATGGTGTATTAAGCTCTCCGAAAGATAGAATTATTTCTAATACAAAATTGAAACCAGTTTTATCATTAAAAGCCAGAATTGCGTGTGTAAAGCAGTTACATAAAGGCGAAGCACTCGGTTATGGTCTGACTTATAAGGCTGGAAAAGAAATGCAGATTGCTACTGTTTCAGTCGGATATGCAGATGGGATTCCCCGTGAATTGTCAAATAAGGGATTTGTTTTGATAAACGGGCAGAAAGCAGCTATTGTCGGTCGTGTTTGTATGGACCAGTTAATGGTAGATGTGACAGATATTAAGGGCGTGTCTTGCGGGGATGAAACCATATTTATTGGGAAAAGCGGAAACAGTGAAATCATGGCTGCTGACCTTGCAGATAGTATAAATACTATATCAAATGAGATTTTAAGCCAATTAGGAAGTCGTTTAGGCAGAGTATCAATAAAAAAATAATAGCGGAAGATAGCATTTTCTTATAGGTATAGCGGGAAGTTTAGAATAAGAATTTTGATTGGATTTATAACTCGTCAAATAAAAAAAACAGCGTTTTGGCGGGTTGTATTTTCATGCAAAAATAGTTTTTCTCTCCAAATCTGTTTCAAGTTTGGAGGGATTTTTATTGCCTGCAAATAGCAAGTTCCATTTACATATATCATATCGGGGATGGGTGGACAGCCTGTTAAAAAAATCCTTGTCAGTGCAAGGGGGATTTCTACCCAAGAAGTAGAAGTCAAATTTCTACATATAAGAACTAAAATATCTATAAACCGTAAAGGTGTGACAGCCCTTACGGTTTTTCTTTTGTCGTTTTTTGTAATATCACGCCGCAAGGCTTTTCTGGGTGTGGGATGCCGCTCTCCGCCTTTCAATCTGGATTATACAAAAAAATTCAGATTGGAGGTAACGGATTATGGCGTACAACAAAGCCAGAGAAGAAAGAAAATGGCGGATATGGAAAGAAGCCGAGGAAAAGCAGCTTAGGAGCTTGGGTGTCAGCGAGGGCGATATTGAAAAGCTCCGTGTCCATGATTGGGCGATATTCAATTCCGACAGACGGTACTATGAGAAATTGCAGGATGCGGGTACATATCTTGAGGAAGTGGCAGAGGACACGGCACAGCCCGAAGTAAAAACGATTGAGGAATTTTTGGACAGCATTGAAAATGCAGTGCTGTACCAAGAGCTGCATCAGTTGGATAAGCTCACGCTCCAAGCGTTGCTGATGAGGACGCAGGGCTTTTCAGTCACTGAAATTTCAGTGGAATTAAGTTTAAACAAGGAAGTCATTTACAAGCGTTTGAACAGGTTTAAGAAAAAAATTAAAAAACTTTTGGGATAGTGTCCAAAATCGCACTCTCCCATCGGCTACTGGGTGAGAGGGCAAAAACCTCTTGCCCAGTTTTCTTTTATATCGAAACGGGACGGCTCTTTGACAACCGAATACCCATTCACCAAATACATTCTCTTTGTGGCTGTAATAAGCGTAAGCGTGTGCAGCGGTACGCCATGACCCGCCGAAAGACGGCAAGCGGAAAATACCGACTGGAAATATCGGGCAGCTCCCGATTTCGCCAAAACCCACAAAGAGGACAATGATACTCCCGTCCAGCCACAGTCCGAGCGGTAACCAGTCCGCCGCAGGCAATGGGGGCGGCTCTGTCAGACCGACAGTTGGGGTGCAATTCCCGTGGCGTCAGTTCGCTGCTGACCGTTTGGTGACTTCCCTTGCGTTATCACGCATCAGCATTTTCGGGGTGTCGGGGACAAATAGAAAATGCCTTTTATCATAAAGCCAGATGCAGGGCGGTCAATGGAACAGGGCTTGTTTTATGCTTTTCCGACCTTAAATGCTTCCTTGCGTCTGTCTGTTACATAGGCAGGATATTCCTGCCTAAATCCAGATGGAGGTTATAAAGAATATGGAAAGAACAATCAGGCGTGGCGACATCTACTACGCAGAGCTTAATCCCGTTATCGGCTCAGAACAGGGCGGCACACGACCCGTACTTATCATTTCCAATAATATAGGAAACAGGCACAGCCCGACGGTCATTATCGCAGCCATTACGAGCCGAGTGCAGACAAAAGCGAAACTGCCGACACATACCGCCGTGAAAGATTACAAAGGGCTTGATAAGGACTCCATTATCCTGCTTGAGCAGATAAGGACGATTGACAAACAGCGGTTAAAACAGCATATGGGGACAATGCCCACGGACATAATGGCAAGGGTTGACAAGGCTCTTGCCATTAGCTTATCCATGAAGCAGCAGAAAGCGGGGTGTGGCGATGGAGCAGAATAGGGAGCAGGATTTTGTACATTACAGCATCCAATTCGCATGTTTGCAGAAGCTGAAAAAAAGAAGTTTAATTACGGTAGATGAATACGAAGCCATAAAGAAGCGGCTTATGAGAGATTACAATGTCGTTACGAACCTTGCGGCTTGACATTCATCAATAAATATTTTGGAGGTAAATCATATGAGCGATGTGCAGGTAATCAAAGCAAACCGTAGTGAAAACCGTATCCGTGGCAGAAAGGTCGAAGTGTTAAGGGTAGCCGCCTATTGCCGTGTCAGCACGGACAGTGAAGACCAGCTCAACAGCTATAAGTCACAGGTCACATATTACACGGATTTGATTAAGAAGAAACACGAATGGACACTGGCGGACATATACGCTGACGAAGCCATAACAGGCACGCAGGTAGCGAAGCGTGAGGATTTCCAGAGAATGATTAACGACTGTATGAATGGGGATATTGATATGGTGATTACAAAATCCATTTCAAGATTTGCCAGAAACACACTGGACACTCTGAAATATGTCCGTATGCTGAAAGAGAAAGGCATTGCCGTTTTCTTTGAAGATGAAAATATCAATACCTTAACAATGGACGGCGAGCTGCTGTTGGTGGTACTCAGCTCCGTCGCACAGCAGGAAGTGGAGAATATATCTTCCAATGTCAAAAAGGGATTGAAAATGAAGATGCAGAGGGGCGAGCTTGTAGGGTTTCAAGGCTGTCTGGGATATGACTACCATAAGGATACAAAAAGCATATCCGTAAATGAAAAGGAAGCTGAAATTGTACGGTATATTTTCAATCGGTATATTGAGGGCGCAGGCTGCACGGTCATCGGGAACGAACTGGAAAACTTGGGATACAAGACAAAGTACGGCAGTTCAAAATGGGTACAGTCCACAGTCATCGGAATTATCAAAAATGAGAAATACAAAGGCGACCTGCTTTTAGGAAAGACATTCACGGTTGACCCGATTTCAAAAAGACGGTTGGAAAACTTCGGGGAAGAAGATAAGTTTTATATCCGTGACCATCACGAACCGATAATCAGCGAGGAAATTTTTGAGGAAGCGCAGAAGATACTGGCGAAGCGGAACACAAACCGCAACGTGCATCAAGAGGGGCAGAAAAGAAACAAGTTCAGCAGGAAATATGCGTTTAGCTGCATGATAAAATGCGGATTTTGCGGCGGCACTCTGACACGGAGGAACTGGCACAGCAGCTCCGCATACACTAAGACAATCTGGCAGTGCGTCACTGCTACGAAGAACGGGAAAAGACATTGCCCACACTGTAAGGGAATCCCCGAAGAAGTGATTGAAAAAGCCTTTGTAAAGAGCTACCAGCTTTTATGCACAGACCAGCAGGAGATTGTTGATGAGTTCCTGCAAAAAGTTGAGGGAATCCTTAATGACGACACTTCTCTGAAGCGTCTGCCTAAGATTGAAAAGGAAATGGCTGACCTGCACAGGCGTAAGGAGAAGCTGCTTGATTTAAGGCTTGATAATAATATCGACAGGGACATTTACGAAAAGAAGAACCAAGAGCTGTCCGAGCAGTTAAAGAAGCTCCAAGAGGAACAGGAGCGGTTGATGGAATTGAGCAGGAATCAGGATAATACCAGAACACGGTTAAGGGAGTTCAGAAAAGTGTTAGGTTCTGGGGAGATACTGGAGAGTTTCGACAGGGTGGTTTTTGAAAGCGTGGTTGAAAAAATAGTCATCGGAGGTTATAATAATGAGGGAGTGGAGGAGCCTTTGAAGATAACCTTTGAGTATAAAACTGGTATCCACTCTAATTTTAATGGAAAGGATTTTAAGCCAAAGCGTAAAAACGCTGCGGCTGTACATAATGACGCAGAATTGTGTTCCTATACGAGTGACGAGGCTGAAAAATTGTGTTTACATAGTAGTTCCGACACATGTGGAGACGGTGGTCTTGATGTCACGAAAGGTCGAGTAAAGACACATAAAAAGGCTTGAAATCAAGGGATTCCGAGAATGTTGCCCTGAAATCGGACGATGTCCGGGAATCCCTTTTTTGTTGCTTTGACAATAGATCTATAGTCTGAAAAATCGGAGTGCGTAACAAGGGAACTACTGTTTTTGAGGATTTCGGAGGGTGTGTAACAAGGGAACTATTGTCAATGTATTTGAGATTCAATCGACTTGACGAATCGTGTTTTTACTTGTAAATACATGAGATTTCTGCTATACTGTAAGCACCCATTTCACAGCATAGATAGGAGGGATGAAAACATGTCTCATATTTCTGAGTACGACGTAGAAACCAAGTTTATGAATCGCTTGGAATCCATAGGTTACAGTTACGCAGATCTTAAAAATTATGACGATGTAATCGCTAATTTCCGAGACAAACTTGCGGAGTTTAATGCTCCGAAGCTGAAGGAAGCAAAGGGTGAAGCAACTTTCTCCGATGCCGAATTCAATCGTGTATTGATTCATTTGGATAATCATTCGGTATATGAATCCGCACAGCTTCTCCGTGACAAGTACGTTCTGTCACTGGATAACGGAAAGACTGTATATCTTGATTTCTTTTCGTTTGATACAGACAGAAATATATATCAGGTCGCGCATCAGATTACGATGGATCCCGCGCACAAAGATGATGTTTCTTATAAAAACCGCTACGATGTAACGGTACTGATCAACGGACTGCCGCTTGTGCAGATAGAGTTAAAACGTCCTGGCGTTGAAATAAACGAAGCAATCAATCAAATCAACAGGTATAGAAAGTTTTCCTTCAAGGGGGTGTTCCGTTATCTGCAGCTTTTTGTCGTTTCCAATTCCGTGCAGACCAAGTATTTCAGCAATGAGGATGAAATGGAAAACGGTATGTACAATCCCATCCTGAAGAGTTTGGTTTTCTTCTGGACAGATGAGAAGAATAAAAGAATAAACACATTGGAAGAATTCACTTCAGAGTTCTTTAGGAAGTCTGCTATAACGGAGATGATCGACAAGTTCATGGTCATCAAGTCTGCAGAGCCGGTTCTTATGGTTATGAGACCATATCAAATTTTTGCCGTTAAGGCTGCAAGAAAGAGAATTCTGGAAGCAAATCAGAACGGATATGTGTTCGCTTGTACTGGTTCCGGGAAAACTCTCACTTCCTTTAAGCTGGCACAGCTCCTCAGGGATGAGGCGCGTATCGATAAGGTTGTCTTTCTGATCGACCGCAAGGATCTGGATGACCAGACGGTGGATGAATATAATTCCTTTGAGAAGGATTGCGTTGATAATTCAGATAGTACGCATGTCCTTGTGAAGCAGCTACAGGATTCCAATCGGAAGCTGATTGTTACTACCATTCAGAAGATGGCAAACGCAGTGAAGTCCAAGCGATATGAAAAGCTGATGGATGCTTATCACAATAAGAAGGTCGTTTTTATCATAGACGAATGCCATCGCAGCCAGTTTGGCAAGATGCACGGCGACATTGAAAGACATTTTGCTAATGCAAATTATATTGGTTTTACCGGTACTCCGATTTTTGAGGCAAATAAAGGCGCGGACGGTAGAACAACGGCTGACATTTTCAATGCAGGTCTTTTGCCTAACGGCGAAAAAAGAGATTCCTGCCTGCATCGCTACATGATAAAGGACGCTATTGCTGACGGAAACGTTCTTCGTTTTTCTGTTGAGTACCAGCGCACTCTTTTTGCTCATAATATTGCTATGAAGGGAATTGATCCGGAGCAGCTGGATGATCCGGAATATTGTAAGCGTCATAACATAGATATCGATGGGCTGTACCATGATGAAGAGCGTATACATAAAATTGCGGAGCATATTTTTGAGCATCATGAGCGGCATATCCATCCCCAGGGCAAGGATATCTATACGGCGTTGTTTGCCGTTGATTCGATTAAGACGCTGGGTCAATATTATGATGCTTTTAAGGAATTGAATGCCGCCTGTAATGAGGATAACCAATATAAGGTCGCTGCTATCTTCAGCTATGGAGCAAATGAAGATATGGACGGTAAGGGAGATGAACATTCAGCTGAGCTTCTTTCTCGTATCATGGATGATTATAATCAGACCTTTGGTACTTCATATTCTATTGAGACCTTTGACGCGTATCGGAAGGATATTACGAAGCGTATGAAGCAGAAGGATCTTCCGCAGGTAGATATCCTTCTTGTAGTAAATATGATGTTGACCGGCTTTGACGCAAAGCCATTGAACACGCTTTATCTGGATAAAAATCTTGTGTGGCATACGCTGGTACAGGCTTACAGCAGAACTAACCGTGTTGATAAGGTTACAAAGCAGTTCGGGCAGATTGTCACATATAGAAATATAAAACAGTGGCAGGATGATGCTCTGAGGCTATTCTCCGGAGACGGAGATCCAAATGAGTATCTTCTGGAAAACTATGAATATTATGTTCAGAAGTGGATTAACCAAGAACCAGTGCTTAGGAAGGTTGTGCCGAGTGTTGACGATGCTGGGCAGCTTACCAATGAAGATGAAATCCGTATATTCATTATTGCATTCCGCACAATGGTAGGAACGCTTGCAACGTTAAAGACCTTCTCAAAATTTGACTGGGCTGATCTGGCGGTGGTAATGGGTGAGGATGAATACGAAGGTTATAAGTCCTGGTATCTGTATTACAAGGATCAGACAAGCAATCCCAATCCAAAGGTTCCAGTTCCGGTAGATATTGATTTTGATGTAGATCTTGTCCGTACAGACCGCATAAATGTTGTTTATATCTTAAACCTTCTGAAATCTGTCAATAAGGCGGGCAAGTCTCCGGAGGAAAGGGAAGCAGATCTTGATCTGATATTACGTGAGATTGAGCGTTCTGATAATGAATCTCTCCGGGCAAAGAAGGATATTATGGCGGAATTCGTTCGTACACGGTTCTATGATCTTTCTGATGATGCGGATATCATGGCAGAGTTCGAAGAGTTTATCAGAGAACATGAAAAGGCAGAGACGGAGTCTTTTGCATATGAGCACGGCATTGATTACGTTGTGGTACATGACATCATGGTTGAATACATCTTTAACGGAAGCATCTCAGACGAATCTATCCGAAAGCGGCTTATGGCGTACCATCTTGGGCTTCTTAAAATTACAAAACTAACGAATGAGATCAAGGACTTTGTAAGCACAACCTATATGAAATATAAAGCGGAGGGTGAATAAAATGGCGATTGATACTAATAAACTTCAGCAGCAGGCGGCAGATCTTTCTTCTCAGCTCTGGGCAATAGCGAATGATCTGAGAGGCGGAATGGATGCCAACGAATTCAGAAATTATATTTTAGGAACAATATTCTACCGGTATCTCTCTGAAAGAACGGAAATGTATATGCAGGAGATCCTGGAGGAAGATAAGCTTACCTATGAGCAGGCTTTTGCAGATGCTGATTTTAAGCCTATCGTAGAACAGTGGTCTATAGAGCATCTTGGGTATATCATCCGTCCGAAGAATCTGTTCCGTGAGTTGAACCGTAAGATCATTAAGCCGAATGGTGATGCGGACAAATTCTCTGTGGAAGATTATGAAAGAGCTGTAAATGAACTGACCGGTTCTACCCTCGGCCATAAGTCAGAGAAGGCTTTTGAAGGTCTGTTCAACGACATGCGGCTTCAGGATACCCGCCTTGGTGACACAGTATCCGAAAGGACAGACAAAATCGGTAAGGTTATCGCTAAGATTGGCGAGATAGATATGAATCTGCAGGATCAGCAGTTCGATGTACTGGGCACGGCATATATGATTCTGATCGGGCTTTTCCAGTCCGGTGCTGGCAAGAAAGGCGGTGAATTCTTTACCCCGACCGGGCCATCTAAACTTTGCGCTACGTTAGCTACATTGGGACTTGATGAAGCGAAGACCGTCGGAGACTGTACTTGTGGTTCTGGTTCTATGCTTCTGGAAACCCAAAAACATCTGTCAAAGCAGAAAGTCGGTCATTTCTATGGACAGGAAAATAATCCAACGACGTACAACCTTGCCAGAATGAATATGTTGATGCATGGGGTGGACTATCAGAACTTTGATATCTACAAGGGAGATACTCTGACCAATGATATGTATGGTGATGATCTGAAGCTTACTGTGCAGGTATGCAATCCGCCGTATTCATTGAAGTGGAGTTCTGATAGCAAGTATCTTGATGATCCTAGGTATTCGGGAG
This sequence comes from Lachnospiraceae bacterium, assembly GCA_910575105.1. Taxonomy (GTDB): domain Bacteria; phylum Bacillota; class Clostridia; order Lachnospirales; family Lachnospiraceae; genus MD308. Next base: position 86,081 of record CAJTDK010000002.1, read on the forward strand.
TTGGGAAGCTTGCGCCAAAGAGCCATGCCGACTTTGCTTTTCTTCAGCATATGGTATATCACATGGATGAGACAGATGGTCGTATTGCAGTGCTGCTCCCACATGGAGTTCTTTTCCGTGCAGGTGCTGAAGAGGAAATACGCAAATATCTTATTAAAGATTTGAACAGGCTTGATGCGGTGATAGGATTACCTGCCAATCTTTTTCATGGGACGCCAATACCTGTCGTCGTTTTAGTCCTTAAAAGCAGGCGAAACGGTAATGCAGACAACATATTATTTATTGATGCAAGCGATGAATTTGAAACAGGAACAAATCAGAATGAACTTACAGATCAAAATATAAAGAAGATCGTGGATGCTTATTCTGAAAGGAAGGATATAGATAGATTTGCTCATGTTGCTAAAATCGAGGAGATTGTAGAAAACGGATACAATCTAAATATTCCGAAGTATGTAGATACATCTGAAATTGAAGAGGCTATAAACATAGAAGCTGTTAAAGTAGAATTAGCAGCAGTTGCAGAAGAAAAAAGGAACGCAATTGATAAAGTGAACAGCACGATGAAAATGCTGGGATTGTGAGGAACTGCAATATGTCAGATCTAAAAATAAGATTTAAGAGAGATGATGATTCAGACTATCCTGAATGGAGGACTGTTTCTATTGGAGATATACTTGAAAGGCAGGCCGTTCCAATTAATGTGGATGGAAATGAACTTTATCGAGAGATAGGTATAAGATCCCATGGAAAAGGATTATTTCATAAAGATCCTGTAACAGGTGAAGAACTAGGAAACAAAAGCGTCTTTGAAATTATTCCTGATTGCTTGGTTTTAAATATTGTTTTCGCATGGGAAAGAGCTGTTGCAAAAACAACATCTAACGAAATAGGTATGATTGCATCACATAGATTTCCTATGTACAAACCTAAAGAAGGTGTGCTTAATCTCGATTATATAGTCAGATATTTGATTACTGATAAGGGAAAGAGACTGCTTGAACTTGCTTCTCCGGGTGGAGCAGGTAGAAACAGGACTTTAGGGCAAAAGGAATTTGCTAACAGTAAAATATCCCTGCCGTGTTATGAAGAACAGAAAAAGATAGCTAACCTATTAGTTGAGTTGGATCGAATAATTGAGTTATGCGAACAAGAGGTGGTAAATCTTGGAAAACAAAAATCGTTTGCAATGCAAAAAATATTTTCTCAGGAAACAAGGTTTCGCAAGGCTGATGGCGGTGAATTTCCAGAATGGGAAGATCGGCCGCTCAGTTATTACTTGTCAGAGAGCAAAGAAAGAAATAAAAAAGCTGAATGCGGCAGGGGCGATGTGCTTTCTGTATCAAAGGACTTCGGCGTTGTTAATCAAATAGATTTTTTTGGTAAGTCTTTGGCGGGTGAAGATTTAACAAATTACCATAGAGTTCATAAAGGCGATGTTGTGTATACAAAAAGTCCTTTAGGTAAACAGCCTTATGGAATTATTAAGGCTAGCGAAATGGAAGGTATAGTTTCAGTATTATATGCTGTATATCACTGCAATAATAAAGTGTTGCCAGAATTTGTTGATCAATATTTTAGTAGGGATATAACTCTAAATAATTACCTGAAGCCGTTGGTGAATATAGGTGCAAAGCATACTATGAACGTGAACAATGCTATCGCGATTTCTGGATTGGTTAGATTCCCATCATCAATTATTGAACAAAGAGCAATCATAGATTTTCTCTCGGATTTTGATGAAACTATCGTTGCTGCAAAAAAGGAACTCGACCTTTGGCAAAAAATGAAGACAGGTCTGCTGCAACAGATGTTCGTATAATAGGAGGTGGTCTTAGGTGTCAAGAGAAAAGAAGGATGCAAAAAACTTCGCTTGTAAGTTTGATCGTGAGATATTTGAAAAGCTTGAAGAATTCTGCGAACTTTCTGGGCAGAATAAGACTGCCGTGGTAGAACGTGCTGTGGAAAAATATATTGAAGAAAATCTTGAAATGATCAAGGAAGTGGCGAAGAAACTTTAAACCGAATCTTTCTAAAAGGTAAGGGCCAGTCCAGAGCTTTAGGACTGGCCTTTTGCAATATAATCTGCTTATGATGTCTGAACAGATTTTTCAATAAACTTCCGTAGAATCTCTACATCCGAGTCAATGTTCCGAGGTCGGATCCGTTCGAGTACTTTCTTTTCTACCTCAGGGGTCCAGTAGATCTTCAAATCCTTCTGGGCTCTTGTGATGGCGGTGTAAAAGATGTTGTGCGTGATCAACTCATCCACTTCATCTGTGATGACGATTTTTACGGAGCTGTATTCCAGACCCTGGGCTTTATGAATAGATACGGCATATGCAATCTGGAATGGAACGATGGTGCTTGCGGTACTGCCATCATCATCCTCATCGGTGCTTTTAATTTTGTTAACGCAAAAGCGGACAACGGTATTTTCTGTCTCGGGATCATCAAGCACTGTCAGCGGCATAAACCTGGTATCGGCGGGATTGATGGTGGTGTTCAGCTCGATATCAAACTGAATCCGTTCAGTCATTTCACCTACATCCAATTTTTCAATTCCTACAATCCTTCCGCGCATATTGTTATAGATGACAGGATGAAAGCGGTTGTTCTCCAGGAACAAAACGGGATCGCCGACCTTGTATTGCTGTACATCCCATTCAACGGCTGAATTTGGATTGCTTTCCTGAAGGAATCGGTTGATGTTATTGATGCCGTAGAGTCCGTCATAATTGAGGCAGAGAACGGCTTCATCCTCTCCGGCAGCAGTTAGCAGTGATTCATCGACTTTCAGGGAACAACTCTGTTTATCAATGATTTCCTGTACGTTGTCATCCATAGCTCTGACTTTTGACCAGAGAATAAGAAGACGTTGGTTTTTCGTTCTGTAAGGTGTGGTGAGCTCAAAGACGGATGTTTTCGGAAGGAAGCTCCGCAGCGCCGTAAACCAGTTCCCGAAGCGTATGGAGTTTATCTGGTATGTATCGCCCACAAGCAAAATCTTCTTAAATTTGACCATTTCGAGAAGTTTCTGCATATCGGTGTTGCTTACGGTGCTGCACTCATCTATTACAACCAGCTCATATTCAGGATCTCCGTATCCATATTTGAGGAAGCTTGCAATGGTTGAGAATTTACAGTAATCCTCATTGGAATTAACTCTTCTTTTCAGGTTATCGATTGCCGGATTGGTCTGGGCAAGATACAGCTTTTCTTTATTATCGTAATAATGAGAGATATGGTTTACGAGTGTTGATTTTCCAACGCCGGCGGAACCGTATATTGCGGCAACCGCAGATTTGGAAAACATCTTTGTGAGGATATCTATCTTTTCCGGGCAGTCTACTTCATAATCATCAAGCATCAGCCAGAATTCAACATCATTTGAGTAATCCGGATCCTCCACTTTACTAAGCTGCATCAGCTTTTTAATGATGTTGGTGGTATCTAATCTGTATTCCCTGATGTAGGCGTAGTCATCCTTTACGACTATTTTGCTTCTATCTTTATGGCCGAACCATAAAGTGGAATTATACGTTCTTGCAAGATCCTTTATATCACCATAGTGCGCAAGCTCTTCAACAGGCGTGAAAATCCTGCCAGAAATCTCTGTGTTATTCCTAAGCTGTCGTGCAAGAAGTTCATGCTTTCTGTTATAAGTCGGAATGCACTCAAATAAAGCATGAAGCCGGGGATTGTGATTTATCGGCGACTGGTTAAACGGCATTTTATCAAAGGGGATGCTGCCGTTTTGCAAACAAAGGTTGGATAGGTTACTATTGGCTGTGTCCTGCCGCTGATCTTTTATGATTGCGTTGTGCATGCCATAGAGAAGGTAACGGAGGACGTTCTGTCCGGGTCTCTTTCCCCGGATTATGCTGCGGCACCGGTCCAGAGCATCGAAAAAATATCCGGTTTTTCCTTCAGCCCGAAATGAATTGATAAGCCTTTGATATGCGGCTTCTGGAAAGTCCATAATTTCGGTGAGCGTGAAGCGGTTCTCTGTTATATAGCGACAAATGGTGCGCTGCTCTCCGTATGGTACATCGCGCTTGGATCCAGTAATTATGGAATAGAAATTTTTAAACTCACAGCCACGTAATGACACTTCCCATCCCGTGATTAGAAGTATGGGCATGGTTTTTCCGAGAATCTCTATGCTTTCGTTCTGCAAATAGAATCTCGATGCATAGTTGTTTATGACCGGTAATCTGGTGAAAGCAATAATGCGTCCTGCTTTATTTTCTCTGTCCTTTGCGGTTGTGAAGGTGACTTCAAAATATCTGTGGCCGTTCACATAGAACGGTTTTAATTTCTGTATGTAATATTTTTCTCCTTCACCGGCAAGCTGAGCTTTGTATTTGTTGACCTTCTCTGCGATTTTGGAATAATACTCCTGCAGGGCTGTGTCCAGATTAAGAGGGAACTTATCCAGATTATGCAGGATGGAAATGCCAAAATCATAGTTAAGGATATCCCTGATTTGAAGCAGATAGTCATAGTATTTCAGCATCAGTCGCTCAGAATTATCCTCATCGAGGGTATAGTGTGACGCGACTATATCAAGATAATTCCTGAAGCGGTAGAGTACTTTCAAATGCCCGTCTGTCTGGGTATGCTCTGCCGCTTTTTCTATATTCTCTTCGGAATCTTCTATATCAATGTATGGGGCGTAGTATTTTAACATCACATGTTCCACCAAGTTCTTCAGGCGGCCAAGGATGTCCTGGGATATTACGGCTCTTGTAGAATTGTCTATATCATCAAGGTATCGACAGATTGCTCGATCGATGACCCTGATTTGATCATCAATTATAGGCATAAGTCTTCTGTCCTTTCGAATCAAATCAGAAACGGGTAATGTTTCTATTCTGGTATTTACATGTCAAATTCATTTTCATTGTTCCAGTCATCTATAAATGCGTCATATGGATATATGCCCGCATAGTTGTCCGGGTGAAGTTTGACGTAATTATCTCTCAGCTTTGTTCTCAGTCTCCGGACTGAAGAACCGGGAACGGGTTCGCTGTCCGGATCCAGTGCCTTGCAGAAATCCTGTAGGGCGGCTACGGTGCTGAGAATGTTCGATTGAAGGCCGATATCCTCAAATCTGAAAATCTGATCTTTCCATTTTTCATTATATAGGCTGTTGATCTTTGTAACCATGCTGCCGGTAAACCATACCTCAGCCTGATTGCTTGCGATGCATTTCTCCAATATGCCGTCAAAGTCGATATGGAAATCCTTCAGCAGGTTTCTGTCGTTTGCTGATAGCTGCGAAGCTTCTTCTCCGTCTCCAGGACTCTTATCCGGAAGTTTTACTTCCGAACCATCTGGCGCGTTGGGATAGGCAATTTTAAAAAATATATCTTCCAGTAGTGAGTCGCAGGCGGCACAAACATCGAAAAAATTGATTTCGTTGTTTGCAAGCCATTCCTCGATTTTATGGAATGTATCCTTCTCGAACATCCTGGCATTCAGCCATTCACGATATCCCTGTTCATAATGCTTGGAATATACGTACTGTGCATACTCTGGACTGATCTTGTTCGGATTTTTCTTCCTTAGGTACCGCCTTTTGGTATCCGACTGACAATTCAGAAGACCACAGGCTTCTTGGGCTTCTTCACAAATGAAGTGTCCAATCATACTATCGCAGAAGTCTATAGGCTTCTCATCATCTTGAAGGTATGGATACAGAGTATTGAAATACTCTGAAAATGTCATGAAATCACCTACTTCCGTTTGCTTCCGTCCGCTTCCGCTGCCTCCCATTTTTCGAGGGGATACATTGTTATACTGCACTCATAGAAGTGGCTAACTGCTGATGTGAACAGAAAAATATTTAATTTATTATACCAAAGCTTAGGCGTAAATTCAATTAAGCAGGAAAGCCAATTCCGATAAATTTTAATCTCATAGTCCGAGATGGCCATTAGGGCGATGGGATGCATAGAGAGTTCAGGCAGTGGTAATAAAGACCGCTCCGGAAACGAAGATGCACCCACCGTTAGATTTCTGCGCCTATTTTCGGATTTTCAGGAGTCTGTGGACATCTTCACCACAGGCTCTTTCTGCATTCCATCGTTCGCGGTCGAGGACGGAAAGGAACGCAGACATGAAACTGAAGATTCGTTACGAGAACGAGTACCAGACAATCACGCTGGACGCAGAAACAACGGAGGAACTGTGGGTATCTCTCTCACTTGAAAGCGAGGGATTATCGCAGGAGGAGCGAGAAAAGCTGATCCAGGAGGAATGGGAGAAGCAGTTCAATCGTCCGGATTATAACTGTTGGCATAAATTCTGGCGGCATCACGGCGAGTCCAAGGCGAAGCCGGGCGATGAAGAAGATGAGGTTGATACCTCCGAGCCGCTGATGGATGAAGTGGCGGATGATCGTATTTTCAGAAAGGACGGGCTTGGCCGTGAAGAACGTGAAAGCTACGAGGCAGTCTGTCAGCTTGTCAGAGATGCCTGTGGCAAGAAGGCTGACTGGGCAAAGATGTTCATTGCTATTCGTATCGATGGTGTAAGCATTAACGATTATGCCGACCAGATTGGAGCCGATTCAAGCAACATCAGTCACAAGTTAGACCGAGCAGCAAAGAAAATCGAAAAGTTTATGCAGAACCGTCAGATTTAAATGTCTGCCGGGGCTACCTCTTGGAGGCACAGCCTCGGCAAATTTTTTATAAGGAGGCAGTTGATATGTCAAATAAACCGAAAAACCGGACATACAGACCGCTTGTCTATATCTGCAGCCCGCTGTCCGGTGATATACCAAGCAATACGGAGAGAGCAAGACAGTTTTGCAGATTTGCGTTGGAAAAGGGACAGATTCCGCTTGCTCCACATCTCATGTTTCCTCAATTCGTAAATGACGATGATCCTGCTGAGCGTGAGCTGGCTCTGTTTATGGACATTGTTCTTCTGGGCAAGTGCAGTGAACTGTGGGTGTTCGGTGATACCGTATACCATCAACGGCATGATCAAAAATGAAAAGTACACGGGCGATTTGATTCTGCAGAAGACCTATACGGATGACCGCTTCAGCCGCCATGTGAACCGTGGCGAAAAGAACCGGTATTATGTGCGGGATCACCACAAACCGATTGTAAGCCATGAGGACTTTGAAGCGGCCAACGCCATCATCGAGGCCAACGGCTTGGAAAAAGGAATTCGAAAGGATGAGGACAAGTACAAAAACCGTTATGCCATGTCCGGCAGGATCGTCTGCGGAGAGTGCAGCGGCACTTGGAAACGGGTCAAACTGAATAACCACTTCGGCTTTGCCTGCAACACTCATGTGAGGGACAAAAACACCTGCAGAATGAAGTCAATTCCAGAGGAGCCGATAAAGGCAGCTTTCGTGACCATGATGAACAAGCTGACTTGGGGGCGGAGCAGAATCCTTCTTCCTTTTGCGGAAATGCTGAAAGAAGACCGACAGGCAGAATTCCTGGACAGGCTGAATGAGCTGGAGGTTCTTCTGGAAAAGAACGGGGAGCGCAGGCAGCAGATTCACCAGTTCTTTGCAAAGGGGCTGCTTGATCCGGCAGTTTATGCAGAGGAAAGCGATGCCCTTACGGAAGAAGCACAGCGGCTCTCAGCGGAGCAGAATGCCTTGGAATCGAAAGTCAGCGGCAGTCATGAACAACAGGAGGCTTTGACGCGGCTTCTCAAGTACACGGCGAAGGGTATGATGCTGACCGGGTATGAGGAGGCACTTTTTACAGAACATGTTGACCATATTGTGGTCTATGAAAGAACGGAGATTGGATTCGCCATGAAGTGCGGGCCTATATTCCGGGAAAGGATATAAGATGGAACACACACCATATGGATATGACATTATCGGTGGCAGAGCAGTTATTAACGAGGGTCAGGCTGCCAATATCCAGCAGATATGCGAAAACTATCTTTCCGGAATGTCCTTTAAGAATGCGGCGGCAGCAGTTGGGCTAACCATGAGCCACTGCGGGGTGAAACGGCTGATGCTGAACAAGCGATACATCGGTGACAGTTTTTATCCGCCGATCTTGACAAAGGAGACGGTCCAAAAAGTGGAGAAAGAGCGCCTCCGGCGGGAAAAAGCGCTCGGACGGGACAGACGGAAAGGAAAAGGCGTACCAGAGGGAACGATCATCACAGAATTTTCCGCGCCTAAGATTACACTGAAATATGACGATCCGGTCAGACAGGCTGAATATGCCTACACTCAGATCAGAAGCGAGGTGAACGGATAATGGCATTGGCACAGAACATTACAGTTATCCCTGCAAGACGCACCATCGGTACGCAAAAACCTGCCGAGAAAGTACAGAAGACCAGGGTGGCGGCATATTGCCGTGTATCAACGGAGTTTGAAGAACAGGAATCCAGCTACGAAGTGCAGGTCGAGCATTACACGGCCTACATCAAAAACAATCCCGAATGGGAACTGGTCGAGGTGTATGCCGACGATGGGATAAGCGCAACCAACACGGCCAAGCGGGAGGCATTCAATCGGATGATACAGGATTGCCGGGACGGGAAGATTGATCTGATATTAACCAAGTCCATCAGCAGATTCTCCCGCAACACTGTGGACTGCCTGAAATACACAAGAGAATTGAAAGGGATGAACATTGCCGTTTTCTTTGAAAAAGAGAACATCAATACCTTGGATGCCAAGGGCGAAGTTCTCATGACAATCATGGCGGCGCTTGCTCAGCAGGAATCAGAATCCTTGTCGGCAAACGTCCGGCTTGGCATCCAGTTCCGCAATCAGCAGGGCAAAGTCCAGGTCAACCACAACAGGTTTCTTGGCTACACCAAGGATGAAGACGGAAAACTTATCATCGTGCCGGAAGAGGCTGGGATTGTCCGGCGTATCTACGCTGAGTACATGGATGGCAGGAGCTTTCTTCAGATTAAGCGCAGCCTTGAGGCAGACGGTATTTTAAACGGAGCGGGTAACGCCAAGTGGCACGAGAGCAATATTAAGCAGATTTTAACTAATGAAAAATATATTGGTGATGCTCTCCTGCAGAAGACTTATACGGTGAATACGCTGGAAAAGAAACGGGTGGCCAATAATGGCCTCGCACCGAAATACTATGTGGAGGGAAGTCACGAAGCGATCATCGATAAGGATATATTCCTTCGAGTCCAAGCAGAAATTGTCCGGCGGGCGAACATCCTGACAGACGGAAAGAAACGGGTCTACAGTTCCCGGTACGCTTTATCGAGCATCGTGTTCTGCGGCCACTGCGGCGATATCTTTCGCAGAGTCAAGTGGAATAACCGAGGATGCAAATCTACCGTTTGGCGGTGTGTGAGCCGGGTCCTTAAAAAGAGCAGTGGAATTGACTGCCCGGCAAGGACGATTCGGGAAGAGGAATTGCATGTTGCAGTTGTCACATCGATCAACGATGCTTGGTCACAGAAAGACAGCATCCTCCCTGTTCTGCAGGAAAACATCCGAGAGGTTCTTGAAAGTGATACAGAAGAAAGGCTGGCAACGGTCGATACTGCCATACGGGAGAAACAGACAGAGCTGCTTGATGCCGGGAAAGACCAAGGCAGGATCGATGAGATCGGGGATGCCATCATCAGCCTCAGGGAACGGCGGCAGGATATCCTTACTGAGGCGGCGAAGAACACGGAACTGAAAGAGCGTGTCGATGACCTTGCTTCATTCCTTGACGAACAGACAGAGGCGCTCACAGAATATTCGGAAACGCTGGTCAGACGGCTGATTGAGAAAATCACAATCTATGATAAAAAGCTGACAGTGGAATTCAAATCAGGGTTCAGTATAGATGTGGATGCGTAAATATGAGAATGGCAGACGGCACCTTGCGTGAAATGCAGGGTGCTTTTTCCGCTCATAGAAATTTATACATTGTCATTGCAAAAACGAAACCAAATGGTTTATAATATAAATGTAGAATATTGTAAGGAAATTAGAAGTGGAGAATACACATGAAAACTTCTGATATGATAAAAAAATTATGTAATAAAAAGAATATAAGTGTTTCGGAACTTGCGAGGCGAATTGGGCAGTCACCACAAAATTTTGGCAAAAAAATGAAACGTGATACTGTAACGCTTAGTGAAATGATGCAAATAGCCGATGTGATGGACGTGACATTTGAACAGTCCTTCATCATGAAAAATGGTGAGAGCATAACAATTGGAAATGACAATTACATCAGTCTAATGTGAGTGTTAAAATGTCCGTATTGCGGTGCAGACAACGCCATCGACTTTGAAGATTATATCACCAATAAATTATCGTATAAACGCCAAATGGGGCCGGAGATAGAACACGCTTTCATTTGTGAGGACTATGAGTGCGAATCCTGTGATAAACAGTTTACCATAGAGGGCAACATTCATGAGTACCCGGTGAGGGTGTACGATTCAGAGCGCATTGATGTAAAAGGAGAATGAATATTGCCGGAAGATAGAGATTACGACATTGTGGTAGGAAAGCTGCCACGGAAGGATAAAGATGGCAAGGATACTACTGGAGATAAAATAGGTAGAGGCGGACGCCATCGTGAAGATGGGACATACTCGTCTGTTGTCTACGATATAGAGTTGGTTGATAATCTACCAGAAAGAAACGAACCAGAACCATATTATCCTGCTGAGTATGAAGAGCCTCGTCGAACAAGTTACGAAGATTTACCGTGGTGGGGGGCAGTTACTTGTAGATGTTGCCGAGGAGACAATTCCTATTGTTATTGATGGTCTTACGGAATTGGCAATATAACCGCCGACTGAAAAAACAGGTAGAACGTCAGAAAAAGTTGAAGGCAGCGAAGGCACAAACAAGTAAAGCAATGACAAAGGAAGAGCAGATTCTCCGGGGGCAAGAGAAGAAAAAAGTGGAGAATATTTCTGCAATCCAAATGCAAACCACAACAGCTGTGATGCCAGATGAATTCGATACCGCTTGGAATCAGTATGCGGAGAATATGACAAGTGAGGAAGCTCAGAAGGAACTTCTTGATGCTTTTATACTTTATGTGCTTGCCGCCAGAAAGTTGAATCGAGTGGCTCATGCAAATGTATTGGATTCGGAAGGTAAGATAACCAGGGGCAGGACAATGATTGAAAAGGTCAGCGCACCAGAGGTAATTGGCAAGATAAATAGTATTCTTGAGAATAATCCTGGTCTACTCGAAGAATGGCAGTCAGTTGCGCTTTTAGGAATTATTGGCAGGGATGTTATAAACGAAAAAATGTATGTCCCTATTATGGCTTCTGAATTCAAGAAGCATTTGTTGTTAGATGAAATAAAAGACACGAAGACATTGTAATGACTACAGGTATTGATTAGAACAATAAACATGGTCTGGTTGATATCGGAATAGACATAGCTACAGAAGAACATGACACGGATAGAACAGGCAATGATATTCAGCAGCCACGGCATGGAGGTTGTGCTATAGCAATGCTGGTATTCTTTAGCATGACGCCGATTGTATTTATCCGGCTTCTCAATAATAGGGTTCTGTAAGCAGAATAAGTGTCTGCAATGGTGCTGGTAAAAGGAGTTATGGAAAAGCATGGATTCAGTTATTGGCAGTTTCAATATGCAGGAGGCTATTAGAATTGAAAAAGAAAAAATCCGCAGGAAGTACCTCGACTCAGCCGAGGAAATAGTCAGCGGATATAACAAGGAGTGTGAACTGTCAAAGGACTATGAAGGAAGACAGATGTTCGAGCTCCTTCAGAATGCAGATGATGAGGCAGCTGGTTCTTCTGGAAAAGTCCGGGTGACTTTTGACGGGAAAACCCTATCTGTTTCCAATACTGGGGAGCCTTTTAGTTTCAGTGGTGTCAAATCGCTACTATACCCATATGCGAGTCCCAAGAAAATCCATGCGAATAAGATAGGATGTAAAGGTCTTGGTTTCAGATCGATACTGACGTGGGCAAAGAGCGTGACAGTCGCTTCCAAAGATTTTACCATTCAGTTTTCAAGGGAATATGCCAAGGCATTCTTGCAGTCTATTCTTGAAGAAAAACCGAGACTTCGAGAGGAAATCAAAACACTGACAAACGAACCTTGGCCCATTGCGACTCTGACTTGCCCTAAAGTGCTCACTAAGAGTGTCTTGGAGGATGGTTTTTATACGAGCATAATTATGGAATGCCGTGAAGATTTGGCAGATGTTATTGAGGAGCAGATTATCAGCCTTCAGTTTGAGGAACTTGTTTTTCTGCCGAACCTCAAGGAAATTGAAATCATCTGTAATGACTACCATCGGAAATTTTACAAGGTGGTTGAGGGCGATGAAGTAATAATCGAGACCAGAAATTTTTCGGATGACACGACCGAATGTGCCAGTTGGAAACTGTATAGGAGAACAGGCATCATCAAGGATGAAAACGGCAATGATAAGACATACGAGTTTATTATTGCCTACGATTCTTCTGGTGAGCAACACGGTGAGGTTTTGTACTCATATTTTAAGACAGATGTTAAACTGGGTTTTCCGGCACTGATTCACGGAACTTTTGAACTGACGAGTGACAGGAACAGTCTCCAGAAACAGAGCCAAGTGAACAAACAGCTGGTACCACTGCTTGCTGGTTTTATGGTTCAAACGGCAGTAAAGATTTCCGAGGAACAGGCAGAGTGTGATTATAAACCACTCAGCCTGGTTATCACATCGGATATGGACATCGTCCTAAAAGATATATATAAACTTGATCAACTTCTCCGAAACGAGGTTCATGAAAAGAGTATTCTTCCGACAATTGGGAACAAATATATTTCCATAAATGATGCACCCAAGTATACTGCTGTCTCATTCGCAGATGTTTTGAATCCGGAGATGTTTCCAGAGTTACTGAAGCCGACTGGCGAAGAATTCATTGAAGACTATCTTGAATCAGACCTCGATATTGATTTTTATAGTTATGAAGAATTCTGTAACCTTCTCAACAATAGTATTAGTGATTATTCCCTGGAAGAGAAGGCAGAATTGAACTTGCTTATAAAAAGCAAGTTCCAGTGGTCATTCAACCCAAACGTATTTCCACATTTGCTTGTCGATAGTAACGGAGAAAATATATGTGACGGAGCAAAAGTCTATCCTTTGCCGAACGAGGAGCAGGTAATCGATCTCCCGAAGTGGGTGGATATCAAGTTCTTAAGCACAGAACTAGAACATTTGCTTTATAAAAAACTCGGAGTACATAGCGGACGAAGGGGACTGGTTGCGGAACTCTCTAAATACAACATGGAAGAATACAGCTTCGAAAAATTGTTGCGGAGCGTTGTAAATCAGTTTGATGACTCACTTGTATCTGCTGATAAGTGTTCTGATGTACTGAACTGGTTGTGGAAGTATTATAACCAGGAAGACAGACAACCGATTCCGGATGTACGGGTAAAGGTAATCTGTAGGGATGGTGTAATACGATATGCTAGAGAATGCTATATCGGAAAGGAATATGGGAACTCTCTCGGAGAGCGACTTATACAGCTGTATTCACAGAATTTTATTGCATTGAAGGAATTAAAAATTGACTGTGAAGATATTACTGGAATTGCGGGATTCCTGGAGTGGCTTGGTGCAGCAAAGTACCCACGGATAGTAAAGAAAACATTGTCTCCAGAAGAATGCAAGCCTTTTTTGAAAATCTGTTATCCCCTGTATGTCCAAGGAGATAACTGTTGGTATGATTCGTCTGAGTTCTACAACATACACGAGGTGTCTGTCGGTTCGATTGAAAACATTGAACAGGTAATTACTGGGGCGAATTTTAACGATTTGCTGGTATGGTTTGTCCTAGATAGTGATATCAAGCAGAGAATCTATGCGGATACAGAGGTAAACAATTCGTTCTCATGTATAACAGGGTGGCCGGGGTACAAGCAAAACCTACGAAAAGTCACACCAATTTATATTAAATCGTATCTTAGGTATTACTTGTCTACCGTGAAGTGGATTCCAGATGACCAAGGGAACAAAGAAATACCGGAATATTGTTGCTTTGAGGATAATTCGCTTGCTCCCTTTATTATCGTTCCGAAAATTGACTACGGATATATACGGACAGAAGTCGGAAGAAATTGCCGAAAAGACATAGATGCCATTCTAAGCCGTATCGGTGTTGCGGATGTTTTCCAAGAAATGAAAAACACTGTTGTTTATCAGGCACTGATGAAATTGCCGGAACTCGATCTGAAATGCAAACTTGGTAGGCCTATTTACAGAAAAATAATCAGAGAAGGATTTACCCCGGAAGAATACAAAAAAGAAAACCCAGATTATGATGCTTTTATAAAAAATGGCATGGTATTGGCAAAGCAGAATGGCACGAAAAAATATGTTCCTGTTTCACAGGCACGGTACGCTGACAAAAAGGTATTCAGCGAAGACATCCTCGGCAGCTTCAATATGTTTGACATTGATGCCAGATCCGGTGAAGAAAAGATAAAAAAGCTGTTCGGAGTCCAACCGCTAAAATATATAAATGTTGAAACAGATGGTGAGCCAGTACTGCATTTGCTTGATGAGGCTTTCAAAAAGGAATATCAGCGGTTCATTCCGTTTGTTTTTGCTTGCAGAAGCGGATTGAAAAATGCAAACACAGATTTCAGAAGGCTGAAATCATCAAAGGTCATTTTATGTAGCAGCATTACGATTAGATATATGTTTAGAACTGAATCCAGGGTGTCTACTCTGAAGGAGTATGAAACCGTTTATCTGCGCAAGGAAAATACCGCATACATCTGCTTATCAAGAAAGTTTACAGATTTTGCAATACTGAAACAAAATTTTGAGTTCGCAGATGCGGTAGCGGAACTGATTACAGAAATTCTGGATGTTAATGAGGATAAAGATTTCTTCCGGGATTTGTTCCGGGAGAGCGATTTTGTCAGGGAAAAGAAGATGCGTATCGATAAGGGCGATGAGAACCTAGAACTCCTGATGGATGCCAGACGCAGATTCAACTCAGAGATTAACTTGCGTGACGAATTTTGGATGACGCTTGCTGATATTGTCCATGTTTCAAACATAGAGGTAAATTCTTTTACAGCGGACGAGTTGATAGCCGCAATGCAGCTTCCTGCAAATATCGATGCAGGTATCCGTTATGAGAACCTGAATGCCTTTGAGAATATGCCGATCTTATCCCGGATTTTTGGGGAACTAGGAATTGACACCGTACAGTACAACATGTCTGCAAACCACACCTTGGATGTATCACTGTACTGGGCCTTTATGCTGAAAAATAAAATGAAATGGTATAGATCTAGATACCAGGCATATCTGATTGATGAACTGGATGGCGAAAATGATGCGGCAGTTCAGTATGACCAGTACATAGAGGAGTACGATTATCTTGAGCCGACTATTGAGAATTCATTCTCTGTAGACCTTGACGCTGTATTCGCTGCTGAATGCGGTGTTAAATTTGATGAATTGGATGGTTATTCAGATGAGAAGGCAGCAAAGATTATGGCAACAGAAAGAGGTAAGATTTCCGATGAAGACTGGGAAAAACTGAAAACCGCGTACTCACCTACGAGGATTGAGATATATCTGATTTTGGGACGAATCGATGAATTACTCAATCCTCCTGACGAATCTCAGGAAGAGAAAAACAACTTGGAACAAAGCGAACCGCAGAATATCAAGAATCTTGCCAGCGAGATATTTACGACTCCGGCACAAGGCTTCTCCATGATTGAAACGCAGACGATGGAGAACAACACAGAGAAGAGTGGAAGCATGAAGCATAAGAAGCACCTGAAAAAGGCTTATTCAGATCTTTCTGATTGGAAAAAGCAGGAGATTGGAATTGTTGGAGAGGCCTGTGTTTATAAAGAATTGTTGGCTCTGTATCCAGATGCGAGATGGGTATCTGGCAATGCAGAGAAAGCAGGACATGCTCCTAAGGGGGATGATACCTGTGGCTACGATATCAAGTACACAGATGAATCAGGCATAATTCAGTATGTGGAAGTAAAGGCTTCGAGGAACGAGGATATAACATTCCTGCTTTCTGACAGCGAACTACGATTTGGCTGTAAGAATGCAGCAAACTATGAGATTATTTATGTTGTTGTAGGCGAAGACGGAAAACCTGCTCATCAACCTTGGAGGCTTGGACACATATTTGATTTTGTGGAGGGCGAGGATCTTCTCCACAATAATCGCTTTTCCATTGAGAGTGACAGTTACCGAGTAGTGGCTCAACCCATAGAGACGAATGACAGTAATATTGTTTGTGGCTCGAAATAACACAGTCGATACTACGAGACGATAACATTCGATTTTTGATATGTTCCCCAGAACTATCAATCGTGGATATGTTTCCGCATACGGCAGGCACGGTTGATAGGTTTCTGGCTACGACTGACATTCATCTCATTGTCTCACGGCATGTTGAGACGTGCGTCCTTTTGGGTAGGAAATAGTAACACTGCTGAAACAGTCTATGCGTATGTGAATTATGAGCCAAAAGATAATGAATATCTGAAGGATGTCAAAGGTTGTGCAACCTATACGGAAATTAAAGAATGGATAATGTCAGAATATGGTTTGAAGGTATCGTCTTTGTATGTGGCGCAGATAAAAGACAAGTGTGGTTTGGAGAAGCGTCTGAATTATAATGTAGGCGATAATAAAAGCCGTGTGCCGAAATGCCCGCCGGAGAAAGAGAAAGTGATTATGGAGGCGTTTAGGCATTTTAATATGATATAAGATATTCTGCCGAGCTTCAAAAAGAATGTTGATTTTCAGGTTTAAAAATGTTATATTATAGAAAAGGAGCAACCGCCCACAAAGTGGTTAGCCTCCACAAGATAAAGCATAAGCCTACCTGCATCCGCCAAGATTACAAGGTAGGCTTATTTATTTTCGCTTGTTGTTCCTATTGTCTAAATAGGCAAGCAATGCAACGAGAAACGAACCACCAAAAAATAACAGGCTTAAAACTTCGTATGTACTCATATGCATCACCTCCCGTCTTCTGTGAAGTGAGGGAGGCTACCACCTTGTAACACGGCTACTCTGGCACAGATTATAGCATATCTCACGCTGTACAGCAATCTGCTTTTTTCTACTCTTTGGATTTCTCCGTAAATACTTCCCCCATCAACAACAATAAAATATTCGGGTGCATTTTTGAAATATAACACAGGAAGGAGACAAAAATGAATAAGTTGATACAGGATTTAATTGAAAAAGGCATGGGGAATTTCATGGACAGGAGCCGGGATGCATTAGCCTGGGCAGACGAAATCTATCTGAATGACATCAAAGATGAGAATGAATTGGAACAGCGGTATAAAAGCCTTGACTTAACCAAAGAGCAGAAAATAATCATAAATGATTATGTAGCGTGTACTTCAACAGTCAATCATCGCTATGCCGATATTTCATACATGTGCGGCATTAAGGATACGGTCATCATACTCGTTTCACTGGGGCTGATAAAAGGCGTTGAAGCTGAAGAGTAATATATGCAATATGCCCTTAAAAAAACGACTTTAGAGCCAGTCGTAAAAACAGGCTCTTTTTTGCTGCCAGAAAATATATCAGATGAAAGGGGAAGTCAATCATGGCGGAATTATGTGATTTAGTGGAAGTAGTGGAAAACAACATGGAATGCGTGGTATTGAAAGTGAAGAAGGGCGCAGGGATGCAGCTTATACGTCTGGGATGCTTTGACGGGGACGAAACCATGTTCAGGCTGACGAAAGGGAGCAGCCATACCTGCACCATGTTCCGTGACGGGAGGAAGCCTGTTTCATGGAGCTGGGGAGAATCAGGACACACGCTGGTATGTGATTCCCTATATAAATGCGGTGATATGGTAAAAAGATGCATTTCCGATGATTTCGGCATCTACATGGGAAAGGACGCAATGAAGAGAATGCAGACACTCTATGTTAGGTCATTAGAGGATATGAAAGGCAAAGAAGAGCATTACAAGCTGATGTGGTGGGAACACGACGAGGCCGTCTGCCTCCATAAAAATGGCGAGTACTGCATATGGGTAACGGGGCTGGAAAAGGCAAAAGAATATGTAAGCAGGAAGATTGCCGTTGAATACATATCAGATATATATCGTTCTCCGCAGACCGGATGCTATATCATGGATATAAAAGGCGCAAGAAAATAGATTCTAAAGTCAGGAATAAAGCGAAAGGACGGCCAGGGATGGCAGATTACAAGATTTTATATTATGAAATCTATGAGTTTTCGCAATGCCCAACAGACAGCGGCAGATACTATGGTAAAACCCCGGTATTGGAGCAGGCGGAAACTGTTATCAGAAACGCAAAGGAAAATGGCAAACTGCTCTTTATGAAAGCGGTTTGCAGTGACGGAAAGAAACGGTTTATGTTCTGACCGTAACGAAAGGAGCTGACGCATGGAACAAACAATTAGGGAGATAATCGCACAGGCAGACGATGAAAGAAATTTTGATTTAATCCGCTGGGTGAAAGATATTCTGGATGATTTTGCATCTGCCCATAACTGCCCTCCGGATTGGCGACATATCGGGGCAGGGCTTGTAGGGGAGTACACAGCAGATTCATGGGTGTATGAAAATCTGGAACTGTATAATTTTGTGGAAATCCCAGAAGGAGGCGAAGAATAAATATGAAGACCGGATTATTAGAAGTTATGGAACAGGTGAAGATTTACTTCAAAGAGAATCTTCCCAAGTACACTGTTCTGAAAATCAGAAAGAAATCGTACCATCCTGACGATTCACATCTTTACATGGTAGAAGCTGAAAAAGACGATGGCACATACGCTGTCTGGACATGCTGGAACCAGAAGCTGAAAAGCCTGAACCATGGGCATTATGGCTTACATAGCAAAGAAGACTGTGAAAAGGTAATGGATGAGTTTTATTACAGCAGAGATTCTGGATAAGGTGTAAGAAAGTTTGTAAGAAAATTTGTAAGAAAGTACAGGAATGGCATACAGAAAAAGCCTGGTTTATGAGGGTTTTTAGTGGGTGTAAGAAAGTGGAAAAATGCCTGCTTTAAAACCCAATACAGGCAAGGGTTTTAAAGGGCGTAAGAATGTATGAAAGTTTTTCCAACCCTTATATATATAAAAAATATACATATACACATATATGATACACATATAATTTTTTTTCTATAATTGACTTAAAAAAACTTTCATACATTCTTACAATGGGCTGTTTCCCTTGATTTATAAGGCTTTTTGGCGTATGAAAGTATATTTTAAGAGTCTTACAAACTTTCATACTTTCTTACATTTTCTTCTGTATGGTTCTATAAGAAATCCATCTTCTGTAAGTTTGAAAAATGAATCGGAAATCCTGCTTTTTATTTGTATAAAGAAAATGAAAACAGTTTGTGATTATAACAGCCCTGTGGCTGCGGGAGCGTTTAGAAAAGGAGGCATTGCTATTATGAAAAGGAGAACCCTTGTGTATATGATATTCAGGGAAGATTATGTTGGTCTGCGGACGGTCAGCCGTTCCCAAAAATCCCCACATAGATTCTATATTTCCCGCCATAAGCTGGATGAGCTGGAGCATAGGCCGGAGGTTATCGCCTGTGATATCCATTCCTTTGCCGTACTGCGCCGGGACACCTATGCTGGAACCTTAGAGATTGCGTTCACCTGGCTTGGAGGCGATAAGAATAGCCTTTCCGGCTATCAGGATACCATTATCCTGCCTTATGATGAAATGGTGGAACACCTGCACGAAAGCGTATTAGAAAGTGAGCCTATCGTATGGAAAGTACTTTCGGTAGATGATTCCGTGGGGCAGGCAAGGATTGTATTCAAAAGCAGGAAGAACTTACATGCAGCTTTGGGAAACGGCACCATCCGTCGTAAGTTAATCCGGTTCCTGCGTGACCAGTTCAAATGGGGAAACTCTGAAGAAATTGAGATTTACGATGACTTTGTGCCTTACAGCTTTTTCTTCCGGGAAATCAAAGACGGGAAGGCTGGCATATCCGGCGGGCTGATTCTACATGGGCAGGAGGATATGGAAAAGGCTTATTATTCGATGCATACATAAGAATCTTTGCTGCACAGTTTGCAATTCAAATGCTGCCATTTTAAGCTGTCCGCATATTGTAGGCAGCTTAATTTTTTTCTGCCTGCCAGCAGAAAAACGGGAGCATGGATGAAACATAGAAATCAGATTTTCAAAATCAGACTACTGTAGGGAGAAAGATTATGATAACTATTACAGACCTCCGTAATGTAAACTATGCAGCATATGACGAAGTGTGGGCAATTGTCCGCTCACTCAAGAACCCTGGGAATATGAAGCATGTCCCGGAGCTGTCCCCTTCCTGGCGTTATTCAAAAAGTATTTGCAGTTAAGGGATACAGGGAAATGGAATGCAGATGCGTTCAGAAGTATTTATGTTCCGACATTCTTAAAAGAGATGTCGGGCATAGGAGCACGGAAGAAGCTTTCCGAGCTTATAGAACTGGACAGGCAGGGAAAGAGAATCTGTTTGATTTGCTTTTGTCATGATGAAACTTTGTGTCACCGAAGCATTATTGCGGGAATCCTGCAATACGCAGGCATCCATGTACAGGGTGTGAAAGGTGATTATTTAAAATATGGCAGGTAACTTGTGTCATCCGGCCTTTAGGTTGGATGCTCAATGAGCTGTTCGGAGAAAAATTTTTAGATGAATTTTATTACGGCAAAAATATATAGTAAAACCAAAGGAGAACTCCAAATATGAAAGAGCTGGAACCACAGAAACAATTTCAGATTGCACAGGTTGTGGCAACAATGGCTATCGAGGATATGCCAGTTGACAGCCAGACCTACGAGATTCTTACACAGATTGCTACTGGAGAGAAGACAGCAGAACAGGCAGTCAGTGAAGCCAGAAAGGAGTATGGACATGTCTGACGTGTATTGCTATCCTGATTCATCTGTATTAAAAAATAGGCTGGATATCCATGATAAAGAACAGTTACTGGCTGCTGAAGTCAGGCTTGCAGCCATACGGCTGTACCAGCTTCAGGAGCAGCCTGTTCATGGAAATTTTGACCTTAACCATCTTTGCCGTATCCATGGGCATATCTTTCAGGATTTGTACCCTTGGGCTGGGAAAATCAGGACAGTGAATATTGCAAAGACGAATATGTTCTGTTTGGTTCAGCATATCCAGACCTATGCTCATACCATCTTCCCGTCATATTATATGGACTGTATACGTGTAAAAGATAATCCTGAAAGATTCATCCATGTCTTCACAAGCCACTATGCAGATTTGAATGCGTTGCATCCGTTCCGGGAAGGAAATGGCCGCAGCCAAAGGGAGTTTGCCAGGGAGCTATGCTTGAAATGTGGCTACATCCTGGATTTGACCCACACATCCCATGAAGAAATGCTGGCGGGAAGCATAATGTCTTTTGACAAGGGCGATAATGCAGGACTGGAAGCCGTATTTCGGAAGTGTATCAGACCTTTGTTTGGTTCATAGGAAATTATCTTGTATGGACCATCTGCAAATTTTGCAGGTGGTTTTTCTCCTTTATACAGACAAATATCCTGTAAATATTCGGTAATAATTATATGGATTTACAGGGGGCATTAATGAAACCCTTGCAATCATTGGATTTTAAGACGTATCCATGTAAAAATTTCAAACGTGTCCTGTATGTCCGGTAATTTTTTCATGTATTCCTTAACGCTAGATTGGCAACCTCCCCCCTTTGTATTTTATATAAGGAATATAGGGGGATGGTGATTGCCTTACTGTCCTATCAGACGCATATTGAGCTATTAATAGATTTTATTTTGATTCTACTTCATCATTATCTTTTGGAACAATTTCTGTATTCTCTTTTTTGCTATATCCAGTGACCTTATTTCCATTATCATCAGTGTATGTAATAAAGTAGTAGTTATCTGTTTCGCTGATGATATTTATTTCTGTTCTCTGGTCAAAGTAATAAATAACTGGTGCATCTTCTTTAGGCTCTGACACTATCTTTCCATGGATATACGCAATCCCTAAATTCAAAAAATAGGTAACTATTGCTGTAATGAGAACACTAAAAAACCATGTGATGAATTTATAGAAAGCAGAATACTTTTCTTTAAATTCTTTCGATTTGCTTTGCAATTTTTCTTGCCAACCATCTTTATCCTCTATTTGCTCATTGAAAATCTCCAGTAGTTCCTCTTGTGTAATATTCTCTTCGCCTTTTATTTCCTCTTCTACATAATCAAAAGCCATTTGGCTTGCTTCATCATATCTTTCACGGTAAAAAGAATCTCTAAACAACCCAGAAAAATCTATATTCTGTAATGCTTGCATTTGCTTTATATTAATTGTTTTTGCCATTTCAGCAAAAGAATAGCTAATGCTTTTTATCATCTCACTATAGTTGTATTGATTAAATGATGATAATAAATTCCCTAAACTATCTTCCGTAATTATATTAAGCGTTTCCATAGATTGTTTAAGTCTTTGTGGATTGTAGCAATCAGTCATAATTTTCTCTATTCTCGCAATACTTTCTCTTAACCTATTAATGCTTTCTTGATTAATTTCATTATTTGAAATATCTTTAGGATTTATATTTGTATTTATTCTGATAGAAGCGTCATACTCCATAAAATATCACTCCCTCTGTAATTTTCTGCTCCGTATATTATTAAGAAATTCAGCGTTTACACAAATATTGCAGCCTTCTTGAACTATCTTCAAGAAGCATTCCTCGCTATTCTCGGTCAATACTAATCTTTCCATTGTCGCCCACTTACTATCCTTTTACTCATACATTTACTATTTTTGTTTTCATCCCATAAAGCAATATTACATTTATCTGTATAAAAAGAATTATATTTTATACCAGAAATCCTGCTTCTATTCTTAACAATGTCTAAAAAATCCAAAGGTACAATATAGTCCTGTTTTTTATAATGTGGCGATGTTAGATATTCTTTTATGAAGATGTAAAATGCCCTGATATCAACAGAGTAATTATTTCTAAAAAACTGTATCGTTTCATCCGAAAATAAATTAACAAGTCCATCAGAAATAGTAATTGTAAAATCCATTACTTTTATTTCATTATTTATAGTGCATTCAGCTACTGAAATATAATCATTTTCATCTACTTTTTGCTCTTTACATGAAGTTTCTATATCTTCTGCCAGATAAAGAACTTGTTCGCCAATCCGGTTTACTCTTCCATTTTCCGTTATTTTTTGCGAAGGTGCTACGCCAGAGTATTGAACATTATATCCAGTTACTGGTATGCCGTTTTCTCTAAAGATTCCCTTATCTTCTCTATCAAGGGCATTGATTTTCCTTGCTCTGTAATAAATGCCATTATTAATTTCTGTTATAGGCATATGTACTACAATTTGCTGAAACAGCTCCTGATTTTTTTCTTTTTTTCTACCATTCAAACTTTCAAAACTAAACTGTTTAATGTTCAACAAAGAGAAAAGTGCCTCTTCTGTTTTAATTTTAAAGTCCTGCATTTTTATCCTCTATTTTGCCCATCAAAATATTAGCAATTTAATTTCTAATTTCTTTGTTTATTTCTCTTTATCATTATATCACCTATTTACATATAAATAAAGAACATCATTTATAAGATATCCGTCGCAGGCAGCTTAAATTTTTTCTGCCTGCGGCAAAAAAAGAGCGGGTGCGTATGCAGGAAATCTAATTGCCCGGCCAGTCTGGGCGTAACGATAAAAGGAGGGTTATCTTATGGCTACAAAATTACAGAACTACATACAGCTGGCAGGGCAGACTGCGGCACAGGTTACGAAAAATCCCCAGAACTGGGTTGGTTTCTTAAATACGGTATCTAATGTGTACCGTTATACATTTCCCGACCAGTTGATGATTCATTCCCAGCGTCCCAAAGCTACGGCATGCGCCGAGTTTGACTTATGGACCAGGCGGATGAATCGTCATATCCGCCGCGGCTCTAAGGGGATTGGCCTCATTGCCATTAACCGTAACGGCTACCCTAAGATACGTTATGTCTTTGATATCAGGGATACGGAATTAAAGAGAAATTCGGCCAGCCTTTTCCAATGGCGGTACAAACAAGAATACCGTGGCATTGTCACAAAGGCTCTGGAAGAACAGTTCGGCGTGTCCGGAGAGAAAGGTCTTGTGTATCAGATTGGGCTGCTTTCCGTGAATATGGCAAATGGATACTGGGAGAATTTTCATAAAGACATTATGTATGAGTGTGAAGGGAGCTTCCTTGAGGAACTGGAGGAGCAAGCGGTCAGCGTAAAATTCCGGATGGCTGTTGCTGCAAGCATTTCATATGTGGTTCTTTCCAGATGTGGCTTTGAACCGGGGAAATACCTAAAAAGCCAGGATTTCCGGGACATCACAGACTTTAATACACAAAGAATCATCAGGGTTCTCGGTGCAGCCGTAAGCGAATACAGTGAACAGATTCTGAGAACGATTGCAGTCACTATCTATAACCACGAACATCAGATATCGACAGTTCAATACATTTCTCAGCCTGTACAGCCGCAGGGCAATGCCAGTGATGTGCAGACATCAACGGCTCCTGCACAGGAACCAGATGAAGCCAAAGCAGATGCTGTTCAGGAAGATGCTACAAAAGAACCGGAGCTTGCCACTGCTGAAGCCACTCAGGAAGATGCTACAAAGGAGCCAGAGCATGCCACTGCTGAAATACCAGATACAGAGAACAGCAGCCATGATACTTTTAATACTGAGCCAGACAGACAGGAGCCACAACCTGCAAATTATCAGGTGGGCGATACCGTGTATCTGGAAGATACGGCCTACGAGATTACGAAAATCGACATGTATGATGTGCAGCTGCGTGACCCGTCGCAGAGATACCCAATCTTCCGTGTAGAAAGCAAAGACCGTTTGAATGATATGCTGCAGCATGATTCTCGCAACGCGAAGCAGCCCACACCGGATACAGAAGAGCCAGTTCCCACGCCAGATACAGAAGTCGTGCAGGACACATCCGACGCACAGGAAGTATCCGTTCCTGTACCCTGTAATTTCACAATCACAGATGACCGTCTGGGCGAGGGTGGACCGAAAACCAAGTTCCAAATGAATATAAAAGCCATCAGAACCCTCAAGCAAATCGAATCCGAAGGCCGCACTGCCATGTTTGATGAACAGCAGATTTTATCTAAATATGTCGGCTGGGGCGGCATCCCGGATGCATTCGAGCCGGACAAGGCAGGCTGGGAAAAGGAATATCAGGAGCTGAAAGCGGCGCTGACCCCGGAAGAATACACATCTGCCAAAGCATCTGTCCTGAATGCGCATTACACCAGCCCGGTTGTTATTAAGGCAATGTATCAGGCTGTCGGCAGTATAGGCTTTACATACGGCAATATTCTGGAGCCTGCCTGCGGAGTCGGAAACTTCTTCGGTTTATTGCCAGAAGAAATGTCTGAATCCAAGCTGTACGGCGTGGAGCTGGATCCAAAGATATTTACAATACGGCCGCCTGCAGGAGATGGGAATGGGGCAGTTTGACAGTTGGGCATCCCGGTTTGGAGAAACCACCACCGCCCTGGAATTGGCTCCGGAAGGCACTGGATACAGGGCACGTACACGTTTTGCCAAGTTCTTCAACCTGCCGGAACTAATGAATATGTTCAAAGAAATTGCGGACATCAAGACCGCAGACCAGCTTAACCTGCCCACGCCGGAAGTGGAATGCCATAATATCGTATCAGAGCCAACGGAGTTTCAGCAGGCTATGGTAAAGGAACTGTCCAAACGCGCAGAGAAAGTCCACGGCGGAATCGACCCGCACATTGATAACATGCTGCGCATCACATCAGACGGGCGGAAGCTGGGGCTTGACCAAAGAATTATTAACCCCATGCTGCCGGACGAGCCGGAAACGAAAGTGAATAAATGCGTGGCGAATATTTTAAAGATATGGAAGGAAGGTGATACAGAAAAACTAACGCAGCTGGTGTTCTGCGACATTGCGACGCCATCTGGAAAACCAAATGACGGTTCTGAAGATGCTCCGTTTACAAATATCTATGACGACATCCGAAAGAAACTGATTTCTGGCGGCATGGCCCCGGAACAGGTTGCTTTTATACATAGTGCAAAAACGGATATACAAAAGAAAGAGCTGTTCGCAAAAGTCCGCTCCGGACAGGTGCGTGTCTTAATTGGTTCTACTCAGAAGATGGGTGCTGGGACCAACGTACAGGACAGGCTTATCGCATTACACGACCTGGATTGCCCCTGGCGCCCCCGTGACCTGATTCAAAGAAAAGGCAGAATCGAACGCAGGGGCAACCGAAACCCGAAAGTACACGTTTTCAGATACGTTACAAACGCAACATTTGATGCGTACCTCTGGCAAACCGTGGAGAATAAGCAGAAGTTTATCTCCCAGATTATGACCAGCAAATCCCCTGTACGAAGCTGTGAAGACGTGGACGAAGCTACACTCTCATTCGCTGAGATAAAAGCATTGTGCGCTGGCGACCCACGCATTAAAGAACGTATGGATTTGGACGTGGAAGTGTCGCGTTTGAAGATTATGAAAGCCGACCACCAGAGTAAACAATACCGTCTGGAAGACAATGTGTTAAAACATTTCCCGGAGCAGATTCAACAAGCGCAAGGCTTTATTGCTGGCTTAACAGCCGATATACAGACTTTAAGCCAGCATCCCCGCCCAGCAGAAGGATTTGCCGGAATGGAGATACTGGGCGCAGCCTATACAGACAAGACGGATGCTGGTACAGCCCTGATGGATGCCATACAGGATGTGACAAGTGAAGAGCCAGTAACCATTGGCAGTTACCGGGGATTTGGCTTATCCGTCAAATTCACCGGATTCACCCACAAGCTGAGCCTGAAAGGAGCCATTGCCTACAATGTAGAGTTGGGGACAGATGCACGCGGAAATCTGGTACGAATTGATAATGCACTGGATAAAATCCCGGAACGGCTGGCAGATTATGAAACAACTCTGGCTAACCTGCTCCAGCAGCAGGAAGCGGCTAAATCAGAAATCAATAAGCCGTTCCAGTACGAAGAAGAGCTGCGCGTTAAGTCCGCACGTCTGACTGAATTGGATGCAGAGCTTAACATCGGCGGCGTATCTGGGTCCGAGAGTGCAGCATAATATCAGGCTTTATGGACATCAATAGCCCCCGTTTGGGGGCTGCGGGTGCCTTAATAATAATATTCTGCCAGAGTACAGGCAGGGAATGGAGATTCATATGGAAAGGAAATTAAAGGTTTTGAAAGCTGTTCTTCTGCTCCGTCGGGTAAACCGATACCAGAGCAAAGAAGAACAGATTGCAGAAGCTGAAAAGCATTATACAGACCAGCAGCTTGACGAATGGATTGGGATGCTGAAACATCCGGAAGATGGGCCAGAGTCCGAGGGGGAGCCTGAATATATCAATGAAGAACCACGTCATTCATCCTGTACAGAGCGTGATTATTCTCCGTCAAACCCCTGGGATGCGCCCGGAATGTCTGTACGGGATTTCATTTAACCAATCAACACACCAATACGAGGAGGTATTTATATATGAGCTATTCTACTAATATGGCTGGACTGGATTTATTCACGGTGCCATTCCGCAACACACAGGTTTCCAGAACGGCTGCGGCATCCCGTCCGCAACAGCCTAAAACTAAAACTTCACAGCCTAAATCTGCTGTTTCTCCGTCACAGCAGCCAAAATCAGCAGTAACCCAGTCACAGCCTGTAAAGCCAAAAGCTCCGGCAATCCAGGCACAGCAGCCTGACATTCAGCATAAGTCTGTCCCAGAGAAAAAGGCTTCTACTGTACAGACGGGACAGGATAAATCCCCGGAGCCGGAAAAGAAATCACAAGCAGAGGCACAGGCTCCTGCAAAAGCACAACCATCTGCACAGGCACAATCAGAACCACCTGCAAAAGAACTGACAATGGATATGTCTGACCGCACTATCCCAGCAGGAAAGCCTCTGGATGCGTCAGAAGACGCTAAGAGAAAGGCTCATGAAGAAGCTGAGGCAAAACGCAAGGCAGAGTGGGAAGCCAAACAGCTTGCGAAAAAGCAGGAAAGGGAAGCTGCTCTTGAGAAAATTAAGAGCATGAGCGACGCTGACATAGTATCCGCATCCACAGAACGTGTCCGTGTAGATACAGAAAAACTCACCCGCCGGAACATGAAGGAATGCGTTGCTGAACATATACAAAACCTGTGCCGCAAAGACCCTTCATTTGCCCGGCAGACTATGAATCCGAACAAAACTATGATTCATTGTTTCCATTATATCAACCGTATGGCAAAAGATTATCTCCAACAGGAAATGAAAGATAATGACATCAAGCCGGAAAATGGAGTTTACGGCGGCGATGTCCCAGACGATTTAGTATATCAATGGAGTATTGATTATTTTAATGACCCGGACGCACAGGAAGACCATGTGGAAGAAGAAAAGTTCACTCCACGTCCGTATGTCAATGCTGCATCCAAAGCCAAAGGGAGTACAAAGTCTAAGAAAACAGCCAAAAAGGAAACAGAGAAAAAGCAGGAACCGAAGAAAAATGATTATCAGCAAATGAGCTTACCGGGGGTGTCTTAAATGTTAAATAAAAGAGAATGCCGGAGATTCGCTGACCCTTGTTTAAAAATGAAAAAAGGCAGCGGGCTTCTCCATGCAGGGCAGATTGACTATATCATCCGCACGGCAGTAAAGATGATTGACCATCACAAAACACTGATACTATATGTCTATTCCCGCACAGAGGCTGTACAGGGAAATTCCCAGCCGTGCTGTACAGTCTTCCAGACGAAAGATGATTATATAACTCTGGTACGCCGGGAAGATGGCAGTACAGCATGGAGCACAGCGGCATTTATAAATTTAGGATACAGCTGGGATTTTCCTTATAAGTGCGCTTTTTACTCCGCACCAGACGAAAAACGCCTTTTCCAGTATTTTAAAACCACTTCCAGCAATGGCTTGAGGCTGCTGTGCAAATCCCAGAATGACATACTGGAAAAGCGCAGACAGGAACGCCAGAGAATCCGTGAAAATACAATCATCAGCCGTATGTCTGGCGTACCAACCCTGCCCCGTGGACTGAAAGGCTGGATACACAAATCCGTTATGCCTGCATATTTCTTTTATGATTATAAGCGTGGCGGAAAGGATGTTCCCGGTGTATGTTCCACTTGTGGCAAAGAAATCCAGCTTTCCAACGTAACGCAGGGGAACAAAGGCGTATGTCCCCATTGTAAACGGGAACTGATTATGAAGCCACGGAGCCGCCGTGGATGCTGTATGACAGACCGTGACACCTGCCAGGTCATCCAGAATGTCGGCAACGGCGAACTGGTGATACGGATTGTAAAAGTGTATTACACATACACAGATGACACGCCTGAAATAAATATTTATGAAAATGCCCGGCAGTTTATCCGGCAAAATGGCGACGATGGGAAGATTAACTCTGAATGCTATTATTACCAGCATGGCAGCGGAATCCTGACGGACTGGAAGAAAGGAGAACGTCCGGCTCTGTTCAGCCAATGGCAGTATAGTTTCGAGGCTGATACATGCGGTCATTTATACACCAGGAATCTTCCAGACGAACTAAATGGCACTGCATGGCAGTATTGCCCTATTGACGGCTATTACAGCCATTTCCGGGAACAGATGCAGTCGCTGCCATTTCTTGCCGCATATCTGAAGCATCCGCGTCTGGAGCATCTGGTGAAAACCGGATTCTATGAAATTGTAACAGACCTGGCATACCGCCATCATCCGGACTGTCTGGACGAAACAGAAAAGCGGACACACCGGATACTGAAAGCGGCAGCCGAAGATGTGCAGTTCCTAAAGGAATTAAACGTAGATATATCCACATTGCAGATATTCCAGAAATACAATGGATTAAAGGACAGGCAGCGGCTCCTTATCTGGCAGCTGGAGCATAAAGTAAACCGGGACGTCCTGCCAATCCTTGAGCATATGACGGTGCATAAATTTATCAGGTATATGGATAATCAATACGGATTCCTGCGTTTGCGGAAAACGCCTAATGGCACAATGCGTTATAAAGATATGCAGGCATTGGCATCAGAGTACAGGGATTATCTGGATATGTGCCATAAGCTGGGATACGGCATGAAGAACAGCTTTGTCCTGTACCCGAAAGATTTACAGAAATCCCATGATAAAGCGGCCCGTCGAATAAAGCACAGGAAAGACGCTAAAATAAAGCGTGACTTTATCGCTGTATACCAGAAGCTTTCCGGGCAGCTGGATTTTGAGAAAGACGGCTTGAAAATCGTGTATCCTGATACGCCGGATGACGTTATAAAAGAAGGGCATGCACTGCATCACTGCGTGGGCGGCTATGTGGAACGTGCGGCTAACAAAGAATGTGTCATACTGTTCCTGCGGAAAAGCTCTGACGAAGAAAAGCCATTTTATACGATTGAAGTACAGGAGCAGAAAGCCGTACAGGTGCGTGGAATGAAAAACTGCAGCATGACGCCGGAAGTTGAGGCGTTTATCACAGACTGGGAGCAGAGGGTGCTTAGCGCCCGGCTTCCGGCTGCTGCGGCATAAATCTGTCAAATACAAAACAGCCCTTTATCCGGCTGCGCGGATATGTTATAATCAAACCAAAGAAAGGCGGAAACAGAATGGAAAAAACTTTTGAGAAACTGCAGATAAAGGACGATTTCATGTTTAGTATTATCATGAGGGACCCGAAGTTTTGCAAGCCCTTTTTGGAACTGGTGCTTGGCATAAAAATATCCCGCATTGAATATCCGAAATCGCAGGAGACAATAGATATTTCCGCAGATGCAAAAAGTGTGCGTCTGGATATTTATGTGGAGGATGGCAAAGGGACTGTGTACAATATTGAAATGCAGACCACGGGGAATAGAAACATTCCCAAGCGAACAAGATACTATCAGGGCATGATAGATTTGAATATTTTGGAAAAAGGGCACAATTACAAAGATTTGAAACGCAGTTTTATTATTTTTGTATGCACCTTTGATTTGTTTGGTGAGGGGAGGCACATCTATACCTTTGAAAACCGCTGCATCCAAAATTTAGAGTTAGGGCTTGGAGATGATACAACGAAGATTATTTTAAACACTAAGGGCACAATGGATGATGTTGCCCCGGAAATGAAAAAGCTGCTTGATTTTATTGACGGTAAAGAGCCGGAGGATGACTTTACCAGAGAATTAGATAAAGCGGTACAGTCTGTCAGAAAGAATGAGAAGTGGAGGTTGGATTATATGACTTTGCAGATGCATTATCAGGAAAAATATGAGCAGGGTATTGAGCAGGGTGTGGAACAGGCAAAAATAGATTCCGCAGTGAGAATGATAGAAGATGGAGGCCTGCCATTGGAAAAAGTCGCGGTGTATTCCGGGCTTACTTTGGAACAAGTGCTTGAGTTAGAAAAGCGGTTGCAGCTGGCATAATGGTTACTCTCCAATCATGAATATTAAAACGCAAAATAGCTGTCCTACAGGTTTTAATCTGTGCAGGACGGCTATTTTTCAGCTCAAAACAATACAGCTTAATAATGAAATGCCATAACATACAAATCCATACAGTTGTGGCGTTTTTTATTTACAGTAATATATTTGCAACATAAATATAAATGTGCTGACGCACCGGGAGAAAGTTTGAGAAAACAGTCAAAAGCGGCTGTATTACAAAGAGAATATTTACAAAAAGGAGAAAAACATGAATAAGATTATATTGATTGGAAGACTTACCCGTGACCCTGAAATTCGTTACTCTACGAACGATAACAATACAGCGATTGCCCGATATACATTGGCAGTAAACCGTCCGTTTAGGAAAAATGGGGAGCAGCAGGCGGATTTTCTTCCCTGTATCGCATTTGGCAAGACCGCAGAGTTTGCTGAAAAATATCTTGCAAAAGGAATGCGCGTGGCCGTAGAGGGACGCATCCAGACTGGCAGCTATACCAACCAGGAAGGGCAGAAAATCTATACGACGGACGTTGTGGTGGAACGGCAGGAATTTCTGGAGAAAAGAGCGGATAACGGGCAGCAAAGCCCTGACAATGCCAACAATTACGATGACAGATTTATGGATATCCCGGACGGGATTGACGAAGAGCTTCCATTCAATTAACAGATGACGCTTCCCAGCCTGCGGGCGGGAAGCGTTTTTAACTGCACGGGAAAAGGAGAGGACTGTATATGACACACGATATGGCAAAGCAATTCTGGAAAGTATATATAGGAATGGCAGGCAAGAATGGTATGCATGCCAATATGTCTAACCCGGTGGATGATTTCAAGGCGAGTGCGCATGCCGGGGAATTTGATAAGCTCACAGATGACCAGTATTACCGGAAGGAAGCGGATGCAGAAGAGCTTTCTTCGTTCTGGCATTACAAGCCTTCGGAAACGGCTGGACAAATCCTGTTAAACGCCCTGGCAAAGACGGATATCTCCGATGTGGAAATTGACGACATTGCCGGAATTTTGGCGGATGCATCCGTAAGGACTGATTATTACACGGAAGAGCGTGAATGTGATGAAGGAATTATAAATGAAGACCTAGACTTTTCGCCAGTGGATGGGCCAACACCGTTTGATGGCGGCGCAGGCTGGACGCCCCACAGCATCTATGATTATCTGGACCAGCACATATACGGGCAGGAAGCGGCTAAGCGGGCGGCCTCCATGCTTATGTACCACCATTTAAACGGCAACAGCCGAAACATCGTCATGGCAGGAGCAACAGGCTGTGGCAAAACTGAAATATGGCGCACCCTGTCGAAGAAATTTAACTTTATCCGCATTGTCAACGGGCCGCAGCTTACATGTGACGGTTGGAAAGGGAGTTACCATATAAAAGATATTTTCACAGGAGAAACAAAAGAAACAGCGGAATGCCTGGTTATCGTCATTGACGAAGCGGACAAGCTGTTTGAGCCGTCCATTGGCTCCGGTGGCACAGACTTTGGGCAGAAGATACAGAACGAGCTTTTGAAAATCATGGACGGGGACACGCTGGCTTTTGTGGATGAAAGCGACCGGAACAAAAAAATCACCGTTGACTGCTCCGGCATATCCATTGTATTGTGCGGCAGCTTTGAGCGTATGCTTCAGGAAAGGACGGAAGCCTCCGGGAGCATCGGCTTTTGCCAGCCGGAACGGGAAGAAAGCCGGATTGCCGAATGCAGTGAAGAAGATTTGATTCAGTACGGCAATGTGCGTCGGGAAATTGCGGGGCGCATAAACCAGATAGTTGCCCTTAATACACTGGGTGCGGAAGATTTTGAAGCCATCATACAGTCATGAACTCATTGTATTCCCGTGTTGTTAACTTGTAATTGTATTGACGAGCCAGTGTTCTGAATACTTCGTCTGACGTTACATAGATACCTTCATCTGGTCCATCACTTTGATAGATGGCTAAAAGGTCATACGTAGTGTCAGCGTTCGTCCCTGCTGTCTCAATCCGGTACACAGGATATAAATAGGAAACAATCTTTGCGATTTGTTGAAATTCTAATGTCTGGGGGCATTTGAATTTATTTCCTTTTTCACGAGTACCGTTTTCCAATGCCAGTTCAATCTGAATGTTGTCTAACAGTTCTGCTTCGATTACAGATGGTTCTGGCGGGTTCGCAGGGTCAAGCGATGCGAGGTAATTATCAGTTGTGACACGTAACACGTCATTTAATGTATGTTGCATATGTAAATAATCCTTTCTAATTTTTGAAATGTTTATCCCATTCCCTGGCGTCTGTATCAGGGAAAAGGCTGTCAAGCTCTTTCTGCTCGAACAAGTTGCTGGCATTTTCCTTTGCCAGATGATGCATGCCAAGCTCCAGACCATGCTTTATAATCTCCCTTGCCCGGCTTTCATCCACGGTCCAACTATGCTGTCCGGCAGCCGCATCGCCAAATCCCATACACCCCATACAAATGCGGGACACTTTCAAATCCGATTTTCCTAAATTTGTATACTTCATTATTTTCCTTTCCTCAACAGTTAAAATAACCTGCAATTTCCTGCATCCTTGCCATTTGGTTCACATGGAACGGACACCGGCTGTCACAATGCCCGCAGCGGACACAGGATTCTGCTTTCACGGTCAAGTTTTCATAATGGTTCCTTGCAAGTTCATCACCTGACCTGGCAAGGTCATAATACTTATTGATCAGCCCCACATCCAGACCTGCCGGACAGGGCTGACAATGGTTACAGTAAACACACTTTCCCATGGCTCTCTGGGGTGCAAAGGAACCAAGGACAGAATAATCCTTTTCTTCCGGCGCAGCGTTACAGAAGCCAAGAACCCTTCTCAGGTCTGCCATATTACGGACACCGGGAAGTACCGTCAAAACACCCGGCTTATCCAGGGCATACTGGATACACTGATATTCCGTCAATGCCCTGCCAAAAGGAGATGTCTTTGCATCCAATAACTGACCACCGCTGAAAGCCTTCATAACAGAAATACCCACTCCTTCCATTTCACAGCGGCGGTACAATTCCATACGTTCAGCCACGCTTCCTATTGCATAGCTGTCTGTCTCATAATCCGCTGCGTCGGCATAATCATAAGCGGGATTGACGCTGAACATCAGCATATCCAAAATTCCCATATCCAGCACTTTACTTACAAGCTCCGGCGTATGGGAAGAAAGACCGATATGCCGTACCACGCCTTTCTCTTTCAGTTCCTCTATATAACGGATAATCCCGGCTTTCTCTATGCTTCGCAGATCCGCAGGCTCATCAATACAATGTATAAATCCGAAATCAATATAATCTGTCTGCAGCGCCTTCATCTGCCAGTCAACAGAACGCTTGACAGTATCCAGATTTGTTGTCCATCCATAAGCTCCTGTTTCATAGTTCGCACCAAAATGAATCTGAAAATATACCTTATCCCGCCCGCCCTTTATCGCTCGCCCATAGGCCGCAAAAGGCTTTGATTCCGACGATGCCATATCAAAAAAATTAATGCCGTTCTCAATAGCTACATCCATGATTTCCTCAATTTCCTTTTCATTTGAAGCCTGAATAGAACTGGTGCCAATCCCCAAAACACTGATCTGCTCCGCACCTTTCGGCAATTTACGGTATTGCATGAATTTTTCCTCCCTAATATCCGATTTCTTCCAGCCAGTTATTAATCGTTTCCTGACATTCCGGGATGTCATCCCGGTACACCCCTAACACATTGGTTTCTATTTTACTGTCTGGCAGTACCGCAGAAATATCCTTCACACTGGATGCCAGTCCACCTGTTCCGTGGGAACAGAACAGCACCACCTTTTTTCCACTGAGATCATTTTCCTCCAAAAAGGAAAACACAGCCATCGGCGCGCTGTACCACCAATTCGGATATCCCCAAAATACAGTATCATATCCCGCCATGTCCAAGACTTTTTCAACCAGTACCGGTCTTGCATTTTCTGCCTTTTCGTCCGCAGCGCGGTCAAGGCATTCATCATAATCCGCAGAATATGGTTCTTCCACCCTGATAGAAAATAAATCCCCGCCCGTTTCCTGCTGAATCCATGCTGCCATCTGAGCCACATTCCCAGGTGCCTGCACACTGGCTGACGTAATGGCATCAATCCCGGAAGTGTCCGCCGCATTCTCTGCCCATGTAAAGTATGCGATAAGTATTTTATCTGTTTCAGCAGATGATTCTATTGCTACAGAAATCCCCTCTTCTGTGACAGGCTTCGTTTCTGTAACGTTTTCCAAAGAGGGCGGCACAGATGGCATAGCAGTATTCTCGGATTCCTGAGAACCGCATCCGGCAAGAGAAAGCGACATCACAATCGCCCAAAAACCTGTCATCCATTTTCTCACAGGCTTTCTACCCATGCCTTCAGTTCTGCCTGTGCCACCACGCCGTTCAGCATTTTTCCTTTCAGTAAAATCGCACCAGGGCAGCTCGGCGCAAGTTTTTCATTTGTACTCCCCATCCCGCTTCCGCCGGAAGTGGCAAACGGCACAATCGTTTTACCCGAAAAATCATAACTTTCCAAAAATGTGTTGATGATTTTCGGTGCAACATACCACCATATAGGGAAACCGACAAACACCACTTCGTACTGATCCATATCTTCCATTTTCCCGGCAATTACAGGGCGGAATGCGGGATCATTCATTTCCACACTGCTGCGGCTTTTCTTATCCATCCAGTCAAGATCTTCCCTGCTGTAAGGAATCTCTGGCTTAATCTCATACAAGTCTGCGCCTGCCGCCTCTGACAGCTTCCATGCTGCTTTGGCTGTCACACCGCTTGCTGAAAAATATGCTACTAACATTTTTTTGCTCATTACAATTACCTCCATAATTTTATGATTCATGACAATAGAATTCTTGTGAAGCATGAATTCTATTGTTTGATCACCTGAAAAGTTTTCCACTTTCCGGTTCTTTCTCTCCAAATAAACAGGACAGCCCTGACCATCCAGTCACACACCATGGCAAGGGCAATCCCGATCACACCCATCTGTAGGGTAATCCCCAGCAGATACGACAAAAGCAGACGCACCGCAACCGTAGAAACAACTGACACATACATGGTAAATTTCACGTCCCCTGCTGCACGAAGTCCGTTGCTGAGCGCCCCGGAAAAAGGATAGAAGGCAGCATTGAACACATTATGGATCAGCACCAGCCAGACTACCAGCCGTTTTGTTTCCGGCGACAGCGAATAAAAATGCAGAAACACCGGGGTTAGAATAAAGACCAAAAGGTTCCATACCGCCGAAACGAAAAGCGTCAGCTTTGTAAGTTTCTTAAAGTGATATTCTGCCGCTTCGGTATTTCCGGTTCCCATGCACTGCCCGATCACAGTAATGAACACCGGCCCCATGGCGACACCGGCCAAAGCTGCCAGCGACCAGATACTTTGTGCCACACCGTTTGCGGCAATCTGATAAGTTCCGAACAATGACACCATACTGCTCAGCGCTACCTTGACAAGCTGGAAGATACCGTTTTCTATGCCGTTTGGTACAGCCACATTCAGAATGCTTTTCATCAAACTGCCATGCCAGCTAAAAATCCACTTTCCCCTATACACCACCCTGTTCTTTTCCCGAAAGCAAAGAAAAGTGATGGCCACTGCGGAAAAAACACGGGCAATGAAGGACGGCCATGCAACACCGGCTACCCCGGCTCGAAAAACAAAAACACCTATCACATTGCCAATAACATTGATCACATTGGACACTACGGAGAGATACATCGTCACATTTGTTTTTCCAAGACTGCGATAAACAGCCGCCCCTGCATTGTAAACAGCAAGCGCCGGATAGGAATAGGCTGAAATTCTCATGTATGTCATACATGCCTCCATGACCGGCTGCTCCACTTTTCCAAACAGCAGACACAGCATCGCTTCATTCCCAAGCAGGACCGCCGCCCCAAGCAGTACGGAAAAACCAAAAGAGAACATCAAAAGCTGGCTTGCGGACTCTCCCGCAAGGTCTGTATCCTGCCTGCCTATATACTGGCTGATCACAACAGCCCCTCCGGAAGCAAGTGCTGTAAACAGGTAAATAAATATGGTATTGAACTGATTGACCAGGGACACCCCTGATACCGCTGATTCCCCGGCATAACTGATAACCAGCGTATCCGCAAGCCCTACAAGCATTACCAGAAGCTGCTCTAAAAACAGGGGTACAATCATTTTTTTTAATTCCTTATTAGAAAACAAATCATTCCCGCCCATTTTGCTTTTCCTTTTTCATAAGAGCCATATGCTGCCTATTCTATCATCCCATTTGTCCTCAGCCATTCTTCCACATCATCTGACAGACCGCTGCCTCCGGAATAATGTACTGACAAAGCCTCACCCATCACTGCCTCCGGAGCCAGCTTTGAAATTGCTGTCAGGCTCTGACCAAACCGTCCTCCACCGTGGGAACAGAAAGGAATGATTGTTTTCCCTGTAAAATCATATTCTTCCAAAAAAGAAGCAATCGGCATGGGAATGGATGCCCACCAGTTAGGATAGCCCAGGATGATTATGTCATACTCTTCCATATCCTCCACATGGTTTGCCAGTTCCGGGCGTGCCTGCTCATTCTGATCCCTCTGCGCCTCATCCAGTACGGTGTTATAATCGTTGGAATAAGGATTGACAAGTTCTATTTCAAACAGATCCGCCCCTGTCTGGGACTGAATTTCCTCCGCGATTCCCTTCGTATTACCACCCCATGAGAAAAAAGCAATCAGGACTTTTCCATTACCATCTGCAACATTCTGCATACCTGTACTGGTCACGCTTTCACTACCGCCTGCAATACCACGGACAAGCCGGATTCCAATGTTAAAGCTGCCTTTATCCTCGGCAAACGTTGCACGGTAAGCACTGCGCATATTCTTAGCGAAATCATTCCAGCCTCCGCCACGGTATACCCGTAGCGTTCCCGTTTCTGCTCCAATCGGGTCTGTCACCGCATCTGTACCGTAGTCCCCATAATAGTCCCATACCCATTCGCCCACATTGCCGTGCATATTGTAAAGTCCCCATGCATTAGGGGAAAAGCTGTTCACGGCAACGGTTGTCTGGCGGTACTGTCCCGGTTTTGTGGTCAGATTCTCCTGCGAGAAATAATTCCCCTCAATCTCATAAGGGTAATGTCCATAATAATTTGCCTCCTCCGCACTGATGGAATTTTCTGTATTAAAAGGTGTCACAGTACCCGCTCTGCAGGCATATTCCCATTCCGCTTCCGTAGGCAGGCGGTAGCCGTCTGCTCCCCGGTTCCATATGACAGTCTGCCCTTCTATTGTATAGGCCGGCTCAAAGCCTTCTTTTTCGCTTCGGGCATTGCAGTAACGTATGGCATCCAACCATGTTACATTCTCCATCGGAAGATCACTGCCCGAAAAGGTGGACGGATTCTCTTCCATGATTTCCTGGTACTCCGCCTGCGTCAGTTCATAAACACTCATGTAAAAGTCACTGACAGTTACTGTATGCTGCGTTTCATCTTCCGAGCGCCAGTTTTCTGATTCCGGGCTACCCATCTGAAAAGTGCCGCCCGGAATCAGCACAAAATTCTCTGCAATGTTCTCCAATGTTTTTGTTGTCTCTGTTTCACTATTGTCAGCAATACCTGCCGTTCCAGTATCCTCTGTATTTACCATATTTTCTGTCCCATCTGATGTACTTCCCGTTTGGAAACTTGTATTCTGTTCCATCTCTGTTTTCCCACACGCACACAGCATAAAGAGCATAGCAGCTGTCAAAACAGCAAATGCACGGATTCTTTTCATTGTGCGCCTCCTTTCTCTTCATTTTTCTGCACAGAATTTTTTGATGTGGAAATCCTTACGATTCCCTTCGATACATAACAGGCGGCAAAAACCCAAAAGCCCATCATTGCAATATATTCCACAAATACGGCTGCCGCACTCTGCTCAAAATCAAAAAACACAAACTGCTGCTTAAGGAACATATAAGAAAGAATATCCCTTCTGCCAAAGAGATACAGCCCGTACACGGCAAGCAAGGCTGCCATTATCCGTAAAATCCATGTAACAGCCTGCGGCTTTTCCCTGCCGCCTGTCAGTTTCCGGCACATTCCTAAAATCATGCTCCAATGTAGCCCTAAATGCACACTCATCAGCACAAATCCCCAATAGGAGGCAGCCAGGTGCATCATCCTTGCCGTTGCCATCGGGCCATGGATAGAAAGCGCCGCAAATACATGGCGCGACAGCACGATCCCACTGAATCCCAGGCACAACATTGTGATCAGGACACCGAAATTAACGATAGTCTGTATGATACGGGGCAGCCTGTATTTTCCTTTGAATAAATTACCATACCATTTCATATTCAGGATATTATGCAACAGGAACAGCAGAAGCTCCCCTGCACCAAACCACTCATGCAGTTCCTGCCCGGTAATCTGATATGCCATTAACAGGAGAAGCAGCACCGTCATCAATAAATCGATCCCTGTTTTTATTTTCATTTTTGTCAACATAAGGCACCGCCTCCCTTCCAGAACGAAAATTCATTTGCAGCCCTCAAATCATTCTCCAAAATCCAATCCAAGACCGTTTACCCATTCCATAACCGTATCCTGCGAATCGCTGCCATTCAATCGCTTTCCCGGAAGCCAGTCTGCTCCATCGGTGAGCTGCTCCAAATTTGTTGCGGAAGAACCCACGCCACTGCCGCCGGAAGTGCAGAATGGAACAATTGTCTTTCCTGAAAAATCATAGCTCTCCACGAAAGTGCTGACAATCCTCGGTGCCTCACCCCACCAGATCGGATATCCAATGAACACAATATCATACTGTTCCATATCTTCCACTGAACCGGAAATAGCAGGACGGGCATCCGGATCATTCATTTCAATTGTGGTACGGCTGTTATTGTCATTATAATTCAGGTCTGCATCCGTATATGGTTCTTCCGGAACAATTTCGTAAATATCCGCATTCAATCCGTCTGCGATATGCTCTGCCACGCCTTCTGTTGTATTGGTAGCGGAAAAATAAGCCACCAGCACCTTTGTTCCCTGTTCTTCCGGAATATCCGGATTTTCCGGATTCTCCGATTCGTTCGTCTGTCCTTCAGAAGTGTCCGTGTTTTCTGCATCAGTGCTGTTTTCTGCAGGTTCCTCACTATTCGCAGTGCCTGCCGCCGGCTTTTCTTCCGTAGAAGGCTGCCCGGTCTGGCTTGCAGAGTTTCCACAAGCTGCCAGACTCAAAATCATCAACAGAGAAATTAAAACAGTAATCACTTTTTTCATCATAAATACCTCCAATTTTTTATTAGCATAATCCCACTCTCTAAATATGTGGGCGCTGCTTTTTACTGTGCCAGCGAAAAAGTAATCTCCTCCCGGCTGTCAAGGTTCTCAAATACTGCAAGGTCAGAAGTGACACGGCCGATAGGAATCACATCTACCGACAGGTCGGGGTGGTCAGTCTGTGCATAAAAGATAGCCATATTGTGGTGTGCTTCACAATAAGTAATATCTCCGTTCTCAAAATTCTTCTGACCGCCTTCCAAATTCTCCGGGTAAAAATCCACACCGCCGTAATACTCCCTTCCGCCATATCCTGACATGGAAATCGTCAGCGGAAAATATGCTTTTATTTCTTCTGCCAGTGGCGTATCATACAGAACACCATCTAATGTAATATCGCCAATTGTGATTTGAATAGCGGTTTCACCTTTTGCTGTATCCTGCTCCTGTGAGCCGGATATCCCAATGTCCGCAAGCCAATCAGATACCGTTTCCTGAGCATTCGGCACATCTTTTGCTTCAATCGCAATACCATCCAGAGAAACCGCCGCATGGCTCGCATCCGCAATCGTCTGATAGCTGTGTCCTGCCCCATATCCGTCATGGGTGCAGAATGGAATAACCGTTTTACCTGACAGGTCATACTCATTTAGAAATGACAGAACTGCCTGTGGAACGTCGGTTGCCCATACCGGGTAGCCTACAAACACCACCTCATATCCGACAATATCCAGATTACTTTCCTTAAGCTCCGGCAGATAATTCCGTTCCATCTCGCCATGGTTTACATCCCGCAGTTCATCAAAATCTGCCGTATAAGGCGTAACCGTTTCAATCAAGTGTAAATCCCCGCCTACTTCATCCGCTATCATATTTGCAATATACTCTGTCGTACCATATCGCCCATCTCCATCAGGCACAATACTCGCTGAAGTAGTAGCATCCACATCATCCGGATAATCTGTATTTCCCCAGCGTGAAAAATAAACAATCAGAATATTGTTTGCTGGCTGATCTTTCCCTCCGTCTTCTGAACCCAAAGTCTGCTGCGCATCCGAAATATCTTCCTCGTGTGAAAAATCATCCTTCCCGCTGCTTTCCTGTGCAGAAGTTTCCGTGCTCTCCTCACCGCTTCCCTGTGAAATATTTTTCTCACTGCCACAGGCGGCAAAGGAGAAAATCAGCAAAGACACCAACAACACAGATAAAATTTTTCTCATAAAATGCCTCCATTCTTTTCTATTTTTGTTCTTTCATTTTGCAGATGATGTAATCAATCTCGTCAAGGGACTGCTGCTTTCCATGTATTTCATCCAGTAATTGATACCGGCATTTCCGCAGCATCCGTATCTGTATCTCCCTATCATCGCACCTGGTTATTTCCTCAATCCTCTCTTTACTGAAGCCGGCTTTGGAAAGAGCATAGATATCTGGTTCCATGAAAAAGCATCCCCTCCTAAAACAAAAATGTAAGTGCGGTTCCGAAGCAGCCTGCCTCATCCCTGCACTTACATTATAATCATATGCCTGACATATATCAAATACTTAGTTTTTATGGCTAACTCATGCTCAAAAAGCATTTTGCGTATTCTATAAATTTTGTAGCCGCCAGACTAAATGGCTGTTCCCGTTTCCATGCCAAAACACACGTTGCCATAAGCTCCGGATACAGCGGTCGGCAGACAATTTTTGATGAGTCCCAAAAAGGAACCGCACCTTCAATGACCAAAGAATATGCCAGCCCCCTGCTTACCATAACTGCACCGTTGGTACTCAGATTACTGGTAAACAAGATATTCAAATTTTTATAATAGTCCCCAAACCAGCTTGCCAGTTCACTCTGCACCTGCATTCTTCGCGGAAGAATCAACGGCAGTCCTGCCAGTTCGTCTGCCTTGACATACTTTTTCCCTGCAAGCGGATCATCCGGCGGCATCAAAACTACCCATCTTTCTTTCATATCCAGGCGGATAAACTCATATTTCCCCATCTCAACCGGCTCGAGGAGCAGTCCTAAATCAAGCAGTCCCTTAT
Source organism: Lachnospiraceae bacterium (assembly GCA_910575105.1). Taxonomy (GTDB): domain Bacteria; phylum Bacillota; class Clostridia; order Lachnospirales; family Lachnospiraceae; genus MD308. The sequence goes on from CAJTDK010000002.1 coordinate 128,919, forward strand.
CCATCTGTTCTTTTACCAGATCCGCAGTCGCTGTAAACAGATCAAAAGTAACAAGGGGATATTTTTGATGGAAATTCCGAATCAGATCTGGGAGCATCTGCACAGACGCAACTTCCCCGCATCCAATAGAAATCTTTCCCTCTACCTGTTCTTCCTGCTCTACCAATTCTTTTTCTGTTTTATCAACCAGCTGTAGAATTTCCTCTGCCCGGCGCCGGAGCAGCAGACCTTCATTCGTCAGCCGAATCTTCCGTGTCCCCCTGTCAAACAACCGCACACCAATTTCTTCCTCCATCTGTGCAAGTTGGCGGGAAAGTGTCGGCTGTGTAATATGTAAAACTTCTGCGGCTTTTGTAATGCTTTCTTCCCTTACTACGGTAAGAAAATAGCGAAGAACCCTGATTTCCATATGCAAACTCCTCTCAGCTTTATCCATGCTTTACAGATTGTATTATAACATTTTTATGCCTTTTAAGCAATACAACTATACCTTTTGATTTTGCCTTTAGGGGGTTCAAATTTTTAGAAACAGAGGGTTCAAATTTCTGTGGGGAGGGTTCATGCACAAACACTTCTCCCGCTTATGCTACAACACCCATAAAAAGAAAAAGGCATCTGACGCTATCCAATATCGCCAAATGCCTTTATTTCTGCGGTTTCCCCGATATTCTGCTCTTTCCCTTTGTATCAATTAAGCGAGTTTCATTTCGGCATAAATACCGGCAAATACCCAATCAGGATTTTTTTGAATATATTCTGTATAGTGTTCTACCTGAGCTTCGTAGCTGGTAGCCTGCTCATCGCTGTCGGTACTGACACGACAGTACGCTGCGACTCGGAGCTTTGTTTTTTCTTCTTCCTGCTTGCGAGCGTTGTTTCCAACTTGTCGCCTTGCAGGAATCAACATTACATTTCCCATTATTGACTCTCGCTTTCTATGAGGCTGTACAGATATTCTGCCTGTTTCATAGGATTGTCATGCAGGGCGGTGACCTCGTCCATATGAAAACAGGTTGGTATCTGTATTTTCTTCATCTGTGTTTGCTTATTATTTCGTCCGAGTTTTGTGGCTCGGCGTTTACGTTCTTCTTGTGCTTTCTGGTAGGTTTCCTTATCAATGATGGCAGGGTAGAAACTGTCGCCAAGATAATGGACAGTTTCCATCAATCGCTTCGCTGTTCCGTGATAGGTTAGTATCCCAGCTTCAGCAGCTGCCTTTGATAATGACATGCCACTCAGATAATTTTTATAAAGCTGTCGGAGCTTTGTAGCAGCAGGTTCGTCTATAATTGCGATGCCGTTTTCAATCCGATAGCCAAAGGGTGTATGGCCCATGGCGATAGCCTTCTGCATCTCAGTAGTGTCGCCCATAGCAGCAGTCATCGGATTATGAATCATGAGCATGGATACTGGAGATACCAGCACCTTTGTGCCAGCCATAGCGATGACAGATGCAGCAGAGGCTGCGATGCCATCAATCTTTACAGTGACATTGCCGGGATATTCCATCATCATGTTGTAAATTTGGGCTGCGGCCACGCAGTCGCCTCCCGGAGAGTTAATCCAAATGGTGATGTCTCCGTTTCCGGCAAACAGCTCATCTCGAAAGAGTTTAGGTGTGATATCGTCGTCAAACCAGCTTTCCTCTGCGATGGTGCCGTTTAGAAATAGTGTCCTCTCTAGTGTCTGCTCCTGCGTCTCCTGATTGGTCACCGTCTGATTCTTCCACTTCCAGAACTTCTTCATCGTTCTCGTCCTCCTTTCCTTCAGCAGTAGTTGTTGCGAATATTCCTGCATCCTCCAGCTTGGTCATGTTTCCATTGATGAGATATAAGTCACCACCAAGTTCCGGTGGGATGAGGTCTAGATTTTCAAGTTCACGGATATCATTTGCGGACATCCAGCCATTCTGCCTTGCAGTAGCGTAACCGTTCATTCGGCTTTGATAATCACCACGTAAGAGGCCGTCAACATTGAACTTTACAAAATAAGTAGCTTTCTCCGATTCAGATAGAAGGGCTCGGTTGATGGACTGCTCCCAACGGACAATCCAGGGCTCCAAGGTGTACTTCACAAATTCGAGAGATTGCTGCTCAATATTAGAAAAGCTCGACTTCTCAAGATCACCGACCATGTGAGGAGGTACTCTAAAGATTCGAGCTATTTCATCAATCTGAAATTTTCTTGTTTCCAGAAACTGTGCTTCATTTGGGGAAATGGAAATAGGCGTGTATTTCATTCCTTCTTCCAAAACAGCTACCTTATGAGAATTGTTCCCAGAGAAGCCTTTGGTCCAGCTTTCTCTGACAGCTTCTGGATTTTTTACGGTACCGGGATACTCCAAAATACCTCCCGGTGTAGCTCCATTCGCAAAGAATTTAGCACCGTATTCCTCTGTGGCGATAGCAAGTCCGATAGCGTTCTTGGCCATAGCGATGGGAGAGTAACCGACCAGACCATCAAAGCCGAGGCCCGGAACATGGAGCACATCCGACGGTTTCAGGATGACTGTTCCATTTTTTAGGGTAGGTGCATCTGAATCCTGCATTTGATATTGATAGTAGAGGTGACCTTTATCGTCACGATCCACACTCATTCGATTGGCCATCAGTGGATAGAGAGCGATGACTTCACCTTTGCCATTTCGTATAATTTGCGCATAGGCGTTTCCGTAAAGGAGAAGATGCGTCATCAAGGCCTCTCGGAAGACAAAAGATGTCATTTCCGGATTTGGCTCATCGTGAATCAGTCGATACAGAGGATGCTTGATTGCCTTTTCTTTACTACCGGAGTCAGTGTACTTATAAATATGGACCGGCAGTCCTGCAATGGACTCCGAAAGAATTCTGACACAGGCGTAGACTGCAGTCATCTGCATGGCACTTCGTTCATTGACGGCTTTGCCAGAGTTGCTTCCACCGAAGAGAAAGCGATAGGCACTGCCATTGGTACTGTTGGTGGGCTTGTCTCTGGAATGAAATAGACCCGATAAGAATCCCATAAATATTCCTTTCTGCCTTAAGAGGCGTATAAAATTCAAAGTTTCGTCATAAAATAATCTATGCAAATGCTTGCAATTGCAAGCAAAAACAAATATAATGAAGAAAAGGAGGCGATACTATGGCAAATACATCCGCTGTTTATGCAAGAATAGATACAAATCTCAAGGATAATGCTGAGAGCATTCTTTCTCAGCTTGGCATTTCTCCATCCAGTGCAATTCAGATGCTTTATAGCCAGATCGTACTGAAAAAGGGTATGCCGTTTGAATTGAAACTTCCTTCTTCTAAGCCATTAGCTGTTGGTGCAATGACCAGAGAAGAACTTGATGCAGAACTTCAGAAGGGCGTTGATTCCATCAAAGCAGGAAATGTATATTCTGCAGATGAAGTCGATGCGGTACTTGCAAAGGAGTTTGGCATATGACGGATAGCTACAATGTCGCCTATTCTGTAGATGCACTTGGTGATTTACGTGAAATCTATTCGTACATTGCGAATGAACTCCTTGTTCCGGAGACAGCCGTAGCTCAGCTGGGGCGTATACGAAAGGAAGTTCGTTCATTGGATTTCATGCCAGCTCGTTATACTTTAGTTGAATGGGAACCTTGGCATTCGATGAAAATGCATCAGCTTCCGGTAGACAACTTTATTGTGTATTATCTTGTCGATGATAAAGAGAGGACAGTTACAGTAGCACGAATATTCTACGGTGGTCGAGATATCGAAGGAATTATAAATTCAAATAAATAAACAGAAGTGGAGCTTTTTTGTGAAAACAAGAGCTCCATTTTTATATGAATAAAATTCCTCTGTCATCATAGACAGAAGCGCCTGTATTATTTCCACAGCGGATCGCACGGTCAAGTCCCATAATAGTGGCGACGGCTCCGTCGATTTTCTCTGTGGATTTTTCTTTGTCAGCTTTTATATTGCCTGCCGGGTCAGTGCGGATATAGATATTATCCATCATCCAACGGAGTACCGGATGACCACCGTGGGCCAGCTTTTGTTCTAGCGTTAGCTTCATAAGTTCCTTTGTTGGTGGGGACATATCCTTAAATCCCTGGCCGAAAGGAACAACAGTAAAGCCCATGCCTTCGAGGTTTTGTACCATCTGGACAGCTCCCCAGCGGTCAAAGGCAATTTCTCTAATATTAAATCGTTCTCCAAGACGCTCGATGAATTTTTCAATGTAACCGTAGTGGACGACATTTCCATCGGTAGTTTGCAGAAAGCCTTGTCGTTCCCAGACATCATAAGGGACATGGTCTCGCCTTACTCGAAGCTCCAGCGTATCTTCTGGTATCCAGAAGTACGGTAGAATACAGAACTTGTCATCCTCATCCAGCGGAGGAAATACCAGCACGAAGGCAGTAATATCCGTAGTTGAGGAAAGATCCAGACCGCCATAGCAGACACGACCTTCTAAGGATTCTTCATCAACTTTGAAGGAGCAAGCATCCCATTTCTCCATTGGCATCCAACGTACTGCCTGCTTGACCCATTGGTTGAGTCTTAGCTGTCTAAAGGAATTCTCCTCACCGGGATTCTGTTTTGCAGATTCACAGGCGGCTTCGATTTTATCGATACCGACTGTGATTCCAAGAGAGGGATTGGCTTTCTTCCAGACCTCTGGGTCCGTCCAGTCATCGGTTTCATCAGCACCATAGATGACCGGATAGAAGGTTGGATCTATTTTTCTTCCCTCCAAGATATCCTTGGCCTTCTGATGTGTTTCATAACAGATGCTGTTGGTATCTGTTCCGGCGGTAGTAATAAGAAAGTAGAGTGGCTGCGTTCTGGCATCACCGGAGCCTTTGGTCATAACATCAAAGAGCTTTCGGTTAGGTTGAGTATGTAGCTCATCGAATACGACACCATGAATGCAGGGTTTAACCGCAGCATCAGTTCATAGGCTTCGTATGAATGAGTTTTAATAGGAACACTGTAATATCAAGGCTTTTCGGAGCCTACACCCACAAAAAAATATTATTTGAGCTATCACATTACGCAGAAAGCAGTCCGGCATGAAAAAACGGGCGGCTTTTTTGCGTGGATAGCCGGGAGGGAGGCGAAAAAATAGTAACAAACTTTTAGCGCAAGATTTGTGCAACATTCACGAAATTAAAAAAGGAGGTAACGAATGGCAGACGAAAAATTAAACGTGAGCCCGGAGGAAAATCCCCAGCCCAGCTTGTTCGATGCCGGCCCGGAGGGCGCTCCTGCCCCGGACGCTCCCGCCCCGGAGCCCCCGGCCCCGGAGAACGCCCCCGAGCAGACTGGCGGCGAACCACGCGCCCAGGATGCCCCGGCTGGGGCCCCCGGCGCGGTGAATGTCTCCGCTGACCAGATTGAAAAGCTGATGGCAGAACAGCGGGCGGCGGGACGTGCGGAGGTGGAAAAGAACGAGTCGCCGGAACCGGAACAGCCGCCCACCCCGGCCCCGGAGGATAAGGCCGCCGGGGAAAAGGAGTCCGAGAAAAAGGGAAAGGCCGCCAAAGAGAAAACGCCCGAGCCGGATAAGCCTAAGGGCAGGCGGGGCCGCAAGCCCAAGGAAGAAAAAGCGGGGCCCGACGAACCGGGAGGGACGGGGGCCCGCCGTGGCCGCCCAGCCAAGGCTGATAAGGCGGCCCCGGACAGGCCCCCATCCCAACCTCAAGACAAAATGTCCCAAAGCAAGGGCGGAAAGGCCGCCACGGTAAAGGACAAGGAAGAGGCCCCCGCCGCTCCCCCCTCCTGCGCCGGAACAGCCGTCCAAGCCCCGTGACGCGACCCGCGCTGAAAAGGAAGAGATTGTCTATCTCAAACTTTCGGAGCTGTTCCCGTTCAAAGACCATCCCTTTGGGGTGCGGGACGATGCGGAAATGAAAGGGCTTGTGGAGTCCGTCAAGGACAACGGCGTACACCAGCCCGCGCTGGTGCGTCCCCGGGAGGGCGGCGGCTATGAAATCATCGCGGGCCACCGCCGCCAGCGGGCCAGTGAGTTGGCCGGGTTTGCAAATATGCCTTGTATACAGCCTTTGTCAGAATATACCCCATAGGTCGCACCAGAGAGGGAGTAACAGTCATTTCCGCTAGTGATACCTGTATTCGTGGCGCTTTTCTGTAAATTCCCGTTTCCTACCGCTAAATTTACCCAGAACTGCCCTAAGTCCTTCCCCTCGCCAGTGTAGATATAGCCGCCGCAATCATAACGGTTTTTATTCTCTTTGGCAAAATCCTTTGCATTGGCATAGAGTTCATTCTGCTCACTTTTGGGGATTTCATCATAAGCAACATGCGTATTTTTATATCCCCAGCCTAAATGAACGCTTAACCTGCGCCATACGGTACACTGTTGGAGCAGGTAAGCCTGTTCAGCGGAATAATTTTTCGTATGCTTCTTGACGTATTCCAGATTGAGAGCCATGTCATTAATCTGCGCTTCGCTCAACCGTTCCGTAGCGTTCTTCCGTATTTTATCTCCAGATTGGAACGCCACGCCCAGTTGGATACAATAAGCTGTCTTTCCGTCAGCTTTCAACCACCCCTCTTCAAAAGTGGATTCTTTTGAGCCGCCGTCTGTCACTTTGACAACTGTACCTGCGTGACCGTCTGAATGAGTGTAGACGGAATCAGCGGCGTGTACCTGCGTGACAGGCAAGGCTGTAAATACGGTCACTATAGCAAGAATCGCTGTCAGTAACCGTTTCAAGATTTTTTCCATAATGTTATGATTCTCCTTTCGTTTTGGATAAAAAAATAGACGCTCATTTCTGAACGTCTGAAAATAGAAAAGGAACGCTTACTCTGCGTTCCAATCCATTCGTTATGATATTTCTTATTAAAGCACTAGGTGAATAGAATAGTAGATTTCTCCAAATACCATTCTCTGACACCAAATTTTTTGAAAAAGACAAATAATAATAAAACGAGATAAAATTGTAAAATCCGTAAAACGCCTGTAAATAGGCGCTTACAACACTTTATGAAATTAGATAAAATCCATGCCATAATAACAAGAGGCGAGTGCTAATTTTTGCAAAAATATCTACATCATCAAACAAACGAAGACTACATATTTACCGCGCATTCAAGTGCCAGCGCCACATATCTGCTACATTCTGCGATGCCGTACTCTGTCAGGTCCCACGGCTCCCATTCTTCGGAATCCAGATTGCCTGCACTGTATAAAAACTGGATTGCTTTGATCTGTCTGAATTGTGTCACGGCGAACACTGCCGGGCATTCCATCTCGACGCACAGGCTGCCAAAGCTTTTGCGGGCATTGATCGTATCGGAGTTCTCCCGGTAAATGGCATCTGTCATCCAGGTCTTTCCGGTTACATAGGGAAGGCCGCATGACTTGAGGCTCTGCTTAAGAACGGCTACAGATTGGGAATCTGAAAAGATCTCCTTGCTGGCCGGGAGATAATGGTAGCTTGTGCCTTCATCCCTGACTGCGCTTACCGGTATGATGATCTTGTCCTTGGCTGCCGTCTGGTCAAGGATTCCGCAGCTTCCGAAGACGACAAGCTTTTTCGCGCCAAAGGCGATGATTTCCTCCAGACCGGCGATGCAGGCAGGAGCGCCGGCCCTTGACAGGTAAAAGGCAATTCTTTTTCCGGCATAGCAGATTTCGTAAACCGGGAGCGTGCCGTTTGCAGAGTACAGGCAGGCAATCTCCTTTACCTGATCTGATGCCGCCATCTTCCAGATAATGTTTTCAGAATAAGTGGTGATGCATAGATCGGGAAAATCCGGATTGCTTTCGTCGTATCCTCTGGGTTGATAAATGCAGTTTTAGCGTGGTCAAATTTTTGAAATATTCGGTTAATTTCCCCACGAGATTTGTGTATATTGACTGGTGATAACTCCGCTATCCAGTGCATGATAGGTTTCCAGTGTGCTGTCTTCTTCATCTTTTGTGCGGCCGCATAACTCCCGGGTGTATGTCTTGGTTCCGTCGGACGATTTTTTCTCTGTCACGGTAAGGATATAGGCGGTGCCTTTTTCAGAATTCAGCGTTTCTGGAAGCTTCCCGGGCAGAAAATCATCCTGCTTTATGATTTTATTGTCTTCGTTCATCTGACAGAGTGTAATCTTTACCGGCTCGTACATGACAGCAAACTGAACGGTTACGGAGGTCTTGTCGGCCTGTACCTGCCGGTTGTCCCAGTACTCCGTCTTGTCATCAACATTGAGGGTGATAAGCTTTCCTTCTCCGTGCTCAGTATCGACGCTGATACCGCTGCCGGGGACGGCGTAGATTTCTCCGCTGGCGGTCTGGTATACCCGGTTCAGATGGTAGTTAAAGCTTTTGACGGCGTCTTTCGGGGCGGTGTAGACGGTGGCGGAAAGCTTTGTTTCATTTCCCTGGTCTGATTCCAGGAAATCTGTACTGGGATCGCAGATGCCGTCGCTGTAGTCAGTACGATGGATGGCGGATCCATCCTCTCCTGTCCAGACCGGGGCAAAGAATTTAAGCCCCTTGATGCCTTCAAAGTCTACGTCCCAGTCAGAGGTATCCTTGCTGTTATGGCGGTCTATGGAGGCATAAAGGGGTGGTTCATAACCGTTGGAATCCAAGGTTATGTTATTTGGATTGGAGAAAAGCTTAACAGCGCTGTCCTTAAGCTGGGAATCCATATCGAACAGATCCAGCGGCTTTTCCGTAATAAATACGCCAATCAACGTATCCTGTGAATCATTTTCCGCTCCTTTAACTGCAAGGGAGCACCCGCTAAGCAGCGGGACAAACACTGAGATAAGGGTAATCATGAAAATAATCTGAATGTTTTGCCTAAGCTTCATCGTTTTCCTCCTCTTCTAATTTCCCGTCGAATTTTAAAATATCCCCCACGTCGCATTCAAGGTAATAGCAGATTCGGTTGATGGTGTGGAACCGTACGCCCTTCGCCTTGCCGCTTCGCAGTACGGACAGGTTTGCTTCGGTGATATTTACCAGTTTGCAGAGCTCTTTGGATGTCATGCCCCGCTTTTTTAATACGTCTTCAAGACATACTTTTATTCCCATATGTGTACCTCTTATATAAACAGATCGTTATCCTGCTTTAGCTTCTGGTTCTCGCGGACATACTTTGTTGTCAGCAGTACGGCCAGCACAAAGGCAATGGAAAATACAGGAATAGACACGACCATATGGATCTGCTGCAGGCTTTGGTGGAACAATAGCTGCAGGACATTGAAGATCATGCTGGACAGTACCGAGATAATCAGTGACTTCGTGCACAGGGCAGCGAGCTTTTCAGCGGCAGCGGCAGATGCGTCAGAATAACGGTCCAAAAGCAGTTCATTCAACGCGCGGATACTGGTAAATAAGATAAAGACAGCCAGCGCGTAGGGAATGATATTTGTGATGCACTGCAGGATCAAAAAGGAATAAGCCACCGTAAGACTTTCGCCTGACGGATTTTCTGCTTCTCTAAGAAGCGCTAAGGATACGGACAGATTTTCCAGGCATTCAGTCAGTATGACGTAGAAAAACAGGAAAATGATGACGGCAAGCAGGACTCTGAGCCAGGACTTGAGCTGTCTGGTATCTGCCCCTTTGCAGCTTTCCAGTATCCGCAGGATGATATAGCCGAAAAATACCGAATAAAAGGTGCTGCCAAGCAGAACTTTTGCCGCGCCTGGTACACCGCCGTTAAATAATCCTGGATTGATCATGTAGTAGATGACGACGAAGAGCAGGACGCTTAAAACCGGGAGAAAGAAATCGGTCTTTAGCAGTCTGCCGGAGCTCTTCAAGCGCCAGCAGAGCAGGCAGGGGGAAAGGCAGGCCAGGAGATAGATGATGATGGCGAAGATATTGCCAGCCGCACCCGATAGCGAGAGACTGCGCAGACCCCATCCAAGCTGTTCGAATGGAAAAGTTATGAGAAAAGAAAAAAATGTTGAATGCATAGTATCCCTCCTTAAAATTATTGTTTTGCGATAATTATTGATTTCATTTTAACAGAAAATTATCGTTTGTCAATAATTTTAGCAAGATATTTTAGCGGATTTTTTGTTTCAGCCTGCTTGACAAGGAGAAGGATCCTGAATATAATAAGGTTGAGATTCAAAGATACCTAATGGAAGAGCAGTCTGCAGACCAGTTATGTCAGTATATTGATCAGGGCTTGTACTGGTTTCGACGGGGGTTCGGAAATTGGAGAAGCCATCCGTAGCGGGACACTACGTTAAAAGTTCCAATTAAATATAAACGCAGACAATAGAGAATTAGCGTACGCTGCCTAATTAAAGGCGGCAGTCGGCCTTAGGTCATCCGCTGCTTAAGTTACCGGCTTCATTTAGGCGGAGCACTTCGCTTCCAAAGCTTTGAGGGAGTGGAAGAATCGATGAAGCTACTGAAATCAGCAGCCTGTCATTAGGCGGCTGATGGAGGGAATGTCAGTATAATGACTGTGATGGGAGATGCTTCGATGGATGGGCTTTCGGACGCGGGTTCGATTCCCGCCAGGTCCACTAACAAAAATCGCTTTAAATCCAGTAAAATCAAGGGTTGAGCGATTTTTTGTTTGCAGATAATTTGATTACCTTTTGAAGCAAGAGAACAATATTAAGAAAGGAGAATCTTGCACGTATGACAATTGAATACTTTCGGACATATAAATAAGTCCCACAGTCATGTATGCGCATATGCATAAAGCGATTGTGAGGCTTATTTTAGTGCCTGAATGTAGAAGATATAAATTGTTATGGCACGATATATTAAAACGTCTGTATGAGCCGTATAACGCTTTATAGGGGCGCTATATAGTGACTGCTGATTAAGTCTTAAATGCTTGATTTTACTGATTTTTCTTTCAATTAGGCGTATAATAAATGCAAGGTAATGAACCATTGGAATTCGTTTTTCATGCAGATAACCTTATAAAATATACTTGCAGAGGAGTTAAAATGCCATGTACAGACCGCTTGATAAATTGCAACATTCCTCTTTTGATTTTAATCAGCCGCTTGGGATGCATATGAATCCCAAAAACAGGTGGATCCGTCTTGCTGACCGGATCCCCTGGGATGTTTTCGAAGAAAAATATGCAGAACTTTTCCCCAGTAGTACCGGAAATGTTGCGAAGCCTTTGCGTATGGCCCTGGGTTCTCTGATCATACAAAAGAAACTTCTGTTTTCTGACCGTGAACTTGTGGAACAGATCACGGAAAACCCCTATCTGCAGTACTTTATTGGCCTTCCCGGATATCAGGAAGAGCCTCCTNCGCCCACCTCAGGAGCGGGGGATGCGGAGTCATCAGGAAACAACCCGGACAAACCTGAGAATCAGGGGACATTGATCGTAGATGCTACCTGTGCCCCGGTGAATATCCGCTATCCCCAGGATGTCTCTCTGCTGAATGAATCCCGCGAGAAACTGGAAGTGATCATTTACCGGTTTTGTAAAGCATATAATCTGAAACTGCCAAGGCGGTATAGCCGGAAAGCAAGGAAAGAGTATCTAGCTTTCGCAAAGAGCAGGAAGCATACAACAAAGCAGATACGAAAGGCAATCAAAAAGCAGCTTTCCTTTGTACACAGAGACCTTGGCTACCTGGAGCAATATATGAGTGAAGGTTACGCGCCCACTCGGAAAGAGATCTCTCTTCTGTTGACGATCGGGAAACTTTACGAACAGTAGAAGTACATGTATGAAAACAAAACACATGTAGTAGAAAACCGTATTGTCAGTATCAGCCAGCCATGGCTCCGCCCGATCATAAGAGGAAAAGTGAAAACACCGGTTGAGTTTGGCGCAAAGCTGGATTTAAGCATAGATGAAAAGGGTTATGCCCGGATTGAAACGCTCTCATTCGATGTATATAACGAAAGTTCCCATCTCCAGGAGGCGGTCATCAGGTATTATGAACGCACAGGAAGTTATCCTGAGCGTATATTGGTGGACCAGATTTACAGGACCAGAGCAAACCGAAACTTTTGTAGAGATCATGGGATCCGGATTTCAGGACCAAAGCTTGGAAGGCCCAGTAAAACCGAACAGGCAAAAGCAGATAAAAAGCAGGAATATCAGGACAATACGGATCGAATCGAAATCGAACGTGAATTCAGTGTCAAAAAGCGTAATTACGGATTGGGGCTGATCGTAACCCGGTTGGAAACAACCCAGCTGACCTCTATTGCGCTGTCTGCATTAACTGCGAATCTTTTTAAAATGCAGAGGAGGATTCTTTGCGCCTTTTTACAGTTTTTAGAGAACTGTAAAAGGGATAGTGATTTGAAAATACATCTGCTAAATTTTATTGGATCGAGAAAAGAATTTTCTATATGTACTTAAAAAACCATTGACTTAATCAGCAGTCACTAACTAATCCGGCCAGAGAACAGCTTGAACAGATCATCTATTATTTGCTTCATGAGTTAGGAAATGCACAGGTTGCAAACAGTGTGCTTGAGGATGCTGCCAATACGAAATTGCGACTTTCTCATGTTGCCGGAAGTCTCAAGCTATGTGAAAATATAAAATTAAAGGTATTGGGTTATCAGGATTATGAAAACATCTTTCAATAATAGGAAATTATACCAAACTGAGAGAAGGCTAATAAAAAAGAATAGTTTACTCTGTGCAGCTCATAGCGAGTGCTTATTACTCGCTAGCTCTGTTAATCCCACTAAAAGAAGAGCTGTTGCACTTGATAGATCAGGTCAGTGCAGCGGCTTCTTTGCGCCGGTATTTTCGTATATTTACAGAGGGATGGCTGAATAATCACAAAAAGGACATATTTATATGGTAAGCTGTAGCTATATATTCAGTAGGTATGGAATAGAGCGTTAATACCAGAGATCATATATGCGGAGGTCAGGATATGGATAAGATTAAAATTCTTGTTGTGGACGATGAGAGCAGGATGAGAAAGCTTGTGCGGGATTTCCTTGAGCGGGAAGGGTTTCAGGTGCTTGAGGCAGGAGACGGGCTTGAGGCCATGGAAGTGTTTTATGCAGACAAAGATATATCCCTGCTGATCTTGGACGTGATGATGCCGAAGATGGACGGGTGGCAGGTGTGCCGGGAGGTACGGCAGTCCTCGAAGGTTCCGATTATTATGCTGACGGCGCGTTCGGAAGAACGGGACGAGCTGCAGGGCTTTGAGCTTGGAGTAGACGAGTATATCTCAAAGCCTTTCAGTCCGAAGATTTTGGTGGCAAGAGTGGAAGCGATCTTAAGAAGAAGCAATGTGCTGAATCCGGAGGAGGTCGCGGATGCCGGGGGGATCATCATAGACAAGGCGGCTCATCAGGTGACCATAGATGGCAAAGGAGTTGAGCTCAGTTACAAAGAATTTGAGCTATTGGCTTATTTTGTGGAAAATCAGGGAATTGCACTGTCCAGGGAGAAGATACTGAACAATGTGTGGAATTACGACTATTTCGGCGATGCGCGGACGATCGATACCCATGTAAAGAAGCTTCGCAGCAAGCTGGGCGAAAAGGGGAATTATATCCGGACGATCTGGGGGATGGGATACAAATTCGAGGTGGATAAATCATGAGACATTCCATAAAAAGCCAGATGATCGCAATATTTGTCGGACTGATCGGCTGTGTGCTTCTGGCGCTTCTTGTCATTAATATGAATTTTCTTGAGCCTTATTACATCAGCAACAAGAAGACGGAGTTCGTGAACATGTATATCAGCCTCCGGGATGCCATGGAGAGCGGGACGATCGAACAGCAGGACAAGGCGGAAGAGCTCTGGCATATGGCGGAGAAGAACAACATGTCCTATCTGATTGTGGATGAGGAAAACTCGCGGATGCTGACCAATGTCCACGACATGGATATGCTGCAGAAACAGTTGGCGGGGTATCTTTTGAATCAGGCGCAGAAGCACAGCCGGCTTCTGGCCAGCACCGACGAATATCAGTTAACCCGCTCCCGAAGCCCGTGGAATAAGGAAGAATATATTGAGATGTGGGGAGAGTTCGCGGACGGAAGTATCTTTCTTATCCGAAGTCCCATCGAGAGTATTCGGGAGAGCGCTTCGCTTTCCAACCAGTTTCTGGTGATCATCGGCTGCTTTATGATCCTAATCTGCACCGTGCTTATCTGGTATTTTTCCAAAAGGCTGACAGATCCCATCCTTGAGCTTGCCGCGCTGTCAGAGCGCATGGCAGATCTTGACTTTGAGGCGAGATATACCAGCGGCGGAAAGAATGAAATCGGGAATCTCGGCGCCAATTTTAACCGGATGTCCGCGAAGCTTGAGAGCACCATATCAGAGCTTAAGAGCGCGAACAACAGCTTGATGAAGGATATCGAGCAGAAGGAAAAATTAGAGCAGATGCGCAATGATTTTCTTGGGAATGTATCTCATGAGCTGAAAACGCCTATTGCGCTTATCCAGGGATACGCCGAAGGACTTAAGGAGGGCATAAGCGACGATCCGGAGAGCCGGGAATTCTACTGTGACGTGATTATGGACGAGGCGTCTAAGATGAATCAGATGGTGAAAAATCTCCTCGCTCTGAATCAGTTGGAATTCGGCGATGAGGAAATAGAGTTCGAGCGGTTCGACCTGACAGCGGTGGTCAGGGGAATCCTGCAGAGTATGGAGATCCTGGCGCAGCAGGATGACATCCGGGTAATATTCCGGCAGCAGGAGCCGGTGTACGTATGGGCGGATGAATTCAAGGTGGAGCAGGTGGTACGCAATTATGTCAGCAATGCATTTCATCATGCAGGGCTTGAGAGGGTCATCGAAGTCAAGATAAAGATTCAGGATGAAAAGGCAAGGATTACGGTGTTTAATACCGGGACGCCGATTCCGGAGGAGGACGTCGCGCATATCTGGGATAAATTTTATAAGGTGGACAAGGCTCACACGAGAGAATACGGCGGGAACGGAATCGGGCTTTCTATCGTCAAGGCCATCATGGAATCCTTCCATCAGAAATACGGGGTCAATAATTATGATAATGGGGTGGAGTTCTGGTTTGAACTTGATGCGAAATAGACAGAAAAAATTCATAGCATACAATGTAAAATAAGATGAACCAAAAACTTCTGCCCTGGGCGATGGATTCCTGCAGGGCAGAAGTTTTTTTGCTGTTGAAGCGGTGATGCCATTGAGCGGGGCTGTGATTTTTGTGCAGTCGGATAATCTGTTAGTGCCAAAGCACTTTTTCTGTGTTATGATTGGAATAAGGCATGCAAGGATTGGCCATACACTATTTTTATGAAAGGAAAAGAAATGAATGATTGCAATTATAGATTATGATGCGGGCAACATAAGAAGCGTAGAGAAGGCGCTTAAGTCTCTGGGACAGGATACATCGGTCACCAGAGACAGGGACGTGATCCTTAAGGCGGATAAGGTCATCCTGCCGGGTGTCGGAGCATTTGGCGACGCGATGGACAAGCTTCGAAAGTACGGGCTGGAGAGTGTTATTCATGAAGTGGCGGAGGCAGGTACGCCATTTCTCGGTATTTGTCTCGGCCTGCAGCTTCTGTTTGAACGAAGTGACGAGACGCCGGGAATTGAAGGGCTTGGCATACTGAGGGGAGAGATTCTGCGGATTCCCGGAGGCGGGGGGCTTAAGATCCCGCATATAGGATGGAATTCCCTGGCCTATCCCAATAAGGGCAGGCTGTTTCAGGGCATTCCGGAGGAATCTTATGTGTATTTTGTACATTCCTACTATCTGAAGGCGGCAGATGAGAGTATCGTCACCGCGGCGGCAGAGTATGGCACCTGCATCCATGCTTCGGTTGAGCAGGGCAATGTATTTGCCTGTCAGTTCCATCCGGAAAAGAGCAGTGAGGTGGGGCTTAAGATTTTGGAAAATTTTGTGGGACTGGAAAATATATAGAATGGCGGAGGAGACAAATATGCATACAAAAAGGATCATCCCCTGTCTGGATGTCAAGGACGGACGGGTGGTAAAGGGCGTTAATTTTGTAGATCTTAAGGATGCCGGTGACCCGGTGGAGATTGGGAAGGCATATGATAAAGCCGGCGCGGACGAGCTGGTGTTCTTAGATATCACCGCCTCGTCGGATGCACGGGAGACGGTAGTGGATATGGTGCGCAAAGTTGCGGAAACGGTGTTTATTCCCTTTACTGTGGGAGGTGGGATCCGTACGGTGGATGATTTCCGGGCGCTTCTCAGGGAGGGGGCGGACAAGATCTCTGTCAATTCTTCTGCGATCAATACTCCCCGCCTGATCTCAGATGCGGCGGACAAGTTCGGAAGCCAGTGTGTGGTGGTGGCCATCGACGCGAAGCGGCGGGCGGATAAGAGTGGCTGGAATATCTATAAGAATGGCGGGCGAATTGATGTGGGTATTGATGCGGTTGAGTGGGCGGTCAATGTGGAGAAGCTTGGAGCGGGAGAGATTCTGCTGACTAGTATGGACTGCGACGGGACGAAGGCCGGATATGACCTGGAGCTGACGCGGGCGATTGCGGATGCGGTATCGGTTCCGGTGATTGCATCGGGCGGAGCGGGAACGCTAGAGGACTTTTACACGGCTCTGACAGAGGCAAGGGCAGACGCGGCGCTGGCAGCGTCCCTGTTCCATTATAAAGAGCTGGAAATCAAGGAAGTGAAAGAGTATCTGCGGGGCAGAGGAGTCTCGGTGAGATTGTAAGCCCGGGAGGAAACCGCTACTGCTTACTCCTGAATCATTTTCGTGCGGACTTTGCAGTAAATGCACTGTCCTGTGGAGCAGTAACAGAAAATGCCGGCAGATTGCTATGCAGATATAAAAATAAATATTCGAATGATGAGGAGGACAGATTATGGCAGCGATTAACAATGACTGGCTGGAAGCGCTTAAGGATGAGTTCAGGAAACCTTACTATAAAAAATTGTTCGAGACGGTGAATCAGGAGTATAAAACGAGACTGATTTTCCCGCCGGCAGATGATATCTTTAATGCATTTCATCTGACCCCGCTTAGTAAGGTGAAGGTAGTGATCCTAGGACAGGATCCTTATCATAATAACGGGCAGGCTCATGGTCTTTGCTTTTCCGTGAAAAAGGGGGTGGATATCCCGCCGTCCCTTGTGAATATCTACCAGGAACTCCATGACGATCTGGGATGCCGGATACCGAGCCATGGCCACCTGACCAAATGGGCGGAGCAGGGAGTGCTCATGCTCAATACGGTGCTTACGGTGCGGGCGCATCAGGCAAATTCCCACAGAGGCATCGGATGGGAGGAATTCACTGATGCGGCGATCATGGCGCTCAATGGACAGGATAGGCCGATCGTGTTTATACTATGGGGAGCGCCTGCCCAGAGGAAGGCGGAGATGCTGACCAATCCGAAACATCTGATTCTGAAGGCGCCTCATCCAAGCCCGCTGTCTGCCTACAGGGGATTTTTCGGGAGCAGACCGTTCAGCCAGACCAATGATTTCCTCACAGCGCATGGCATAGAGCCGGTGGACTGGCAGATAGAAGAGTAGATAAGATATGTTACTGTTCATGGGCAATTTCAGTTAGTTAAGCCCTTGGCTTAGATTCCCATGCAGGGTCTAACAAAATAAATCTGAAAAATTCACTCAAATGGGTTGACACAGAGTTCAAAATGTGTGGCCGCTCTCGCTACTGATTGTATTTTAAGAGACAGCGAGAGCGGCCCTTGTAATTTAGAAGTATATTATTTATCTGATTACAAGGAGGTTTCACATGTCATTTGCACAACAAACCAAACACCGTTTATTTGAAATTATTGTCTGTATACTGGGGTTAAAACCCTCGCCTTCTAGGCGAAACCTTTAGGTCAACCCCATACCTCAAAGTTTAGAAAAAGGAAATGTAGAGATACTAAACTTGAGGTGAAAACATGGAAAATTATAGGAAGTCGGCCCATTGTACGTATGATATCAAATACCATATTGTATGGATAACAAAATACCGAAAACCCGTGATGATGGGAAAGATCGCGGTAAGAACAAGAGAATTGATACGGAAGATATGCCAGACAAATGATGTGGAGATTCTGGCCGGGTATGTAGGGAAGGATCACATACATCTCCTGGTATCGGTACCGCCACATCTGTCGGCAAGCAAGCTGGTTCAGTATATGAAGGGGCACACTTCTCGAAAACTGCAGATAGAATATAAAGAGTTGAATAAGGAGTTCTGGGGCCGCCATCTATGGGCAAGAGGATATTTTGTAGCCAGCAGTGGGAACGTAACGGACGAGATCATACAAGAATATATCAAAAATCAGGATTTAGAAGAGCGATAACTTCGAGGTCGGACAACTTTAGGCTGCTTCAGCAGCCAGCCCAAACCCACCGGCTTCAGCCGGTGGTGGTTTAGTTCAGAAATGGCTTCTCATCCAGGAGATTTCTCTAATCACCCTGAAACGGACTTCTCGAGAAACAGAAAACTGGATTTTCACAATTTACTACAGCTTATCGTTTCTATGGAGGCGGGCTCTGTAAAGGATGAACTGCTAAAGTTCTTCTCTTTTGCGAAAGATACTGCCTCTCATTCTGCTTTCTTCCAGCAAAGAGACAAGCTTTCGGATGATGCGCTGCCTTATCTGTTCCATTCCTTTAACAAACTTTATCCATACACTTTCTATAAAGACAAGTACCAGCTTCTCGCTGCGGATGGGTCTTCCTTTACTTTTACCAGAAATCCGTTGGATATTGATTCCTATTTTGCTCCGGACGGCAAGACCACCAATGCTTACAGCCAAGTTCACATCATCCCCCTTTTTGACCTTATATCAAAAAGATATACCGACTGCGTGGTTCAGCCAGTCAGGAAAAAGAACGAGTTTCGTGCTCTCTGCACCTTAATTGACAGGCATCAGACAGTTCCCGGCATAGTTCCTATCTTTATCGCGGACCGGGGGGCATTCGTTCAATGTCTTTGCACATGCCGCCGAACATCATTTTCATTTCATGATTAGAGCTGCTGACATTAAAATGCAGCGCATCCTTGGTAACGACTTCCCGGCTCAGGACTGCTTTGATG
>CAJTDK010000002.1:147987-348102 GCA_910575105.1 Lachnospiraceae bacterium
TCCAATTCAAAGAAAAAACGCCGCCACCCAGAATTGGAAGAACCGTACAGATTTATCTGCAAGAATGTCGCCTTTGATTATATCGATTCAGATAAAACGACGGAATATCCTATTGCCCTGCGCATTCTCAGATTCAGAATCTCAGAGGATGGTTATGAGAACATTATCACAAACCTGTCTCCGGAAGAATTTTCGGTCGATGAAATCAAATACCTTTACCATCTAAGATGGGGAATCGAAACTTCTTTCCGTGAATTGAAGCATGTGCTTGGGGCTTCAATCTTCCATTCCAAGCAACGCAGATTCATAGAAATGGAACTATGGGCGCGGCTTCTATATAACTTCTGCTCCATCGTTACCGGACAGGTAATCATCAACCGCAAGGGCAGGAAGCATCAGCTTCAGGTGAATTATTCTGTCGCCTACAAAGCATGTCACTATTTCCTGCGCCTTCAACGTGGAGAATCTCCGCCAGACATAGAAGGCCTGACAGCAAGGAATACCCTTCCCATCAGGCCCGACCGAACCTATGCCCGCCAGCATAGGTTCCGGATTCCGGTCAGCTTTACCTATCGTTTTGCGTAAAGCTGGCTAACTCAACACTGATAGTATAACACATTTTCAGACGGATGGCTATTCGTCTACTTGGTGTGCAAAGAAAACAAGTTACTTTTACCGGAACATATCAAACAAACGCCGATGTTCCGTTTATATCCTTTACGTTCCCCCGATTGTAGAAAACGATAGGCTTAGGGTTATTCAAAAGCGTCCCTAACTAACTGACATTGGTTCATGGGTCAGGAATACGCACTGGCTACGCATTCCGTAAGAACATGATACAGGAGTGAGGGGGCTTTTGCGCAGCAAAACTCGGAATGCCGCAACGAATAGCAACTAAGATATGGTCAGATTTTGATATAGCGGAAAGGAAACGGTTGACAAACGGTTGAAATTCGGTTAAGATATAACAAACCGGATTTTGACCGTTTTTGCGTTGAGGAGGAGGTTCGTTTATGGATATTGAACAGATGAAGTATTATAAAAAGCTTTATGGATATTCACTGGCACAGATTTCGGAGTATTCTAAGGTTCCGCTCGGGACTGTGCAAAAGATTTTTAACGGAGAGACGAAGGCACCCCGTTACGAGACGCTGAGAGCGCTCGAAAAGGTCCTCAGGCCGCATAAGACAGATATGATCTGCGAAGCTTTGATCGAGTATGGGAAGAAGGAGGGGGATTATACTTTGGATGACTATTACGGGCTGCCGGAAGAGCGGAGGGTGGAGCTGATCGACGGGACATTCTACGATATGGCGGCGCCATCCCTGCCTCATCAGATGGTGGTTATTGAGGTTGCATCGCTGCTTCGGAATTATATTCGGAAAAAGGGCGGGAAGTGCAGTGTGTTTTCTGCTCCGGTGGATGTACAGCTAGATAAAGATAACAGGACGATGGTGCAGCCGGATGTATTTGTCGTGTGTGATAGGAGCAAGCTTTCTGAACGTTGTGTTGTGGGAGCGCCGGACTTTGTGATCGAAGTCCTGTCGCCATCTACCGGGCAGAAGGACGGTTTTCTGAAGCTTCAGAAATACCAGGATGCCGGCGTGAAGGAATATTGGATGATAGATACTCAGAAGGAGAAGGTAGTTGCCTACTGTTTTGAGGAGGAGATATTTCCGGCGCTTTACGGGTTTGACAGCGAGATTCCAGTGCGGTTATTTGGCGGTGAACTGAAGATTGATTTCAGCCCTCTGAGAGAGGTTCTCAGGGATATCGGAGGAAGGCAGCAGACGGTGCCGTAGTGTAAGTTACTGTTCGGAAGGGTTTGTGCATTTCCTGTACATATCGTGAGAAAATGATACAAGGGAGCCGACATCCCGCCGACAGAGGCAATTCCAAATGAACCTTGTATATTGCTGGTCGTGGAGTAACCGTAACCGTGCATAATTTTGGCAGGTGAGTTTCAGGAATATTTATTGACAAAACATATCTTCTGTGATTTACTAGATATGAACATATGAATATGTGTTCATATTTAGAAATTCAGGAGAACAGCGTCATGAAAGAACAGGAATTACAGACACAACATGCCCATTATGAGCATCATCATAGTCATGCCCATGGAGAAGAATGCGGCTGCGGGCATGTCCACGATGAACACTATCATAGCCATGCCCATGGAGAAGAATGTGGCTGCGGGCATGTCCACGATGAACACTATCATAGCCATGCCCATGGAGAAGAATGCGGCTGCGGGCATGTCCATGACGAACCTCATCATAATCATGCCCACCACGGGCATCATCATGAGCATCATGAGATGGAGCATCACAAGACGCATGACCTGCCGGCGGGTGTAGCCCAGAAGGCATATATATTGGAGAATCTTGGCTGTGCCAACTGCGCGGCGAAGATGGAGAGAAAGATCAATGCGCTGCCAGAAGTAGAGGCGGCAGTGATCACATTTGCGACGAAGAAGCTGGTGGTGGCGTCCGACCGTCAAGAGCAGCTCCTTCCTATGCTGCAGAAGATCTGCGGATCCATAGAATCAGAAGTCATCGTAGTACCGCATAAAGCAGCAGAGAAGAAAGAAAAGCAAGAAAAGAAGGGTTTCTATGCGGCGAACAGGTCAGATATTCTTGGGATAGGCTTTGGGGCGGCGCTTTTTGCTGCCGGTATAGTGATGAAGAATATAGAAGCGGCAGTATATGCGCATCAAACGGTATTTGTGCTTGCATACCTGATTCTGGGACTTGAGATTGTGTGGAAAGCATTTAAGAACTTAAAGAACGGAAGAGTATTTGACGAGAACTTTCTGATGAGCGTGGCGACGATCGCTGCATTTGCAATCGGAGATTTCGCGGAGGCGGTAGGAGTTATGCTGTTCTACCGGGTGGGCGAATTTTTTGAGGATGCGGCAGTTGAGAGAAGCCGCTCGCAGATTATGGAAGCTGTGGATCTGCGGCCTGAGGTGGTGAACCTTGTGGAAGGAGAAGACGTAAGAGAGCTTCCGGCAGGCGAGGCGAAGGCGGGGGATGTGATCATGATCCGGCCGGGTGACCGTATCCCGCTTGACGGAACAGTGACCGACGGGGAGAGCAGGATCGATACATCTCCGGTGACGGGCGAGCCTGTTCCGGTGCGCGTCTGCCCCGGTATGGAGGTCATCTCAGGATGCGTGAACGAGCAGGGAGTCTTAAAGGTAAGGGTCAGCAAGCCTCTGAGTGAATCGATGGTGACAAGGATTCTTGATTCCGTGGAGAATGCGGCGGCGAGCAAGCCGAAGATTGACCGCTTTATCACAAGATTTGCCAGGACATATACACCGGTTGTGGTTGGGGCGGCAGTATTTACGGCGGTTGTGCCGTCGGTGATCAGCGGGAACTGGAACCACTGGATTTATACGGCGATTACTTTTCTTGTTATTAGCTGCCCGTGCGCGCTGGTGCTCAGTGTGCCGCTGGCATTTTTCTCCGGGATCGGCGCGGGCTCGAAAAAGGGTATCCTGTTTAAGGGCGGCCTGGCTATAGAGGCGTTAAAGGATATTAAGACAGTTGTAATGGATAAGACGGGTACTGTCACTAAAGGAAATTTTGCGGTGGAAAGGATCGTGCCTGTCTGCAGGCTGACAGAGAAGCAGATTCTTACGATGGCGGCAGATTGTGAGCTTGATTCCACCCACCCTATAGGTCACAGTATCCTGGAAGAAGCGAAAAAGAGAAGCCTGGAGCTTGTAAGGCCGAAAGAGGTGCAGGAGATATCGGGTAAAGGGATTAAAGCCGTGTTCCCGGAAGGGACGGTGCTTTGCGGGAACAGGGCGCTGATGGAGGCTGAGTCTGTGGATTTGAAGCATTTTTGCGAAGACGGGGGCGGGACGGAGGTCCTTGTTGCCGTGGACGGGGAGTTTGCAGGATATCTGATTATCAGCGATATGCTCAAGGAAGACGCGGTGCAGGCGGTGAATCATATGAAACGGGAAGGTTTGTTTACGGCGATGCTCACCGGGGATGCGAGTCAGAATGCGTATGCTGTGGCGGACAGGATCGGCATCGACGAGGTGCACGCGCAGCTCATGCCTCAGGAAAAGCTTTCGCACCTTCAGGATATCCGCAGGAATCATGGTGCTGTGATGTTTGTCGGTGACGGGATCAATGATGCTCCGGTGCTGGCGGGAGCGGATGTGGGAGCGGCTATGGGAAGCGGAGCGGATGCGGCGATCGAGGCGGCGGATGTAGTATTTATGACCTCGTCGGTTCAGGCGATCGTGGATGCGGTCAGCATCGCGAAGAGTACGGGGCGGGTCGCCATGCAGAATGTGGTATTTGCTCTGGGGATCAAATTACTTGTCATGGTTCTTGGATTCGCAGGCTTTGCCAATATGTGGATGGCGGTATTTGCGGACACTGGCGTGGCGATGCTGTGTGTGCTGAATTCTATCCGGATATTGTATAAAAAGCATTAACACAAGTAATAAATAATTACGTTTTTATTAACTTTATGCCAAGTGGTTGAAATAGATTTCACCATTTGGCATAATTAATAGTAGACGTGTATTCACATATTCATATGAAAGGGAAGCATATATGGGGAAGACAGAGGTAGAGTGCTGTGATGTGACATATGTACACAATGACATGATACAAAAGGTGAAGAAACTGATGCCAGAAGAAGGGCTTCTTAATGAGCTGGCAGATTTTTATAAAGTATTCGGGGATGCTACAAGGGTGAAGATCTTGTGTGTGCTGCTGGAGTCGGCGATGTGTGTCTGCGACCTGGCAGAGCTTCTTGGGATGACGCAGTCGGCAATTTCACACCAGCTTCGCATTTTGAAGCAGATGAAACTGGTGAAAAACCGCAGAGAAGGGAAGACGGTGTATTATTCTCTGGCAGACGGTCATATCCAGAATATTATCAGTCAGGGAATGGAGCATATTCAGGAATGAATTGAATATAGATACAAAAAAGGGAAGTATTATGACGGCGCAGTTGAAGAAAATAAGTATGATTTATAGTTTGGGAGTAGCGATATACGTATGCGGAGTGGTGTGGACACTCTATACGACTGTGACAGACTGGGCGAAGTTTTTAGTCTTTCTTGCCGCTTATCTGGTGATCGGGTTTGAGTCGTTTAAAAAGGTGAGCGAAAGGCTGATGCAGAAAAAGATGCCGACGGAGCACATTCTGATCATTCTGGCCACAGTGGGAGCTTTTGGTATCGGAAGATATATCGAAGGCGTGTTTGTTATGCTCCTGTTTGATCTGGGGCTGATTTTTGAAGAGTTTGCGACAGACAGTGCGAAGCGCTCCATCGCAGAGATGATCGATATCCGCCCGGAATATGCGACCCGCAAGACATTGGGCGAGGAGATCCAGGTGGACCCATGGGAGCTTCAACTTTATAATATCATCGTGATCAAGCCGGGAGAGCGGATTCCGGTGGATGCAGTGGTGTTAAACGGTGTAACGACTATTGATACGAAGGCGCTGACCGGTGAAGCGGCGCCGCAGCTTGCAAGGCCGGGCGACCGGATATACAGCGGGTGTATCAATCTGAGCGGCGTGATCGAAGCGAAGGTCATTAAAGTATATGAGGATTCTACGGTTTCCAAGATCATGAATATGGTTGAGGATGCGCAGAACCTTAAGGCGGAGAGCGAGACATTTGTCACAAGATTTTCTAAGGTTTATACGCCGGTGATGCTAGTGCTTTCTTTGCTTGTCATGCTGTATCCACCGCTGACATTTTCTTACGGCAACTGGGATACCTGGATCTACCGGGGGCTGATCTTTATGGTAGTGGCATGCCCCAGCGGGCTTGTGATGTCCATCCCGATCGCATTTCTCGGGGGAATCACCAGCGCCGCCCGTCAGGGAATCCTGGTCAAGGGGGGGAATTATCTTGAAGCGTTGGCGAAAGCGGATATCTTCGTGTTCGATAAGACCGGCACGCTGACGGAAGGGACGTTTGCCGTGAAGGAAGTGAAGGCGTACAGCATGGGGGAGCGGGATCTTTTGAAGCTTGCCGCCCATGTGGAGTGTTATTCGAACCATCCGATCGCCCAGTCTCTTTTTGAGGCTTATACGGGAGTGATCGATAAGAATAAGGTATACAGGGTGAAGGAGGAGCCGGGCTACGGCGTCAGCGCCACTTATGAGGGACAGAGAGTCCATGTGGGCAACTGGCGGCTGATGGAAAAGCAGAAGGTGAAGGTGGCGGACGTAGAGACTGCGGGTTCGGTCGTCTATATCGCAGTAGGACAAGAGTGCGTGGGATATTTCGTGATCGCTGATGAGATCAGGGAAGATGCTTATGATACTCTGAATTATCTGAGGCAGCAGTGCAACGGGGTTCTGGTGATGCTTACCGGAGATTCGGAAAAGGCCGGGAGAGAGGTTGCGGAGGAGCTGGATATGGATTATGCTTACACCAACCTGATGCCTGTGGAGAAAGTGGAGCAGTTAGAGGAATTTCTGTTTGTGCAGGATGATTCGGAGAAGCTGGTCTGCGTGGGGGACGGGATCAATGATGCGCCGGTCCTTGCCCGGGCGGATGTGGGGATCGCTATGGGCGATCTGGCTTCTGCTGCGGCTGTTGAGGCGGCGGATGTTATCTTGGTCAAAGGCAGGCTCTCTAAGATAAAGGATGCGATCCGTATAGCGAAGGAGACTATCCAGGTCGTCAATGAAAATATTATGTTTGCGATCATCATCAAAGCTATGGTGCTCTTGATGGCGGTCATCGGCTATTTCGGCATGTGGGAGGCGATCCTTGCAGAGGTAGGGGTTATGTTTGCGGCGATCCTTAATGCAGTGTGCGTGTCAAAGTATACGGTATAGATAGACCGGGAGTGTAGGAGAGACATGGAAATGAAAATAATTCGGTTATCGGTATTGGCTGTGCTGCTGTCAGCCGTACTGTCGGGCTGTATTGTCAATCCCTATGAAAGCGGGATGGAGGCTTTGGAGAAGGGGGAGTATGAGGAGGCGGCAAAGCAGTTCAGGCAGGCCGTGGAAAAAGAGCAGAATAAGGCGGACTCCTACAGAGGATTAGGACTTGCCCTGTGGGAGACAAGGGATTATGAAGGCGCGAAGGAGGCTCTCCAGGCAGCGCTCAAAGAAGGCAGCGAGAAGACGGGGACGGTGTTTAACCTGATTGGGAGCTGCGAGCTGAAGGCGGGAAATGTGAAAGAAGCTATCGCCTATTTTGAAGAGGGGCTTAAATCAGAGGGGATAAGCGATGAGCTGACGAAAGCTATGCGTTTTAACTGCATCTATGCTTATGAAAAGCTTGGAGATATGGATACCGCAAGGAGCCTTCTTGAGGAGTATACCGCGGACTATCCGGAGGATGAAGACGCGGCAAAGGAAGCGCAATTTTTAGAAACGAGATAAGACGATGATAGAATTAGGAAAAGAGACAGAGCGGGTACTCTTGGTGGGAGTGAGCGTCTCAGCGCAGGATATGACAGAAAGCTTACTGAACGAGCTTGGCGAGCTTGCGAAGACTGCGGGGGCAGAAGCCGCGGGCAGGATCATCCAGAACCGGGAGCAGATACACCCGGCGACTTATGTGGGAAAAGGAAAGATCGAGGAAATCAAGGACATGCTGTGGGAGACAGAAAGTTCAGGCATTATCTGTGATGATGAGCTTTCGCCTGTGCAGATGAAGAATCTCCAGGATATTCTCGGGGCGAAGGTGATGGACCGTACGCTTCTGATTTTAGATATCTTTGCGGCGAGAGCGACTACCAGCGAGGGAAAGATCCAGGTGGAGCTTGCGCAGCTTAAGTATCGCCAGACAAGGCTGACTGGGTTTGGCACAGCGCTTTCCAGGCTCGGCGGCGGCATCGGTACGAGAGGACCAGGGGAGAAGAAGCTTGAGGCGGACAGAAGGCTGATCAAGAACCGGATCGCGCAGTTGAACCGGGAGTTAAAGGAAGTAAAGCGCCACCGGGAGGTCACCAGAGGACAGAGAAGGAAAAGCCGTATTCCGGTTGCAGCTATCGTCGGATATACCAATGCGGGGAAATCCACTTTGCTTAATAAGCTGACGGGAGCGAATATTCTGGCGGAGGATAAGTTGTTCGCGACTCTCGACCCGACGACGAGGGGAATAAAGCTCTCCGGCGGGCAGGAGGTGCTTCTGACTGATACGGTAGGATTTATCCAGAAGCTTCCCCACCACCTGATAGAAGCCTTTAAGAGTACGCTTGAGGAAGCCAAGTACGCAGATATCATTCTTCACGTGGTAGATTCTTCCAATCCGCAGATGGATGAGCAGATGCATACCGTATATGAAACATTGAGGAAGCTTGAGGTGGGGGATAAGCCGGTGATCACGGTGTTCAATAAGCAGGATAAGGCAGAGCCCGGCCAGACCATCCGGGACTTTCAGGCAGATTATACGGTAAACGTGTCGGCAAGGACAAAAGAAGGGCTCGGCGAGCTTTTGCAAACGATAGAAGCTGCCCTGCGGGAGAAGAAGGTAGCGGTAGAAGGTCTTTACGGTTACAAGGATACAGCGAAAATACAGCTCATCCGCAGATACGGAGAGCTTATGGAGGAAGAATACAGAGAGGACGGCATCTTTGTGAGAGGTTATGTCCCGGCAGACATCTGGGACAGGGTTTCCCTGGGGGATTCGCCGAACAGACGCCGGTAGGCTCTTAAGAAGGTAGAATAGTCTTTATAGCCGCAGTCGAAGCAGGCCTGGGTGCCCGGCACCCCGGATAAGATCAGTTCTTTAGCAAGCAGGAGCCGTTTGCGGGAGATATAGTTCCCGAGAGTATAACCGGTTTCCTGCTTGAATTGTCTCATCAGGTAATATTTGCTGACGAAAAATGCATGAGCAATACAATCAACGTTTAGCTCCTCCGTTAGATTGTCGTTGATATATTGAAGGATGCCCGCGGCCTTGGAGCGCTGCTCTGTATCGATGAATTCCAGCCGGTTTTTCAGGGCGGCCCGGTTAAGGTGCACCATGAATTCCAGAAACAGGACCTGCCGGTACAGCTCTGCGGCATATCCGTTGTCAGAAAAGGACCTTTCCAGCCGTACAATAGCGTTGAACAGAGAGCTTTTTTCCAGTGAGGGGATGCGAAGGACGTTGGAATGCTCCGCCTGTGCCTTCTGAAAGCAGAAGCTCAGGTCGTAATCACCGGTCTTGTATGCATTCATAAAATTCGGGGAAATGTATACGATGATCCGCTCATACACCTGGGCGTTGTCAACGGTCAGCCGGTGCATGTCGCTGTGTTTGACCAGGACGATATCGTAAGGCCGCAGTTCGTAGGTTCTCCCCTCCACCATATAAGAGACTTTTCCCTTGATGAAGATCGTGATCTTGTCAAAATCATGGTAATGGGTTTTTATCTCGCGGGTTTCTTTATCTGTCAGGTGGAACAGGCGGAATTCACTGTTAAGATAGCCTTTTTTTTCGCAGGTTTCGGTAATCATGCCGTAAGCTCCTTTTGCGGTTGGTCTGGTTATATCATAATGATAGCCCAATAGAGCATTATTTGCAATAAATTCCGCACGAATTGCCTTGAACAGGGAAATAATGCCTGTTATCATAAGATTATATTGAATCGGCATAATTTAGTATAAATGAAATCATGGGCTTTAATTTATACTGAGATTAGAAAATCACTGAATGGAGGGTATGTTATGAAGGTTACGTTGGAGAGATATCATGGCTTGGGAAATGATTATGTAGTGTTCGACCCGAATAAAAATGAGCTTTCGCTCACAGAGGAGAATGTGAAGATGATCTGTGACCGCAATGCGGGGCTTGGATCAGACGGTGTGCTGGAGGGGCCGGTCCTTAAGGAGAGCGGGATGTATGTGAAGGTCTGGAATCCGGATGGCAGCATATCCGAGACCAGCGGGAATGGCGTGCGGATCTTTGCCAAATATCTGAAGGATGCAGGGTATGTGCAGAAGAAGAATTTTAAGCTGTATACGGAAAACGGGGCGGCAGAGGTGACCTTTTTAAATGAGGACGGCAGCAGGCTTCGAGTGTCTATGGGCAGGCTCTCCTTCTGGAGCGACGATATACCGGTGACAGGGGAGAGAAGAGAAGTGATCAATGAGGACATGGTATTCGGCCGGACTCTTTATCCGGTTACCTGTGTGACCATCGGCAATCCTCACTGCGTGATTCCTATGCGCGAGATCTCAAAGCCTCTTGTGTGCAAGATCGGCGATTACGCGGAGATGGCGAGGTATTTCCCGAACCGGGTGAACACGCAGATCATGAAAGTGATGGATAAGGAGAATATCGCTATCGAGATCTTCGAGAGAGGCGCAGGCTATACGTTGGCTTCCGGCACGGGAGCCTGCGCGGCGGCAGGAGTTGCCTATAAGCTTGGCATGACAAACAGCAAGGTTATCGTGCATATGCCCGGCGGCGAGCTTCAGGTGGAGATCGAAGACGATTGGACGGTGTATATGACCGGGGATGTGTTCTATGTGGCAAAGATAACCCTCAGTAATGAATTTGCAGAGAAGCTTAGGAGATCATAGGAAATAGTGATACTTTTTACGGGTCAGGAATGCACATTTCGTGAGAACATGATACAGGAGAAACCCATGACCCAAATATGGTGAGTTTCTGCAGCTGGATTCTGAGGATGAAGAAGGCCTTAACGAAGATAAAAATCTTCAGTAAGGTCTTCTTTTTGTTGAAAGATACGGCGTTTATGCCTATAATATAATGAAACTGCGGGCAAAATGCATGAGAGGGAGAAAATGGAGGTAGTTCATTTGGAGATAAAAAAAGAACTGGAATATTTTGAGATTGACGGTGCATTCGGCGGGAATCAGGACTGGTTTACCAACGTAGTCATGCACATCGGCGGGTGCGCGGCGGCCACAGCCTGTGACTGCTGTATTTATTTTGCAAAGCATATGGGGATGAAGGAGCTTTATCCATATGACATCGGCCATCTGAACAAGGAGGATTACAAGCGCTTCAGCCAGATCATGAAGCCCTACATCAGCCCAAGGGTCAGCGGGGTGAAAAAGCTTGCGTGGTTCATCAGCGGCTTTGAGAAATATATCGAAGACGCCGGGCTGGCGGGGCGGCTTAGCATGGAGGAATTTCCTGGCCAGCGGACGGCGAAGGAGGCCGAAGACTTTATTAGAAGCCAGATAAAGCGGGGCATACCCGTACCGGTATTGCTTCTGCAGCACAGGGACAAAGAGAAGTTTAGGGATTATATCTGGCATTGGTTTCTGATCGCAGGGTACGGTCAGGCGGGCGGTGATTTTCAGGTGAAGACGGCAACCTACGGCGAAGCGGTGTGGTTTTCGCTGAAGGAGATGTGGGAGACAGGCTTTGCGGAAAAAGGCGGGCTGATCAGGCTTGTGGTGTAATGGTCTGGTGCAGGAGTGAGAGGCGGCTTTTGCGCAGCAAACTTAGGAATACTGCCACGAATTGCTGCGATGAGCAGCCCCTGGGCCGTGAATAGTAACCAGTTTCGTGCATATCTGAAAAAAGCGCGATTTTGCTTTACGAATTGCTGATTATGGGCTAAAATAGTAAACGGTTTATTAATGGAGCATGATTTTATCGAGATAAAGGAGAGAGATGAATATGGAAAATCCAATTGTTACGTTTGAGATGGAAAACGGAGAGGTGATGAAGGCGGAGCTGTATCCGGAGATTGCGCCGAATACGGTGAATAATTTTATTTCCCTGATTCAGAAGGGATATTATGACGGGCTGATCTTCCACCGTGTGATCAGCGGGTTTATGATCCAGGGCGGATGTCCGGACGGAACGGGTATGGGAGGCCCGGGATACAAGATTAAAGGTGAGTTTAAGCAGAATGGATTTACGAATAATCTGAAGCATACAGCGGGAGTCCTTTCCATGGCGAGAGCGATGGACCCGGATTCCGCAGGCTCCCAGTTTTTTATTATGCATAAGACCTCCCCGCATCTTGACAGTGCGTATGCTGCATTTGGGCAGATTACGGAAGGCATGGATGTGGTAAATAAGATTGCGGAGACAGATACGGATTATAATGACCGGCCTCTTGAGGACAAGCGGATGAAGAAGGTCAGCGTAGATACGAAGGGAACCGAGTACGAGGAGCCCCAGAAGGCTTAAGAATGCTGCGGTTCACTTCTTGGCCGGCAGGAGGAGCTGCAGCCGGAGCGTGAAGATCAGATAAACGGAGGCATGATCCAGGGATGAGTATGATTCAGGCGGAAAAACTGGTATTTGAATATGAGAAACGGGATGAGGACGGCAATGTTGTCGGAACCTCCCGGGCAATCGACGGCGTGGATATCGATGCAAGGGAAGGGCAGTTTGTCGCAGTCTTAGGGCATAACGGCTCGGGGAAGTCTACATTTGCCAAGCATCTTAATGCCATACTGGTTCCCACAGACGGGACAGTGTGGGTGGACGGGCGCAATACGAAGGAGCCGGAGGAGCTTTGGCATGTCCGGCAGGCGGCGGGGATGGTATTCCAGAATCCGGACAACCAGATCATCGGAACGGTTGTGGAGGAGGACGTAGGATTCGGCCCGGAAAACTTAGGCGTGCCGACGGACGAGATCTGGCAGCGGGTTGAGGAGAGCTTAAAAGCGGTAGGGATGATCTCTTACCGGCATCATTCTCCCAACAAACTGTCGGGCGGGCAGAAACAGCGTGTAGCCATCGCCGGAGTGGTGGCCATGGAGCCGAAGTGTATCGTGCTTGATGAGCCTACCGCCATGCTTGACCCGGTGGGCAGGAAAGAGGTCCTAAAGACGGTTCAGCGTCTGAGAGAGGAAAAGAAGGTTACAGTTATCCTGATCACCCACTATATGGAAGAGGTGGTGGATGCAGACAAAATCTATGTGATGGATCACGGGAAGGTCGCGATGGAAGGGACGCCTAAGGAGATCTTCAGCCAGGTAGAAAAGCTGAAGGAATACCGTCTGGATGTTCCTCAGGTGACGATCCTGGCAGACGAGCTTAAAAGACGGGGGCTTGATATCCCGGCCGGGATACTGCAAAAGGAGGAACTGGCAGACTGCATCAGCAGCATGATCCTGCAGGATAACTCACAAAGAACAGAAATGGATGGATAGATTATGTCAATCAGACTGGAACATTTGAACTATATATACAGCCCGAAGACGGCCTACGAAAAGCACGCGCTTAAGGATATCTGCCTTGAGATTCCTGACGGGGAGTTCGTGGGGATCATCGGGCATACCGGCTCGGGAAAGTCCACGCTCATCCAGCATTTTAACGGACTGATCAAGGCGACGGACGGAAAGCTTTTCTATAATGAGGAAAATATATACGAGCCGGGCTACAATATGAAAAATCTCCGCAATGAGGTGGGGCTGGTATTCCAGTACCCGGAGCACCAGTTATTTGAGATCGACGTGATGACAGACGTATGCTTTGGTCCGAAAAACCAGGGGCTTTCCACGGAGGAGTGCAAGGAGCGCGCCCTTATAGCGCTTGAGCTTGTGGGGCTTAAGGAAAAATATTACCACTCATCGCCTTTTGAGCTGTCCGGCGGGCAGAAAAGGCGGGCGGCTATCGCGGGAGTCCTTGCCATGCGCCCGAAGGTGCTTGTCTTAGATGAGCCGACAGCGGGGCTTGACCCGAAGGGGCGGGATGATATCCTGGATCAGGTAGCGTATCTCCACAAGCAGACGGGCATGACGGTGATCTTAGTGTCCCACAGCATGGAGGATATCGCCCGGTATGCGGACAGGATCATCGTGATGAACCACGGTGAGGTCATGTACAATGACGCCCCCAGGGCGGTGTTTGCCCATTACAGAGAGCTTGAGCAGGCGGGTCTTGCGGCGCCGCAGGTGACTTATATCATGCATGACTTAAAGGAGCGGGGACTTCCGGTGGATATCAGTGTGACCACGGTATCCGAGGCGGCGGACGAGATTATGAAAGCGCTGGGCGGTAAGGATCTGGGAAATACAGCGGCAGAGAACAGGGCGCTACGGAACAGGACGCCAGAGGCCGGGGCATTGAGTAACAAGACATTGGAGAAGATAAGATGATTCGAGATATTACGATAGGACAATATTATCCGGCAAAAAGTGTGCTGCACCGCCTGGATCCCAGAGTGAAGCTTGTCTCTACGCTGCTCTATCTGGTTTCGCTGTTTCTTTTTAGAAGCATAGCGGGGTATCTGACAGCCACATTATTTCTCATCGGCATCATACGTGTGTCCAAAGTGCCTGTGGGCTATATTGTAAAAGGATTAAAGCCGGTTGTCATGCTGCTGATGATCACGGTGGTGTTTAATCTGTTCCTGAAGAAAGAGGGGGAAGTGCTGGTTCAGGTGTGGCGGCTTTCGGTTACGACGGTGGGGCTTCGCAATGCCGTATATATGGCGGTGCGGCTTATCTACCTGATCATCGGCTCGTCGCTGATGACATTTACCACCACGCCCAACGAGCTGACGGATGGCATAGAGGCGCTTCTTTCCCCGCTGAATAAGATACGTGTGCCCGTTCATGAGGTGGCGATGATGATGTCTATCGCGCTGCGGTTCATCCCGATACTTCTGGAGGAGACGGACAAAATCATGAAAGCCCAGCAGGCAAGGGGCGCGGACTTTGAGAGCGGCAATATCATGCAGAGGGCAAAGGCGATGATCCCGATCCTTGTCCCGCTGTTCGTGTCTGCTTTCCGCCGGGCCAATGACCTTGCCATGGCCATGGAGGCGCGGTGTTACCGTGGCGGCGAGGGCAGGACGAAGATGAAGCCTCTCCGGTATAAGGGGAGAGACCTGACGGCATATGGGATCATGTCTGCATATGTGATCGCGGTAGTTGCCATCGGCAGATATGTGCCTTTAAAGGTGTGGATCTTCTAGGAGGAATTATTACGTGAGAAGAGTAAGGCTTTTTGTTGCCTATGACGGCACGGACTACTGCGGCTGGCAGATCCAGCCCAACGGGATTACGGTTGAGGAAGTGCTGAACCGGGAATTAAGCCGCCTGACCGGGGAGGATATCCATATTATCGGCGCGAGCCGTACGGATTCCGGTGTGCATGCCCTGATGAATGTGGCGGTGTTTGACACGGATTCGTCTATTCCGCCGGAGCGTATGGCCTATGCATTGAACCAGCGCCTGCCGGAAGATATCATCATTACGAAATCTGATGAGGTAGCGGACGGCTGGCATCCCAGATATCAGGATAAGGTGAGGAAGACTTATGAGTACCATATCTATAATGCGCCTGTGCCCAATCCCCTGAGAAGAAGATACAGCGCATTTGTTTCCTTTCCCATGGATGTCGGAAAGATGCGTAAGGGCGCAAAGTATCTTGTGGGAGAGCATGATTTCGTGAGCTTCTGCAATGTGCGGACGAATGTCTCAGACACGGTGCGGACGGTGGAGAGTATTACCGTCACGCAGTGCGGTGCGGATATTGTCATCCGGATCACGGGAAACGGCTTCCTCTATAATATGGTCCGGATCATCGCCGGGACATTGATCCGGGTGGGACGGGGATTTTACGCGCCGGAGAAGGTGAAGGAGATCCTTAAGGAGAGAAAGCGGACGGCAGCGGGAGTAACAGCTCCGGCCAATGGGCTGGTGCTGGTAGAAATCGATTATGGAAGGTAGTACAGTAGAGTCCCATCAGGGAAAAGAAAGCCGGAGCTGATAGATCCGGGCGGAAGATAGCGGAGTTATTGGAAGCAGTGGTATAAGCCTTATTAGGCTGTACTGCTGCTCTTTTTGTGCTGTTTTTTGTTTTTATAGTGTTTGCTGTAATTTTAACAAGACTGACAAATGAATAACAATATCCGAAAATGTCATTCGGTGAATAAAAAACTGCAAAAAACTGAAATTTTCTCTTCACAAATACGATTTTTGTGATAATATGATTATAGTACATATACTATAAGTGAATGGGAGGTTTTGCATATGGATGTTTTATTGAAGCTAGTTCCGATATTTGGAATGATTGCACTTTGGTTTGCGGCGATGCTCGCATCAAAGGTTGGCAGGCAGTCTCCAGGGACGGACAGGATGAAGGAGATCGCCGGATCTATCAGCGATGGGGCGAAGGCGTTTCTGACGGCGGAGTATAAGATCTTAATCTTTTTCGTGGCGGTTCTTTTTGTGCTGATCGGAGTCGGCATAGGCAACTGGATCACGGCGGTATGCTTTGTCGTCGGAGCGCTGTTTTCTACGCTGGCGGGGTATTTTGGCATGACCGTAGCGACGAAGGCAAATGTGCGGACGGCTAATGCGGCGAAGGAGAGCGGCATGAACAAGGCGCTGTCCATCGCATTTTCCGGCGGGGCAGTAATGGGGATGTGTGTGGCCGGCCTGGGCGTGCTCGGTGTGAGCGCGATCTACATCTTCACGGGGAATGCGGACATTCTGTTCGGCTTCAGCCTGGGGGCGTCTTCGATTGCGCTGTTTGCCCGTGTGGGCGGCGGTATCTACACGAAGGCGGCGGACGTGGGCGCTGACCTGGTAGGAAAGGTCGAGGCCGGCATCCCGGAGGATGATCCGAGGAATCCGGCGGTTATCGCTGACAATGTTGGGGACAATGTTGGCGACGTGGCAGGAATGGGCGCTGACCTTTTCGAGTCCTATGTGGGAGCGCTGATCTCGGCGCTGACTTTGGGGCTGGTGTATTTTGAAGGGGCAGGGGCGGCATTTCCGCTTGTGATTGCGGGAATCGGGCTGATCGCGTCTATTCTTGGGACATTTTTCGTGCGGGGAGATGAAAAGGCGAATCCCCACAAGGCGTTAAAGACAGGCTCCTATGCGGCAAGCGTGCTGGTGCTGATCGCCGCATTTGTCTTAAGCAATCTGTTCTTTGGGAATTTTAATGGGGCAATCGCAATTGTAGCAGGACTTGTGGTAGGTATACTGATCGGGATCATCACGGAGGTCTATACGTCCGGAGATTATGGCTCGGTAAAAGAGATTGCGGCTCAGTCAGAGACGGGGGCGGCGACCACGACCATAAGCGGTATCGCGGTTGGCATGCGCTCGACGGCGGCGCCGATTTTGCTGATCTGTGTAGGTATCTTTGCGGCATATAATTTCTGCGGGCTTTATGGTATTGCGCTGGCGGCAGTGGGGATGCTGTCAACGACGGCGATTACAGTTGCAGTAGATGCTTACGGGCCGATCGCGGATAATGCGGGCGGTATCGCGGAGATGTCAGGGCTTGATTCCAAGGTGAGAAATATTACCGACAAGCTTGACGCGGTGGGCAATACGACTGCGGCTATGGGAAAGGGATTTGCCATTGGTTCTGCTGCGCTTACGGCGCTGTCGCTGTTCGTGACCTATGCGGAGTCCGTGAAGCTGGATACGATTGATATTCTGGATTACCGTGTGATCATCGGTCTGTTTGTGGGAGGCATGCTGCCTTTCTTATTCTCGGCGATGACTATGTCTTCTGTGTCTAAGGCGGCGTACCAGATGATTGAGGAGGTAAGAAGGCAGTTCAGGACGATTCCGGGCATCCTTGAGGGAACAGGAAAGCCGGATTATAAATCCTGCGTAGCCATCTCTACTACGGCGGCGCTGAAGGAAATGCTCGTGCCAGGGATCATGGCAGTGGCGGCGCCGCTGGCCGTGGGAATATTGTTAGGGCCTGCGTCTCTTGGAGGACTTCTGGCGGGTTCTCTCGTGACCGGGGTTATGGTGGCGATCTTTATGTCCAATGCCGGAGGAGCATGGGATAACGCGAAGAAATATATCGAGGACGGCAATCACGGCGGGAAGGGAAGCGAGGCGCACAAGGCAGCCGTTGTAGGCGATACGGTAGGCGATCCTTTTAAAGATACCTCAGGACCGTCGATCAATATTCTGATCAAGCTGATGACGATCGTATCACTGGTATTCGCTCCGCTGTTTTTATCCATCGGCGGATTGCTGTAAGATGGCAGGAAACAGGGCGGATGCCTTATGGGTGTGCTGGCTGTGGTCTGCCGGGAAGGGCCGGCGATGATGGCGTGAGGCATTTGATAATTTGATAAATTTAATGAGGCTTATAGCCGCCGGTTCATGTGCTGATGTACCAGCCGTGAAGCGGCGGTTTTTCAATCCCTTGCTTTACAGCACAGCTGACCAAGCACATCCCCTATATCCCCATTAACACATATGGACTGTTTTTCAATCTCCCGCGGGCAAACCGCCTCCCCATCATTAATACAGACATATACCGCATTCGGATTCGCCGCCGTCATCTGCCAGAAAGGATACTTGATGATCCCCGGGGTATTCATTCCGACCCCCAATTCTAAGAAAAGTACCTTCTGCTCCCGGTGCGTGTTCAGAAACTTTTCATAGCGTCCGGCGGCTCTGTGCCAGCCTTCGTCTTCCACGAACGTATTGTCCGCCCGGAGATTCATGCTCATAGGCTTGCGGCATCTCGGGCAATAGGGGACAAGCTCTGTGGGTATCACCATCAAAGGACGGCTACCCTGCGGCAAGGTAAGCGCGCCGTCAGCATTGATGACATACCCTTGTGCTTCGGCCATTTTACGGATGGAGCTTTCATTATCATAAGTATGATGATGGCACGGCTCTGCGCACTGGAACAATCCGTAGTCCCCCTGCGTGTAAAACAGCCGCCCGCTGTCGAACCCTGCTTTCTGAAAACAGTGGTCTACATTGGTGGTAAGCACAAAATAATCTTTGTCTTTGATCAGCTTATACAATTTCTGATAGACTGGTTTTGGCGGAAGACTGCAGCGGTTGATGAAAATGTACCGGCTCCAGTAGGCCCAGCGCTCCTCCAGGGATCCAAAGGGGTAAAAGCCCCCGGAATACATATCCCGGAATCCATATTTATCAGCAAAATCCTGAAAATATCTCAGGAACCGTTCTCCCGTATAGATATAACCGGCGGAGGCCGAAAGTCCGGCTCCGCCCCCGATTATGACTGCGTCCGCCTGGCCGAGGGCAAGCCGCAGCGTTTCTAATTTCTGATCAATATTTGTCATATTCATCTAAACCTCCCCTGCGATTATCCTTATGCAAAGCAGACGGAGCTTACCGTATAGTTACGCTTGCCGTCATAGGGATATCACTTATGTGCAGAAACTATAAATATTTTTCGGTATCTTTTTTTAGATCCTCCAATGTAATGGCGGTCAGCTCTTTCTCCATGGCATGCTGGATACGGATCAGTTTGCTGTCCAGGATATGATGGATATTTCTTCCTACCGGGCAATCCGCGTTCGGATTCTCGTGGAAATGGAACAGCTTCCCATCCTCTACGCACTCGACGGCATGATAGATGTCCAGGAATGATATGGCGCCTAAGGGCTTTGCCACGGTGCTGCCTCCGGTTCCCCGGGCTACATTTATCAGTCCGGCATTTTTTAACTGACCCAGGATATTTCTGATGATGACCGGATTGACATTGGTGCTTCCTGCCAGGAAATCACTGGTGATCTTGTGTTCCCTGCCGAAGGTGTCTATGCAGGCAAAGATGTGGATTGCCAGTGTAAAACGGCTTGAAATCTGCATGGCGTAATCCTCCTCGTATGATAGCGTAGTGTTTGCCGTCCCTTTAGCGGTTATGGAGGACGGTAATCGGGATATGGGTTAAGTTTACCTGGGATACGCTGTAATGTCAATGGTTACATGCCGTGCCCGTCATGTAAAAAAATAAATAAAAACAGGTTTATTTATCTATAAGTTTCCTTTATCATTAACATATGAGATAAGTAATTGTCGAGACAAGAAGTGAACAGTACGAATAAGGAGGAAAGCTATGGGTACAGAATTTTGGAATGGGGCGCAGGCGGCCCACAGGCGTGTGATGATGAAGGCGGCCGGATATTCAGACGAGGATATCAGGAAAAAGCCGCATATCGGCGTGCCGAATTCTTATATGGCAGGTTCGCCGGGCTCAGCGCATCTGCGCCAGATCGCCGAGGCGGTAAAGGAAGGGATCTGGGCCGCGGGCGGGGTCCCGGTGGAGTTTGGGATTCCGGCCACATGCGGGAATGTGGCGAATGGAGCGGAAGAGTTAAAATATGAGCAGGTAGGCAGGGACATCGTTGCCATGTCTGTAGAATTTGTCACAAGAGTGCATAATTTTGACGGACTGGTGATGGTCGCCACATGCGACAATATCATCGCCGGGTGCTATCTGGCGGCTATGCGGCTTGACATCCCGTCCATGGTGGTGACAGGCGGTTCCATGCAGCCGGGGCAGTACTGCGGAAAGACCGTTGTGGAGGCAGACCTGGATGCGGCCCGCTTTTCCGGCATGGCAGAGGAGGAGCTGTCCGGTCTGGAGGACAGTGTGTGCCCGTCTTTTGGCGCCTGCCCGTCTATGGGAACGGCCAACACTATGCAGATGCTGGGCGAGGTTCTGAACCTGGTGCTCCCAGGTACATCCACTATTCCGGCATCTGACAATAATAAGCTCAGAAAGGCGAGAGAGGCCGGAGCCTTTGCGGTAGAGCTTGTAAGAGCAGGAAGGAAGCCGTCCAAGCTGATCACAAAGGAAGTGCTGATGAATGCCATTATGTTCGATATGGCTGTGGCAGGCTCTACCAATGCGGTGCTGCATCTGCAGTCTTACGCCTACGAGCTGGGAATCCCCATGACATTGGCGGATTTTGAAACATACGCCGGACAGATCCCGTGTATCAATGCGGTAGTCCCGAGCGGCCCATACACGGTGGTGGATTTCCATTATGCGGGAGGCGTCATGAATGTGATGAAACAGTTGGAGAGCCGGCTTTTTACGGATGTGCCGGGGATGTACGGGGCGGCCTGGAAGGAGATGCTTGCAAAGGTGGTCCCGCAGGAGAACAAGGTTATCCATTCGCTGGAAAATCCGCTGTTTAGCGAGCCGGGTCTTAAGATCTTAAGGGGGAATCTGTCCCCGAACGGCGCCATCGTGCGCCCCACGGCGGTTTATGAGGAAGTCAGGTATATGAAGGGGAAGGCGAAGGTATATGACGGAGACCGGGCGGCCTTTGACGCGATCTGGGCCGGGGATATCGTTCCGGGAGATATCATCGTTATCCGCTATGAAGGATGTAAGGGCGCGCCGGGCATGAAGGAGCTGATGCTCAGTATCGACGCGCTGATCGGAAAAGGACTGCATAAAAGCGTGGGCCTGATCTCCGATGCGAGATTTTCTGGATTTAACTTTGGCGCCATCGTCGGGCATGTGTCGCCGGAAGCATATGACGGAGGCCTGATTGCTCTTGTGGAAAACGGTGACGAGATCGTGATGGATATTAACGGCGGTGAACTCACCCTTCTGGTATCGGAAGAAGAGATCGCCAGAAGGAGAAAAGCCTGGGTCCGCCCGCCGCTTAAGGAGGCGAAGGGGTGCCTCAACATCTACGCAAGGATGTGCCGCCCGGCGGAAGAGGGCGGTGCGATGCAGCCCTGGGAGCTGGATGCATAAGGGTATTGCTTTGTATGCAGCTTTGCTTTATGATTACTACAGAATAGAAGAATGCAGAAGAAGAACGAGGAGGAACAAGATGTTACTTTTGTCAAGAGAGGATATTAAACAGGTATTTTCAATTCAAGATGCAGTTGAGGCGGATAAACAGGCGTTTGCCCTTGTGACAGCGGGGAAATGTGAAGTGCCTCTGCGCACGAAGATCCAGGCGCCGGAGTATGACGGGTGCTTTTTATTCATGCCGGCATATGCAAAGGAGATGGAGGCAGCGTCGCTAAAGACCGTGAATATCTTTCCGCGCAATATGGATAAGGGACTGCCCACATCGCCGGCGCAGGTGCTTTTGATCGACGGGAAGACGGGAATCGTGACGGCAATCCTGGACGGGACTTACGTGACACAGATCCGCACGGGGGCGTCTTCCGGTGCAGCATTTGACCTGCTGGCGAAGAAGGACTGCCGGATCGGTGCCCTGATCGGAACCGGAGGACAGGCCGCAGCGCAGTTAGAGGCTATGATCGCGGTAAGGAAGCTGGAGGAAGTGCGCGTATATAGCCGGAATCATGAGCGGACGGTGAGATTTGCCGGGCAGATGAATGAAGAGCTTAAGTCCTACGGGACGAAGATCACAGCAGCAGAATCTTCGGATGCGGCGATTGACGACGCGGATCTTATTGTCACTGTCACGACATCGTCCAGCCCGGTATTTGACGGGACAAAGGTGAAAAAGGGATGTACGGTAAGCTGTGTAGGCGCGTACCAGCACCATATGCAGGAGATGGATCCGGCGATTCTTGCGAGGGCGTCAAAGATCTATTTCGACTCTAAGGACGCGGTGCTTTCCGAATCCGGCGATATCCTGATTCCGCTTGAGGAGGGCATCATCACCGAGGATGACTTTACGGGGGATATCGGGGCGGTCATCAATGGAGGACTTACCGGCAGGGAAAATGATGATGAAATCATCGTGTACGAGACGGTCGGCATAGGCATTCAGGATCTGGTAACGGCAAAGGCTATATATGAAAAGGCGGTTGAAGCCGGTGTAGGTACACAGTGGGGATAAGGAAAGATAGGCGCTATTTCCGGTAAGCCTTCGGCAATTGTCCGAAGGCTTCTTTAAATGCTGACGCGAATCTGCTCTGGCTGTCGTAGCCTACCAGCCCCGAGATCTCTGCTATACTCAGATCGGTTTCACGAAGCAGCTTTGCCGCCTGTTCCATCCGGTGTTCCTTGATGTGGGCGGCGATAGAAGTTCCGTAGACAGATTTGAACATGGCTTTCAATGTAGTAGGATTCATCAGGTACTGCTTCGACAGCGCCTCAATGGTAAAGCGCTGCTCCAAATGGGTGACGAGCAGTTCGTGAATATTGCGGATGGTCTCAATCTGCTCGGACTGGTATTCAGTAAGCTTGTTTTTTGCGCTGACTTTTAGACCGGCAAGGAGGAGCAAAAGTTCCAGAACCTTGATTCTTTGCCAAGGCAGCCCGAATTGCTCCGGCTGCCCGTAGAACGCAGTGAAGATGCGTTCCGTCTGTTCATCTCCGGCAAGAGAGGTAAAAGAGCTGTCCCGGCAGAACTTATCCCGCAGGAATTCTCCGGTAATTCCTGTCCCGGAGAGAATATCGGGCGGGTGGTTCGTAAGCATATCCAGGTCGGTAAAGATGATAAGGCCTTCATAGCTTCCCGCAGGCAGGGAGATGGCGGAGGAGACGCATGTATCCATGGTATGGAGGGAAAAATCTCCCGGCCCAAGGTAGAGCGCGCTTTTATTTCCCATGTTCCAGCCGATACGTCCCCTGCGGCAGTAATTGATCTGGAGGACATGGCCAAGATCCTCGTGAGCGGCCGGGAACGTATCGGTCTTCAAAGTGAGGAAGGCTAAGGCGATGCCGGGATAGATTTCCGTTATCTCTATGCTGCTTTGCCTGGGCAGAGACAGAAAAGCTTTCCGGATGCTTTGCAATAAGTCTTTCATGGTTATCGATGCTCCTTACTTTCAGTGGATAATTTACTTTGGACAGGTGATTTCCATAACCTGCTCGATCATCTGATGCAGAAGGCGGCTCTGAGGCGTATCCGCCGCCTGATAGTAGACCTCCTTTCCTTCCCGGCGGCTTGTGATCAGGCCGCTGTTTCGCAGGGGGCGCAGGTGGTGGGATACTGCCGGGCTTGACATATCCAGCATGGCCGCGATGTTGATGACACATTCCTCACAGTGGCACAGCATCCAGAAAATGCGTATTCTGGTAGTATCTCCGAGCTGCTTAAAGACCTCTGCGATCATCTGGAAATCAGTAACGCTGCTTAGCTGCTCCTGCAGGTTCGTCTTGTGTTCGTTTTCCCCGTGATCATGGGGCAGTTTCTTTTCTTTCACAGTGATTCCTCCGTTTTATGATGTGATCGGAAATCGCCCGATCAGAAATGGTTTTCGCCCGTTTAGCAGGGAATGGCTTTCGGGCATTGACTTCCTTTTCTTTCAGCATTATACTACAGGTACGATGATTAAACAAGTGCTTAATCATAAAATTATATAAAAAGAAAGGAGATTATTCTGATGAAAAAGACTTACAAAATTGAGGTAGACTGCGCTAACTGCGCAAATCTGATGGAGGAGGCAGCGCGCAAGACAGCGGGGGTTGCCGCTGCTACGGTGAATTTTATGACACAGAAGATGATTGTGGAGTTCGAGAACGGTAAAGAGCCGGAGAAAGTCATGAAGGATGTGCAAAAAGCATGCAAGAAGGTGGAGCCGGATTGTGAGATCCAGCTTTGACAAAAGCCGCAAGGGAGATTGCAGAAAAAGCAGTATTACAGAAATTATGAGCGCTCTGGACGCAGAAGCAGAAGGAGCGCGGCTTTAACACCAATAATTAAATAATTGCTTAATTGTTGAAGATAGGAGGAATCAGGATAATGAATAAAAAGCAGAAAAAAATGCTGATACGCATTATGATCACAGCCGTGATGCTGGCGGCGCTGTTTGTGATTCCTGTGACGGGAATCCTGCAGTTTGCGCTGTATCTTTTGGCTTATCTGATCATTGGCTATGATATCTTGAAGAAAGCCGGAAAAGGTATAGTGAACAGGCAGGTTTTTGACGAGAACTTTTTGATGGCGGTTGCCACCATCGGCGCATTTGCTCTCGCGGTCTATAAGCAGAGCGGGGACTATGTGGAGGCCATCGCCGTTATGCTGTTTTACCAGATCGGGGAGTTGTTCCAGAGCTAT
This sequence comes from Lachnospiraceae bacterium, assembly GCA_910575105.1. Classification (GTDB taxonomy): domain Bacteria; phylum Bacillota; class Clostridia; order Lachnospirales; family Lachnospiraceae; genus MD308. The sequence continues at coordinate 172,620 of CAJTDK010000002.1, forward strand.
GCGGTAGGCAAAAGCCGCAGAAATATCAGTGCATTGATGGATATCCGCCCGGATTACGCCAATGTAGAGCGTGACGGGAAACTGATGAGGACCGATCCCGACGAAGTAGAGACCGGCAGCGTGATCGTAGTCCAGCCCGGGGAGAAGGTTCCGATCGACGGCATTGTGACAGAAGGCGTATCCAGCTTGAATACAAGCGCCCTGACCGGTGAAAGCCTGCCCCGCGACGTCAGGGCGGGGGATGAGATCATCAGCGGATGTATCAATATGACGGGAGTCCTGCGGATCCGGACGACGAAGGAGTTCGGCGAATCTACGGTATCTAAGATTCTGGAGCTGGTGGAGAATTCAAGCTCACGCAAATCAAAGTCCGAGGATTTTATCGCCAAATTTGCCCGCGTCTATACGCCGGCGGTCTGCTATGGCGCGCTTGCACTTGCGCTTCTGCCGCCTGTGGTGAGAGCGGCGGTTTTGGGCGCCGATGCCCAGTGGGGTGTATGGATATACAGGGCGTTGACCTTCCTTGTGATAAGCTGCCCCTGTGCGCTGGTCATCAGTATCCCGTTAAGCTTCTTTGCGGGGATCGGTGGGGCCAGCAGGGAAGGCGTGCTGATCAAAGGCTCCAATTATATGGAAACCTTATCTCAGGCTCAGTGCATGGTATTTGACAAGACCGGGACGCTGACCCAGGGGGTATTCGAGGTGAGCGCAGTACATCACAATGAGATGGAAAATGAGAAGCTGCTGGAATACGCGGCGCTGGCGGAGTGCGCCTCCTCCCATCCCATAAGCAGGAGCCTGCAGAAAGCCTATGGCAGAGAGATCGACAGAAGCCGTGTAACTGATATTGAGGAGATCAGCGGCCATGGCATCCTGGCAAGGGTGGACGACAGGCCGGTAGCGGCAGGCAACACCAGGCTGATGAAGAAGCTGGATATTCCTTATCATGACTGCCATAGCGCCGGCACGGTCATCCATATGGCAGTAGGCGGAAAGTATGCCGGCCACATCGTGATATCGGATATGGTAAAGCCCGGCGCAAAGAGAGCCATTGCAGAACTGAGGAAAGCCGGCGTGGAGAAGACGGTGATGCTGACCGGTGATTCCGGAAAGGCCGCCGTGCAGGTGGCTTCTGAGCTGGGCATTGACCAGGTATACAGTGATCTGCTTCCGGCTGACAAGGTGTCCAAGGTAGAAGCGCTGCTTGCTGCCGGGCAGAAAAAGGCAAAGCTGGCTTTTGTGGGGGACGGCATTAACGATGCTCCGGTCCTGACCCGAGCGGATATCGGGATCGCCATGGGCGCGATGGGCTCGGATGCGGCGATCGAAGCGGCAGATGTGGTCCTTATGGATGATGATCCGATGCAGATTGCAAAGGCCATCAAGATTTCCCGCAAATGCATCCGTATAGTGTACCAGAATATCGTGTTTGCCCTTGTGGTCAAATTTGCATGTCTCGGGCTTGGAGCTGCAGGTATTGCCAATATGTGGTTTGCGATCTTTGCGGACGTGGGCGTTATGATCATCGCTGTCCTTAACGCCATCCGAGCGCTGCAGGTGCATAATCTGTAGAAGCTATAGTACATCATTGCATTAATCCTGAATAATAGGTGCCCGAAAGTCTGCATGCTGTATTAGCGGGAAGATATAAGGCCGGTCAATTGCTGACCGGCCTTACATTTCCTTCCGCTACACAAGCGTCTCTTTTAATATGCTCTGATAACCAAGCCTCAAAAGCCGGTCTTTCACGACCCCGGCATTTTTGATATCGGTATTGGACAGCAAGATGTAAAGCTTTCCACCATCCATAATCCCCATATAGTCTGTCTGCCGTATATTGCATGCGATCTTTGAGGAGATCGTTTCGTAGTCCTGATAACCCATTACGATCTCTGCCAGTGCGCATTCTGTCAGTCCCTTCGCTTTTGCTTCAAGGAAAGTCTTTACCAGGGAGGTAAATGCTTCCTCGTTCAATACGTTGGTTCCTTCCATATGGTTGCGGCGTCTGTAACTTGACATGTAGCGCTTTGCGCGCAGGACTGCATTCTGGACAAGTACTGTGGCCGCTGTCAGGCGGTTGGCTGTGGACTGCTTCATCTCCTGCTGCGGAAGCCCCCACAGCATCAGGATTACCTGAAGCTCATCCTCCGCATATACGCCGCCCGCCATTAACGGAAGATCAGCGTCCATCTTCACATTAATGTAAGTCTGCCCGGCTTTCAGTGTGCTGTACAGGTCGTCCATGGAAGAATATTCTATGGAATTGCCAAGTGTGCGTGCCTTTTGGGAAGTGGCAGAAAAGAGTCTGGCGTAATCTCTGTTTACGACCATATATACGGCTACATCCTTGGTATCCATAAGGCTGGCCAGTGTCGGCGCCGCGTAAAACAGAACCTCTTCGGTCGTATATTTTTCGAGTCCGGATACGATCTTATAGACCATATCCAGTCCGTTTCTGCTGTCGGCAGGCCGCGCTTCGCAATCCAGCCCCTGTCCTGAGGCGGTTTCATCTAAGCGTCTGTTCAGCTCTTCGATTTCACGGTCTCTCTTATCTAAAAGCTTTTTTTGCATCTCAAGCTCATTTTTCATCTCCTCGATCATAAGCTGTGCTGTGTCTCTGTTTATCATTCGTGGTTCTCCTGAGTACAAGTCTATCACCTCTTTAGTCATATTTTGTCATTATTCACTCTGTGGCCAGTGACCTCTTTTAACATCATTATTTTGCGCGTTTTTCGCGGAAATGTCAAGAGACATGGGAGCAGAATTTTTATCTATTGTTACTATCCAGTTACTGTTCACGGGGCAGGAATGCGCACTGGCTGCGCATTCCGTAGGAACATGATACAGGATTCTGCCGAACCATTTCTGTGCGGATGACATAAGCTATAGAAAAAGCTTTGGAGATATGTTTTATGGAGTATGAAAATCTGGTCCCGGTTATCGGTGTGATCATGAATATAACGCGGGGCAATGACTGCTGCAGTCAGATGGTGGCCTTAAGGACAGAGAACGGGATTGTCAATTTTTCCGTAGACATGGGTACGGTGATCATCGACAGCAGGCAGCTCAGGCTGGGGATGCGCGTAGCTGCATTCTACGACAGCAATCTCCCGGTGCCGCTGATCTTTCCGCCCCAGTACCATGCGCAGATCATTACGCTGCTCGGGAGAAATGAGCAGGTCATGCTGAACTATTTTGACGAGGAGCTTACGGCGGCGGACGGTTCTCTGCAGCTTGAGATCGCAGCCGGCACGGTGATCAAGACATTAAACGGGCAGAACATTACCTGTGACCTCAGAGATCACATGCTGCTGGTATACTATACGGATACCACCAGGAGCATACCGCCGCAGACAACGCCGAGAAAGATCCTCGTGCTGTGCAGCAAAAGCTAGTGGCCGCAGTAAGATTAAAGTCCCGAAAGAATGCCCCGGAAAATGCTGAACGAATATCTGGGGCATTCTTTTCAGAATTTCATTGGAAATTATGCCATTATATGTTAAAATTATCTCGGGTGTAATGCTTCAAGGAAGCACTTATAAAAACCGAAAAAAATACGATATTTCTTATATAGTAGTAAAATACTGCTGGCCGTCATAATTACTAACTTAAGGAAAAGAGAGGAAGATTTTGCATGGATGTACAGCTTCATTATGTTGTAAGGGGAAGCGGAGGGCCGCTGATATTGCTGCATGGAAACGGGGAGGACAGTACCTATTTCAGCCATCAGATCGCATATTTCCAGAAGTCCTACCGTGTGATTGCGATTGATACCAGAGGACACGGAAAGACGCCCAGGGGGGAGGAACCTTTTACCATCAGCCAGTTTGCAGATGATCTGTATGTTTTTATGAAGCAGCATGAGATCAGGCGCGCGGATATGCTCGGCTTTTCGGACGGGGCGAATATCGCGCTCCTTTTCACGATCCGGCATCCGGAGCGGGTGAACCGCCTGATCCTTAACGGGGCGAACCTGAATCCCGGAGGGCTGCGTACGTCGGTGCGTTTTTCACTGATGAAGGAGTACCGGGCGGCGAAGGCTGCGGCGGATGAGAGCGAAGAGGCATATCGGAAGATGGAGCTTTTAGAGCTGATGGTGAAGGAGCCGGATATTCCCATCAACGAGCTTAGGGAGGTACGAGTTCCGACGCTGGTGATCGTCGGGGACGACGATATGATCAAAAAAAGTCACAGCAAGAAGATATACAAAAAGCTTCCGGCTGCCAAGCTTGTCATTATTCCGGGGAATCATTTTATCGCAAATGAGAATTATGACCTGTTTAATCTGGAGGTTGCAAACTTTCTGGAGGAAAACAGGAAGAGTGAAAACAGAAAAAAAGGTGCATCCTGATAGAGATGCCTTTTCATTTATTGCGGCTTGCGCATATTTATGCGCTGCCGCTTTTGATGTCAGAGAAAAGGATAAAGGGGAAGACGGATAATGAAAGCATTACTTATCTATTTGAGGAATTATAAAAAGGAGACGGTTCTTGCGCCGCTGTTCAAACTTTTAGAGGCATCTTTTGAGCTTCTTGTCCCGCTGGTTATGGCGGCGGTCATTGATAACGGAATTGCAAACAATGATAAACCCTATGTGGTCCGGATGTGCCTGATCATGGTAGCGCTGGGGATCATCGGCCTTGTCTGCTCGATTACGGCGCAGTATTTCTCGGCGAAGGCGGCCACGGGCTTTGCCACAGAACTCAGGAAATCCCTGTTTTCACATATCCAGAATTTCAGTTATACAAAGATGGATACGATCGGGACCTCTACGCTGATTACGAGGATGACCAGCGATGTCAACCAGGTGCAGTCGGGAGTGAATCTTGTGCTGCGTCTGTTCCTGCGCTCCCCATTTATCGTGGTGGGGGCGATGGTGATGGCATTTACGGTGGATGTACGGGGGGCGCTTGTGTTTGTGGTGACGATCCCCTTGCTTTCTGTTGTCGTGTTCGGGATCATGCTGATCACCATGCCTCTTTATAAAAAGGTGCAGGCGGATCTTGACAAGGTGCTTCTGATCACCAGGGAAAATCTGGTGGGGGCCAGGGTGATCCGCGCGTTCAATAAGGAAAGATCGGAGGAGCGCCATTTTGAAAAGAGCAACCAGGAGCTGACGGATGCGCAGAAATATGTAGGAAAGCTGTCCGGCCTGATGAATCCGCTGACGTATATTATCGTGAACGGCGGGCTGATCGTACTGATCTATGTGGGCGCTCTGCGGGTGGATGCAGGTATCCTCACCCAGGGCGAGGTAGTAGCGCTCATCAACTATATGTCCCAGATCCTTGTGGAGCTGGTGAAGCTTGCCAATCTGATCATAACCGTGACGAAGGCGATCGCCTGCGGTAACCGGATTCAGAGTGTGTTTGAGGAGGAGACGGGCATACCAAAGGGAGATGCGATTGCTTGCGTCATGGGTGCTGATGGCGGGGACGAGACATTTATCGAGTTCGATCATGTGTCCATGCGCTATAAGGGGGCGGGGGCGGACTCCCTCAGTGATATCAGCTTTTGCGTGAAGAGAGGGCAGACTGTGGGGATCATTGGAGGGACAGGCTCAGGAAAGTCTTCAGTGGTTAACCTGATCCCCAGATTTTACGACGTATCTGCGGGGCAGGTAAGGGTTGCCGGAAAAGACGTGAAGGATTACCAGATCAGTGAGCTTCGCAGCAGTATTGGTGTTGTCCCGCAAAAATCCGTCCTGTTCAAGGGGACGGTTGCGGAAAATCTCCGCTGGGGCAGGGAGGATGCTTCGGAGGCAGAACTTTGGGAGGCGGTGGAGACTGCGCAGGCGAAGGAGTTTGTAGAAGGAAAGGAAGAGGGGCTTGCGTTCAAGGTCTCCCAGGATGGAAAGAACCTGTCGGGCGGCCAGAGGCAGAGGCTTGCCATCGCTCGGGCGCTGGTGCGCCGGCCAGAGATACTGATCTTAGACGACAGTGCGTCGGCGCTTGACTTTGCCACGGATGCGAAGCTGCGCGCGGCGATCCGGCAGATAAAAGGGAATCCTACAGTATTTATCGTATCTCAGCGGGCGTCCTCGATCATGTATGCCGACCAGATCTTAGTGCTGGAGGACGGGGAGGCGGCAGGTCTTGGAACCCACGCAGAGCTTCTCAGAGACTGCCCGGTCTATCAGGAGATCTATTATTCGCAGTTTCCGGAGGAAGAAGAGGGATTAAGAAAGGGGGCGCAATAAGATGGCAGATCATTGTAATGACAGACAATCGGACACATTGAAAAAGGTATTTTACCGGCTTGGGCGTTACCGGATCTTCCTGTTGTTCACCATCCTGCTGTCGGTAGTGACCGTCGGCCTTACGCTGTACATCCCGAAGCTTACGGGAAAGGCAGTGGACTGTATCGTGGCTAAGGGACAGGTGGATGATAAAGGTGTGACGGAGATTCTTATGCAGATCGGGATCTGCATCCTGATCACTGCATTTGCCCAGTGGCTGATGAATATTTGCAATAACAAGATGACGTACCAGATTGTGCGGGATATCCGGAATGATGCATTTAAAAAGATCGAGATCCTTCCGCTCAAATATATCGACGGGCATGCTTACGGCGAGGTGGTAAGCCGGGTGATCGCGGATGTGGATCAGTTCGCGGACGGCCTTCTGATGGGATTTACCCAGTTGTTTACCGGAGCTGCGACGATCGTGGGGACATTTTGCTTTATGCTGTCTGTCAATGTGAAGATCACTTTTGTTGTTGTGCTGATCACGCCGGTATCATTCCTGGTAGCAGGATTTATCGCCAAGCGCACGTACACGATGTTCAAGCTGCAGTCGGAGACGAGAGGAGAACAGACGGGACTTATCGAGGAGATGATCGGGAATCAGAAGATTGTACAGGCATTCGGGCAGACGCAGAAGGTTATGGAGCGGTTCGACGAGGTCAATGGGCGTCTTAAGGACTGTTCGCTTAAGGCAGTTTTTTTCTCGTCGATCACTAATCCTGCCACAAGATTTGTCAACAGCCTGGTGTATACCGGAGTGGGCGTGACGGGAGCGGTGGGAGTGATCAACGGCTCCTTGAGCGTGGGCCAGCTCACCAGCTTTTTAAGTTATGCCAACCAGTATACGAAGCCTTTCAATGAGATCTCCGGCGTGGTCACAGAGCTTCAGAATGCCATCGCCTGCGCCAAGCGGATATTTGACCTGATCGAGGAGGAGCCGCAGGTTTTGGAGCCGGAGAATGCGGTAAAGCTTACCGGCGTGAAAGGGAATGTCAGGCTGTCTGACGTCTCGTTTTCCTATACGCCGGAGAGGAAGCTTATCGAACATTTTCATCTGGAGGTGAAGCCGGGGCAGAGAGTGGCCATCGTGGGTCCTACCGGATGTGGGAAGACGACGCTGATCAATCTTCTGATGCGGTTTTACGATGTGACAGGCGGAGAGATCCGGGTAGAAGATATCGATATCCGGGAACTGACGCGCCGCAGCCTGAGAGCGGGATATGGGATGGTGCTTCAGGAGACATGGCTCAAGGCGGGGACGGTCCGGGACAATATCGTCATGGGAAAGCCGGATGCTACACAAGATCAGATTATCGCGGCGGCGAAGGCATCCCATGCCCACAGCTTTATCAAACGTCTGCCTAAGGGGTACGATACGTGGATCACGGAGGACGGCGGCAATCTGTCCCAGGGGCAGAAGCAGCTTTTGTGTATTACAAGGCTGATGCTGGTAAAACCGCCGATGCTTATCCTGGATGAGGCGACTTCGTCTATTGATACGAGGACGGAGATCCGCATCCAGAAGGCATTTGCCCAACTGATGGAAGGACGGACCAGCTTTATCGTGGCGCACCGTCTGTCGACCATCCGTGAGGCGGATGTGATACTGGTCATGAAGGACGGCAAGATCATCGAGCAGGGAAGCCATGAGGAGCTGCTTAAGAAGGGCGGATTCTACCAGAACCTGTATGAGAGTCAGTTTGCCGGAGCGTAAGACAAGGCGGCGGCAGGAACCTGGACATATAAGACAGATCTACGGGGAGGGGCTGGTTTGATGAGAGAGAAAAAAGAAGTGATTGCGTACTGCATGACTCTTGGAGATGTGTATGAGGACTATCCTTTTCATGATGATAACTGGTGTGTGATGCGCCACAGGGAGACGAAGAAGACCTTTGCCTACATCTATGCCAGAGGGGAATATGTGTGGGTGAATGTAAAGTGCGAGCCTCAGTGGCGGGATTTCTGGCGCGATGCCTTTGCGTCGGTCGTCCCGGCCTATCACATGAACAAGACCCACTGGAATTCCGTGATCCTTGACGGGACCATACCAGAAAAGGATATCCGGCGGATGATCGGGGAGAGCTATGACCTGACGGGGACTGGGAGAAAGAACAGCAAAAAACAGGCAGGAAAAGACAGATAAGGAAAAACAACGGCAGGAGAAGGGAAGATTAACGTTAAGGTTATATCGTCCCGGCTCCTGCCTCTTCCATGCGTGCGCAGACTTGCGGGTAAAAGTCCGTATCCCTGTCGTAGGGGCGGATAAAAAAGCGTCTCAGGATATCCATACTCAGACTTTTGACCAGCATAGCCCCTTCGGCGCCCTCAGCCTGCATGGCAAGCTCCTGGCGCTCTTTCAGGAAATAATGCCAGTCTGCCGTGAAGGCTTCATACTGGCGGAAGCTTCCGATATCCAGCCATTTTTTGATTTTGATTTTTGATTTATCCGGCTTGGGGCATTCGTGGATCTGCAGAAAATACCGGAAAGAATGGTTCTCATAGAAGCGTCCCAGGGGAAACAGGCGGCAGAAGCCGGGGCGTGCTTTGTGTATGCTGCAGCGCCCTTCTGGATTAAGGAATATGCAGTGTTCGTCTTCGCCCACCATGCGGAGGTTGGGCAGTATGATGCCGTCCACGACATTAAGCTCCAGGGCCTCTTCCAGTAATTGTTCAAAGCTTTTAGAGAGGTACGCGGTCAGACAGAAGATATCGTAGGGGTCGAGGATGACCGAACTTCCCATGCCCCGGCAGCATGAAGAACAGCCGTTACAACCCCGGCAGTCTGCCTTTACCATATCATTGCCCGTATATAGCTTTCCGTCAGAAATTTCAGAAAGGTCGATCTCTCTTAACATTTTGCATTACTCCTGTTTTCCTGTGTAATATTTGTTTGAATTCAGTGTAACATGAGCGAAAATAAATGTAAATTATCTTTTGAATTTCCTGTTGAAATCATCAGAGCCGCGTGGTACATTATTTGTTGTGAAAATGAGAAGATTCATAGTATACGTCGGTTCCTCAGAAAACCAGACCGGACAGGAGAGTTGAGAAGATGAAGGAAAATCAGGATAAACGGATATTTGGCAAGCGTATTGGAATGACTGTTTTTGGAATTATTTTATGCGGGATCAGCGTCGGTTTTTTTAAGCTGGCGGCGTTTGGAGTGGATCCCTTCCAGTCGCTGATGTCAGGGCTTGATTCGGCTGTGCCGGTCAGATTCGGGACGCTTTACGTGATCGCAAATCTCTGCCTGTTAATGTTCAGCCTTTTTGCGGACCGCCATTACATAGGACTTGGAACGATAATCAATCTTTCTTTGCTCGGCTATATTGTGGAATTTTCCCACGGCTTTTTGAAACAGACATTTCCTGCACCGTCTGCAGGGTTCAGGATTGTCTCGTTTCTGATCGGGGTGGGTGTGATGTGCTTTAGTTCGGCATTCTACTTTACGGCGGATATGGGAGTGTCTACCTATGACGCGGTGGCGCTGATCCTGGTGAATAAATGGCATGTGGGCAAATTCAAATTCGTCCGTATCATCACGGATCTTGTATGCGTGGCTGCCGGGTGCGGTCTGTATCTGATGTCGGGGGGAGAGCTTTCTAAGCTCCCGGCAATTGCAGGGATCGGGACGATCATCACGGCGTTTTTCATGGGGCCGCTTATCGACTTTTTTAACCATAAAGCAGCGGAGCCGTTTTTGTATGGGAAAAAGGGAAAATAAAAAAGTTCTTGACAAATGCACGCCAATCGGTTAAAGTGAATATCGTAAATATTAGAAACCGTTGAGAAAGAGTAGTAATCTGTTAAGCGAGATCACAGAGAGCGGCAGGTGGTGGGATTGCCGTATGGAGCGGACAGGCGAATGGACTTTCGAGGGCAGCCGGAAATCTTTACAGAGAGTATGGCCTGTCGGGAACCGAACCCGTTATCAATCAGGAGTGTATGTTAGTACATGAGAGAGTGGACATTATGTCAATTTGAGTGGTACCGCGATAATATATATATGTATATATTACCGTCTCAAACCGTGAGGTTTGGGGCGGTTTTTTGCGTGTGGTAGAGATTGCGGGCATTCCCGATTGATTTTCAGGCTGTGTTTGCACAAGCAGGAAAATCAACTCGGGAATAGTCGCGGGACACCCGCGACTGAGTGACCGAAGGTCACGAAGTGCCCGCAATCCAGTAGTGAGAAGTATTCTTCAAAAACGCGCATTCCCGCGAAGATGTACCGCTTCTGTAGATATTCTCTCCTAACAGCCCCAAAATGAAAAAGAAAAGGAGAATGGAATGATGAAAAACAAATTATTAGCAGGATTATTAGCAGCAGCAATGGTGGCAGCGATGGCGACAGGATGTGCAGGAGGCTCAGGCAGCTCGTCCTCAGAATCCGGTGAAAAAAAGGAAGGCTATACGATCGGCATCTCACAGTTTGCGGAGCACGGCTCTTTAGATAACTGTCGGGAGGGATTTATCGCAGGGCTTGCGGAAGCCGGCATCAAGGAAGGCGATAACCTGACTGTGGATCTTAAAAATGCGGCGGCGGATATGGGAACGGCAGGACAGATTTCCCAAAGCTTTGTATCGGATAAGGTTGATTTGATCTGTGCGATTGCTACGCCGACAGCGCAGAGCGCGTATAACGCGGCAATGGACACAGGGATCCCGGTTATTTACACCGCAGTAACCGATCCGGTCAGTGCAGAGCTTGCGGCAGAGGACGGAGCGCCGGTAGGGGACGTCACCGGTACATCCGATAAGCTTCCTGTAGAAGCGCAGCTTAAGATGATGCGCCAGCTTCTGCCGGATGCAAAGAGACTTGGCATCATGTATACGACCAGTGAGACCAATTCTGTTTCTACGATCAAGGAATATGCTTCGCTGTCAGGAAAGTACGGGTTTGAACTGGTAGAGAAGGGCATCACGGCTACGGCAGACGTGGCGCTGGCGGCAGACGACCTTTTAAGCAAAGTGGACTGCATAACCAACCTGACTGACAATACGGTAGTTGCTTCTCTTCCGACCATTCTTGAAAAGGCCGGTGAGAAGAAGATACCGGTATTCGGAAGTGAGATCGAGCAGGTGAAGATCGGCTGCCTGGCAGCAGAGGGGATCGATTATATCGCGCTTGGCAAGCAGACGGGGAAGATGGCGGCACAGGTGTTAAAGGGCGAGAAGAAGGCATCAGAGATGAATTTTGAGCTGATCACTGAGCCGGGCTTCTATGTGAACAACCAGGTTGCAACGGAGCTTGGCGTGACCGTGCCTGAGGAGCTTTTATCCAGCGCGGTAGAAAGCTTTGATGAGATAACGAAGTAGAAGGGCAGGAGGCATTTTCATGGATTTTTTTGTATCGATAGCAGAGCAGGGACTGATCTACGGAATCCTTGCCCTGGGCGTGTATATCACCTATAAGATTCTGGATTTTCCTGACCTTACAGTGGATGGGAGCTTTCCTCTGGGGGCGGCGATCACCGCAGCATTCATCACGCGGGGGATGAATCCTTACCTCACTCTGCCGCTTTCCTTTCTGGCAGGGGTACTGGCAGGGATCTGCACCGGGCTTATCCATGTGAAGTGCAGGGTCAGGGATCTTCTGTCAGGCATCATCATGATGACGGCGCTGTGGACGATCAATCTGTATATTGCGGGGACGGCCAATGTCCCTTTGTTCTCCCAGGAGACGATTTTTAAAAATGAATGGATAAGTGGTGTGATTCCTGCGGGAATCGCACCGTATGGAACAGTGATCATCATTCTGGTGGTCGCGGCTGTCTGCAAGGTTCTGCTTGACCTATACTTAAAGACAAAGTCAGGATATCTCCTCCGGGCAGTGGGGGACAATGACATGGTCGTGACTGCCCTTGCTAAGGATCAGGGAAATGTCAAGATCTTAGGGCTTGCCCTTGCCAATGGACTGGTGTCCCTTGCCGGCTGCGTATTTGCCCAGGAGGAGAGGGTGTTTGAGATATCCATGGGAACGGGCGCGATCGTCATCGGCCTTGCCAGTGTGATCATCGGCACGAGCCTGTTTAAGAAGCTGACGGCGTTTAAGGCGACGACGGCAGTGATCATCGGCTCCATTATCTACAAGGCGTGCGTGGCGGCTGCGCTCAGGAACTTTGAGCCCCAGGCCATGAAGCTGATCACGGCGGTTCTGTTTTTGGTTATCCTGGTCATCAGTATGGAAAGAAAGGCGAAGGTGAGATAGATGCTTGAGCTTAAACAGATTCACAAAATATATCATCCGGGCACGGTCAATGAGATGTGCCTGTTTGAAAACTTTGATTTGAAGGTTGAACAGGGAGATTTTATCTCGGTTGTAGGAAGCAACGGCTCCGGCAAAACTTCCATGCTTAATATGATCTGCGGGAGTATCGCTGCCGAGTCCGGGCAGATCTTAATGAACGGCAGGGATATCACGAAGGACAGGGAATATAAGCGCAACAAAAAGATCGGGCGGGTATATCAGAACCCGGCTATGGGAACCTGCCCGTCCATGACGATCCTTGAAAATATGTCTCTGGCAGACAATAAGGGAAAGTTTTACGGTCTTAGAAGAGGGACGGACAGACAGCGGATCGGCTACTATAGGGAGCAGCTCAGTCAGCTTAATCTCGGCCTGGAGGACCGGATGAACACGAAGGTGGGCGTCCTCTCCGGCGGGCAGCGGCAGGCGATGGCTCTCTTAATGTCCACTATGACGCCCATAGAATTTCTCATTCTGGATGAGCACACGGCGGCCCTTGATCCCAAGACGGCGGAGATGATCATGGAGCTTACAGACAAGATCGTAAAGGAAAAGGAGCTCACGACGATCATGGTCACCCACAACTTAAGGTATGCGATAGATTATGGAAACCGTCTGCTTATGATGCACCAGGGCGAGGTGATTCTGGACAGAAAAGGCAAAGAAAAGGAAGGAATGTGTGTAGAGGATGTGCTGAAGCTCTTTAATGAGATCAGCATCGAGTGCGGGAATTAAGAAAAACTTTATATTTCTAAAGAAAAAAAGTTGTTTTTTCTATAAAAATCTAAAAGAAGAGAAGCCCTTTTTCTGTTATAATCTATTACAGAAGACAGGAGCTTCTTTTTGGCTCCGGATAAATTTGCGTAAAAGGAGGGGGAATGCGCAGATGGGATACGGAAGATCGGACAGCAGATACAGACAGAGCAGAGACGGCGGGTACGCAAGGAACCGCAGAAAAGGGAACTCATCCATAAGGCGGCGGAAAAAGCGGATCCAAAGGATAAAGATCATGGGGATAGAGATTGCAGTCCTCTTGGTTTTGGCAGCAGGATTCCTGATATCCAAAGGGTTTGGCGGAAAAGAGGTTATCGCGCCCCAAAAGGCTTCTCCGGAGACTCTTGAGGAATTTGCGGAGAAGAAAGGACTTACTATGGATGCTTATCCTGCGGAGCTTTTGGAGTTGTATGACCGAAACTCTGAGACGAAGGAGTTCGTGTGGGAATATCCGCTAAAGAAGGATGAAGAGCCTAAGATCGACCTGAGCGAATATAAAAATAGTGACTCTATGCCTCTGTTCATGCAGTGGGATCAGCGGTGGGGATATCATCAGTATTCCGGAAATGTGATGGGGCTTACCGGGTGCGGTCCGACGTGCCTTTCCATGGTGACCGTCCATCTCAGCGGCGATACGTCGAAGAATCCCAAGTGGATGGCAGATTTTTCCACGGAAAATGGTTACGCGGCCGAGGGCAGCGGCACTGCGTGGACACTGTTTTCCGAAGGAGGAGAGAAGCTTGGGTTTGATGTGACGGAGCTTCCTCTCGATGAGAAGCGGATCGCCGATAACCTTGAAGTGGGCAATCCGGTCGTGGCAGTCATGGGGCCGGGGGATTTTACGACGGACGGGCACTTTATCGTATTTGTGGGCTATGAGGACGGCAAGATCCGGGTGAATGACCCTAACAGCAGGGCGAATACTGAAAAACTGTGGGAGTTTGACGCTATATCAGGACAGATCAAGCAGTTGTGGGCATTCAGGAAATAATGGATTTTAATGCTGCTGTTCATGGGTCAGGAATGCGCACTGGCTGCTCATTCCGTAAGAACATGATATAGGACTTTTTAATTAATTCGGGGAAAAGACTTGCTTTTATCCGCTTTATGTGGTACTCTATCAGAGCGAATGGAAGTAGGTCTTTTTTTTATGCCTAAAAAGGGGTAGCCTCGCAAGCTACCAGGTAACTATCAATAATGAAGTATAAAGCGAGGTGGAAGTTGTGCGTACAAGAATCACATTGGAATGTACAGAATGCAAACAGCGGAACTACAATATGACGAAGGATAAGAAAGCTCATCCTTCGCGTATGGAGACAAAGAAGTATTGCAAGTTCTGCAGGTCACACACATTGCACAAAGAGACGAAGTAACCGTTGCAAAGGGGTGAATGACATGAGTGGAAAGGCGACTCAGAAGAAAAGCTGGTTCAAAGGTCTGAACAAAGAGTTCAAAAAGATCATCTGGCCAGGCAGGACAGAGCTTGCAAAGCAGACGGTGGCGGTTGTTTCGGTGTCCGTAGTGCTTGGAGTAATCATTGCACTGATTGACTTCATGATTCAGTACGGTGTTGACATCCTTGTCAATCTGGGCTGACGGGAACTGTATGCAAGAAAGGTGATTATATGTCAGAGGCAAAATGGTACGTAGTTCATACCTATTCAGGGTATGAGAACAAAGTGAAGGCAAACATTGATAAGACGATCGAGAACAGACATCTGGAAGAGCAGATTCTGGAAGTACGGGTTCCGATGCAGGAAGTAGTAGAGCTTAAGAACGGTGTACAGAAGGCGTCTCAGAAGAAGCTGTTCCCGGGTTATGTACTGATTCATATGATTATGAATGATGATACGTGGTATGTTGTCAGGAACACCAGAGGTGTCACAGGCTTTGTAGGGCCGGGATCCAAGCCGGTACCGCTTACCGATGCGGAGATGGCGCCGCTTGGCATACGCCAGGAGAATATTGTCGTCGACTTTGAAGAGGGAGATACCGTCCGGGTAATCGCCGGTGCATGGGCAGATACAGTCGGAGTCGTCCAGTCAATGAATCTGCAGAAACAGAGCCTGACGATCAATGTTGAGCTGTTTGGCCGCGAAACGCCTGTTGAAATCAGTTTCGCAGAAGTTAAGAAGATGTAATTAAAAACAAAATCAGTGGGAGGAACATTGGTTCCGCCATCACCACAAGGAGGTAATTGAAATGGCAAAAAAAGTACAAGGTTATATTAAATTACAGATTCCTGCCGGAAAAGCAACCCCGGCACCACCGGTTGGACCTGCACTTGGTCAGCATGGTGTGAATATCGTTGAATTTACAAAGCAGTTTAATGCTAGAACCGCAGATCAGGGTGATCTTATCATCCCTGTAGTTATTACAGTTTATAGTGACAGAAGCTTCAGCTTCATCACAAAGACTCCTCCGGCGCCGGTTCTTATCAAGAAAGCCTGCAACATCAAGTCTGGTTCAGGCACACCGAATAAGAAGAAGGTAGCTAAGATCACAAAAGCACAGATTCAGGAGATCGCAGAGCTTAAGATGCCCGACCTCAACGCGGCAAGCCTTGAGGCAGCCATGAGCATGATCGAAGGAACCTGCAGATCCATGGGCGTAACTGTGGAGGCATAAAACACTTAGCGAGGTGTTTTCGAGCTTAGTGTTTTAGCCGTTCTTCGACCGAAGGGAGAAGAACAACAGCAATGAGCACTTAGCGAGGTGTTTTCGAGCTTAGTGTTTTAGCCGTTCTTTAACCGAAGGGAGAAGAACAACAGCAATGAGCACTTAGCGAGGTATTTTCGAGCTTAGTGTTTTAGCCGTTCTTTAACCGAAGGGAGAAGAACAACAGCGACATAAACTGTAAAAACAAGAAGTGGGAGGGTTATCCCGACATTACCACAAGGAGGTTATTTAGATGAAAAGAGGAAAGAAATATGTAGAGGCTGCAAAAGCGATCGAAAGAGGAAATCTTTACGATGTTGCAGAAGCAGTTTCATTAGTTAAAAAGACCGCAATTGCCAAATTCGATGAGACGATCGAGGCTCATATCAGAACCGGATGTGACGGACGTCATGCTGACCAGCAGATCCGCGGCGCTGTAGTACTGCCCCACGGAACTGGTAAGAAGATCCGTATTCTCGTATTTGCAAAGGATGCTAAGGCTGAGGAAGCTAAAGCGGCAGGCGCAGATTACGTTGGAGGAGATGAGCTGATCCCGAAGATCCAGAAAGAGAACTGGTTTGAATTTGATGTTGTAGTTGCTACACCGGATATGATGGGTGTCGTAGGACGTCTGGGACGTGTGCTCGGACCAAAGGGCCTTATGCCGAACCCGAAGGCTGGTACAGTAACTATGGATGTCACAAAAGCAATCCAGGATATCAAGGCTGGTAAGATTGAGTACAGACTTGACAAGACAAACATTATCCATGTGCCGTTAGGTAAAGCTTCTTTTACCGAAGAACAGATTACGGACAACTTCCAGACGCTGATCGAGGCGGTTATCAAAGCAAGGCCGGCAGCAGTAAAGGGTCAGTTCTTAAAGAGCGTGACACTTTCATCTACGATGGGACCGGGCGTTAAGATCAATCCGATGAGGCTTGTATAACCGAACGTAAGAAAGATAGATAAGGACACCGGAGCAAATAGCCGCTCCGGTGTTTTTTTGTGTGCTGCCATGTGGATATTCGGCTTCAGATATCCGCTTCCCATTGCTTGAGAAAGTCCTGGCAGAATTTGATGAAGTCGGTCTGTCCGGCGTGAAAATAACTGTTATGCATAGAGATCAGATTGTACGAATGGAACTCATAGTAGTCCTGGATGTAGATCTGCTGCAGGCTCCCGTTTTTCAGCTCTCTTGCAACACCGCTCTTATACAGAAACGAGATGCCGATATTCTGCAGCAGCAGCTGCTTTACGATCGTCAGGCTGTTGCTGATCTCGATGCGGTTGGCAAAGCGCATAGTCGAGATCTGGTTATCGCGGAATATGGTCTCTAACCGTTTCCTGGACGGGGTCTTGTCCGCGCCCAGAATCAAGGTATTGTTGTAGATCTCGTCGATCGTCACCTTCTTGTTGGCGAGGGGGTGGCCAGGTGAGCAGACACATATGGTGCTGGTGCTGCACAGCTCGTAGTACCTATGCTCTGTCTTTGACACGATCCCGTCCATCAGAAAGAAATCAAGCTCCCCCTCCTTCAGCATTCGCGAAAGCACATCATAATTCTCTGATACGATCCGAATCCGGTAGTCCGGATGCTTCTCCATAAATGCAATGATCAGATAAGGAAGAAAGGATTCCCCGGCAGACTGCTCCGCGCCTAAGTGGAGTTCCTTTGCCGAGGAGGACAGAAGAAGAAGCTGTTCTTTAATACGCTCAGAATCAGAATGCATGGAAGCCACGAACTGATACAGCGTACTGCCGGTGGGCGTCAGGTGGAATTTCCGGTTGTCATAGGTATAAAGCTTAGTCTGGTAATAATTTTCCAGATATTTGATATGATGGGAAACTGCAGGCTGGGTAATGTGCAGTTTTTCGGCAGTCTTGGTAAAGCTTCTTGTCTGGCACAGCGTTAAAAATGTGCATAATCTGGTGTCTAGCATGATCTCTCCTTAATCTCTCCGGTGCTGATCAACCCGCAGCTTTGCTGTGGGGCAGTTCGTTTGTCTGGGCTTATCTATTATCTCAGATAATAAATAGATTATAAAATATAATTTTATTGTAAGCAAGAAAGCTGATATAATCAAGAATAAGTTAACACAATCAGAAAAAAATACATTTATCGACAAATTCAGTGACGAAAATCTATTATTTTCTGACAACACAGGCCAACATACATAAAGGAGGGTAATGTATGAAGAAATTTATTGCAAGTTTATTGTGCGCAGCAATGGTAGTGACACTTTTTGCCGGGTGCAGCAAATCATCGTCCGGCACATCGGATGGGACAGCTTCAGGAGGAGCTTCGGGAGACGGCGGCAATATTGTGCGTTATACGCTGACAACGACGCCGCAGATCGATCCCGGCGTGGGCGCGGACCTGGGAGCGGCGACGGTTCTGATCAATATCTACGATCCGTTAGTTATGCCGAAGAAGGACGGAAGTGTCGAGCCGTGGATTGCAAAGGACTGGAAAGTATCTGACGACGGAAAGACATGGACATTTACCATAAGGGACGATGTGAAGTTCCACAGCGGAAATCCGCTGACGGCAGGCGATGTTGCCTATACGATGCAGCGGCTTCTGGATATGGGAGAGGGCTTCGGTTATCTGTTTAACTCCACCATAGAAGAAGTCAGGGCGATAGATGATACGACTGTAGAGTTCGTCTGTAACAAGACGGCCGGAACGCTCCTGGCCACACTGGTAAGGCTGTATATCCTGGACAGCAAGCTGGTGGAGGAGAATTACGGACAGGGGGATTACGGCGACAAAGGAGACTATGGCAAGGCGTTCCTTCTTGAGAATGACGCAGGAAGCGGTCCCTACAAGGTTAAAGAATATGCGGCAAACTCTCACGTCCTGTGCGAGCAGAACACCGACTACTGGAATGAGCTTGATCCCAATGCGCCGAAGGAGTTCAGGGCCATCGGTTCCAACGAGGCAGTGACCGTAAAGACGATGATGGAGCGGAAAGAGCTTGAGCTTACCGACAAATATCAGACTTCCGAGACCATAAACTCTCTCGGAAAGGTGGACGGGATTGACATCATGGAGACAAATACGGGAGATATCATGTATCTTCTGCTCAATAATTCCAAAGCGCCGACGGACGATCCCCATGTGAGGAAGGCTCTGGCCTATATGATGGATTACGATGTAGTGTGCAACGACATTTTCCCGAATTCCAAGAAAGCGGACAGCATTATCTCCCAGACTTCGCTGGGGCATAAAAAGATGAACGACTACAGCTTTGACATCGAGAAGGCAAAAGAGGAGATCGCGCAGTCAAAGTACGCGGATAACATCACGGATTATCCCATCGAGGTATGCTGGGTCGCAGAGACGCCGGACCGCGAAAAGCTGGCGCTTTTGATTCAGGCGGCGGCAGACCAGATCGGCGTTAAGGTCAACGTAGTAAAGACACCGTGGGCAAGCGTAATTGAGAACTCCTCTTCCCCGGAGTCCACAGCCAATGCAACGACGACGGGTTTCGCGGCAGACTACCCGGAGGCGGGCGGTGTGTTTGATTCGGCATTAAGCTCTAAAAAGGCAGGGACGTGGATGAACTGCTGCTGGATCAATGACGATAAGCTTGACGGAATGATCGACGAAGCCTTATCCACTATCGACACTGATGAGAGAGTCGCAAAGTATGAGGCGATCCAGGATTACCTGGCAGACCAGTGCGTGATGATCCCGTTGGCGGAGGAGACGCTGCGGTTTGCATACCAGTCATCTTATGTCGATTACAATGCGGCGGATCCGGAATATTCCATCCCGGTAATGGGCTATGTGAATTACATGCCTAATATCAGGATTTATCCGGACAAGAAATAGTGGAGCAAAAGGAAGCATAAGAAGAGAGGAGGATGCATGATGTCACTCCTAAAGAGTATACTCAAACGCCTGGCAAGCGCACTGGTTGTGCTGCTGGGACTGACAATCATTATTTTCGTGCTGATGAGGATCGTGCCCGGTGATCCGGCAAGGCTGGCTCTTGGAGCCAATGTGACCGAGGATGTGCTGGAAAAATACAGGGAAGCAAACCATCTGAACGAATCGCTGCCCATGCAGTATGTGTACTGGCTTACCGGCGCCCTGAGAGGGGATTTCGGTATGTCGGCGGTCACCAAACGGGCGGTTATCCAGGATATTACGGACTTCGCTCCGGCGACGATAGAGCTTGTGCTGTGGGCTGGTTTCCCGCCCATCTTAGCGGCATTGTTCCTGGGTGTGACCAGCGCCCAGCATAAGAATAAATGGCAGGATTATCTGTGCCGGTTCTTAGGTTATATATTTGTAGCAACGCCTACGTTTGTTTTCGCAGTACTTTTTGTGCTGGTCTTCGGCTACTGGCTTCCGGTTATGCCGACCATAGGAGGACGGCTCAGCCCGTCTTTCGTGATCCCGGACATCACGGGGTTATATGTGCTTGACGCATTGCTTGGCGGGCAGCCGGCAGCGGCCTGGGATGCATTTTTACACCTGCTGTTTCCGGCACTTGCGCTGGCGCTTGGAAAGACTATGCAGGAAGCGAGGATCACAAGGTCGAGTATGCTGCAGAATGCGGATAAGGATTATATCACGATGGTCACCTCCCAGGGTGTGCCGCAGTCGGTCGTTAACCGCAAATTCCTGTTAAAGCCGTCGGTGATCCCTACGGTTACGATCATCGGTATGGACATCGCGACCATGTTTGGCAATGCGTTCCTGGTGGAACGGATCTTCAACTGGCCGGGACTTTCAAGCTACGGCATGACGGCCATCCTGAATAAGGATACCAATGCGGTATGCGCAGTCGTGCTGATCATCGGCCTTGCATTCACACTGACAAGCATAGCGGTAGACATCGTCGCAATGATCCTGGATCCGAGAATGCGGCAGAAACGTACACGGTAGGAGGTGAGAGGATGAAAGCAGAGCAAAAAGAAGCAATGATAAAAAACTGGTATAAATTCTCGGCGGGCGGCGTCTCAGTGATCGGCCTTGCGATCGTGTTGCTGATCATACTTCTTGCCGTATTTGCGCCGGTGATCGCCCCCTATCCGGAGGATGCCGGTGCGGTAGTGAAATTCGCGGAAAGCTCCCAGGCGCCAAGTATGGAGCATATCATGGGGACGGATACCATGGGGCGGGATGTGTTCTCAAGGCTGTTGATCAGCCTTCGGGGCAGTCTTCTCATGGGCGTGCTGGTACTTGCCATAGCAGTGCCGGTGGGGTTCGTCGTGGGCGTGCTGGCAGGCTACTATAAGGATACCTGGGTGGAGACGGTCCTGATGCGGATCGTAGATATCTTCCTGTCGGTACCGGCCCTTGTGCTGGCCCTGGCCATCGCCGCTATATTGGAGCCGAACCTGCGTAATTCCATGATCGCCATCACCATCATGTGGTGGCCGTGGTACGCCAGATTATCCTTCGGCGTCGCGTCTTCGCTGCGGACAGAGAATTATATCGTGTATGCGGAGCTTACCGGGGCCAAACTGAGCCATATTATCTTCAAAGAATTCCTGCCCAATACATTTGACCAGATTCTGACGAAGATGACGCTGGATATGGGTTATGTCATCTGTATGGGAGCGACCTTAAGCTTCGTGGGACTGGGAGAACAGCCTCCGATGCCCGCCCTTGGCAATATGATCAATGACGGCGTGAAGTTCCTGCCGGAGATGTGGTGGCTTGCCATCTATCCGGCAGTGACGATCATCATCATCGTACTGGGCTTTAACCTGTTAGGCGACGGCGTCGGCAATATCTTTAATGTGGAGGGCAAATAAATGGAAGAAAAGACGAATGTATTGGAAGTCAGAGATTTGTCCGTGTCCTATACTGTTGCAAATGTGAAGACGCATGTGCTTGAAAATGTAAATTTCAGCGTGGAAAAAGGCAAAAGTGTCGGTATCGTAGGGGAATCGGGATGCGGCAAGACCACAACCATGCGGGCGATCTTAAATGTACTGCCCTCTAACGGTACGGTGGAGAGCGGGGAAATCCTGTATAACGGGGAAAATATATTAAACATGCCGAACAATAAGCTGCAGGATTACCGGCAGAAGGGGGCAGGCATGATTTTTCAGGATCCGTCCAGCGCGCTAAATCCGGTGATCTCGATCAGAAATCAGTTTCTGGAGGCGCTTAAGTATGCCCACAAGGATAAGAAGCTGACCAAAGCGCAGCTCCTTGAGAAGGCGGCAAAGGCGCTGGAACAGGTATCTCTTGCGGACCCGGACAGGATCCTGAACAGTTATCCCTTCCAGCTGTCGGGAGGGATGAGACAGAGAGTATGCATCGCCATTACGCTGGCGGCAGAGCGGCAGATCCTTCTTGCCGACGAGCCGGGAACGGCGCTGGATGTGACGATCCAGGATCAGATCCTGAGACTGATCAAGAGCCTGGTGGAGGCCGGCGAACTGTCCGTAATCATGGTGACCCATTCCCTTGGCGTTATCCGCCAGGTGACGACTGCCGTGAATATCATGTATGCCGGAACGATCGTGGAAGGCGGGGATACGAAGGAGGTATTCGGCCATCCGATGCATCCGTATACGCAGGCGCTAATGGACTGCCTGCCAAAGCTTACAGGCAACGGGATCGCAAAGGGCATCCCCGGCCGGATCCCGGATTACAGCAGCCCTCCTGGGGGCTGCAGGTTCGCGCCGCGCTGTCCGTACGTGACGGACAGATGCCTGAACGAAAAACCTGTGCCTCATGAGACAGGCGGCGGTCACTGGACGTCATGTTTTAAAGCAGAGGAGGGAAGATAATGGGCGATATCATATTAGAGATTAAGAATTTAAAGAAATATTTCCCTTTGGCGGATGGCAGGACGGTAAAAGCGGTAGACGGTGTCAGTATGAAATTATATAAAGGCGAGACTCTTGGGCTGGTGGGCGAATCCGGGTGCGGAAAGAGCACGATCGCCTATACGGTAGTAGGCATGTACGGGGCAAGCGGAGGAGAAGTGCTGTATAAAGGGACGGATCTTGCAAAAAAAGGCTATAAGCGGACACTAAAGCAAAAGGGCGAGATCCAGATCGTATTCCAGGATCCGGGGTCTTCGCTGAATTCCAGGCGCACCATTGAAAAAAGTATGGAGGTTCCGCTGGATATCCACGACAGGATGCCGAAGGAAAAAAAGACTGAGCGGATTGAGGAGCTGCTGGAGATGGTGGGGCTTCCGAAGGAATATAAAAGCAAGATGCCGAGAAATATCGGCGGCGGTGAGAGACAGCTGATCTCGGTGGCCAGGGCGCTGGCGACGAATCCGGAGCTGATCATCCTCGATGAGCCTACATCGGCCCTTGATGTGTCCGTGCAGGCAAAGGTAATCAATACGTTGATCGAGCTTCAGAAGAAGCTTGAGCTGTCCTATCTGTTCATTACCCACGACTTGAGCCTGATGCGCAACGTGGCGACCCGCGTGGCGATCCTCTATCTCGGGCGGCTGTGCGAGCTTGCGCCTACGACAGAATTTTTCCACGGGCCGCTGCACCCGTATACCCAGATGCTGCTGTCGTCCATCCCCGTCGTCACAGAGGAGGAAGAGGCCATAAAGCCGGGGCAGATCATCTCCCAGGGGGAGATCCCCTCGCCGGTCAATGCGCCGAAGGGCTGTACCTTTCACACGCGGTGCAGGGATTGTATGGAGATCTGCAAGACCGAGATGCCGGTGATGACCGAGGTGGAGCCGGAGCATTTCGTCTGCTGCCACAAGTATAAGGCAAAGGGATAAAAGCCGTTGCTATTGCGGCGTCCGCAGAGTGTGAACAATAAGAGATTAAGAAGTATTTTGACGCGGAGGATTAAGGATGTTGAGATTAGGGCTGGTTCAGCTTTTGGTTACAGAAGGGCAGACAGAGAAGAATATAAGCCGCATTCGGGCGCTTACAGAAAAATATGCGTCAGAGGATATCGATCTTTTGTGCTTTCCTGAGCTTTGCATCAGCGGCTATGATTTTGAAAAGGCAAAATATTCATCGGATGAGGAAAGCTTTTTTTCCTCTCTTGCAAAAGAAAATCATCTTGCAGTTATGGCGGGCATCAAGATCGTGCGGGATGAAAGGCCGTATGATGCCGCCTGTATCTGGGACGAGTCCGGGAAGCTGCTGGGCGAATACAAAAAGATCCATCTTTGGGATAAGGAAAGCGAGTTCTTCAAAGGCGGGGACGAGCTTTCCGTGATTCCCTTCAGGGGATGGAAGATTGGCCTGCTGATCTGCGCGGATATGAGATTTTTCGAAGTCTCAACGCCCCTTAAACATATGGGGGCGGATATCATCATCTATCCCAGTGCATGGGCTTACGGCTATCTGGAGCTTTTTCACCTGTGCTGCAGGATGCGGGCGGCGGAGAACCAGATCTATACGGTCGCGCTGAACCGTGCGTCGGGGGATGTAAAATACTGCGGCGGAACGGCGGCCGCAGGGCCGGACGGGGAGCTTTTGTGCGCGCTGCCGGATGATAAAGAAGGGTTTATTAAAGTGCAGGCAAAAAAAGCGCAGATCAGAAAGGTGCAGGAAGGCCTTGCATGGGAGAGTATGAAGCTTCCGCATATCTACAAGAAATACGAGCAGTACAGATTTGCGGGAAAATAAATGAAAATATATTTAATGGAGGTAGGAAGCATTATGGAATGGAACATTGGAGTTGAGATGCGCGGTGAATACCGGAGGATGGAGCTTTCGAGGGCGGCGATGAAGATGGTGCGGGATGTGATGCTCTGCAAGCAGGGGGAGAATCTGGTGATTACTTATGATACCTGTGTGGACGAGCGGGTAGTGCACGCGCTGACAGAAGCGGCGTACACCATCGGGACAGTACCGACAGTCGTGTATTACCCGACGGCGGAAGGATTTTATGCAGATCCGCCTCAGCCGGTGGCGGATGCTATCGCTTCGGCGGATGTGTGGATCGAGCTGTCCTATGCGTCGATCATGCACGGTCCGGCGTACCGCAAGGCGGTAGATCAGAACGGCGCGCGCTACATCTGCGCTACCGGCCTTGATACCGAGATGCTGGTCAATTGTATCGGCAAGATAAATGTGGATAAGGTCATCGAGCTTGGGGAATATTTTAAACATCGTCTGGAGTCGGCAGAGGACATCCATGTGCTGACAAAAGAGGGAATGGATCTACGCGGTAAGATGGGCGGCAGAAAGGTCCGCCATTCCGGGATCAAGGCCAGCGAAAAGGGATATCCGGTCATGCTCACCGGACAGACGAGCTGGTGCCCGGTCGAAGAGACGATCGAGGGCACGCTGGTATTTGATGGGGCGGTGTTCCCGCCGGATACGCTGGGAATCTTAAGGGATAAGATCTGTATCGAATTCAAAGAGGGAAGAGTGGTTGACGTGACCGGCGGCCCGGAGGCAAAGGTGTATCAAAACTGGCTGTATTCCTTTGATGACCCGAATATGCTCAGGCTGGCTCACTATTCCCAGGGCTTCAATCCGGGAGTTCGCAAAGTGACCGGGCGCATCGTAGAAGACGAGAGAGTGTTCGGCTGCATGGAATTCGGGATCGGGAGCCAGGGCATCAAGATCGGCGGCGCCCACTGGAGCGCGGCATCCCACTCGGACGGCATCGTGCTGCATCCGACCATTATCCTTGACGGGGAAAAGCTGGAGGAAGACGGCGTGTATGTTGATGCTACAGCGCGCAAGCTGTGTGCCGAGCTGGGGATAGCCGGGTATTAAACAGGTAAAGGAGAGCCTATGGACAAAAAGCGGATACTTATTCTAAAAGCAGTAGCCTATGACAGCCTGAACAGGGCGATCAAGGATTATCTGGACGGTTATAAGGACGAAGGGACCGAGATCACGGTGCGGAGCCTTAAGGAGGGGCCTTTGCATCTGGAATATCAGTATTACCAGGCGTTAGCCGGTGCAGGTATGTTAAAGGAAGTGCTGCGGGCACAAAAAGAGGGATTTGACGCTGTGGTCATGAGCTGCTTTGACGACCCCTTCTTATATCCGGCGCGGGAGATCAGTAAAAATATGGTGATCACTGCGCCGGGGGAATCCAGCATGAGCCTGGCAGCACTTCTGGGCGGCAGCTTCTCAATCATCGTAGGAAGGGATAAATGGATTCCCCAGATGCGGGAAAATGTATGCAGATATGGCTTTGAAAAAAGGCTTGCGTCCTTTAGGAGCCTTGGCATGGGCGTATTGGATTTCCATAAGGATGAGCAGTTCACGATGAAAAAAATGAAGGAAGAGATCGCGCTTGCGATTGAAAGAGACCGTGCGGAGGCCATCATCTTAGGCTGCAGTATGCAGTTTGGCTTCTACAGGGAGCTTCAGGAGGAGTTCAAAGTTCCGGTGATCGATTCTATGATCGCAGGGTTTAAGCATGCGGAGTATCTATTGGAGCTTAAGGAAAAGGCCGGGTGGACATTCAGCCGGAGAGGGCTTTACGAGGCCCCGCGGCAGGAGGAGATGCGGGCATGGAGCCTGGAAGAGGACTTTGGGCTTGACGGCCTGTTGTATGAGGACTGAAAAGGCTGCGGTTCATTCCATTCACAGCAGCCTGAAAATCCGCGTGAAGGAAATGCGAGAAGGGAAATCAAAAAAACGGTTGACAACCTGCCGTTCATATGGTATCCTTATCCGGTAACTGCCGAAGACAGTAGGTGCTGTAAAGCGTAAGGATTAAAACGCCTACCGAGGAAGAGTTAAATTCAGATATGGATTTATACCTCTGCGTCTTTTTGGCGCAGAGGTTTTTTGGCAGCATACCGAAAATAATATAAGGAGGTGCACCATTCGTGGCAAAAGTTGAATTAAAACAGCCTATCGTACAGGCCATTGCAGATGATGTGAAGGACGCAGCGAGCGTTGTGCTTGTTGACTACCGCGGACTCACTGTTGCGCAGGATACAGCGCTCCGTAAGCAGTTAAGGGAAGCGGGCATCACGTACAAGGTTTGTAAGAACACTATGATGAAGAGAGCTTTTGAAGGAACGGAGTTCGCAGCTTTAGATGAGCACTTGGAAGGACCGAGCGCGCTGGCGATCTCTAAGGACGACGCGACAGCTCCGGCAAGAATCCTTGCAAAGTTCGCGAAGGATGCGAAGGCTCTTGAGATGAAAGCCGGTGTGGTTGAAGGCGAAGCTTACGATGCAAAGGGATTGCAGGCGCTGGCAAGCATTCCGTCAAGAGAAGAGCTTCTCTCCAAATTGCTTGGAAGCTTACAGTCACCGATCACCAATCTTGCCCGCGTTCTCAATCAGATCGCAGAGCAGGGCGGCACAGCGGCTTGCGAACCGGCAGGCGCAGCAGAAGAAGCAGCGGAGGCTCCGGCTGAAGCGGCAGAAGCTCCGGCAGCGGAGTAATACACTTGATTGTGTACAGTTGAATTGGAATGAATTATATTTTATAGGAGGATAATGAAATGGCAAAATTAACAACGGCTGAATTTATTGATGCTATCAAAGAGTTATCAGTATTAGAGTTGAATGAATTAGTAAAAGCATGTGAAGAAGAATTTGGTGTATCTGCAGCAGCAGGCGTAGTAGTTGCAGCAGCAGGCGGCGAGGCAGCAGCAGAGGAAGAGCAGACAGAGTTCAACGTAGAGTTAGTATCTGCAGGCGCTTCTAAGGTTAAGGTTATCAAGGTTGTCCGTGAGATCACAGGTCTTGGACTGAAAGAGGCTAAGGCAGTAGTTGACGAAGCTCCGAAGGTAGTAAAAGAGGGCGTTTCCAAGGAAGAGGCTGAGGAGATCAAGGCTAAGCTTGAGGCTGAAGGTGCAGAGGTTAACCTTAAATAATTTCATGTTTTATTACAAGAGCTGCTTAGGCGGCTCTCTTTTTTGTGCAGGCATTGAGAGGAAAGGGCAGGCCGCAGATAGTATAATCAGATAAAGATTGTATGAAAAAGGAGGTACCCCAATGGAATGGGTGAAAAGATTGAATGAAAGCATGGATTACTTAGAGGAGCATCTGACGGAAGAGATTGACTATGAACAGTTAGGGAGGATTGCCTGCTGTTCGGCTTATCATTTCCAGCGAATGTTCACTTACATGGCGGGAATCCCTCTGGCGGAATACATCAGAAGAAGACGGATGTCTCTGGCAGCTGTGGATCTGCAGGGGGGAAAAGAAAAAATCATTGACATTGCGCAGAAGTACGGCTACCAGTCTCCGACGGCATTTAACCGGGCGTTCCAGGCATTTCACGGAGCCGCCCCTTCGGCGGTCCGGGACGAGGGCGTGCCGGTGAAATCCTTTTCCCCGATCGTGTTCAGCATCGCGGTGAAGGGAGCTTCGGAGGTGAATTACCGGATCGAAACGAAGGATTCTTTTCGGATTGTCGGGGTATCTGCCCCACTTTACGGCGAGATCGAAGCAAACTTCGCGATTGTCCCGAAGATGTGGCAGGAGGCGGTAGAAAAAGGAACTCTTAACCAGCTGGCAGGGATGATGGACCAGCAGCCCATGGGGATTCTGGGCGTGAGCATCTGCGACGATGAGGAGCAGTGGAAGTATATGATCGCGGCTTCAAGCACTAAGGAGAGCGGTGAATTTGAGGAGTATACAGTGCCTGCGTCTACATGGGCGGTTTTTCCCGGAACAGGGACGAATCAGTCTGTACAGGAGCTGGAGCGGCGCATTGTGACGGAGTGGCTGCCGTCTTCTGGATATGAATACGCCAATGCCCCGGATATTGAAGTATACTTGAATCCAGATCCTAAGGATGCCAAGTATGAGGTCTGGATACCCGTGACGAAGAAAAAGGATTAGGGAGAAAAGCATGTATTTGGAAAAGGAATTGGTTGTTGTCGGAAAGAGGGAGAACAACAAAAAACGAGGCTATCTGGTGATAAATCCGCTGCAGGGGAAGCATGTGCCGGTTCGCCCGGGCAGGGCATTTGAACTGTTTGATGCGCTGGCGGACATGATAAAGGCGGAATATGCACAGGAAAAGCTATTGCTGATCGGATTCGCAGAGACGGCGACGGCCATAGGGGCAGAGGCGGCGGTCCGGCTGAAGGCTAAGTATATCCAGACGACAAGAGAGGAGATCCCCGGCGTATCGTATCTGTTTTTCTCTGAGGCTCACAGTCATGCCACAGAGCAAAAGCTGGTAAAGGACGATATAGACAGGGTGATCGGAGAGGTTGACCGGATCATATTTATCGAGGACGAGGTTACGACAGGTAATACGATTCTGAATATTATCCGTGTGATGGAAGAACAGTATGGAAGGAACTTAAAGTTTGCCGTCGCGTCGCTGTTAAACGGTATGACAAGGGAGCACCTCGAGACTTATGGGAAAAGAGGGATCCGGACTCTTTATGTCCTGAAGACTGACCATGAAAAGTATGAAACGATTGCCGGGCGGTATATGGAGGACGGGATTTATGAAAAATGTGTATCGGAGCCTTGTCCGCCGGTAAAGGAACTAAAGGCTGATGGACGGATGGATGCCAGAAGGCTTATCGACGGGGCGGATTACCGGAGGGCGTGCGAGTCTTTGTGGCGCAAGATAGCGTCTGTGTTTGAACTTCAGGAAGGCGAGAGGGTGCTGGTGGTTGGAACGGAGGAGTTTATGTATCCGGCTTTATACGCGGCGAGATGCATGGAGCAGAAAGGGCTTCTGGCCTGGAGCCACTCCACTACCCGCAGCCCGGTCATGGTCTTTTTGGATGACGGATACCCGTTGAAGACGAGATATGAACTTAGGAGCCTATACGACCGGGACAGGACGACTTATATTTATGATGTGGAAAGCTATGACCGGGTATTCATTATCACAGACGCTTCGGACCGGGAGGAAGAAGGGAAAAATTCTCTGGTCAATGCCATAGCCAGGAAAAACAATAATATAAACTTAATCAGGTGGTGTTAAGGTGAGAAGTTCGTATAAGGAAGACGATGTTACCCTTCTTTTGAAGGACATTACAGGGCTTGTCAGTCCGCAGCCGACGAAGGAGAGGGAGCGGCTGATCCAGTCGGGGAGGCATTACAGCGAGATGCTGCCCATAGAATACGTTCCTACAAAAGAGTATATGGAGACTTACCGTGAGGCTCTGGAGGTATATGCAAAGCCTGTCGCCCAGGCGGTAGGTAAGCTTGCGGATAAGATCATAAGCGCAAGGGGTAAAGATGTTGTGCTGGTATCTCTTGCCCGGGCGGGAATTCCCATCGGCATACTGGTAAAGAGGTATATAAAGTGGAAATACCGCGCAGATGTCCGGCACTACTCGGTCTCTATCATCAGAGGAAGAGGGATTGACGGTAATGCGATGAAATATCTGCTGGAAAAGCACAGCCCTGAAAAGCTCCTGTTTGTAGACGGATGGATCGGCAAAGGGGCGATTTTAAATGAGCTTAAGAAAGATGTCGGGGCATATGAAGGGGTGCTGCCGGAGATTGCCGTCGTGGCAGACCCGGCAGGTGTGACAGAGCTTTGCGGAACCCATGAGGATATTCTGATTCCAAGCTCCTGCTTAAACTGCACAGTTTCGGGGCTGATCAGCAGGACATTTCTGCGGGACGATATCATAGGAGTCGGAGATTTTCACGGGGCGGTGTTTTACGGGGAATTGCGCGGGGCGGATTTGTCTTATGAATTTATCGAGGCGATCGAAAAGGAATTTACCCTGTCTTCGGAGGTCAGGGAGGTAAGGGTAAAAGGGTGCGGGATCGACGAGGTAAGAGATATTGCAGAAAGGTTCGGCATCCCGGACATTAATCTGATCAAGCCCGGGATCGGCGAGGCTACCCGCGTCCTGCTCCGCAGGGTTCCCTGGAAAGTGCTTATCGGCGAATCCAGCAGAGGAAGGGACGAATTAAGGCATCTCATCAGGCTGGCCCAGGAGAAAAATGTCCCTGTAGAATATTATCCGTTAACACATTACAAATGCTGCGGCATCATCAAGAAGCTTGCGGATACGTAGCGTTTGTCTGGCAGAAAGCCGTACGATATGGAAAAGCTGGCATGGAAGAGGAAATCCGTGTCAGCTTTTGTGCGTCGTAACGCCGAAGCATTCCGCCATAAAGCGTGTCTTCTGCGCCCAGTTTATATGGGTCTTATATTCGTCCATCCGGTCTCCGGAAATGCTTCCGGATACGTAGGAATCCTCTCTGGTGTTCCAATGGAGGATGTGGAGGGCGTCCCGATAGTTCTTTTCAGACACTTTGTACCCGTCATTTACCAGCTTTATCTGATTGGGGTGGATAACGGTCTTGCCGATGAATCCACACAGTCTGTCATCCGCGATTTCCCTTTTTATCCCTTCTTCCCATCCATCGCCGGCGTAATATTCCCATACAGGGCCGGAGATCACATAGTCTGTCCCGTACACTGTAACAATGTCTGCCAGTATGTTCGCGATCGGGGCGATCTGGTGGATGGACTCGGAGGGTTCACGCCGGAACCCGAACAGGTGGCATAAGTCATTCCCGCCCACGCGTATGTTCAATACGCTTGATTCAATGGGGGCGAGCTTCTCCTTGAGGCCATATAGTGAGTCGCAGCGGGTGCGTAAGTTTACGATGGAGGAGCTTTCGTAAATGGGCATAACATATTTGGAAGGCTTAAGGCCGCTGTTTAAATCTGCGATCTGCTCGATATAGCCATCGGCGCAGGACAGGGAAAACTTAGGGACGATGTATCCGGTTATGATCTCATGGCTGTCTCCAAGACGGTGGGAGAGATCTTTGATCTGCCCGGGCCTGCGCACCCGGATGAATATCTTTGGCAGGTAAAATTCCGACTCCTGCAAAGAGCGGTAGATGTCATTGACTGACGAAACCAACTGTTCTTCGGCCTTTGCGACAAAGTTATCGTTTATCGTATCTTCAAGGCAGAGTGCCAGAGAATAGTTCGTCCCGAACCGCTCTGCGCTTATGGAGGATGCGATGGAAGCCCTGTCTGCCGGGCAGTACAGGAGCGGCCCTACGCTGTAGTAGATGGCGCTGTTGTTCATAGTGATCGAAAACTCCTTTACTGTTACTGTTCATGGGTCAGGAATACACACTGGCTGCGTATTCCGTAAGAACATGATCCAGGAGTGAGGGGGCTTTTGCGCAGCAAACTTAAGAATGCCGCCACGAATCGTTGCTATGAGCGGCTCCTGGGCCGTGAATAGTAACTTTTTTGTTTTTAAATATATCATATTGCAGTGAGAATTGGTAGATATATTTTTTATCTTGTGTTAAGATTTAGAAAGATTAGTTACTGTTTTCACAGGTTTGCGCATTTGCTGTACAAACCGTGAGAATATGATGCACGAGTGGAAGATAGGTAAGCGGGTAGGCGGCATGGAAAGAGTGATCACGTACAGGCATAATATAATGGAAATTAATTCTCTGGAAACATTTTTGGGCATAAGGGGCGGCTGCAACAGGGGCTGCCGGGACGTATACTTTGTCAGGGCTCTTGGCTGCGGACGCGATACGATAGCTAAGATAGAAGAGATTGACCGGAAGATGGAGACAGAGAGGGAAAGTCATAGGCTGTTCTATACGAGAGCGGCGCGCCTGCCTGCGCTTCCTTCGCGGGAAGAGACGGCGTTTTACGAAGAGCAGTTTGCTGCGTTTGCATCTGGAAAGAGGATCGGCGTGAAAAATCTGAGCGGGGACGGAGTGTTTGGCAGCGCGTTGGCGCTGGCCTGCCAGGATGTGCTGGGCAAATACAGGCTGATAAAGAAAAATGTGACGGAATCCATGGAAAAGAATTTTGCCATAAAGCTTTTATATTGGACGGACTGTATTCTGGGCAGCGCCCTGTCAGGCTGGAACGAAAGAAAATGCTATAAAGTGCTGGCGGATAATGTTGTGAAGGAACAGGAATATCTGTTTTACTACATGCTCACGCTGATCGGCTGCGACGTTCTTCTCTTTGAGAGCCGGGGCGACATCCATACGGCAGAATCGGTCAGAAAATTGTCCATGGTACTGAAGCTGGGAGAGTTCTGCATGGAGCCGTTTCCGGAGTATAAGCCGTCTGAAAGGCGGGAAGCGATCGGGACAGAACCTGTATCAAAGATACAGCCGGGCACGGCGCTGAAACCGGAGCTGAAGCAGAGCGTGAAACCAGAATTAAAACAGAGTGTGAAACCGGAGTTAAAGCAGAGCGCGAAACCAGAAGCAAGGCCGCCGGTAAAACCTATGCCGCAGGCCGGCGGGCAAAAGCGGCAGGATACGGGCGCCCGGAGTAATGGCGGTGAGGAGAAGAGCTTTGAAGATCTGGCGCTTCTGGCCTCATCCATCGTGATGATCGAGGTGCATGACCGGAGGGGAAAGCCTGTAGGGACGGGTTCAGGCGTTATGATCGGGAGGGACGGTTATATCCTTACCAATCATCACGTGACAAGGGGCGGATATTACTTTTCCGTCCGGATAGAAGATGACGGCAGAGAATACCGCACCAATGAAGTGATCAAATACAATTCGGTATTTGATCTTTCTGTCCTCCGGATAGACAGAACACTGGCTCCGCTGCCGGTCTACAGAGGAGCGAAAAAGCTTGTCAGAGGGCAGAAGGTGGTGGCGATCGGGAGTCCTCTTGGACTCTTTAATTCTGTTTCGGACGGGATCATCTCCGGATTCAGAGAGATTGACGCTGTGGACATGATCCAGTTTACGGCGCCGATTTCCCACGGGAGCTCCGGCGGCGCGGTGCTAAACATGCAGGGCGAGATCATCGGCATCAGCACGGCAGGGTTCGACGGAGGCCAGAATATTAATCTGGCGGTGGGATATGAGACGATAAACCTGTTTATCAGAGGATTCACGTAACAGTTCATGGGTTACTTTTCATGGGGCAGGAGTGAGGGCGCAGGGTTTATGAAACTTGTAAAATTAGTGCCGCTATGTTAGAATCATATACAGTGGATTTAAGATGTGCCGGGAGAAATGATATGGACAGAGAACGTAATAAAATTCAAGATCCGGATGATTTTTTTATGGGACTGAGCAAACGCCCGGAAAAGAGAGCCTATTTTTCCGTGTTTGACGAAGCCTTGGATGAAACGTGTAAATTTCTTTATCAATATTTTGACACCGCCAGAAGGACCGGCGTGGTGATCGAGGGAAAGATAGCGAACCCTACAGAGGGAAACCTGGCATATTACAGTGAGATGATGGGGATGGATTTTCAGATGAGCCTGGGCTTTATCTCATCGAGCCTGAAGAAATGGCTGCCTAGGATGAGAACATCCCAGCAAGAGAGCGTGGCGCGTTCCATCTATGATACGCTGGAATATTTAAGAAAGTCAGGTAAGACGGAAAATATGCTGAAAAACGCGTATATTAAGTTTATGTGCTGGCTTTATTATAAATTTGAGCGGGTTGTGGGGCGTCTCGGGGAGGAAGAGGTACCTAAGATTCTCTACCACGGTGATATCGGAAGTTACGAGCGGATGCTTATGGATATTCTGTGGGGCGCGGGGTGCGACATAGTCCTTCTCCCGGCGGCTTTTCCCCTGGGGCAGGTGCTTGAGGAAAGGGCGGAGAGAAGGAAAAGAGCCATCGGTGAGCCGCCGGGTATCTCAGGCTGTACCAATGAGTGGGCCGCCGGAAAGGGACTGGATGATTTCCTTACTGCCCCGGCGGCGAGAGGAGATAAGGAAGATCTGTTTTATAACTGCTACTGCAGGATTAACGGCGTAGAGGATAAGCTTACGTATGTGAATGAGCTGTACCAGTTCTTCCGGTCGCTGCAGGGCGAGAAGCGGCATGTGGTAGTCTTGAACGGGGCGCTGCCGAAACCATCGCCGGACGAGGTCATGAAAGTCAGGAGAGGGAACTACAGAAGCTTAGAGCAGATGTTGTCGGAGCTTGCCGCAAATATCCAGTATCCCGCAAGCCAGAAGCTAAGGCGGCTGCTGGTCAATGCGTTTGCAGAGACGGTGATGGGAGAATGGAAGGCCGCCCCAGAGAACCTTAACCGGATACTCAACAAGGCGGTATATCTGGTCTGCTGGATAAAAAGGTATCAGGACCAGCTTTTTAAAAACTGGCGTCTGCCGGAGATCGGCTGCCTGATCTATCTGGGCGGCTGCCGGGATAAGAATGAGGCCATGTTCATGAAGTTCCTTGCCAGGATTCCGGTGGATGTGCTCATCCTGTGTCCGGATCTGAATAAAAGGTGCTGCCTGGAGGATCCGCTTTTATCTGAGGTGAATTATGAGACTTCTATGGTCCTTGACAGATTTCCCGAAGAGGGCGGGGGAGCGAGCCTTGGTACGGCGGCGTACCATGCGGAGCGTGAGCTGGATTCACTTTTGTACAATGATTCTGTCCTGTTCCGTGACCGGCAGTTTGCAAAGGCGGACAGCATTACCCTTAAGACGATGGACCGGGAGATTAAGATCCTGTGGGAGAGCGAGCTTAAGTTCCGTCCGGGATTTTGTGCACAGGACGGCGCGGTGAGCATGCCGGTGATCTTTGCAAAGATGTCGGGAGTTAAGGACAGGAAAATAGCGGACTACTGGACGTCCATTAAGCAGCTGATGACGCCGGAGACACTGGTGGTCGACCGGGTTCCGTTCATCTGTCCGGCGGCGAAAAATCCCATGAAGGTGTATGCGACAGAATTTTTTAAGAACGGGAAGCTAAGAAGGAACCGGATCAAGAGCCATGCCAGTTATCCTTACGGCTTTCTCAGGGAAGAGATGCAGGAGCATATATTAGATAAGCTGGAGCTTTTGATCGGGCAGAAGCTGATTCGGGGAACCTTTGAAAACGGGACAGAGTACACGATAGTTTCTGTCGTCCTGAATCTGCCAAAGGAAGTCACAAGGCTGATCCAGCAGTTTGACTTTACAAAGAAGAATCCAAAGCTGGTCTATATCGCTGCATCAGAGACTTTACTTACACTGGAAGATTCGATATATACCGCTTTTTTAAATCTTGTCGGATTTGACATCCTTATTTTTGTGCCGACAGGATATAATATTGAACAGTATTTTAACCGGAAATTGATGGAGGAGCACCAGATCGGGGATTATATGTATGATCTGGAGATCCCGGACTGGGAGAGGATCCCTTCGGCTATCCGCACGTCGTGGCGTGATAAAATATTTAAGAGAGGATAAAGACTATGGGACTTGATTTTAGCAAAACAGCGGTGGGAACGGCTCCTTCGGCGGCGACAGTGGAGAATGAGATTGAGGTTGTAAAGCCGTATGACATCGCTGCCGACAGGGCGCAGATGAATGAGACGCTGGTTAATTCGCAGGAGGTTGATGATATCGTCAGCACTATCGAGGTGTATAATCTGGAGACGATCGCATCCTTTGGATCGGAGGCGGCGGAGGAGATCTCGAAGGCGTCTGATGTCGTGTTAAACAGCATGAATATGAACCAGCTTGACGAGTCGAGCGAGATGCTTACGGCTTTGTCGAAGATTATGTCGAAATTTGACATTGATGAGCTGAAGGAAGACAAAGGGCTCTTTGGAAAGCTCTTCGGAAACATGAAAAAACAACTGGAGAAGATTCTGGAAAAGTACCATACGATGGGCGGAGAGGTGGATAAGATCTATGTTCAGCTTAAGCAGTATGAGAGCGAGATCAAACAGGCCAACAGAAAGCTTGATCAGATGTTTGACGCTAATGTAAACTACTACCATGATCTGGTGAAATATATTCTGGCGGGAGAACAGGCCGGGAGGGAGTTAGAGGCGTATATTGCCCAGAGGCAGGCTGATTTTGAGGCTACGGGGGATAATGCGATCCAGCTTGAGCTGGCAAGCCTTAATAATTCCCTGATGATGCTCGAGCAGCGCACCCAGGACTTAAGGACGGCGGAAAATGTAGCGATGCAGTCGATTCCCATGATCAAGACGATGGAATTTAGTAATATGAATCTGGTCAGGAAGATCAATTCGGCATTTATCGTCACACTGCCGGTATTTAAGCAGGCGCTTGCGCAGGCAGTCATGCTGAAGCGCCAGAAGATCCAGGCGGAGGCTATGGCTGAGCTTGATAAGAAGACCAATGAGATGCTCATAAAGAATGCAAGAAATACCGTAGAGCAGTCAAAGATGACGGCCCGGCTTGCTTCCGGCAGTTCCATAAAAATCGAGACGTTAGAGACGACCTGGAGGACCATCGTCAACGGGATTGACGAGACAAGGGCGATCCAGGAGAACGCGAGAAAGCAGCGCACGGATGACGCGGCCCGCTTAGAGACCATCAAGCAGGAGTTTTTAAAGTCCTACGGCGGGGTATGATAAGGTAGCAATAAGGTAAGACATAAATAAAAGGAGGACTACATTATGCCAATTAATTTATCAAAAGGACAGAAAGTTGATCTGACAAAGAAGAATCCGGGACTCAAGAATATCATGGTAGGACTGGGCTGGGATGTGAATGCGTTTGATTCGGGCGCAGATTTTGACCTTGACGCGGCAGCGTTCATGCTTGGTTCAAATGGGAAATGTCCGACAGAGAAGGAATTTATCTTTTACGGAAATCTTGAGCATGCGTCCGGAGCGGTAAAGCACATGGGCGACAACCTGACCGGGGAGGGAGAGGGAGATGACGAGCAGATCGAAGTCACCTTGCCGGATATCCCGTCAAATGTTGAGCGGATCGCGTTTACAGTTACGATATATGACTCGGATGTCAGAAGGCAGAATTTCGGC
This sequence comes from Lachnospiraceae bacterium, assembly GCA_910575105.1. Classification (GTDB taxonomy): domain Bacteria; phylum Bacillota; class Clostridia; order Lachnospirales; family Lachnospiraceae; genus MD308. Next base: position 210,140 of record CAJTDK010000002.1, read on the forward strand.
CAGGTGTCCAATTCCTTTATCAGGATCGTAGACATGGCTACCGATACGGAGCTTATAAGGTACGATCTGGGAGAGGACTTCTCGATCGAGACGGCAGTGGTGGTAGGAGAGCTTTACCGGCACAACGGAGAGTGGAAGTTCAACGCTATTGGAAGCGGCTTCCAGGGCGGTCTTGCGGCGCTGTGCGGACACTATGGGATTGATGTTGCGTAAAGGAGGGAAGAGATTATGCCAGTAAGTTTGAAGAAGGGACAGAAGGTAAGCCTGACTAAAGGGAATCCGGGGCTTTCAAAGGTAGTCGTAGGATTGGGCTGGGATGTGAACCAGTTCGATACCGGCGGGGATTTTGACCTTGATGCGGCGGCGTTTCTCCTTGGAGATACCGGCAGGGTGTCAAAGTCGGAGGACTTTGTGTTCTACGGTAATCTCGCTCACCCATCAGGGAGCGTAACACATTTGGGCGATAACCTTACGGGAGAAGGAGACGGCGACGACGAGCAGATCAAGATCGAACTTTCTAAGGTGCCGGAGAGCGTGACAAAGATTGCATTTACCGTGACCATATACGAGCCGGAGCAAAGAAGGCAGAACTTCGGGCAGGTAAATAATGCGTTTATCAGAATTTACAATGAGCTTACGGGAGAGGAGCTCCTAAGATATGATCTGGGAGAGGATTTTTCGATCGAGACGGCAGTGGTGTTCGGAGAGCTGTATAAGAACAACGGGGAATGGAAATTTAACGCCATAGGCAGCGGATACCAGGGAGGCCTGGCTGCGCTGTGTGCGAACTACGGCGTTGACGTAGAATAAAGGAGAGTGCGTTATGGCGATTAGTTTACAAAAGGGTCATAAAGTAAGCCTGGAGAAAAAGTCACCGGCGGGGCTTGGTGAGATTCATGTGAACCTGAACTGGAATTCGGTTCCTCAGAACCAGGGGTTTATAAAGAGCCTGTTCGGAGGCCAGCAGGGAATAGATCTGGACCTTGGCTGCCTGTATGAGCTGAAAAACGGGCAGAAGGGAGCAGTGCAGGCGCTGGGGAACTCTTTTGGCTCGCTCACCAGGCCGCCGTATGTATCCCTGGACGGGGACGACAGGACAGGAGCGGCGGCTGCCGGGGAGAATTTGAGGATCAACGGCAACCAGATAGCCAATATCAAGCGGGTGCTTGTGTACACGTTTATCTATGAGGGCGTCGCCAACTGGAAGCAGGCGGACGCTACGGTTACCATAAGGTATCCCGGGGCTGAGGATCTGATCGTAAAGATGGATTCCTACAATTCATCAGATACCATGTGCGCCCTTGCCCTGCTGGAGAATGTGAAGGATGAAACCTTCAGCGTGGAAAAGGTCGTTCAGTTCTTCAGAGGCCATGCGATGATGGACCAGGCGTTCGGCTGGGGGCTCAACTGGAAACCGGGACGTAAATAATCAGGATGACAACAATCAGGAGGAATTTAAGATGTCAATCAGTTTGCAAAAAGGACAGAAAGTCAGTCTGTCTAAAGAAAGCGCGGGCCTGTCAACAGTGCTTGTAGGCCTTGGATGGGATGAGGCACCTCAGAAAAAAGGTTTTTTTGGCTTTAAGCAGCAGGAGGACATAGACTGCGACGCGTCAGCTATTCTCCTCCGGAATGGGAGACTTAGCGGCAACGGCGACCTTGTGTATTTTGGGAATCTGCGGCATGGCTCAGGAACAGTGCAGCACATGGGAGACAATCTCACGGGCGCGGGTGAGGGCGATGATGAACAGATCCTGATCGATCTTGCCAAGATGCCGCCGGAGTATGACAAGATCGTCATTGTAGTAAATATCTACTCCGCGGTCCAGAGAAGGCAGCATTTCGGAATGATCCAGAATGCATTTATACGGCTGGTGGACGGCAGGAATAATAAAGAGATGTGCAAGTATAATCTTACGGAAGACTATTCCGGCATGACGGCGATGATATTTGGAGAGATTTACCGGCATAACGGCGAATGGAAGTTCGGCGCCATCGGACAGGGAACTTCTGACCCGTCACTGGGCGATCTTTGCAGGCGTTATGTGTAATGATGTAACGGTTTTAAAAGAGAAACTGCGATAAGTTTCTCTTTTTCTGCAAATAATACAATTAAAATAAAAACAGTTAGGTGGATACGTATGAATGAAGTGTTGAAAAAGGACGTCCTGAAAAAGGGATTGTCCGATGAGCAGGTAACCCAAAGTAAAGCAAAATTCGGAACCAACGAGCTTGCGAAAAAGGAGCAGGAGTCTCTGTGGTCTATGTTTATCGGGGCGTTTGACGATATCTGGATCAAGGTACTGTGCGCAGCCCTTGCCCTGAAGGTGGTGCTTGCGGTGCTGGGGATGGTGATTCCTGCTATCGCGGGGGAAAATGATGCGGTTGAGATCATAAGTATCGTTCTGGCCATCGGCCTGGCAACAGGGTTCAGTACACTGTCGGAGTACAGGAATACGTCCCGGAGCGAGGCCCTGCAGGAGGAATATAATAAGACCTACGCCAAGGTCATCAGAGGAGGAAAGCTGGTAAAGATCCTCACCAGCGAGATTGTCAAGGGCGATACGGTGCTGATCCAGTCAGGCGATAAGGTTCCGGCTGACGGCCTGATCTTTGAGGGTAGCGTGAAAGTATCACAGGCGGCGCTAAACGGCGAGTCCAGAGACGAGACAAAGGTTCCGGCGCAGACGATGGAGGATGCAGAGTCTACGGATTACAGCTCGGACAGCAAAGTTTTTATGGGATCTGTCGTGACAAGCGGAGAGGGCTATATGGTTGTGACCGTGGTAGGAGACGCTTCTGAGCTTGGTAAGATCAACAAGGCGCTGACCGATGATTCGGAAGAAGAGGAGAGAAAAGACACATCCAGCCTGAAGCTTGAAGTGGTGGCGGCAGGCATCGGAAAGCTGGGCGTATCTGCGGCGGCGATCGCAGGAATCCTTCAGGTGGTGCTTACGGTGATGAGGACGGATGAGACGGTAACGCCTGTCTTTGTGGTGCTTTTGGCGGCTGAGGCAGTGATGCTGATGGCGTCCATCGTCATTATGGCTGTCCCGGAAGGGCTGCCCATGATGAACAGCCTTGTCCAGTCTATGAATACGGAGTCCATGTACAAGAAGAATATTCTGGTAAGCCATAAGGCTGCATTCTCGGATTCGGCTTACATGAATCTTTTGTTCAGCGATAAGACGGGTACGATCACAGAGGGGAACCTCTCGCTGGTAGAGTTCGTGACAGGGGACGGGAACGTGGCAGATCGGCTGTTGGACCAGGAGTTCCTTGAGGCGGTCACCCTCAATAACCTTGCCAAGATATCAGAGGGCAAAGCTATCGGCAGCAACAATATGGATCGGGCGTTGCTTACCTATGCCATTGCAAATGGAGCCGCAGATGCAGTTGACGCTTCTAAGGTCAGGGAGGTCAGCGGGTTTGACTCGGAGAAGAAGTGCGCTACGGTTACGCTGGCAGACGGAACGGTCTACTGGAAGGGCGCGACGGAGAACGTCATAGACGATATCACCCACTATAAGGCACAGGACGGGGCAGTTAAGGAATTTACGGCGGTCGAAAAAGAAAAAGTGATGGAGCAAATGATCGCAGAGGCGAAGCGGACCATGAAGCTTTTGACAGTGGCGAAGTTCGCGGGAGACAAAAAGATCCTTCTGGCTGTACTGTGTCTCAGGGACAATGTAAGGACAGACGCGGTTGAGACTGTGGAGGTATTAAACCGCGCGGGAATCCAGGTGGTGATGGTGACAGGCGATGCCGAGGAGACGGCGGTGGCCATCGCGAGAGAGGCCGGGATCCTGAAAGATGAACATACGGATGTCGTCCTGACCCATGATGAATTAGAGGAGATGTCAGACGAGGAGCTTAAGAAAAAGCTTCCTAACCTGCGTGTGGTAAGCAGGGCGAAGCCGTTAGACAAGAAGCGTCTGGTAACCATCGCCCAGCAGCTTGACGACGTGTGCGGGATGACGGGCGACGGGGTAAACGACGCTCCGGCGCTTAAGCAGGCGGACATTGGCTTTGCCATGGGAGACGGGACGGCGGTTGCCCAGGAGGCGGGAGATGTGGTCATCCTGAATAACAGCCTGACCTCCATCAAGGACTGTGTCCTTAACAGCAGGACCATGGCGAAGTCAGTCGGGAAGTTTTTGATTTTCCAGCTTACCGTGAATATCAGCACCCTTCTGATGAACATTATCGCTCCGGTGCTGGGCTGGACGGAACCGTTTTCCATTGTGCAGATCCTGTGGATCAATCTGATCATGGATACCCTTGCGGCTATGGCATTCGGAGGCGAGCCGATCCTTGACCGGTATATGAACGATAAGCCGGTGAAGCGGACGGACAATATCCTTACCGGGTATATCAAGTCCGCCATAGGCACCAGCTCGGTATTTATTACCCTTGGGTCGATCCTGATCCTTGAGAATATCGGAGGGATTACGGATTATGTAATGCCGGCATCCTGTACGGATCCTGAGCTATATGAGAAGACATTTATGTTCGCCTTCTTTATCTACGCGATTATTTTCAACAGCTTTAATACACGGTCTGACCGGTTCAACCTGTTTGAGCATATCGGGGAGAACAAGAATTTCATTCTGGTAATGGGTTCGATCTTTGTTCTTCAGACGGTCATCATACAGATCGGCGGACAGGTGTTTAATACGACGATGCTGAGCGTCCGTGCGCTGATTGTGTCCATGGCGCTGGGATTCCTTATCATACCGGTGGATCTGGTGAGAAAGATGTTCGTGGCGAAAGATGCGGGTCATTAATCTGGACCTGGACAATACCCTGATCTACTCCTATAAGCATGACATCGGAGACCGGAAGATGAATGTTGAGGTCTATCAGGGAAGAGAGATATCCTACGTGACGGAAAAAACTCATGAGCGGTTAAAGAAGATCATGAGCCGGTGTCTCGTTGTACCCACGACTACAAGGACGAAAGAGCAGTATGAGCGGATCGATCTGAAGGTGGGAGCTTTTCGGTATGCGCTTGTCTGCAATGGAGGAATACTTCTGAGGGACGGAGTCAGCGACAGCGCCTGGTATGAAGAGTCCAGGCGGCTGATCGCGGACTGCGCGGATGAGCTCAGGCGCGGGGAAGAGCTTTTGAGACAGGAGCCTCTCCGGAAGTCCGAGGTCAGATTTATCGAGGGGCTTTTCCTTTTCACAAAATGCAATGCGCCGGAAAAGGTAACTGCGCGCCTTAGGGATTCCTTTGAGGGCACTAAGGTTTCTGTACTCCGTAACGGGGAAAAGATTTATCTTGTGCCGGAACGGCTTGACAAGGGGACAGCCATAGAAAGATTCTGCTGCTACATCGGGGCGGATGAGGTGATCGCCGCCGGGGACAGTGAGTTCGATGTGCCGATGGTGGAGAGGGCCGGGATCGGGATCGTCCCTGCCGGCTTTTGCGGAAAATACGGGGCGAAGGGAAATCTGGAAGAGATGAAAGGGGAGAGCATATTCGCAGAGGAAATGCTCTCCCGGATAGAGACTTTAGTCAATCTTTAACTGGATTCCGCCCTGCCGCTCTGACGGCTGGATCACTACGGTGACAGGCATGCCGCCGTGCCACTCAAAGGAATAGGATTCGCCGGAGGTCTGGCCGATAAAGGTCTTCCAGTTCACGTCTGTCCGGATGTGGGGATCGCAGGCGCCGTCTCCCATCCAGCAGATTACTGCGTCAGGGTCAACGGCAATAGTATTTCGTGTATGTACGTTGCTTAAGACGACAGGATTGCCGTCGGTCAGTATGGCGACATAGGCATTCTTGCCTTCGCCGGTCAGTGTGGATGTTGCGAGGCCCTTCTGGGAGAGGACGCCTGTGCCGATAAAGCGGACGCTGTACTTACAGTCTTGGGTGAAGGCAAGGATATTTTCAGATTCAACGAAGATCGTCTCTCCGCGCTCCAGCCTGTAGACCAGGACATGCTGGGCGTTGCAGGCATAGTATGTCTCGGAATTTCCGTTAAGCGTAACTTTCATAAGCGGGATGTTCTCTCCTGTCACGCGCCTTGCCAGCGAGCCGAAGACGGCCTGGGCAAGATTGTTCTGGGGGCCGAGAAGAACTTTCTCGAAGCGGTAATTTGTATTGCTGGCACAATCTCCGGCGATATAAGCCCCGGCTTTGGCATATAAAACATCATTTCCTGTACAAGTGACCTTTAAGGTCAGTTCGTTAATTGTCTCAAATGTGATCATCTGTGTATTCCCTCCAAATTTAATTTGTCTGAACGCCATACAATTCACACAGGCCCGCAAGGTCTTTTGCAACACCGTTTCCGATGGCATTGAATTTCCATGTGCCGTTGTACAGATAAAGCTCTCCCAGCATCATAGAAGTCACATTGGCATAGTAGTCCGTCAGCAGGAAACTGTAGATTTCCCGTCTGGTATCTGTATCCAGAAGCCGGATATAGGCGTCTTTGACCATGCTGAAATTAAGCCGGTATGCCAGCGCTTCATTGATCGTAAGTACAAATACGATTTTTTTTATGCCGGGGCTAAGCTTTGCCAGATTGATGTATGCCACTTCCCTGTCTTCGGCGGAGCCGTTAACATCTAAGGAAACGCTGCCGTCGGGGCTGTCTGTCTGCCCGTAGAAGACGAACCAGTCGTCGCCTGGTACTTTTCCCGAAGGCCCAAGGAGAAATGCGGACAGGTCGATATCGCACCGGGGATTGGAGGTGTTCCACCCCATAGCTACCTTCAAGCCTTTGAGCTGCCCGTCGGTTCCGATATTCACCTTCTGCCCTTTCTGCACCGGGTTACGGAGCGCAGGGGGCTTGCGGTACTTAAGGGCTGCGGGAGCGGTCTGGGGCGTGGGAACTTCCGGGGTGAAGGTGCGTGCCGCTTGCTGTCTGGAAGTTGTGCCCGGGCGTGTGGCGCCTAACGTGCTGCTGCCCGCGTGTGTGGCGCCTGCCGTGCTGCTGCCCGCGTGTGTGGCGCCTGCCGTGCTGCTGCCCGGGCGTGTGGCACCTGCTGTGCTGATGCTGTCCGGGGTGGGGATGCTGGCGGATCCGATCGTCTGCCGGTTTAAGGCCGGCTGGATCTTTGGCTGGCTGAGGGATGAAATGCTGCTTCGGTTATAGCTGTCCGTTACTTTCATCGGGATGTTGATCATAGATTATCCATTCCTTTCATTATGTTCACTCTGCTCACAGTAACCTTATTATGATACGTTGAACAAAGTGGCCAGTAACCTGCAAAAATCTATGTAAATTACCTTTGCAATGGGATTTTTGCATTTTTGTATCATTTCCTGCGGTCTGTGCAGTAAATGCACAAGCCTGTGTAATAATCTTATTATACAACAGGATGGGGAAAATGGCATCTTAAAGTTGTTTTTCAAGTACTGTACAGATATAATAGAAATAGCTAAAGTATTTTCAGAAAGGTTGATATCGAATTATGAAGATCAGTATTCGCAAGATAAGCGAGATTACAGGCTTTTCACCGGCGACGGTGTCCAATGCGCTGAATCACAAGAGAGGCGTCAATAAGGAAACGGCGGAACAGATATTAAAGACGGCGGAAGAGCTGGGATATCATACGGGAGAGAGGATAAAGAGGATTCGGTTTGTCATTTTCCGGCGGAACGGGCTGATCATTGACGACAGCCCGTTCCATCCGGCGGTGATTGAGGGAGTGGAACGGCAGGCGAAGCTTTTAGGGCTTGAGACGCTGTTCTGCTATGTGGATGTTAATGATCCGGGATACGCTATGCAGATCCGGGAGATCTTGTCGGACGAGGAGAGCGCGGTGGTGCTCCTTGGAACGGAGATGATGGAGGAGGACTTTGAGCCTTATACTCATGCCCGCAACAAGATCATCCTGCTGGACGGATGGAGCGACAGATATTTTTTTGACAGCGTTCTCATCAGCAATACGGATTCGGCGGCAAAGGCGGTGGAATATCTGGTGGAGCGGGGGCATAAGGAGATTGGCTACATCAGGGGGGATTTCCGCATACAGGCGTTCAGGTACAGGGAGATCGGCTACTGGCGGGTGATTGATGCCCATCATTTCCAGGTGAAGCCGGAGTTTATTCCGACAGTGGGGACGAAGGTGGAGACAGCCTACGAGGGCATGAAGAGATATCTGGAGGGCGGCCCTTCGCTGCCGTCTGCATTTTTCGTGGACAATGACACCATAGCCATCGGGGCGATGCAGGCGCTTAAGGAATGCGGCTATGACATCCCGGGGGACGTGTCGATCATCGGGTTTGACAATATCTCTTACGGCGCGGTGTCCGATCCGCCTCTTACCACTATCAACGTGTACAAGCATGAGATGGGGGCGACGGCGGTGAGGGAGCTTCTTTATTCCATAGAGAACCAGTGCAGGATCAAGACGAAGATACAGGTGTGCACGGATTTTGTGGAGCGGGGGAGTGTGCGGCGGATATAGAAGAAAGAGGCTTGGTGCAGAGCGCTGTTTGGCTATATCAGGAAAGAAAATTATATACCGTGTTTTATGAGAGCAGGAAAGTGTTGGCACCCTGCTCTTTTATAGTGCAGGCAATTCTAAATGGATTGTTGCATGCTGCCGGTCACAAATTGAACAGCAGCCAAAATAGTTTTATCGGATAATGTATTATATTTATATAAATGTTTATATGAATTTTCATATAAACATTTATCAAAACAGAAGAAAAATATGAATAAATTGTAAATTTGTGATAAATGAACTGTAAATAATAGACAAAATAGAGACTATAAAACTATGAATATTAAACAAAATATAAATATTGACAAAGAAAATCAGAAAAAACTATTGAAATATTTATATAAATGTTTATAATGTAAGCATAAAGAATAGAACAAGACAAAGGGCGGTGAAAAAGTGAAAGTCAGTATAAAGAAGATAAGTCAGGCGACGGGCTTTTCTCCGGCAACTGTATCCAACGCTTTGAACCGTAAAAAAGGCGTCAACAGTGAAACGTCAGAAAAAATCTTTAGGGCGGCCGAGGAGCTTGGCTACCACCCGGAAAAGGTGATTACAAAGATCAAGTTCGTCACTTATCGGAAGAACGGCCGGATCATCGATAACAACCAGTTTTTTCCGGCCATGATCGAAGGGGTGGAAAAGCAGGCGAAGGACTTGGGCTATGAGACCATTTTCAGCAGGCTTGACTGCGAGGATGAGAGCTTTGAGGAGCGGCTTTCAGAGGTTTTGGAGGACACAGGCTCCCTGATGATCCTTCTGGGGGCAGAGATGATGGATGAGGACTTTCTTGCGTTCAGGGATTACAAGGGACATATGGTGCTCCTTGACGGATGGTCCGAGGACATGAGATTTGACGGAGTACTGATTAATAATACAGATTCGGTGTGCCACGCCATGGAGTATCTGATCCGGAAAGGGCACAAAGAGATCGGATATCTCAGAGGGAATTACCGGATAAAGGCATTCCGCTACCGGGAATACGGATACGTACGGGTGCTTGGTAAATACGGACTTCCTATAAGAAAAGAGTATCAGGTTACGATAGGCACACAGCTTGAAACAGCCTATGAAGATATGAAGAAGTTTTTGGAGAAGGATCCAAAGCTTCCTACCGCATATTTCGCAGACAATGACATCATCGCGCTGGGCGCTATGCGGGCGCTGAAGGAGAAAGGGATCCGGATTCCGGAGGACGTCTCCATCGTGGGATTTGACGATATTCCCTTCGGCGCGGTGTCGGCGCCGGAGCTTACCACTATCCATGTGTACAAGCAGGAGCTTGGCAAGGTGGCAGTGAGAAGGGTCCTGGACCATATCCAGTATCCCGGTCGGCATGAGAGGATGAAGATACAGATCTGCACGAAGTTCATCGAACGGGGAAGCGTGAAGGACCTGAGAGGACAGGAGGGCGGATAAAGGCATGACGAAGGGAAAAGCTTCGTATAGCAGAGCCGGATAACAGCATGAGACATGGTAAAGGATCTATGTGCACCGGATATCGGATGTCGGCAAATGACACCGAAGGATGGATGATGTACTGGATATAGATAAGCGTACCGTTATGGTGCGCCGTCTGAAACAAAAAAGGAGGAAGAAAGAATGGCAACTATCAAACTGGGATATGCACCGACCAGAAGAAGCATCTTCAGCGCGCCGGATGCGATCAAGTACAGAGGACTGACTGCAGACAGGCTAAAAGAGCTTGGCATTGATTTCGTAGATATCGACGACATCAACGAGGAAGGCCTTCTATATAACGATGATGACATGAAGAAAATCGCGGCGAAGTTCAAGTCAGAGGGAATCGACGGTTTATTCCTTCCCCACTGCAATTTCGGTACAGAGTACCTTTGCGCAAGGCTGGCAAAGGAGCTTGGCGTTCCGGTGCTTTTATGGGGACCTCTTGACGAGAGGCCGGAGGCCGACGGAACAAGACTCAGGGATACACAGTGCGGGCTGTTTGCGACAGGAAAGGTGCTCAGAAGATTCAGGGTGCCATTTACCTATATGACCAACTGCCGGCTTAACGACCCAGTATTCGAGCGGGGCTTAAGAGATTTCCTTGCAGTGTGCAATGTAGTGAAGACTTTCAGGAATATCCGCATCTTACAGATTTCCACAAGGCCCTTTGACTTCTGGACGACCATGTGCAACGAAGGCGAGCTTCTTGAGAAGTTCAATATCCAGCTTTCCCCGATTCCGATGACAGAGCTGACAGAAGAGATGAAGGCAGTAAAGGCAGAGGGAAAGAAGCTGGCGGACATGATCGCTTATATTAATGAGAACATGGAAGTTAGGATTAAAGATCATGAGGTGGAGAATGTGGCAGCCCTTGCTGTAGCCATGGAGCAGTTAGTAGAAAAGTACGGCTGCAAGGCAGCGGCGATCCAGTGCTGGAACGCACTCCAGACAGAGATCGGGATCATGCCCTGCGCAGCCAATGCCATCTTAAATGAAAAGGGAATCCCGGTTGTCTGTGAGACAGACATTCACGGCGCTATTACCGCACTTCTTGTAGAGGCGGCAGGTATGGACGAGACGAGAGGATTCTTCGCAGACTGGACTATCCGCCATCCGGATATCGCAAACGGCGAGCTCTTACAGCACTGCGGACCGTGGCCGATCTCCGTGGCCCAGGAGAAACCTGAACTTACCTACCCGCTGGCTTTCGATCATCCGGGAAGCCTTACCGCAGAAGCGAAGCACGGCGATGTGACTCTCTGCCGGTTTGACGGGGACAACGGAGAGTATTCCCTTCTTCTTGGAAATGCTAAAGGCGTTGACGGGCCGAAGGGCATGGGCACCTACCTCTGGGTAGAAGTAGAGAACATCAAGCGCCTGGAGGCGAAGATCGTAGAAGGGCCGTACATCCACCACTGCGTAGGCATACATAAGGATGTGGTGCCGGTGCTCTACGAGGCATGTAAGTACATCGGCATTAAGCCTGACCTGTATGACCCGGTTGAAGAAGACGTAAAAGCATATCTTAGAGGAGAATGATCTATGGAAAATTTAAAAGCACTGGCTTATGAGCTGAGAGAGAATGTCATCGATATGATTGTGGAAGGCAAGGCGGGACATATCGGCGGCGACATGAGCGTTATGGAGATACTGACAGAGATCTATTTTGACCAGATGAATATCAGCCCGGAGAATATGGACGATCCGGACAGAGACAAGTTTATCATGAGCAAAGGGCATTCGGTAGAGGCGTATTACGCAGTACTGGCGGCAAAGGGATTCTTTGACATCAAGGACGTGGTTGCCACCTTCAGCAAGTTCGGCTCTGCATTTATCGGACATCCCAACAACAAGCTGCCGGGTATCGAGATGAACTCCGGCTCCTTAGGACACGGACTTCCGGTGAGCGTGGGCATGGCGCTGTCAGGAAAGATGGATAAGAAAGATTACCGGGTATATACCGTTATGGGCGACGGCGAGATCGCGGAAGGCTCCGTATGGGAAGGCGCTATGGCGGCAAGCCACTATAAGCTTGACAATCTCTGCGCAGTCGTAGACCGTAACCGCCTGCAGATCTCTGGCAACACCGAAGACGTGATGGCTCACGACGACCTTCACGACAGATGGAGCGCTTTCGGCTGGAATGTCATCGACGTAGCCGACGGCAACGACATCGGCCAGTTAAAGGCGGCATTTGACGCGGCAAAGGAAGTAAAGGGCAAGCCGACCGTGCTGATCGCCAACACGGTAAAGGGAAAAGGCTCGTCCGTTATGGAAAATAAAGCGAACTGGCACCACAAGGTTCCGAACGCAGAGGAATTAGCACAGATCAGAAAAGATCTTGCAGAGAGAAAGGAGGCGGCGCTTCATGGCTAAGATTGCAAACAAACAGGTGATATGTGACATACTGGTGGAGGCAGGAAAGAAGGACAAGGATATCGTTGCGCTGTGCAGCGACTCCAGAGGAAGCGCATCCTTCACCGGATTTGCCAATGAGCTGCCAGAGCAGTTCGTAGAGACAGGAATCGCAGAGCAGAACTTAGTAAGCATCTCCGCAGGACTTGCCAAGTGCGGGAAAAAGCCTTACGCGGCATCCCCGGCATGTTTCCTTTCTACAAGGAGCTATGAGCAGTGCAAAGTTGACGTGGCGTACTCCAACACCAATGTCAAGCTTGTCGGCATCAGCGGCGGCGTAAGCTACGGGGCTCTCGGCATGAGTCACCATTCTGCACAGGATATTGCGGCGATGTGTGCGGTTCCGAATATGAGAGTGTACCTGCCCAGCGACCATTTCCAGACCGAGTGTCTGATGAAAGCGTTGATCGCAGATGACAAGCCGGCCTACATCCGTGTAGGAAGAAATGCGGTGGATGATGTGTACGAGGAGGGTAATGTACCCTTTGAGATGGACAAGGCGACCGTGATCTGCGAGGGATGTGACGTGGCGATCATCGCCTGCGGCGAGATGGTGAAGCCGGCAAAGGATGCGGCAGAGCTTTTGAAGGCAGAAGGAATCAGTGCAGGAGTCGTGGATATGTACTGCGTAAAACCTCTTGATACAGAAGCCATCATAAAAGCAGCGTCAGGGGCGAAAGCGGTGGTTACCGTGGAAGAGCATGCGCCGTTTGGCGGACTCGGTTCTATGGTCAGCCAGGTCGTGGGCAGCGAGTGCCCGAGAAAGGTCATCAATATGGCACTGCCGGATGCGCCGGTGATCACGGGAACATCCAAAGAAGTGTTCGATCATTACGGGCTGAATGCAGAAGGTATCGCCAAGAAAGCAAAAGAGGCGCTTAAGTAGGGACGGAAGCGATACCGGATCATATGAGATCCGAATAATCAGGATATTGGCAGGGGAACCTGTTGATATAGAGCATTTAATACTTAAAAAACATAAGGAGGAACGAAGAATGAAAGGTTTCAAAAAAGTATTGGCTATGTTACTCGCAGTAGCAATGGTAGCAGCTATGGTTATGGGCTGCAGCTCAAGCAGCGGAGACGCTGAAGAGGAAAAGACAGAAGACAGCACAGATGCAGAGGCACCGGCAGAGGAAGAAGAGGGCGGTTCTGACGAAGTATTAAAGGGCGGCGGCTCCAACATCATCTACGTGATCACACCATCTGTATCCAACCCGGCATTCAAGGCTGAGGCTGACACAGCTACAGCTAAGGCAGAAGAGCTCGGATATGAGGTTAAGGCAGCATCCCACGATGATGACCCGACAAAGCAGACAGAGTTATTCGACAGCGCGATCGCAGACAAAGCAGCAGCGATCATCTGTGACAACGCAGGTGCAGACGCAACTGTTGAGGCGGTTAAGAAAGCAAGAGATGCTGGTATCCCGACATTCCTCATCGACCGTGAGATCAACGCAGAGGGCGTTGCGATTTCCCAGATCGTAGCAAACAACTACCAGGGCGCAAAGGCTATTGCTGAGAAATTCGTTGAGGCTATGGGTGAAAAAGGAAAATACGTTGAGCTGTTAGGAAAAGAGTCTGACACAAACGCAGGCGTACGTTCTTCTGCATTCCACGAAGTAGTTGACCAGTATCCGGATATGGAGATGGTAGCTCAGCAGACAGCGAACTGGGAGAAGACAGAAGCCTACGACAAGATGGAGGCTATGCTTCAGGCTAACCCGGACATCGAAGGTGTTATGTGCGGTAACGACACGATGTTAGAGGGTGTTTGCGCAGCGCTGCAGGCAGCAGGAAAGAAGCTTCCGGTTATCGGTGTTGATGGTTCCGACGAGGCGGCAGCCCTCATCAAATCCGGCGACGCTACAGGAACAGCATTGCAGCAGTTTGCAGTAATCGCAGAGACAGCAGTTGTACAGGCTGACAAATACTTAAAAGAAGGTTCTACAGGCGCAGAGGAGAAACAGCTCATCGACTGTATCGCAATCACATCTGAGAATGTAGACAAATTATCCGGATTCGTTTTCACAGAGTAATTTTGGAAAACGCAGATATCAGATAAGACAACAGGTATTTACGGAGGGCGCGCTTTCGCGGCGCGTCCTCCGTGTGATATCGGAGGATATCGAAACTCTTTATGTAAAGTATGAATGTTTTTTGAACATAAATATCCCGGGGAAGGATATTTAAAATAAAGAATTAAAGGAGGCAGCTATGAAAAAACGTGCAATAGCTCTTGGACTGACTCTTGCGCTTTCTGCATCCACACTGCTTACAGGATGCGGGATCGTAAAGGTCGTAAAGATCGGGGAAGAGGGAAAGTATACCGGAAATGTGGAATTTAACGCAGGCGACGACGTTGCCGCCATCTGGGAGAGTTCCGCGCTGCCGGAGATGAACGAGACAGCGGTTGACCTGACCGAATTTCTCACGCAGTCAAACGGGGACCTGACAGCGCTGGCAGGCGATTACGGGAAATACTCCATGGGCGACTCCGGAGAGTTAAGCTATGTGGTAAAGGGAACTGGAACTGTAGAGGAGGTCAACACAGAGTCTCAGGCGGGATTCATGACCGTGAAGCTTGACGGCTACACCGGCTCTGAGGCCGTGAAGATCCAGATCGGGCCTGTGTACAAGGGGTCTTCGATCCGGGACAGCTTAAGCTTTATTAAATTCGGCGACTATAAGAATCAGGAAGAGTGGGCGGCAGTGTCACAGAGCATCAACAAGGTGGTGGCAGACGACGTAGTAGGCCCGGCTGATCCGGCGTCCTTACAGGGAAAGACCATTTCATTTGTGGGGGCGTTTACCGTGTCTTCCGGAAGCACGGACGTGCTCATCACACCGGTCGTTCTGGAGGCGGAGTAGGGATTTGTGAAAGAAAAAAGGAGATAACAGACTATGGGTGAAGGATATAAGTGCAGGGAGGACGTATTTCTCCATGCAGAAAAGATAAGTAAGATTTATCCCGGTACGAAAGCGCTCGATGAAGTATCCTTTGACTTGCTCAGGGGCAAGGTGAATGTACTGATCGGGGAGAACGGCGCCGGAAAATCTACCCTGATGAAGATGATTGCCGGAATTGAACAGCCGAATGAAGGCAAGATGTATATCGGGGAAGAGGAAGTATACTTTAAGAATACCACCGAGGCGAGAAAGCACGGCATCGGAATCATCCATCAGGAGCTGAGCCTGTTCCCGAACCTTAACGTGTACCAGAACATTTACATGAACAAGGAAAAGACAAAGGGAAGGTTCGCGCTTGATAATAAGCAGCATATGGAAGGGGCGAAGGCGGTTCTTGAACGGCTTGAGCACCCGCTTGATTTAAACCAGAAGGTAGGGGAGCTTAGAGTTGGCCAGCAGCAGATGATCGAGATTGCCAGAAATCTTGTGGAGGATGACCTTAAGGTGCTGATCATGGATGAGCCGACGTCTTCGCTCAGCCAGCAGGAGGTTAAGGTTCTCTTTAAGATCATGCGAGAGCTTACGGCGGCGGGTATCTCCATCGTATACATCTCCCACAGGCTTGAGGAGATCATGGAGATTGGCGACCATGTGACCATCCTTAGGGACGGCAAGTATGTTGCGGACTCGGATGTAAAGGATATCGATGTTTCGTGGATCGTCCACCAGATGACCGGAGGAGCTAAGTCCTATCCGACGAGAGACCGTGAGGTTGACTGGTCTAAAGTGGAAAATGTACTGGAAGTAAAAGATCTCTGTCTTCCCAAGGCGGGCGGCGGCTACCTTGTGGATCATTTAAGCTTTGAGCTGAAAAAGGGAGAGGTTCTTGGTATCTACGGCCTGATGGGCGCGGGGAGAAGCGAGGTGTTCGAGTGCCTGATGGGACTGCATCCGGAGCATACGGGGAAGGTGGTCATGGAGGGCAGGGAGCTTAACATCAAGTCCATCAAGCAGCAGATCGACAATGGCTTTGCCCTGATTCCGGAGGACAGACAGGCGCAGGGGCTTGTGCAGACTCTGGATATCGAGAAGAACTGCTCTCTGTCGGCGCTGACCAGATATAAGAAGGGACCGTTCCTTGATGCTAAGCTTGAGGGCGAAAAAGTAGACGGGCAGATCAAGGATATACATATTAAAGTAGCGGATAAGAAACTGCCGATCCTTTCCCTGTCAGGCGGTAATCAGCAGAAGGTCGTTATCGGGAAAGGTATCTTAACGACGCCTAAGATCCTGCTTATGGATGAGCCGAGCCGCGGTATTGATATCGGCGCGAAGACAGAGGTTTTCGAGATTATTAACAAGTATGCGGAGGAAGGGCTTTCGATCATCGTTATCTCTTCTGAGCTGCAGGAGATCGTGGCGATTTCAGACCGTATCATCGTTTTGTCAAATGGTCTGAAGACGGGCGAGTTCTATGGCGATG
The DNA here is from genome assembly GCA_910575105.1 of Lachnospiraceae bacterium. Taxonomy (GTDB): domain Bacteria; phylum Bacillota; class Clostridia; order Lachnospirales; family Lachnospiraceae; genus MD308. Next base: position 226,878 of record CAJTDK010000002.1, read on the forward strand.
AGATTGAGCAGGATACACTGGTACTGGCATCTTATAAGGGCCATCATTAAGAGTAAAAGGAGAGTTAAATTATGGCAGCGAAACAAAATTCTGGAAATAATAAATTAGCGATGACCATATTAAAGGGTCGTACGTTTATTGTATTGATTATTCTGCTTATTTTCTTTAGTATTACGGCAGATAACTTTATGAGTGCGGGAGCGCTCCTTACGGTTGCAAAGCATGTGGCTCTTTACGGAATCCTTGCGATCGGCATGACTTACGTGATCATCACGGGCGGCATCGACCTCTCCGTTGGTTCGGTGGCAGGCCTTGCGGGTATGATCGCGGGCGGGCTGATCCAGGAGGGCTTAACCCTTAAGATGTTCGGCGTGACCCTCTACTTCAGTGTTCCGATGATCGTGCTGATCACGGTTTTGCTGGGCGCGCTGATGGGTATGCTTAACGGTATCGTTATCACGAAGTTTAACGTAGCGCCGTTCATCGCTACTTTAGGTACGATGTATATCTGGCGCGGATTTGCCAATATCCGTTCCAACGGCGCGACATTCTCTGAGCTTGCCGGAAGCGAAGGGCTTGGCAACACAGGCTTTGAGGTGTTCGGGCGTAACCTTGGCGGCACAGCGATCCCTTGCGGTGTTCTTATCCTTGCGATTATCGCGGTAGCGGCAGGGCTTGTCCTGAAGAAAACGCCCTTCGGCTGGCATGTGCTTTCCATCGGCGGAAATGAGAAGGCGTCTAAGCTTTCTGGTATCAAGGTTGACCGGGTAAAGATCTGGGTATATGCATTTTCCGGATTCTGCTCTGCGGTTGTCGGGATCATCGCGACTTCACAGCTCGTATCTGCAACACCGAAGACTGGCGAGTCTTGGGAAATGAATGCCATCGCGGCGTCCGTACTTGGCGGAACGTCCATGGCGGGCGGTGTCGGAACTGTCGGCGGAACGATCGTCGGAGCGTTCGTTATCGGTGTGATCAATGATGGTATGACGATGTGCGGCGTAACAGAGTTCTGGCAGAAGATTATCAGAGGACTTGTGATCATTATCGCGGTAATCATCGACCAGGTACAGAGAAATCTGCAGGCAAAGATGGCATTGCAGGCACGGAACGAGAATAAGTAAGGTGTTAAGTGAGCAGCCCGGCTAGATTGATATTCCTACGAAACCACGCTTTCGCTCGGGAAAAACGTAGCAGTACTAGTGCTCCATCCTGGTAGAAACCGGACGGAGCACTAGGTTCAACGCATATACCAGACTCGGGAAACTTCGCCTGGTATATGTGTTTCACTAAGTGCTGACGTTTTTTACGGGATTTTTTAGGAACATCAATCCAGCTGGGCTGCGCTGCAGGCTGCGGCTGAAGCGGGGAAGCGAGTTGTGGACTGTTTTGACTTTTTGCGGTAAAGTGAGTTTCGGGGTGCTTGGCTTTTTGCGGTAAAGTAAGTTCGGGGTGCTTTGGGTTTTGGTGAATTTGGAAAGGATGGTGTTTTTGATGAAGAAGAGAGGGATTATTAATGCTCAGCTTGCGGGGCTTATCGCGGGGCTGGGACATAAGGATCTGTTTATGATCGCGGACGGGGGGATGCCGGTTCCGAAGGGCGTGGAGATCGTGGATCTGGCGCTTTGCGGCGGGGTTCCGACTTTCCGGCAGGTGATGGACGCGGTTCTTGATGAGGCGCAGGTGGAGTTTTATACTGTAGCGGAGGAGATTAAGGAGAATAATCCGGAGCTTTTATCTTATATTCAGGAGAAGCTTGACGGGGTGGATTCGGAGATGATCGCTCATGAGAAGCTTAAAGAGGAGTCTAAGCGGCTTAAGTTCGTGATCCGGACGGGTGAATTTACGCCCTATCCGAATATTATGCTGCGGGCCGGGGTTGCTTTTTAGACAAGGGAATTTGGCAGGAGGGCTATTGATAATGAAGGTATTGAATTTTGGATCTTTGAATCTGGATTATGTGTATTCGGTTGACCATATGGTGACGCCGGGAGAGACCCTGGCCTCTTCGGGGATGAACGTATTCTGCGGCGGCAAGGGGCTGAATCAGTCGATCGCGCTTGCTAAGGCGGGAGTGGACGTATATCATGCGGGAATGATCGGTAAGGAGGGCGGCGTTCTTCTCGAGGCTTGCAAGGAGGGCGGTGTAAATGCTGATTTTATCCGAACTGTTTCTGAAAAATCGGGCCATACGATCATTCAGGTGGATAAGAACGGGCAGAACTGCATCCTTCTGTACGGCGGCGCCAACAGGAGCATCACGAAGGATTTTGTGGATGAGGTGCTGGGGAATTTTGAAAAGGGGGACATCCTTCTTTTGCAGAATGAGGTGAATCTGCTGGATTACATTATCGACAGGGCGTACGAGCGGGGGATGATGATCATTCTGAATCCGTCGCCTTACGACAGCGCTCTTGACGCCTGCGATTTTGGCAAGATCTCTATGTTTTTGTTAAATGAGATTGAAGGCGGCCAGGTGACGGGCGAGAAGGAGACGGATAAGATCCTTGAAAAGCTGAAGGAGCTTTACCCGGAGGCGAAGGTGGTCCTGACTCTCGGCGGCGACGGCTCTGTGTACCAGTACAAGGATGAGCAGTACCGTCAGGGGATCTATCAGGTAAAGGCAGTGGATACGACGGCGGCGGGAGATACATTTACCGGGTACTTTATCTCATCGGTCATCGACGGTATGCCGGTTTCGGAGGGATTGTCCCTTGCGGCAAAGGCATCTGCGATCGCCGTGTCAAGAGAAGGGGCGACGGCGTCTATTCCGCTTAAGGAAGAGGTGCTGAAGGCAGAGCTGTAACACAGAGGGCAGCCTGAGAGGGCACTGCAGCGGACGTAAGGCGGCGCTGTCGCCGCAGGCTGCACAGATGGGAAAGGTTGAGGAATAGGGCAATGGCAGAGAGATATATCATAAGTATAGACCAGAGTACACAGGGGACGAAGGCGCTTTTGTTCGATGAGAGCGGGAGTCTCATCAAGCGCACGGATAAGCCCCACGAGCAGATGATCAACGAAAAAGGATGGGTGTCCCACGATCCGTCCGAGATTTATGAAAATGTCGTCGAAGTTGTGCGGATGCTCACGGAGGATATTGATAAAGAGAAGGTGGCAGGCGTGGGGTTGAGCAACCAGCGGGAGACTTCGCTGGCCTGGGACCGCGTAAGCGGAAAGCCGGTAGGAAATGCTATCGTATGGCAGTGCGCCAGGGCAGCGGCCATCTGCGAGAGGGTAGAAAAAAAGGGGGAGGCGGAAAATATCCGCAGGAAGACGGGCATGAACCTGTCCCCCTATTTCCCGGCGTCCAAGATCGCGTGGATCCTGGAAAATGAGGCGGGCGCGAAGGAGAAGGCGGATAAGGGTGAGATCTGCCACGGCACAATCGATAGCTGGCTCATCTACAAGCTGACCGGGGGAAAGTCCTACAAGACCGATTACTCTAATGCCTCCCGCACCCAGCTTTTTAATATCTTTGAGCTTAAGTGGGATGAGGAGATCTGCAAGCTGTTCGGGATTGACGTGAAAAATATGGCGCAGGTGTGTGATTCGGATTCGGACTTCGGGGAGACGGATGTTGAAGGGGTGCTCCCTCATCCGGTGCCGATCCACGGCGTGTTGGGGGATTCCCATGGCTCACTGTTCGGGCAGGGATGCTTAGAGACCGGCATGACAAAGGCCACTTACGGCACAGGCTCTTCCATTATGATGAATATCGGGGAGAAACCGGTGCTCAGTACCCACGGCGTTGTCACGTCTCTGGCATGGAGCATGGGCGGCAAGGTGAATTATGTGCTGGAAGGGAACTTAAATTATACGGGGGCAGTCATCACGTGGCTTAAGGATGACCTGAAGCTGATCCAGTCTCCGGGCGAGACGGAAGCGCTTGCCAGGGAAGCGGTCAGGGATGATTCCCTGTACCTGATCCCGGCATTTTCCGGGCTGGGCGCGCCCTACTGGGACAGTCACGCTGCTGCGGCAATCGTAGGCATGACCAGGACGACAGGGAAGGCAGAGATCGTTAGGGCAGGCGTGGAATGCATCGCATATCAGATTACGGATATCGTAAAGGCCATGAGCGAGGACGCAGGCGTTAAGGTGGGGGAGCTGCGCGTAGACGGAGGACCTACCAGGAACGGCTACCTGATGCAGTTCCAGAGCGATATCGCCGAAGCGGTTGTGCAGGTTCCGGATTCTGAGGAACTTTCCGGCATCGGGCCGGCTTACGCGGCGGGGCTTAGGCTTGGCGTGTGGGATGAGAGCATCTTCGGGAGACTGAAAAGAGTAAAATATGAGCCGGAGATGGAAGGAGATATCCGGGATAAGAAGTACGCCGGATGGAAAGCGGCGGTGGAGACAGTGCTGACAAAGTAACAAAAGGATGGCCTAGAGATAGCAGGGGCAGGTATGACTTAGATGAGTCGTATCTGCCCCTGTTTAGGTTTGTGTATTGCGGCGCATTGATCTGAGCTGACGCCTCTGGATCCGCATCAAGCAGATTTACGGTTTCGCAATAGTAACCATGAGTCATTCAGCGCTCCTGATAAGTTATATGTCGGAAAATGTAGAAAAAAGACAAAGAAATCTATATAGTTTTTAATAACTATCCTGTAATGCGAAAGAGAAAAGCATCCAAAAAAGAGAGGATATATAAACGGCTATATGGAAAACAGATATACCGAAGAGGGAATCATACAATGCGTTATAGAAGTATTGATCAGCATACATAAGGGCGACGAGCTGACTATTCAGAAATTGTGCCTGCCGGATGCGCTTTGGAAGTATGACCATAGAGTTGGTGAAAGAAATATTGCAGCGGCCAATGGAGCTTCAGGGATTGCCGCGCCGAAAGCCATCTTCCGGTTTGTCCGCCAGGATTACCACATCAAAAGGCTTGACGGGGACCATGCGGTTGTAACGGGGAATTATAGGATTGAGTTTCCCGCAGGTGTGTGCCTGAAGCCGCTTTACGGGGACTATACAATTGTTCTTGCAGGCAAAAAGGCGGCTTTTGTCCAGGTTGAGACCGGTCAGGAGCCAGTACTGAGGCACAGGATCACTGCGGTAGATGAGGCGGTTTATAATCTGAAGGAGAGCGATATTTTATACGTGGAAGCACTGAGGGGACATGCGCTGTGGCATTGCGGGAACACGGTCGTAGAAACGGTAGATACTCTGACTTATCTGGAGACCATATTATCAGAGGATTTTGTGCGGATACACAGGAGTTTTATCGTAAATAAAAAGAACGCGGCCAGCATACAGAGATGCGGCGGAAGGAACGGGATCGTGGTCATGGCAAATGGAGATGTAATACCGGTGCCCTACAAAAAGTATGTCGCTGCGAGGAATAAGCTTTTTGACAGCCAGAGCAGATGATAAAAGGAAATGGAGGATGGAAAGTATGGCAAAAACAGACGAAAACGGCAAAGCAGGTGCCAAGGAGGAACAGGGCGTACAGCCTGGGGAAAAGAAGGATATAGGAGAGAAAATCCAAAAGGCGGTGGATGAAACGGAGCCTTCGGAAGGAGGAAGCTTTCTGGATACGCTGTACAATAAGATCACCGATGTGATCGGAGGAGAGAACGCCAATCAATATTTTTGCATGGTATTTCCCGGAACACTGGTTGAGGCTTCGGATTATTCTTATGATATCAAAGGGGAGAAACCGGCACACGTAAAGGCCAACGAATCAAAGCTGGTGAATAAATTATTTGACGCCTGCTTTATGACGGGGGCAGATAACGGAAGACATCTGCAGAATCAGTACCGTATGGCTCTCAATATGCTCTCGCCAAAACTGAACCGGGATCTGTTCGAGATGAAGGTGCGGCTGCGGGAAGTTCTCATGACACCTTACTGGTATGATTTTGGGGACGGTACAGGGGACGGTATGACCCTTGAACAGGTGTTTTACCGCCTGTACAATGAATATGTGACAGCCAAAGCTTCCTGGAACCAGAAGCAGGTCGATAAAAAGGCGGAACTTAAGAGAACGATCATAGATCCGAATGAAAGAAAGGACGCCTATCTGGAATGGTACGGATTTGTGGCGGAGGCAGAGCGGGTGATGCTTGAGGAGAAACTCGGAAAGGTGCTGAATGTGTTTTCTCCCAGTGATATGAACATAATCAATGCCATCTTAAACTGCGGTGTCGGGGGAGAGATTGAGAGTGCGCGCTCTTCTATGGACATGGTGGAGGAGCTGAGTCCGGACGGCGGCTATATATATCCGGTCAGCCTGTATCCGAAAAACTGGTTTGAATTGCTGGATTCTTCATTTACAGGTGTGGATCTTCTGGAAAGCCCGGCAGCGCTGTCCCAGCAGCTTCATCTTCTGGAGATGCAGCGGAGCAATATTGTCCTGAACATCACGAAGCTAACTTCCGTGATTCCTAAGGATAATGAAGTGCAAGCGCTGAGAACGGCATATGAAAGGGCAGATGCGGAGTTTAAGAGCCTTGTGGGAAAATGTATGGACGAGGGGATAAATGCCGGTGCAGATCTGATCAAATCGGTAGTTCTGCTCTGCAAAAAGAGTGACGACAACAATGAGCTGGAAACCCCGAATCCAGAGGAGGTACAAAGAGTAGCGCAGAAGAGTAAGGGCGGAAAGGAGATCAATGCATTAAAGCTGATCGATACGATCAAAGTCCATGCTTTAAATTGCTATACCGCCCAGGTGGAGGCAGCAGATGCAGCGGGAAGAGGCACAGAGGCAGCGCTGGCCTGGTGTGAGGCCAACAATAAGCTTCAGCTAAAGAGTCTTTTGGAACCTTTGAAAGTGCAGCTGGAATCGGTGACCGGCGAGATTAGGGAGATTAAGGACAAGATTGCACTGTCCAGGGCAGTCCTGTCTGACAACCGTGAAAACAGTGCGGCGGATATTATGCCGAACAAGGCTACGGAAGGATTTACCCAGATATTGATACAGTCGGATATGTCTTCGGTAAAGAGCGAGTCCGCAAGAGCGTCGGAAAGCTCCTCGAACAGCCACGGCGCGTCCTTCTTCCTGGGGGGATATTCCAGCAACACATCCCATCAGAAAGCAGTGGAAAAATCGATGGAGCAGGGATCGGAGATAAAGATCCAGATTGGGATGAATATCGCTAAGGTGCAGATTGAGAGAGAATGGTTTGATCCCGGAGTATTCCTTCTTACAGACAGTATGTACAATTTTTCGGGAAATAAGATTGCTCCGGATACTTCGGCTGATTTTGCCAGGGACAGTGCGCAGGAGATACAAAAAAGGTTTGATGAGATGAATGACTGTATCTTTCCGGCGTACCCGGTGGCGTTTGTCATCGCAAAGGATGTGTCCATACGTTTTACATCTCAAAGCACAATGTCTGCTTCCTTTGCGGAGAGTGTGGAGGATCATGCATCCAGAGGAGGAGGCTTCCTGATCTTTCGGGGAAACAGCTCCAGCGCTTCCGGCTCAAGTCAGTCTGCGGCCGTTGCCAATTCTAATGCGAACAGTATTACAGTCAGGTTTACGGCGCCGCAGATTCTCGGATATTATATGCAGGCCACGCCGGCGGACAGAAGCGTTCATATCAACAGCACAAGTGATACGGATATGTCGGTCATCGGCTTTGTGTCAAAGTTCAAAGAAATGATCGAAGAATATAACCGGACATTGCGTGAAAACCGGAAAAAAGAAGCGTAAAAGGGTGAGAGGAGGAAGAGGAATGAATCTGAATGAATTGATTGCGGAGTACGAAAAGTTTCTGGATCAGATGGCAGAGTGCGAGTGGGAGTCAAAGGAATTATTCCGCGGAGATAACCGGACTTATGAGCAGATTAAGAGTATGAAGGGCTTTTTCCCGAAAGCTAATGGAAAAAACAGACCGGTGATAAGAGAGCTTATTTATCACTGCACGAAAAACGGATACGGCGGCCCGTTTATCTCCACATCAAGGAACAAGAATACAGCGTCGGGCTTCGGAAAACTGTACAGGATCAATGCCGGATGCCAGGTGGTGGCACAATCTAACTGGGAACGCATAAACAGCTATTATGCGCAGTTTGAGCAGGCACTTGGCAATGGAAGGGATGATTATGCCATAGAGGTGATAAACGGTGCAGGCTTCTGTAAAAGACAGCTACATGCGGCTTTACAGTATCATCAGGCACAGGATGAGGTGCTGGTAATAAATCACATTCCGATTCAGGCTATCAAGGAAGTATAACAACACGGCATCAAAATAAAGGAGGGGTTTCTCGCAACAGATGAGAACCCCTCTGTTATCTTAGATGATCTTAAATTATCTTAAATATCTCAAGCTATCTCAAATCACATCATACCGTTTTACATAGTGCGGATCGCCCTCATTGGCAACCACTTCCTTCACTTTCGTCAGCTTTGCATTGCGGTCGATGACAAGATTTTCCGCATGCACTCCGGCGCCGATGACTACATCCGACAGGATCACGCAGTTTTTGACTATGGCGCCTTCCTTGATGGTACAGCCTCGTCCTATTACGCTGTTGTCAACAGTGCCCTCGATCAGACATCCGTTGGAGATGACAGAATTCTTCGCGTTGCCCTCTTCGGAATAGTGGGTAGGGCTTGAATCGTTCGTCCTAGTGTAGATCGGCCAGTTGGCGTCGAACAGTGAGCTTGCAGCGTTGTAATCAGTAAGCGCAATATTAGCATTATAGTAGCCCTTAAAGTCTGTGATCGCTGCGAAGTAGCCGCGGTGAGAAGCGCCGCGCACATCTAAAGCGCCGTTCTCGCCGCATTCGCTGCTGATGATATCAGACAGAGTGTAAAGAGAAGACGTCTTTTTCGCCTTTTTGATCAGATCGATGAAAAGCTCCTTCTTCATCACATAAGTATCCATGAAAATGTTGCGGTTCTTTGCATTGCCGCGGTTCTTTTCGATTGAGAGGACTCCCTTTTGCTTGTTCAGGTTCAGGATGTCACAGTTAACATAAGCATCCTTCGCATTGTCAACGGACTGGTATAACAGAGTAACATCTGCCCCGGACTCAATGTGGGTATTCAGCAGGGCACTGAAATCCTGCGTATATACCATGTAGCTTGGAGCGACGATCACGTATGGCTCCTTGGCATAGGTGATGCTCTCCAGATTTTCCATGTATGCGGAAATGTCATTGTTGTACATGTCGTGGTCGATCATGCTGTCGGCGAATAACATATGGAGCTTGCCGCGCTTGGAGTTGATGTTGTAATGACGACCGGAGCCGAGATGCTCGATCAGCGAGCGTGGCTTGGCATTTAAGTAGACTTGAATGTGATCCATGCCGCTGTTGCTCATATTGGAGATCGGGAAGTCCACAACGCGGTATCTTCCAAGGAATGAAAACGCTGCAACCGGGCGGTAATCATGAAGACCCTCTACCCAGATATGATTCCCGGCAAAACTTATGATTCCTAATGCTTCACACATATTACTCTACCCCCTTTACACGTTTTGCCACAAGCTCGATGTGTTCGCTGTTGGCGCTGCCCACCTTCGCGCCCTTGCCGATCTTGACGTCATTAGCTACGAGGGCGCGCTTCACAACAGCGCCTTCCTCCACTTCAACGCCCGGCATCAGTACGCTGTCGATGACCTTCGCGCCTTTTCCTACCTTTGCCCCAGTGAACAGGACAGAATTCTTCACCTCACCGTCTACAACGCAGCCCTGGGTGATATATGCGCGCCTGATATCAGCGTTAGGTCCAAGATACTGCGGCAGCGTGGTGGTATCTTCCGTATAGATCTTCCAGGTCGGGTCGCTTAAGTCAAGGTCATTGTCAGAATCTAAAAGATCCATGTTCGCTTCCCAGAGGGAATCGATGGTTCCCACATCCTTCCAGTAGCCCTTGAACTTGTAGGCAACAAGCCTGCGGTTGTCCGCCAGAAGAGCAGGGATGATGTCCTTGCCGAAGTCGTGGCTTGACTCGCCATTCTTCATATCGGCAATAAGCATCTTGCGCAGTGTCTTCCAGCTGAATATGTAGATACCCATAGACGCGAGATTGCTCTTCGGGTGTTCGGGCTTCTCCTCGAAATCTACGATGTTGCCGTTCTCGTCTGTATTCATGATACCGAAGCGGCTCGCTTCCTTCTTAGGCACCTCGATGACCGCGATGGTAGCGTCTGCACCGCACTCCTTGTGATGCGCCAGCATCTTAGCATAATTCATCTTATAGATGTGGTCTCCGGAAAGAACAAGGAGGTAATCCGGTGAATAAGAGTCAATGAAATCAATGTTCTGGGAGATCGCATCCGCTGTCCCGCGGTAAACGTCCAGATTAGCATCTGCTTTTTCACGGGGCGGCAGTACGAATACACCGCTGTCCCTTGCGTCAAGACCCCAGCGGCCGCCGGCTGCGACATAGCTGTTGAGCAATACAGATTCATATTGGGTAAGAACGCCTACAACGTCAATACCGCTGTTGGCACAGTTGCTGAGCGGAAAATCCACGATGCGGTATTTCCCGCCATATGAAACAGCCGGTTTCGCAACTTTATTAGTCAAATCATGAAGACGGCTGCCGCGGCCGCCGGCCAAAATCATGGCTAACATATTGTTTTGTTTCATAATGAGTCCTCTCTTTCATAGTGTTGATTTATATTATACAATTATTTCTCAGCATTTTCCACGTATTTAGACAAAAAAACCATATTTTCTGTAAAAAAATCATTGAAAAAATACAAAACAGATAAACATACTGATGATAAATAAACAATATTGATCTATTTTAACCTGTTTTCATGTATAATGTACTTGTACAACATTTGTATTCTTTGGGGAACGGAAAAATGACATTTAATTGTTATGAGAATTAATTTACTTTTTTGCGTGTTTTTGTAGTATAATAATAGTCAGTACAAGAGATATTTTTTAACCGGGAGCCGGCAGCTTAAGTGCCGGGGCCGTGCAGAGGAGGGATTGTAATGACAGCTCATAAGATCATAACAATTGGAAGACAGTTCGGAAGCGGGGGGCATGAGGTCGGGAATCTTCTTGCGACACGTCTGGATATTCCGCTCTATGACAATAATCTGGTGCGGATGGTGGCTAAGAAGCTGGATATCCGTGAGGAGACGGCGCGTGCCGTGGACGAGACGACGCTCAACAGCTTTCTTGCAGGATATGTGCTTGCTCCCATGGAGTATGCGAAGAACGCAGGAAGCATAGAGACGATCCAGCCGCTCAATGAGCAGGTGTATGAGCTCCAGACAGACATTATCAGGAAGCTTGCCTATCAGGGGCCGTGCGTGATCGTGGGGCGGTGCGCGGATTATGTGCTTAAGGGCTTTGCAGACTGCATAGACGTGTTCATCTGCGCTGACAGGGAGGATAGGATCAGGCGGATCTCGAAGCGGTATGATCTGTCAGAGCGCAAGGCGGCCGACCGGATCGCGAAGGTTGACAGAGAGCGTAAATATTACTATGAGTCCCATACCGGCCGGGAGTGGGGAAGCATGGATACATACCAGATCATGCTGAATGTCAGCAGGCTCGGCGTTGAAAGAATGGTGGATATGCTAGAGATGATTTATAAAGCGTAAAGGAGTGTTGGAAGGTTAATTGTATATGGAACTTTTATCGGATATTATTCTTGATACTGTGCTGGATTGTCTAAAGATGCTGCCTTTTTTGTTCGCTGCATTTCTTCTTATCGAGGCTTTGGAGCACTATTCCGGGAATCTTGCGGGAAGAGTGTTTCAGAAGATCGGGAAGGCAGGGCCGGTTGTGGGAGCGCTGGCAGGCTGCGTTCCCCAGTGTGGGTTTTCGGTGATGGCGGCGAATCTGTACGGGGGAGGAGTTATCTCTCTTGGTACATTGATGGCAGTATTTCTTGCAACATCGGATGAGGCGGTGCTGATCATCCTGAGCAATCCTGACAGGCTTGGGGAGGTGGGAGCGCTTGTTGCAGCGAAGGCTGCTATTGCCTGTACGGCCGGATTTTTTGCTGATTTGTTTATGAGAGAGAAGATCGAGACGGCGAAGGTGTGCGGCGGGATGTGCGGACGCTGCGGCTGCCACGGGGAGGAAGCAGGGATCATCCTTCCGGCGTGGCGGCATACGGGCCGGATATTTTTGTATCTGCTTGTATTTACCGGGGGATTGAACCTGTGCATCGAGGTGCTGGGGATGGAGAGGCTGTCAGCGATTCTCCTTGGGGATACGGTCTTTCAGCCGCTCATTGCGGCAGTCATCGGCTTTGTGCCTAACTGCGCGGCGTCGGTGATTCTGATCCAGCTTTATCTGAACGGCGCCATATCATTCGCTTCGGTGATCGCGGGGCTTTGTACCGGGACAGGAGTAGGCATGGTGGTGCTGTGCAAGGTAAATTCGCACAAAAAAGAAAATGCTAAAATTGCGGGATTATTGTTTATTTTTGCAGTAACCGCCGGAATCGTACTTGAGTCTATGGAAATATTCATAGGAAATTAAACGGAATTGTACGGTTTTTAGGGCAAAACAATGGGATTTCGCCAGAGAATTGCATTTTTTTAGAGATGTGTTATAATGTGCACGAAGGCAAAAAGGGTTTATGGGACTAGGAGGAATTAATATGGCCACAAAGAAAACAACCAAAGCATCTGCTGATACAGCAAAGGCGGCAGCAGCAAAGACAATACCAGAGGACACACCGGCAGTTCAGGCAGCATCCGCGAAGAGTTCTTCTGATAAAGCGGCAGAGGGCAAGGTTACGGAAGATAAGAAGGCAGAGAGTAAGACAGCCGAGGCGAAGGCGCCGGCCAAAAAAACAGCTATGCCTGCAGCTGCTAAGAAACCGGCGGGCAAGAAGGAGATCAAGGTTAAGACGGTTGTTGAGTATTACGGCAAGCAGGTAGACGAGAAGGATATCATTGCCAACGTCAAGAAAGCATGGACAAGGTCCGGCAAGAAGGTTGGGGATATCAAGAGTGTTGAGCTTTATATAAAACCGGAAGAAGCGGCAGTCTATTATGTGATCAACAAGACGGAGACGGGTGCAGTGGCATTTTAATCTCTGAAAAGGAGTATACGGACAGAGGTATCATGTTCTTACGGAATGCGCAGCCAGTGCGCATTCCTGACCTATAAACAGTAACACCTGATATCGAAAAAATCAGAAAATTTGAAATATATATTGACAAATATGAATTTTGATGATAAGATTATAACATAATAAAGAAGCAAACCAATAGATAGAGAAATCAAAGGATTTAACCTATCTGATGTTTGCAAATTTAAGAGAAGGAGGTACGGACCGCCAAAAGCATAAGTTGAGTAATATCGGGAATAAATATTAAGAAAGAGGTATGATCCAATGGATAGCGAAGTTCATTAAGGGTGGGTGTCATTTATGGAATATATTTGATACCCATCCTTATTTTGCTATTGACCGCTCCTTATTGTTCGCGGGTCAGGAATGCGCACTGGCTGCGCATTCCGTAAGAACATGATACACGAGTGAGGGGCGGCACATTTTTTTTCTTGCCTTTATAAAGATTGTGAGATAAGATGTTATCAGGGGAAAAGATTTCAGGAAACAAAGGAGAAGAGGAAGTATGGATAATTTACAAAACATAACGGAAGCGACTGAGATCATCGGAGGCGCGGACGGACCGACAGCAATATTCCTGGCAGGCAGGCTTGGCGAGCTTAGCATGGGCATTATGATAGCGACGATCGTAATTGGACTGCTGTTTTGTTTTTTGGGGCATAAGCTGATCAAGGTTTTATCTGCTCTGCTTGGTCTTTGCATAGGATTTGGGGCAGGCTTTGCCATCAGCAGTATAACCGGTATGGAAGGGATGACGAGGGTCATCATTATCTTTGGATGTGCGGTGGTCTTGGCAGCGCTGCTGTTCTTCCTGTACAGGGCCGGTATTTTTCTTATGACATTCAGTATCACGGTTTCGGTGGTCTTTGCCGTTGTGGGCGCCGGTGAAAAGACGTATGTTATGGCAGCGTTTGGGGCGGCGGTTGTTTTGGGCATTGTGACGGTGATCTTCGCAGAGCCGGCAGCAGTCGTTATTACATCCCTGAGCGGGGGAATGTCGGCGGGGACGGGGATCGCGTCGCTGACGGGGCTTACGGACAATCCCTTTGTCGGCCTTGGGATCGCAGGCGCGCTGGCAGCCGTCGGGATGATTGTACAATTTATCCTGTATTCGAAAAAGAAAGGCAGGAAAGAAAAGGGAACTGCAAAAAGGACAAAGAAAAAGGATGTCATGGAATCAGAGGTTGAGAAGGCAAGGATGCTGTTGGACGATGATGAAGATACAGATGATTAGACGATGCTATTTGTATTTTCGCCAAAAGGTGGTATAATAATTAGCACCAGAAGATAAACTGTGAAGGAGGGCTGCTGATGAAACTTGATATGCATTGTCATGTGAAGGAAGGCTCAATTGACAGTAAAGTCAGCCTTGATGACTATATTACGAAGTTAAAAGAGAACGGTTTCGACGGGATGCTCATTACAGACCATGACACTTATAAGGGATACAGATACTGGAAACATCACATGAAAGGCAAGGTCCATGAAGGTTTTGTCGTGCTTAAGGGGATGGAGTATGATACCTGCGACGGCGGGCATATCCTCTGCATTATGCCGGAAGGGGTGAAGATGCGCCTTCTGGAGCTTCGGGGGATGTCGGTATCAGTTCTGATTGATTTTGTCCATCGCCACGGCGGGATATTGGGACCGGCGCATCCTTGCGGGGAGAAATATATGAGCTTTGCCCATACGAAGAAATATTACCGTGCGCCGGAGATCATCAAGAGATTTGATTTTATCGAATCCTTCAATGCCTGCGAGCCAGATCAGTCTAATGAAGGCGCTCTTAAGCTGGCGGAAAAGTATAAGAAGCCGGGGATTGCGGGGAGTGATTCGCACAAGCTGGAATGTGTCGGGAAGGCCTATACGATCCTGCCCGAGCGGGTCACGTGCGAGACTGAGCTGATCTCGCTGATCCGAAAGAAGGTTCCTATCGAGACGGGCGGGACGCTCTACACGAAGACGACGAAGGAGCGGATCGGGAAGATGAGCAAGATACTGCCTTATTCCTTCTGGTTTTACAACAAGAGCGGGGAGCTTTTGAAGCGGAGAAAGCGGAGGCTTAAAAGCGAGGTAGAGAATCCGGTCGATCCCATAGATCCTATTGAAGTTGAATATCTTCAGAAGAGGATATAGCAGAAAAGATGTGCAGGCTTACGGCCGGGTTCTGAGAGAATCCGCACCGGAAGCCGCACATCTTTTTGATTTACCGGATATTTCCTTTTGCTGATTGAAGATCGCAGGAAAAAGATGTACGAATGCACTATCCTGCTAAAAGATCAGGGCAATGTGATACACGATAACGCTCATCACCCATGCCACTGCAAGTTGGTACAGGATGATGAAAAAGGTCTTTTTCGCGCTTCCGAGCTCTCGGTGCATCGTTGCGATGGAAGCGGTACACGGCACGTAGAGCAGGCAGAAGACCATCAGCGCAAGGCCGTTGGCCGCTCCGAAGCCCAGAGAAGAAAGGGCGGCTACCATGGAGTCCATGCCGGAGGGGGAAGTGATATTCTGGATGCTGAACAGTACGCTGCAGCTTGAGACCACAACCTCCTTTGCCGCAATCCCGGCGATGAGGGCGACCACAATCTGCCAGTAGCCAAGTCCGGCAGGCTTAAGCAGCGGAGCAGCGAACTTCCCGATCAGGGAGCCAAAGCTTTGGCTGATATCGGTCACATAGCCGGCGGGGCCGAAATTCAAGATGACCCACATGATGACGGAGGCGATAAAGATCACTGTTCCGGCTCTGCTTAAGTAGTCCATTACCTTTTCCCAGACATAGATGGCTATAGTGTGGGCGTTCGGTGATTTGTACTCCGGAAGCTCCATAAGCAGTGCGTGATCTGCCCTGCTTCCGTCTATCTTGGACAGGATGTACGCCGTTGCTATGGCAGCGGCGATGCCCAGAAGATAGAGAAAATAGCAGACAAGCATGGCGTTTCTCCCGAAGAACATGGACGAGAACAGCACGTAGATGGGAAGCCTTGCGCTGCAGGACATAAACGGCGTGACCAGGATAGTCTTAAACCGGTCCTTTGAGTGTTCCAGCGTGCGGGATGCCATAAGGGCAGGCACCGTGCAGCCGAACCCCAGAAGCAGGGGAAGGAAGGCTCGCCCCGATAAGCCCAGATGGCTCATGATGTCGTCCATGACAAAAGCAACTCTTGCCATATATCCGCTGTCTTCCAGAACCGCCAGGGCCAAAAACAGGATAAAGATGTTGGGCAGGAACGTAAGGATCCCGCCGACACCTGCGATGATCCCGTCAAGGATCAGGGAGGAAAGCATCGGGTCTGTATGCATCGCAGTGAGTCTGCCTGCCACGAAGGAAGAGAACTTCTCCAGCCCGATTTCAAAATATCCTTTAAGCCAGTCCCCGACAGTGAAGGTCAGGAAGAACACAAGAGCCATGATGACGAGGAAAATGGGAAGTCCCAGCCAACGGCTTGTGAGGTAATGGTCGATCTTATCGGTGGAGGCTTCTTTTTCTGCTTTGTTCACCAGAATCTCTGAGATGATCTCCTCGATGAAATTATATTTCTGGTTGATGATATCCTTTTCATAGCTTCTGTCTGCTATGGCATCAGTTTCCAGAGGATAGCGCCTGGTAATATCCGGGTCCTTTTCCAGCAGCTTGATGGCGTGCCAGCGCTTGTTGGGAAGCTCAGGGTATTTTTTATTCAACACAGTGATGATGCTGTCGATCCGGTCTTCGATATCGTCTTCATAGACCATCGCATATTCGCTGTGGTGATTGTGAACATGGGACGACTGAAGTCCCGGGTGATGGTGGATCAGCGGGCTCTGGCGGCGGTTGATCTTATGGTGCGCCACGGCGTGCATCAGGATGGAAAGCCCGGTCTTTTTCCGGGCGGAGACGGGGATCGCGGGGATGCCAAGCATCTCCGGGAGACGGTGGAGGTCGATCTCCATGCCCCGTTCTTCCACGATATCCATCATGTTAAGCGCCAGGACTACCGGCTTTCCAAGCTCGATGAGCTGCAGGGTCAGATAGAGATTGCGCTCAAGGCAGGAAGCGTCCACGACGTTCACGATGACATCCACCTCATCGCTCAGAATACACTGCCTCGACACCGTCTCCTCCATGGTATAGGAGCTTAAGCTGTAGATGCCCGGAAGGTCGATGAGCTTGAAGGTCTCGCCTTCATAGGTAGTCTGGCCCTCTTTTTTTTCAACCGTGACCCCAGGCCAGTTGGCAACCTTTAAGTTGGCTCCGGTGTAAGCGTTGAACAGTGTCGTCTTTCCGCAGTTCGGATTGCCGATAAATCCGACGTTGATCGTATGTTTCATGAGCAGGGGACCTCCTTTACCTTGATGTGGTCTGCGATCCGCCTGCCCAGGGCGAATCTTGTCCCGCGGAACTTTGCGGTGAGGGCGCCTTTTTTATCGTTGTTCAGAATGGTGATACAGGTTCCCTGGGTCAGGCCAAGTGCTTCTAGCCGGCGTTCCAGCTTCTGCTCTATGTCGATGGAAAGCACTTGGTAAGTCTGGTTATTCTTTCCTTGCTTCAGTGTCATCTATAATCCCTCTTTTGTGCTGTTTATGATAATCATTATCGGTTTGTTACAGTTCACTCCGTGAGCAGTAACATGCAAAAATCGATCAAAACCTGCTTCTGGCAATGGGATTTTTGCATTCCCGTATCATCATAGCATTATTTTTCGGAAAATGCTATTGACAAATATAAGAAATGTATTTATGATAATAGCACTCGTCTAAAGAAATTCTATTTTCTAAGAGATTAATTTCATCATTTCGAATAATGAGGATATCCTCAGATGGGAGCATTCATCCCAGATTTCCAAAAACGAGCAGTCCATATAGAAAGGAGGCTTTTTCAGGGTACCAGAGCGTATTTTTCGCTGCTGTTCACTAGTACAGCGAAAATTAAGTTTTAGATAGTCTGGCGTAGAATATTTTTCTGCGGCCTGTGCAGTAGATGTACAAACCTGTGTGAACAGTGGCCAGTTTTTCCATCGATATCAACATTTTTATGAAAAGATAAGGAGATTGTGTATGAAGAGAAAAAAATTAATATGGAGGGCGGCTGCGATAGTACTTATATTTGCTATGGCTTTAGATTTTGTACCCCTTTTTGGAGCTTTTGAGGCGCGTGCGGCATCCCATAAGATCACGGAGAAATATGTGGGCTATTATAAACAGTACCATAACGGGGAGCTCCAGATGAAATACAGGGCGAAGATGCATATGCTGGACGGTAAGCTGGCGTACTGCGTCCATATGGAAAAACAATCAGATGCAGGCGCGGCAAAGGAAATCAGCATCAAGAAATATCTTCCGGGAAATGAGCTTGTGATGGCATGCCTGGCAAGAAAGCATATTTTTGACATGGATAAATATACAAAAGCAGAAAAATATATGCTGACCCAGTGTATGGTATGGTTTATCCAGAGAAAGCATATCGGGGACGGCGGATGGCGCCAGTATGTCTGCGACATTGATATGTCCGTCAGCAAGCAGAAGAAATTCTACTCGGACCTGGAAAAGAAGGTGAAGGATGAAGCCTCCGCCTACGAGGGGCATGGGACGGCGTGGCGGAATGTGGATGTCCCGGATATGCAGGAGGTGGCGGTCTTGATGGCGCCTACCTTGAAGACCGGGGAGCTGCTGCTGAAAAAGGTTTCCTCCGGTCCGGAGCTGGTAAAGAATAATCAGTGCTACAGCCTTTCGGGAGCAGAGTACGGAATCTATACGGATGCAGCCTGTACGAAATCCGCGGGAACCTTGAAAACGGATGTGAATGGGAATATAGGCGCCGCCACATTGCCCATCGGAAAATATTATGTAAAAGAGACAAAGGCTTCCAAGGGCTATGAGCTTGATCCAACCGTATATCCGGTGACAGTAGGCTTCGGGGATAAAAAGACCCTTACGGTCAAAGAGGTGCCGGGGCATGTGCCGCTTAATTTGAGGTTAAAAAAGCTTGACACTGAGACTTTAGATGCCGCCGGGCAGGGCGGTGCGTCGCTGGCGGGTGCTGAATTCACCGTTTGTTATTATGACGGCTTTTTCACAGAAGAAGATCTGCCGGATTATGATGCCTATGAATCGGAGGCAAAAAGAAAGTGGACAGTAAAGACCGTGGAGAAAGAGGAGGACGGAGGCACGGTGTACTGTGCAGATCTATCTGACGGGGACTGCTTCGTAGGCGGAGATGATCAATATATGCTTGAGGAAAAGGCAGTCCTTCCCCTAGGGACGATATCTGTCCGGGAGACGAAAGCGCCGGAAGGGTATCTGCTGAAGGGCGCCCGGCTGAAAGCGGAAGGGGCAGAAGAGGGAGCAGAGGATGAGATATATACCGCACAGATCACCCAGAATGAGGAAGGATTCGTTCTGGAAGGCGGCAATGTATACGAGATATCCGATCAGGTCATCCGCGGGGACCTGTCACTGAGGAAGATCAGAGGAGATGACGGGAAAGCGATGGCGGGAGTAGCGTTTAAGCTGACATCGAGAACCACAGGCGAATCCCACATATTTGTCACGGATAAAAACGGAGAATACAGTACATCCTCATCCTTTATCCGCCATTCCAATGACACCAATAAAGGAGAGGCGGGCAGCGGGATCTGGTTCGGCGGGGGGAAGGACGTCGCCGGTGCGCCGGTGGATGATGATGCCGGTGCGCTTCCCTATGATACTTACGAGCTGGAAGAGTTAAAGGGTGAGAATAATGCAGGTATGATCATGTACAAGGATACGGTGACAGTCAAAGAGGATAAGACCATGGTGGATCTGAAGGACATTGAAAACTATGGTGCGGACATATATACAACAGCGCGGGATAAAAAGACGGAAACGAACTGTTCTGTGCCGGAAGAGTCGACGGCAGTCATCGATAAAGTGTATTACAATAATCTTGAGGAGAGCAAAAAATATATGCTGGTGGGGAGGATTATGGATAGAGATACGAAGGAACAGCTTACGGGGGGAGACGGCGCCCCGGTTACTTCCCGGAAGGTCTTTGTGGCAGATGGGCAGAGCGGCAGCACGGAGATAGAGTTTACCTTTGATTCGTCGGAGCTGGCAGACAGGGATATAGTTATCTATGAAGAGCTTTATGAGCTTGGGGATGGGGGAGAGCTGGGAGATTTAGTGGCGGAACATAAGGATCCGGAGTCGGCAGAGCAGACGATCATGTTTCGGGGGCCGGAAGAGCCGGAAGAACCCAAGGAGCCGGAAGAACTCAAGGAGCCGGAAGAGCCGGAAGAACCGGAGGATCCAGAGGAGCCGGAAGAGCCAGAGGAGCCGGAAGAGCCGGAAGAACCGGAGGATCCAGAGGAGCCGGAAGAGCCGGAAGAACCGGAGGAGCCAGAGGAGCCGGAAGAGCCAGAGGAGCCGGAAGAGCCGGAAGAGCCAGAAGAACCGGAGGAGCCAGAGGAGCCGGAAGAGCCGGAGGAGCCGGAAGAGCCAGAAGAACCGGAGGATCCAGAGGAGCCGGAAGAGCCGGAAGAACCCGAGAAGCCAGAGGAGCCGGGGGAGCCAGAAGAACCAGAGGAACCGGAAGAGCCGAAGGAGCCGGAAGAACCCGAGGAGCCAGAGAAACCAGAAGAGCCGGAGGAATCCGAGGAATACACAGAAACCGTCCTGAATACCCCGACTCCCGAAATACGGGAAAAACCGGGCTCGGTAAAAACTGCTGATAATAATTCCTTGATCCATCTTGTGATATTATTGATTCTTTCTTGCGTCTCGATATTTACCTGTGTTAGAATAGCACGTAAAGACTAAGGAATTGTTAAAGAATTCATCTTTACATCTGACTAAAGATTTATCCTTACGTCATCTGTAAAGTTAATTCTTAACAGTTCCTAAGAAGAACAATAAGGAGGTTGTTGTAATGGGAATGACAATGACGCAGAAGATTCTGGCGGCGCATGCAGGGCTTGAAAGCGTAGCGGCAGGCCAGCTGATAGAGGCAAAGCTTGATGTAGTTATGGCCAATGATATCACCGGGCCTATGGCGCTGCCGATCGTAAAGCAGATGTCAGATAAAGTATTTGACAAGGATAAGGTTGTGTTCGTGCCGGATCATTTTACTCCGAATAAAGATATTAAATCCGCAGAGAACTCCAAGGCGATTCGTGAATATGCGAAGGAGCAAGGCTTATCCTGGTACTTTGAGCAGGGGAAATCAGGCGTAGAACATGCGATTCTGCCTGAAGCCGGAGTTGTGGCTGCGGGAGAGTGTATCATCGGCGCAGATTCACACACCTGTACATACGGGGCGCTGGGCGCATTCTCAACGGGTGTAGGAACTACGGATATTGCTACAGGGATGGCTACAGGAGAGCTTTGGTTCAAGGTTCCGAGTGCGATAAAATTTGTGCTCACTGGGAAGCCGGGGCCGTATGTAACCGGCAAGGACATCATCATCCATATTATCGGGAGAATCGGCGTTGACGGAGCGCTCTACAAATCTATGGAATTTGTGGGGGACGGTATCGCGAACCTTACGATGGACGACCGTTTCACGATGGCGAATATGGCCATCGAAGCCGGCGCTAAGAACGGGATATTCCCTGTGGATGAATTGACAGAGGAGTATCTTAAGGAGCATACGAAAAAAGAGTATAAGATATACTGTGCTGACGAGGATGCGCAGTATGATGAGATTGTAAAGATCGACCTTGGTAAAGTGCGTCCGACAGTCGCTTTCCCGCATCTTCCGGGTAATGCTAAGACTATTGACGAGATTGAGGCGATGGAGCCCATCAAGATCGACCAGGTGGTGATCGGTTCCTGTACGAACGGAAGGATTACGGATATGAGAAAGGCGGCTGCTATTCTTAAAGGGCATACCGTGCATCCGGATGTGCGTGTCATGGTCGTGCCTGCGACACAGAAGATCTATAAGCAGTGCATTGCGGAGGGGCTGGCCGATATCTTTATCGATGCGGGCTGTGCAGTGAATACGCCAAGCTGCGGGCCGTGTATGGGCGGACATATGGGTGTTATGGCAGCGGGAGAGAAGTGCGTATCCACAACGAACCGCAATTTTGTAGGAAGAATGGGACATGTAGAATCCCTGATCTATCTCGCTTCGCCGGAAGTGGCGGCAGCAAGTGCAATTGCCGGGTGCATTGCGAATCCTGAGAAAGTAGGTGACAGATAATGAAAGCGTTGGGACATGTATTCAAATATGGAGATAATGTAGATACAGATGTGATCATCCCGGCAAGATACCTGAACTCTTTTGACGCGCAGGAGCTTGCCAGTCATGCGATGGTAGATATCGACCCGGATTTCGTGAAAAAGGTACAGCCGGGAGATTTGATCGTGGCGAATAAGAATTTCGGCTGCGGCTCTTCTAGAGAACATGCGCCGCTTTGCCTGAAGACAGCGGGGGTAAGCTGTGTCATCGCCGAGACATTTGCGAGAATCTTTTACCGGAATGCGATCAATATCGGACTGCCGATCATCGAGTGCCCGGAGGCGGCGAAGGGAATCGACGCGGGCGACGAGGTAGAGGTTGATTTTGACAGCGGGAAGATCTACAACAGGACGAAGGGAACGGAATTCCAGGGACAGCCGTTCCCGGAATTCATGCAGAAGCTGATTGCGGCAGGCGGCCTTGTGAACTACACGAACAGTAAAAAATAAAGAAGGGTGAGATGATGGATCTATACTATAAGAGTACAAGAAATTCAGATCTGAAAGTAACTGCTTCAGAGGCAATCCTTACCGGGCTTGCGCCGGACGGAGGATTATTTGTGCCGGAGCGGATTCCGAAGCTTGATGTGACCTTAGATGAGCTTAAGGGTATGAGCTATCAGGAGACGGCTTACTGTGTGATGAAGCAGTTTTTAACGGATTTTACTGAGGATGAGCTTAAGGCGTGCATCAGTAAAGCTTATGACAGCAAGTTTGATACCGAAGAGATCGCGCCTCTTGTGAAAGTGGATGATACGTATTATCTGGAGCTTTTTCATGGTGCGACGATTGCGTTCAAGGACATGGCGCTCTCGATCCTGCCTCATCTCCTTACTGCATCTGCAAAAAAGAATAATGTGGAGAATGAGATTGTTATTCTTACGGCGACTTCCGGGGATACGGGAAAGGCTGCTCTTGCCGGATTTGCAGATGTGGAGGGAACAAGGATCATCGTGTTCTATCCGAAGAACGGGGTCAGCAGGATCCAGGAGCTCCAGATGGTCACCCAGAAGGGCGGCAATGTAGATGTAGTGGCTATTCACGGGAATTTTGATAATGCCCAGAGCGGAGTGAAGGCCATGTTTGAGGATAAGGAGTTAGGAGAGGAGCTGTCTGGCAGGGGCTATCAATTCTCCTCTGCCAATTCGATCAATATCGGGCGTCTCGTCCCTCAGGTAGTCTACTATGTATATGCGTATGCAAAGCTTTTGGACAACGGTGAAGTCAGGGAGAATGAGAGGGTGGATATCGTCGTCCCTACAGGCAATTTCGGCAATATCCTTGCGGCGTACTATGCAAAGCTTATGGGTATCCCGATTGACAAGCTGATCTGTGCCTCTAATGAGAATAAAGTCCTGTTCGATTTCTTCCGGACGGGAGTCTATGATAAGAACAGAGATTTTGTGCTCACCACATCCCCGTCTATGGATATTCTCATATCCAGCAACTTGGAGAGGCTGATCTATCTGATCGCTGGGGAGGATTCTGACCGGACAAGGGCGCTCATGGAAGAGCTTAGAAGCGGCGGCAGATATGAGATCTCCGCTGACATGAAGGCAGGGCTTGCAGATTTCCTTGGCGGGTATGCGTCAGAAGAGGAAACGGCAGAGGAGATCGGCCGGATTTACGAAAAAACCGGATATGTGATGGATACTCATACGGCTGTAGCCTCCCATGTATGCAGGAAGCTGTGCGATGGTGGCAAAAAATGCGTGATCGCATCAACGGCGAGCCCGTATAAGTTCGTGAAGAGTGTGATGACGGCCATTGACAGGTCTTATGAGGGCAAGGATGAGTTCGCGCTTTTAGAGACGTTGCGCGATGTGTCAAAGACACCGATGCCCCAGGCGATCAAAGACATCCTGGAGGCGGACATTATCCACAGGGCGGAGTGTGATGCGGACAAGATGGAGGAAACGGTAAAAGGAATACTTGGAATATAGACGAGGTGATAAGATATGTCAGGTCTTGACGGAATATTTGGACTGATCGGCGTCGGATGCGGGCTCTACTGTCTGTATGGATATTATATGTTAAAGTTCAGGGGAGAGATTGTGGAGTCTCTGTTTCTCCCGAAAAATACGAATATGAAAAAATGTAAGGATTTTCAAGGATACAGCAGTGAAGCGCAGGTTCCGGCTCTTCTCCTGGGGATTATCGTTCTGGTGTACGGGGCGGTTGACCTTTACAATACCTATGTTAAAGGAGTGGCAGCAGGTCTTTTGATTGTGATGATCGTGCTTGTATTTGCCGGAATCATTTTCTTTTCTGTGCGCATGAAGAAGATCAACAAAAAATATTTCGATATATAGTGGATTTGTTCATATGGCACAGGCTGTCACTGTCCATAAGTTGTTGCTGTCCATAGACGTGATAAAGCTCCGGGCGGTGCGGGAATCCCACGTCTGCCTGGAGCTTTTTATCTCTTATGCTATTCTGTGATCGGATAATGACAGGCTTATAACTGAGGACCAGCAGAAACTAATGCTTTTCCTGCTTCGTTGCCTTCATATTTTGCAAAGTTCTTAACGAATCTCTGTGCAAGGTCTTTTGCCTTTGTCTCCCACTCTGCAGCATCAGCATAAGTATCGCGTGGATCAAGAATGCCTGAATCAACGCCCGGAAGCTCTGTCGGTACTTCAAAGTTGAAGTATGGGATCTTCTTGGTCGGAGCGTTCAGAATATCGCCGTTTAAGATCGCGTCGATGATGCCGCGGGTATCTTTGATGGTGATACGCTTGCCAGTACCGTTCCAGCCGGTATTTACCAGGTATGCTTTAGCGCCGTTGGCTTCCATTCTCTTAACCAGCTCTTCGCCGTACTTTGTCGGGTGCAGCTCTAAGAATGCCTGTCCAAAGCAAGCGGAGAAGGTAGGCGTAGGCTCTGTGATGCCGCGCTCTGTACCTGCAAGCTTAGCAGTGAAGCCTGACAGGAAGTAATACTGTGTCTGTTCCGGAGTCAGGATGGATACCGGAGGAAGTACGCCGAATGCGTCTGCAGATAAGAAGATAACTTCTTTAGCTGCCGGCGCTGCCGATACCGGACGTACGATCTTTTCAATATGGTCAATCGGATAAGATACACGTGTATTCTCGGTCACGCTCTTATCGTTGAAATCAATCTTGCCGTCGGCATCAAGTGTTACGTTCTCAAGAAGAGCGTTGCGCTTGATCGCGTTGTAGATATCCGGCTCAGATTCTTTGTCAAGGTTGATAACCTTAGCGTAGCAGCCGCCCTCAAAGTTGAAGACACCGTTGTCATCCCAGCCGTGCTCGTCATCACCGATGAGAAGACGCTTCGGATCTGTGGAGAGGGTAGTCTTTCCTGTTCCGGAAAGGCCGAAGAAGATTGCTGTATTCTCGCCGTTCATATCTGTGTTGGCAGAGCAGTGCATGGAAGCGATACCCTTAAGCGGCAGATAGTAGTTCATCATAGAGAACATACCCTTCTTCATCTCTCCGCCGTACCATGTATTAAGGATAACCTGCTCACGGCTTGTGATGTTGAATACCGCTGCTGTCTCAGAATTAAGGCCAAGCTCTTTATAGTTCTCTACCTTTGCTTTGGAAGCGTTGTAGACAACAAAATCAGGCTCAAAGTTTTCAAGCTCTTCGTCTGTAGGCTGGATGAACATGTTCTTAACAAAGTGTGCCTGCCATGCAACCTCCACAATAAAGCGGATAGCCATGCGTGTATCTGCGTTGGTGCCGCAGAATGCATCTACTACAAAAAGTCTCTTGCCGGAAAGCTCTTTCAGTGCAAGATCCTTTACAACAGCCCATGACTCCTCGGAGAGCGGATGGTTGTCGTTCTTGTACTCGTCAGAAGTCCACCAAACGGTATCTTTTGAGTTGTCGTCCATTACGATGAACTTATCTTTGGGTGAACGGCCTGTGTAGATACCAGTCATTACATTAACTGCGCCAAGCTCACTCACCTGTCCTTTTTCATAACCTTTCAGACCGGGTTTTGTTTCTTCTTCAAATAACATCTCATAAGAAGGATTGTGAACGATCTCTGTTGTTCCGGTAATGCCATACTTGCTTAAATTGATCTCTACCATTTTTTTATATCCTTTCTTCCTTCAATATTTGTCCGCTTATACAGGATTCAGTCCTGCTTCCTGCAAATCGGACATAATAAACATCCATTTCATATTATACATAATCATACGATAAAATCAATAATATTTCCTAAAATTTTCAAATATTGTTATAAACTTCACAAAGTATTGCCGTTTACTCGGCGGCCAGCACAAATCAGTTCTTGATAAGAATCATTTTTTTATAGTTGTAAAATTGATAGAAATGGGTTATAATAATTTCAGCGACCACCTGGGATGTTCGATAACTTCTGTA
Organism: Lachnospiraceae bacterium; assembly: GCA_910575105.1. Classification (GTDB taxonomy): domain Bacteria; phylum Bacillota; class Clostridia; order Lachnospirales; family Lachnospiraceae; genus MD308. The sequence goes on from CAJTDK010000002.1 coordinate 253,455, forward strand.
ATTTTGAACCTACAAAACTTTAAACGGGACTCTTATATCTCCGTAATATGTCAGGCCTCCATATACGCAGGGGAAGACAAAAAAGCGGATGCGGACACCCACCTAGCTGTGGCTAGGAGTCAAAATACAGAAACCGGCATTTTGGGGACGTACTAAAGAGAAAAGGCAGCCTTATACGGCTGTCTTTTTAAATAGCCGGCCGGCAAAGCGCATGGGAATCTATCCCAAAGGGAGCGCAGACAGTTGAGGAGAGGTAACAGGGGCATCAGGATGAGAAAGAACAAAAGGATCAGAGAAAAGCAGATATATTACGGGATAGCGGTCCTGGTGGCGATCTTTATCGTTGTGGGGCTTACCACCGCGGTAAGAGACGGGTCGGGAAGAAGTATAGAGACAGCCCGGATAGAGGAAGTGAAGCCAGAGGACGAGGCTAAGGCGGACGAAGCCCGGGAAGAGAAGGAGAAAGCAGATGCTGGTGAGAAGGTCAAGGTAGATAATCCGGATATTCGTGTGCTGCTGATGACTGACGGCTTTAGCGGCGCCATACATCCCCAGGTCAGCCTGTCTTCCGATTCGGGGATGATCGTTACATATGGAGACAAGAAAAAAGAATATAATAAGAAAAAGATATTGAAGCTTGAGCCGGATCACAAGTGGTTTAAAGAGGGGGCGGTGCGTGTCAGGGCGAAGAAGGGAAAGATTATGGTAAAGAGCCTTAAGCGCGGGGACGGGACGCCTTCCTATGACGGTGTGATCGAGCTTCGGAGTACGGCGGAAGGACTTGCGGTCATCAATGAGCTTCCGGTAGAAAAGTATCTCTGCGGAGTCATCCCCAGCGAGATGCCTGCATCCTATGAGCTGGAAGCGTTAAAGGCCCAGGCTGTGTGCGCCAGGAGCTATGCTTACAGGCAGATGAAAGAATACGCCTATCCGGAGTACGAGGCCCATATCAATGACAGCACGAGCTATCAGGTATACAATAATTCCGCACAGGCAAAGGCATCATCAAAAGCGGTGGAGGAGACGGCAGGCCAGACGGTCAAGTATAAAGGCGATGTGGTATCCACTTATTTTTATTCCACCTCCTGCGGGAAGACGACGACGATGGAAGCGTGGGGGACAAAGCCAGGAAAGAAGAACGGATATCTGTACTCTGCCAAGGTGCGGGATGAGGACGGTGATTATGAAAAGGATCTGCCCTGGTACCGCTGGACAGTGACGGTACCGGTGGAGACATTGTCAGATCTGATTGGGCTGAATACAGGAAAAGATATCGGTACCCTTGAAAAGATTAAGATAACGGAACGTGGCCCTGGTGATGTGGCCTTGGTGATGAAGGCGGTCGGGGATATGGGAAGCGTGACGGTAAAGACAGAGAACAAGATTCGCAAAGCTCTCGGCGGCAGCGAGTATAAGATCAAGAGACAGGACGGAAGCGAGACGGACGGAAGGGATCTGCTCCCCAGTGCCTTTTTCACGATAGAGAAAAAGGGCGGTAATTTTGTGATTAAAGGAGGAGGCTTCGGCCATGGCATCGGTATGAGCCAGACCGGGGCCAATGAGATGGCAAAGAAGGGAAAGAATTATAAGGAGATACTGTCACTGTTCTACAAGGATATTACGGTGGAATAGCTTTACTTTATAAAAAATTTATAATTTTCATGGAATTGTTAGCACTCGATTAAAAAGAGTGCTAATTTTCTATTGACTTTTATTTGCGGCGGTATTATTATATCATTTAGGCAAAAGTGAAGCTTGGCCGGCAAGGAGGTATCCTTGCAGATCAGGCATAGAGATAAAATTATAAAACAGGAGTGATAATTTATGGGTAAAAAAGGTAATTTATCGATCAGCAGTGAAAACATATTTCCGATCATCAAAAAATGGGTATATTCTGATCATGATATTTTCGTGAGAGAGATGGTGTCCAATGGCTGCGATGCCATCACCAAGCTTAAGAAGCTGGACGTGATGGGCGAGTATCAGCTTCCGGATGATTATAAGGCAAAGATTCAGATCACCGTTAATCCCGAGGAGAAGACGCTTAGATTTGCTGATAACGGTCTTGGTATGACAGCGGAGGAAGTGGAAGAGTATATTACGCAGATCGCATTTTCCGGGGCTACAGAATTTTTGGAGAAATATAAGGACAAGACGACGGAAGACGATATGATCGGCCACTTCGGACTGGGTTTTTATTCTGCGTTCATGGTGGCGGACGAGGTCCATATCGATACGCTTTCTTATAAAAATGGCGCGGCTGCGGTACACTGGGTAAGCGACGGCGGCACAGAGTATGAGATGGACGAGGGCAATAAGGACACCGTCGGAACAGAGATCACCCTCCACCTGAATGAGGACAGCCTTGAATTTGCTAATGAGTACCGCATGAGAGAGGTCATTGAGAAATACTGCTCCTTTATGCCGGTAGAGATCTTCCTTTCCAAGGAAAATGCAAAGAAGGAATATGAGACTATCGACGAGGCGGATCTTAAGGATACGGATACCGTTGTCGAGCATATCCATGAGGAAGCCAAGATGGAGGAGAAGGAAAACGAGGACGGGACCAAGGAGATGGTAGAGGTATCTCCGGCGAAGGAGAAGGTCAAGATCGAGAAGCGTCCGGTTTCCTTAAGCGATATCCACCCGCTCTGGACGAAGCATCCGAACGAGTGTTCTGACGAGGATTATCAGGAGTTCTACCGCAAGGTATTCCTTGATTATAAAGAGCCCTTATTCTGGATTCACCTGAATATGGACTACCCCTTCAACCTGAAGGGTATCCTCTACTTCCCGCGGATTAACACAGAGTATGATTCCATCGAGGGTACGATCAAACTTTACAATAACCAGGTGTTTATTGCGGACAATATCAAGGAGGTCATCCCGGAATTTTTGATGGTGCTTAAGGGTGTGATCGATTGTCCTGATCTGCCGCTTAACGTGTCGAGAAGCGCGCTGCAAAATGACGGGTTTGTCAATAAGATTGCCGAGTACATTTCCAAGAAGGTGGCGGACAAGCTCTCTGGCATGTGCAAGACGAAGAGAGAGGATTATGAGAAATACTGGGACGATATCAGTCCGTTTGTCAAGTTCGGATGTCTCAAGGACGAGAAGTTCTGCGACAAAATGAAGGATGTTGTCCTGTTCAAGAATATTGACGGCAAATATCTGACCCTCAAAGACTGCATCGAGGAGAACGGCGGGGTGACAGAGAAGCCGGAGACTGAGCCAAAGACAGATGCGTCCGGGACAGAGGAGGCGAAGGCAGAAGGAGAGGCTGCGGAAGAAGCAGACGGCGCGGCTGAGAGTACAAAGGAGGATGCTTCTGACGGCGCGGACAGCAAGAAGGAAGAGAAGACGACGATCTACTACGTGACGGATGAGATCCAGCAGAGCCAGTATATCAATATGTTCAGGAAGCAGGGCCTGGATGCGGTGATCTTAAGCCATAACATTGACTCGCCATTTATCTCCCAGCTTGAGCAGCGCAATGAGAACATCCAGTTCCAGAGGATTGACGCTGATGTGACGGATACCGTGAAGGAGGAAGTCAGCGAGGAAGATAAAGAGGCGTTTCAGAAGACTGCCGATGAGCTGACGGCAATCTTCAGGAAGGAGCTTGGCAAGGATAAGCTTGAGGTGAAGGTTGAAAGGCTTAAGGATGATAAGGTTGCATCCATGATTACCCTGTCAGAGCAGAGCCGCCGTATGCAGGAGATGATGAAGATGTATGGCATGGGCGCTATGGGCATGGGTATGGATGCAGGAAATGAGGGCACGCTGATCCTCAATGCCAACCACCCGCTTGTTCAGTACGTGGAGGGGAATAAGGACAATGAAAATATTTCCCTTATCTGCAGACAGCTTTATGATCTGGCCATGATCGCGCACAAGCCGCTGAATCCAGAGGAAATGACAGCATTTGTACAGAGAAGCAATGAGATCATGATGCTTCTTACCAAATAAAAAACAATAAGATACGGACAGAACCGGAGTACAGGAGATTGATGTGTTCCGGTTCTTCTTTCAGATATATAAGAAGTCTTGCTGCAAAGTCCGTAAGCCTGCATATATCTGGTTCCAAATATATGGAAATTCCCGGAAAAATGTTTTTTGATGGACAAAATATGGGAAATCGGGTAGAATATAGAGCGTATAGGGGTGGATTTATGGAAAAGCTAAAACGGATCTTTTCACAGGTTTCACAAATACCGGAGCAGGTTTCCAAGGTGCATATGGGTGCTTATGCTGCGCAGGCCGCCTATTTTCTTATGCTCTGCATGATACCGATTATTTTGCTGCTTCTGACGCTGGTGCAGTATACGCCGGTGACAAAAGCAGATGTGATGACTGCGGTTATACAGGTATTTCCTTCATCTGTGGATTCGCTGATCACGTCGATCGTCAACCAGGTGTATAACCAGTCGACCGGGATCATTCCTGTAACGCTTGTGATAACCTTATGGTCGGCGGGAAAAGGTGTTTTGTCCATTACGACAGGGCTTAACTGTATCTACGGCTGTCCGGAGACACGTAATTATTTCTTTTTAAGAATCAGGGCGACGCTGTATACGGTTATGTTCATTGTCGTGATCCTGCTTCTTCTGGTGCTGTCGGTGTTCGGTAATTCGCTGAACTTGTTTATCCTTGAGCATGTTCCGTTTATGACAAGGATGGCTGACTGGCTGATCGAGGCGCGGACGGTCATATCGCCGGCGGTGCTGGTGGTATTCTGTCTCTTGCTCTATAAGTTCCTCCCCAACCGGAGGGACCGGTTCATCAAGCAGCTTCCGGGGGCAGCGTTCGCGGCTCTTGGGTGGATGGTTGTGTCATGGATCTTCTCTGTATATCTGGATATTTTTCAAGGGTTTTCCAGCATGTACGGAAGTCTGACTACGATTGTGCTGATCATGCTGTGGATGTATTTTTGTATGTACAGTATACTGCTTGGCGGTGAGATCAATGTGCTTTTGTATGACGAGCTGTTTGAGACAAAAGTACGAAAATGATAGTGTGATAAGAAAGTGATGAGGTAAAGGAATTGATTAAGATAGAGATACCAAACTATAAGACTTTGGAGTTAGAATATCTCGTCCTGGATTACAACGGGACGATTGCCCTGGACGGGGAGATCCGGGACGCGGTGAAGGAGCGGCTGCTTAAGCTGGCTGAGGATCTGGAGATCCATGTGCTGACAGCGGATACCCACGGGACGGCGAAGAAGATGTGCGAGGGACTGCCGCTTAAGATTCAGACATTCCCGACTGACGGGGCGCTGGATGAAAAGCTGGCGGTTGTTGAAAAGCTTGGGGAGGATAAGTGCGCTACTATCGGAAACGGGCGCAATGACAAGTTGATGTGCAGAGCCAGTGCTTTCGCCGTCGCTGTGATGGAGCAGGAGGGTATGTGCAGCAGGCTTTTGGGGGAGACGGACGTATGTACCAGGAGCATTGAGGATGCGCTGGATCTTTTGCTTTGCCCGAAACGGCTGATCGCTACGCTCAGAGGTTAGACTTTTGGTTACTGTTCATGGGTCGGAAATGCGCACTGGCCGCGCATTCCGTAAGAATATGATACAGGAGAGAGGGGTGGCTTTTGCGCAGCAAACTTAGGAATGCCGCCACGAATCGTTGCTATGGGCGTCCCCTGGGCCGTGAATAGTAATGACTTTTGCTGTTTTGCACTTGACAATGATTATTGGTATGTTACAATATTGAAGTATGAATAGACAAAAGCGATGACCGTGTAAAGTAGAGAACCATTTTCCATCAGAGAGGGGGAATCTCCGGCTGAAAGTTCCCCTGGGTTCAGATGGCGATCGAATTTCCCACGCAAGCTGCATTTTTGAAACAAAGTATGAGGATAGTAGGAAATGCCGTGTCTGCACGTTACGCAGCAATGAGTGTCCGTATGTTTTGTGGTATGCGGGAATCAGGGTGGTATCGCGGGTAAAGCCTCGTCCCTATATCGGTAGGGATGGGGATTTTTTTATGCAGAATTAGGGAGCTTCTGCAGTGGAAAACGGCCGTCAGCTTTGACACATAAACTACAATTGAAAGGAAACGAAAGTGATGAAAGAAAGATTACAGGGCATCAGGGATGAGGCATTAAAGGCTATTGAAGCTGCTGATATGCCGGACAAGCTGAATGATGTGCGCGTTAAGTTCCTTGGGAAAAAGGGCGAGCTTACCGCAGTGTTAAAAGGGATGAAGGACGTTGCCGCAGAGGACAGGCCGAAGGTGGGCCAGATGGTGAATGAGACCAGGGCGGCGATCGAGTCTCTTCTTGAGGAGAGTAAAAAGAAGATGGAGCGCGCGATACGCGCAGAAAAGTTAAAGCAGGAGGTTATCGACGTTACGCTTCCGTCGAAGAAAAACATGGTGGGGCACCGCCATCCGAATACCATTGCCCTTGAGGAGGTAGAGAGAATCTTCGTGGGCATGGGATATGAGGTGGTGGAAGGCCCGGAGGTAGAGTATGACCTTTACAATTTCGAGAAACTGAATATTCCGGCTGACCATCCGGCGAAGGATGAGCAGGATACTTTCTATATCAATAAGGATATCGTACTGCGTACCCAGACATCTCCGGTGCAGGCCCGCGTGATGGAGCAGGGAAAGCTCCCGATCCGCATGATCGCGCCGGGCAGGGTGTTTCGCTCTGATGAGGTGGATGCGACCCATTCTCCATCCTTCCATCAGATCGAAGGACTTGTCATTGACAAGAACATCTCCTTTGCCGACCTTAAGGGTACGCTGGAGGTATTTGCAAAAGAGCTGTTCGGGCCGGATACAAAGACCAAGTTCCGTCCCCATCATTTCCCGTTCACAGAGCCGAGCGCGGAGGTGGATGTATCCTGCTTCAAGTGCGGCGGAAAAGGCTGCCGCTTTTGCAAAGGCTCCGGCTGGATAGAGATCCTCGGCTGTGGCATGGTTCATCCTCATGTATTGGAAATGTGCGGCATCGACCCGGATACGTATACCGGCTTCGCCTTCGGCGTAGGCCTAGAACGGATCGCGCTGCTCAAATATGAGATCGACGATATGCGCCTTCTCTACGAGAACGATATCCGATTCTTGAAACAATTTTAGCGCCTGCGGGCTATCATCAAACAATGATTAATCTATAGTTTAAAGAAGGAGTAATAAGATGAACACATCATTATCATGGATAAAGGCATATGTTCCGGATCTTAACGTCACCGCGCAGGAATACGCGGATGCGATGACCCTGTCCGGGACAAAGGTAGAAGGATATGAGAGATTAGACGCTGACCTTGACAAGATCGTCGTAGGTCAGATCGACAAGATAGAAAAGCATCCGGACGCGGATAAGCTGATCATCTGTCAGGTAAATGTCGGGACCGGGATCGTGCAGATCGTAACGGGCGCGCCCAATGTAAAGGAAGGAGACAAAGTTCCGGTAGTTTTGGACGGCGGGCGCGTGGCAGGAGGTCATGAGCCGGGGAGCCGCGTAGAAGGCGGAGTGAAGATCAAGAAAGGGAAGCTTCGAGGCGTGGAGAGCTTCGGCATGATGTGCTCCATCGAAGAGCTTGGCTCCGACAAGGACATGTATCCGGAATCGCCGGAGTACGGAATCTACATTTTCAAGGATGACGTAGAGGTAGGGACAAGCGCTGTGGAGGCTCTGGGGCTTGACGATGTTGTATTTGAATACGAGGTGACCTCCAACAGAGTAGATTGCTTCAGCGTGATCGGCATCGCCAGAGAAGCGGCGGCTACTTTTCGGAAGGAGTTTCATCCTCCGGTGGTGACGGAGACGGGAAATGATGAGAATGCATCCGATTATATCAAGGTAACGGTGAAGGATACCGACCTGTGCCCGCGGTACTGCGCGAGAGTGGTAAAGAATATTAAAATAGGGCCTTCCCCCAAGTGGATGCAAAGAAGGCTTGCTTCCGTAGGAATCCGGCCCATCAACAATCTGGTTGACATCACGAACTACGTGATGGAAGAGTACGGCCAGCCTATGCATGCCTATGACCTGGATACTATCGCCGGACATGAGATCATCGTGCGCCGCGCAGAAAAGGACGAGAAGTTCGTGACCCTGGACGGGCAGGAGCGCCAGATGGATGATTCTGTGCTGATGATCTGTGATGGAGAGAAGTCTGTAGGCATCGCAGGTATCATGGGCGGTGAAAATTCCATGATCACCGATAACGTGCATACGATGCTCTTTGAGGCGGCATGTTTCGACGGCACCAATATCCGCAAGTCCAGCAAGAAGGTGGGCTTAAGGACAGATGCTTCCGGCAAATTTGAAAAAGGACTTGACCCGAATAACGCTGAGGCGGCCATAAACCGTGCCTGCCAGTTGGTGGAGGAGATGGGCGCCGGTGAAGTGGTCGGCGGCATCGTAGATGTATATGGAAAGAAAAAAGAGCCGGTAAGAGTGCCTTTTGATGCCGGCGAGATCAATGCGCTCCTTGGAACAGATATTTCTGAGGAGGATATGCTTTCCTACTTTAAAATGATCGGCCTGGAATATGATGAGGCGGCCAATGAGGTGATCGCGCCGGCCTTCCGCCACGATCTGTTCCGTCTGGCGGATCTGGCAGAAGAGGTTGCGAGGTTCTACGGCTATGACAATATCCCGACCACGCTTCCGAAGGGAGAGGCCACCACAGGAAAGCTCTCCTTCAAGCTGCGGATTGAACAGACTGCCCGGGATATCGCGGAATTCTGCGGTTTCAGCCAGGGGATGAACTATTCCTTCGAGAGTCCGAAGGTATTTGACAAGCTCTTACTCCCGGCAGAATCACCCCTCAGGAATGCGGTGGAGATCATGAATCCTCTGGGCGAGGATTACAGCATCATGCGTACCATTTCCCTGAACGGGATGCTGAATTCCCTTGCGACCAATTATAACCGCAGGAATAAGAACGTAAGGCTTTACGAGCTTGGCAATATCTATCTTCCCAAATCTCTGCCCCTTACCGAGCTGCCAGAAGAAAGGATGCAGTTCACGCTTGGCATGTACGGAGACGGCGATTTCTTCAGCATGAAGGGGGTAATTGAGGAGTTTTTTGAAAAGGTCGGGCTGCGTGGAAAAGAGAGTTATGATCCAAATGCAGGCAAACCATTCCTTCATCCGGGCCGTCAGGCGAATATCATCTACGGCAAAGACACGGTAGGGTATCTCGGCGAGGTGCACCCGGATGTGGCGGACAGTTACGGGATCGGCGGAAGGGCTTATGTAGCGGTCATCGATATGCCAAAGATTGTCGATCTTGCCACCTTCGACAGAAAATATGCCGGACTTGCAAAGTTCCCGGCAGTAAACCGAGACATCAGTATGGTGATGAAAAAGGATATACTGGCGGGGCAGGTAGAAGAGATTATCGCAAAGAAGGGCGGAGCATATCTGGAAAGCTACTCTCTGTTTGACATCTATGAAGGATCGCAGATCAAGGAGGGCTATAAGTCCATCGCATATTCCATCGTGTTCAGGGCGAAGGATAAGACTTTGTCAGACATGGAAGTGACAGAGGCGATGGAGCGGATATTAAAGGCACTGGAAGCAATGGGGATTGAACTTCGCAAATAGGAAAAGAGGTTTTACACATGAATAAAAAACAGACCATAGGGCTTGTGGTGGCGGCAGGATTATTTATCCTGATCGGCGTAAGCAGCGTGCTCACTAATACATTTTCCCAGAAGGCGCTGGATGAAAGTGTGAAGGAGGCGTTGTCGCTGACAGGCGGGATGGAGTTTAATGCGCCGAAGGAGGATTATATCGCTGTAGTCAACGTGGTCGGGACCATAGAGGAGCAGATAGCGGCGGGGGTTTTCGATACGGAGCAGAGCTACCGCCATACTACGACCCTGAATTATATCGACAGACTGATCAATGACAGCAACAACAAGGGGATGCTCCTCTATGTAGATTCCCCTGGCGGCGCGGTATACGAGTCGGAGGAGCTGTACAGGAAGCTGCAGGAATATAAAGAAAAGACCGGGCGCCCCATCTGGGACTACATGGCACATTATGCGGCGTCCGGCGGATATATGGTATCTATGCCGGCGGATAGGATCTACGCGAACCCGAATACTACGACAGGGTCGATCGGCGTGATTATGTCCGGCTTTGATCTGACGGGGCTTTATGAGAAGCTGGGGATGCGCTATATCAGCATTACAAGCGGCAAGAATAAAGATAGCAGCAAGATGACCGAGGAGCAGATCGAGATCTACCAGTCTCAGGTAAATGAGTGCTACGAGGATTTTGTTGAGAAGGTGTCAGAAGGAAGAAATATGCCCGCGGAGGAAGTGAAGAAGCTGGCCGACGGGCGAACCTACACGGCGAAGCAGGCGAAGGCCAACGGCCTGATCGACGAGATCAGCCTGCTGGACGAGATGAAGGCAGAGATGAGTCAGGAGTTTGGCGTCTACGAATACTACCAACCAAGGGCAAAAGATAATCTGCTGGCCGAGCTGTTTTCCAAAGCGTCAAGCCTGGTTCCGAAATCCGAGGCGCAGATATTGAAAGAGACCGCAGAGGAGAAGGAAAGCGGGGTGCTGATGTACTATGCAGAGCAGTTACAGTAGCCGCAGCAGTGAAAGCTTCGGAGATTACGATTATGCGGGCTTCTGGGTCCGTCTTGCCGCCTATATGCTAGACAGCATTATCGTATTTTTCGCCCTTCTGGCAGTACGCCTTGTGATGTCAGGGTTTATGGCAGCGGTGAAGGGCACGCCTCTTGGAGGAAATATCCTGTTCCAGTATGATCTGCGAGATATCGTATTGTACGGGGCAGAGGCGCTTTACTTCATTCTCTGCACGTATTACACCGGCACGACTCTCGGGAAAAGGGCGATGAACCTCCGAGTGATCCATGCCGGCGGGGAAGAGAAATTAGGGCTTTTGACAGTGATCTACCGGGAGACTGTAGGGAGATTTTTAAGCGGTGTGATCATGGGGATCGGATATTTCATGATCGGTATAGATAAGGAAAAGCGGGGGATACATGATATCCTCTGTGATACAAGGGTGATCTACGCAAGGAAGATCAAGGTATTTAAGATTGAAAAGGTCTTTACTCCGCTTGCAGAGCCTATGGGCAAGGTTCCGGTATCAGAGGATATTCCCCGGACATATACGATGAAAGAGGAGATGCAGGAGCAGACAAGGCAGGGGGAGACTGCACAGGAGGCGCCCGGAGGGAGAGAATCCGGGGAAGTATCGTCAAGTGCACCGAAAATGCCCTGGGATGCTCCGTATATCAGGCCGAAGGAGCCAGAAAAACATAGTGAAGGTGCTGTGCCGGAGGAGCCAGAAAAGCATAGTGAAGGTGCTGTGCCGGAGCCATCAGGAGTGGCCCGGGAAGATGATAACGGCACAACTGCAGAAAGGGATTCATGATCAATGAAACGTCAGGATTTTTATTATGAATTGCCGGAGGAATTGATTGCGCAGGATCCGCTGGAGGATCGTTCCAGCTCCAGACTTCTTGTCCTAGACAGGAAGTCTGGGGCTGTTTCTCACCAGGTATTCCGAAAGATCACGGACTATCTCCGGGAGGGAGACTGCCTTGTAATCAACGATACGAAGGTGATTCCGGCACGGCTGATCGGTTCAAAGATGGGAACCGATGCGAAGATAGAAGTATTATTGTTGAAGAGAAAAGAGAATAATGTATGGGAAACCCTTGTGAAACCGGGAAAGAAGGCGAGACCCGGCACGAAGGTCAGCTTCGGGGACGGGCTGCTTGTGGGGGAGGTTGTGGATATCGTTGAAGAAGGCAACCGGCTGATCCGATTCTCCTTTGAAGGGATTTTCGAGGAAATCTTAGACCAGCTCGGGCAGATGCCGCTCCCGCCCTATATCACCCACCAATTGCAGGATAAAAACCGCTATCAGACTGTATACGCAAAGCATACCGGCTCGGCGGCAGCGCCTACGGCGGGGCTTCATTTTACGCCAAAGCTTCTGAAGGAGATAGAGGAGAAAGGGATTGATATTGCGAAGGTTACGCTTCATGTGGGACTTGGGACATTCCGCCCGGTGAAGGCGGACGAGATCACGGACCATCATATGCATTCGGAGTTTTACCAGATCGATGAGGGTGCCGCGGCAAAGATCAACCGGGCAAAGGAGCGCGGCGGGCGGATCATATGCGTAGGGACGACGAGCTGCCGCACGGTGGAATCTGCGGCGGATGAACACGGGCGCCTGGAAGCGAAGAGTGGATGGACGGACATCTTTATCTATCCGGGATATGCGTTCAAGGTGCTGGACGGGCTGATCACCAATTTCCATCTGCCGGAATCAACACTGATCATGCTGGTCAGTGCCCTGGCAGGGCGGGAGAATGTCCTGGCGGCGTATGAGGAGGCGGTGGAGAAAAAGTATCGGTTCTTTTCCTTTGGAGACGCGATGCTTGTGATTTAGCATCGGGAGCTGGTATTTGTTAATAAGGAATGTAGAAGAAAAGCCGGCTGTTACTGTCAAAAGTAAGATAATTCCTGTTTCTTCCTTGCGGATATGGTATATTATATGAAAGGGAAAACCAAAGAAGCGGCTTACCCTCAACAATTGTTAGCTTAGCCTTTTGCAAGGCCAGCCGTCATTATTGGTAGTAGTGGCGGCTATTTTCTTTCCTTGAAGATAGTGTAGCACAATCCAACAAGGGCGCAAATGAATATTCCAGTCTGAATGAAGAATGAAACCAGATAAGGACAGAAATAACGGATTGCTATAGCCACAATCCTCAGAACAAATCTTTGAGATAAAAGTACAAAAATATCGAATAGTATGATATAATTTATGCGTTGCTCACCGACACCCGCAACAGGGAGGAGGTGTTTGCATGGAAGTTGTGATTTCTTTTTTAGTTGCTGTTTTGGCTGGTGTAGCCTGCCACTACATCATCAAATGGTTAGACAGTGACGATAAGAGCAACAACTAACCTAGTGGGTACTTTGCCACTATAAAAGAAAAAAAATCCCCAAACTGTGCTGCAACACGGTTTGGGGATTCACTTTTTGTCCGCATGGACTTGTGATTTCTTTTTGCCTATTGGCATTATAGCATATGCAAAAACTTTTTTCAATATTCTTTTTTCAATCTGAAATTTATCCTTATCTGGTAGTTACTATTCACGGCCCAGGGGCCGCTCATAGCAACGATTCGCGGCGGCATTCCTAAGTTTTGCTGCGCAAAAGCCGCCCCTCACTCCTGTATCATGTTCTTACGGAATTCGCAGCCAGTGCGCATTCCTGACCCATGAACAGTAACTCTGGTATCAATCAAATCAGAATAGGTAACATACATCAGCATCCCCTCCTTTCTTGCGTCTGGAGGGTTAGCCCCTCCGATGAAACAAGACAATGATCATTTCCTTTAATTGATCATAGTTCGATAATATTTCTCCTCTATAATCCTCTAACGATTTGTCCATATTCGTATAATCCACCGATTTCTGGTAGCTGTCGCTGCCCCAGAACAGTTCATTTGAATTCAGATTATATAACATCCTGCCAGCATCATGAATGACAAATTCTTCTACGTTCTGGAAAAAGATTGTCTGCGGAGTTTTAAATTCTACTTCAATAAAATAATCCGTTCTATTTATAACATCATGATCAGAAATATCCTTTACTTCAAAGATATGCCCGCCACAATTACTTAATTGATCGCTAAATACGAGGAATTCTTCCGAGTCTATATCCCCTTCAATTTCTTCCCCATCATGGATAAACCTTATTGTTTCTATCTCATCTTTAACCGCGAATATACCATCTTCGTCCGAAGCATCGTGATCGCATAACAGCCAGATGCCTCCGCTGCCGACCAAAACTGTCATACAAAAAATACACAGTTTTTGAACACATTTTTTCTTGCTCACTCGTATATAACGCCCGGCATCATAAAGACTGTAACCCAGCAATGCACCTGCAGAATTCAAAAGAAGATCATCTATTTCTGCATTTCTTCCGGCAAATATTTGTACGATTTCGATAACAAAGGAAATCCCGCCGCCGATCAGCAATGCTTTTTTACCGTTTATCCTTTGTGTAAAAGCTAACGGCAAGAGAAGACCGATTGGCATAAACATCATAACGTTAAGAACCATTGGTACAAATGCGCCCCCATAAAATGGGATCAAATTCAGATTGACCGTATGTTTTGCAAACACATCGGGATTGATATGAACGGGAATCATTCCTATAATTAAAAATACTGTGGCCAGCCAAATGCAGATCAGCATCTCATACAGATTTTGGATCCGAATCTTTCGTCTGTCCTTTTTTAAGCATAGACAGGCAAAAACAATTCCATAACAGATACACCCTGCGACTATTCCATTTTTTGTATGGTGGATTCCCCACATCAGATAATTTACCAAATTTTCCATTAGTACCTCTTTTTTTCCACATACCACATCTTAACCGGTTAAAAACAGATTTGAAACATATGTTTCATACTACAAGAAATATTCACCAAATACAAGAAGAAAATTGCTGCAGGGAGTATAATTGTAAAAATGCATGATGTATGCTATACTGGCGGCATGGAAAATCAGTAAGCCCTCCCGCGCCAAAAGCCAGGCCAGAATATACAAAAATGGATGAACCTGTAATAACTCTGCAACAACTATACCCTATGATAAACTCGTAAACTTCAATAAAGGCTGTGGCTTACGCCATGCCGCACAGGAGAAAGGGGAATAGACAATGAATGGAAAATGGAAAACGTACAGAGTAGTAATGATCGCCGCCGGAATGGCGGTATGTATGGCTGCAGGGCTTGCGATGGGAATCTGCTGGTCAAGGGGCCATATAAAAAAGGCAGTTGCGCAGGCTGCGGACAAAGAGTTTACGCTTTCTATGGAGAAAGGGGAGGAGGAAGAGGGATCCGGCCCACTGTATTTTTCCGTAGAAGCGCAGCAGAAGATGCTGTATAAAGACGCGGTTGCCGACGAAGAGATCGTAAAAGAGGTGTGCAGCAAGTATGGCCTCGACTTCGACACTGTCCAGGTGAAGGATGTGACCCAGGAAATGCGTAACTACGAGGAGGCGTTATGGCTTCGGAAAAATATGGGGAATTGCGCGCTGCTTGATGAGGAGGCAGATGAAGAAGATGAAGTGTACGGGATTTCCTCTCTTGAAATCTATATTTGTGAAATCTATGCTTTTGGAGAAGGGAAAGCCGTGATCGAAAGCATGTGCAAGGAGTTTGGGATCAATCCGAAAGAGGCGGTCATCTCTGATCTGACGCCGGAGCAGCTGGCGAAGATCGGCGAGAAGGCATACGAGACTTCCGACCATCCAAAGGAGTAACCGATTGTGGCAGATATATTGATCATCGAAGACGACAGAAAGATAAATGAACTGATCCGCAGAACACTGTCCATGACAGGACATCAGGGGCTTACGGCTTTTTCCGGCCGGGAAGCCCTTTCGGTGCTTGAGCGGAAAAGTGCCGATCTGATCCTTTTGGATATCGGGCTGCCGGATATGGACGGATTTTCACTGATGCGGCAGTTAAGAGCGGAGTACAGGGATATCCCGGTTATCTGCGTGACGGCAAGAGATGAGGTGCCTGACAGGGTAAGAGGGCTAAAGGACGGAGCGGAGGATTATATCGTAAAGCCTTTCGCTATGGAAGAGCTTCTTGCCAGAATCCAGGTGGTGCTCCGGCGTTTTTGCAAGGAGCAGAATAGCTTTTGTATCCGGGATGTGGAGGTGAATCTGACGGAAGGTACGGCAACGAGGGGCGGAAAGGACGCCGGACTGACAAACCGGGAATTTGCGCTTTTAAAGATCCTCCTGCTCAATAAAAATATTGCTCTTTCAAGGGAGCGCCTTCTTGACCTTGCCTGGGGCATGGATTATTACGGGGACGACCGGACAGTGGATGTGCATATCCGCAGGCTCCGGCAGAAACTGGGGCTGGAGGAAGATATCAGGACAATTTTTAAATACGGATACCGATTGGAGATGTAAGATGCAGGTATGGAAAAAGAATTTTTTGACCGCCTATGTGCTGTTTTTGCTCGTCATCTGCGGAGGGCTGCTGCTGCTGGATGGCTATATTTCGAAAAATGAACTGGAGCAGTGGGTTGAACATGCCGAGAATAGCGAGAGAAGCCTTTTTTACCTGGCGGCGGGGCTTAAGGAAGAAGAATTAAGCCGGATGAGCATGAACCTCAATGCTGCAGCAGAAAATTACCTCCAATCCGGGGCTTTTACCCGGGTGCGGGTGAATACCTATGGGGCGGCCGATTACCTGCCAGAGGAGCTTAACGGAGCGCAGGCCGTGGAGATCAGGGAGTATAAGGGGGAGGAATTTCTCATTTTCCGGGAGGAGAAGGAAGTAGATGGGGATAAGGTAGAGGTGGCCTATGCGGAGAGCTTAAAAGAGCTTCTTCGGCTTCAGGAGCGCAGGCTGTGGACATTCTGTGCTGTGGGCCTTATGTTTTCTGCGGGGATAGGCGGCCTTCTGTACTGCACCATGCGGCGGATTAACCGCCCGGTGAACCAGATCGCCCACGAGCTTCGCACACCCCTGACCGGAATCCGCGGATACGCAGAGTACCTGATGACGGGCAAGCTTACGGAGGAAGACCGTTTTTTTGCCGCAAAGCAGATCGTGGACAGCGCCAGGAATCTGGAGAGCATTACCGAAAAGCTGCTGATCATGGGAAATGTAAGGGAGGGCGCCCTTCAGATCCGGCGGATAGACGTAAGGCGGCTGTTTCACGAGCTTAAGGAAAAATATCCGGACATCGGAACAGACTGTCGGCTTGATTACCTGAAGGGTGATGAGACGCTGGTAAATTGTCTGCTTCAGAACCTGACCGCTAATGCTTTAAGCGCCGGTTCGAAGGTCAGGGTGACTGCCGATGAAAAATGTATCTGTGTCTGGAACGACGGGGAGATACTGGACGAGAAGCTGCTGCGGGCTGTCAATAAAGGACAGGAGCTGTCAGGAATGGCGGGTATCCGGGCGGGAAAGCACGGGTACGGCATACAGGTGTGCCGGGAGATCGCGCTGGCTCACGGCTGGAAGCTGCGCTATACGTCTTCGCAGGAGGAAGGGACAAGGGCGGTCTGCTGGTTCGTGCAGCCGTAACCCATAAGATACCGAAAGCGGCAGTTTGATTTGCCGCTTTATTTGTGTTACAATGATGGCGGAAAGTAGATGATGCGGATAGAAAGTGCTGATTATTTAAGGATTAATGAAGTGATGTACGAGTAATCCCATCTTGACGGAATCGGCAAAAGCTTGGAACAGGAGGGACAGGTCGTGAGTGATATAATGGAATTTGCCAATAGAGAAGAATTCCAGAAATGGCTTATTGATCACTGTCGGTCAGATGACGGTGTCTGGCTTTTATTTGGCAAAGCCGGCGGGCCGAAAACCATAAAAGCCGGAGAGGCGCTTGAAGAAGCGCTCTGCTTTGGATGGATCGACGGACAGATGCAAAGCATCGACGATAAAGCTTATAAGAAATATTTTTCTATATGCAGGGGAAAGAGTAAGTGGTCAGAGAAGAATAAGGCATTGGCAGGAAAGCTTGAAGAACGGGGACTGATGACTGACCTCGGCAGAGCGAAGATCGAAGAAGCCTCAAAAAACGGCCAGTGGTACGTGCTGAAGCCTGAGGCAGTCACAGAGGGCAGATTGTCTGCGTAACCGTATTGCTGGAAGGATATGGGCTCGCCTGCACAAACTGGAAAGCCATGTCCCCGTCCGTAAAGAAAACCTACACGCGGGCGTATTTTGACGCGAAGTCAGATGCCGGACGGGAAAAACGGGTAGCCTGGATGGTGGACAGGCTCAATAAAAATCTAAAACCGATGTAACGGTTATGCGTGCTTTATTGATTTGGGATATACTGATCTTCGCGGGAAGAAGAGATATCTGAATGTTAATCTGCTGTGTTGGGAGTTGTACTAGGAAATGGACAGACAGAAATTAAGGCGGGGCTGTACCACTGGGACATGTGCGCAGGGGGCAGCAAAGGCCGCCGCAGAGCTGCTTTTTGGCATCAGGGAAGCAGAAGAGACAGAGGTATGGGTAGAGCTTCCGAAGGGAGAAAGACGAAGTCTTCGCATCAGGGATATTAAAATAGAATACAAAGAAACGAAAAAGTTTCCGGTGGCTGTTTCTTGTGCGGTGAAAAAAGACAGTGGGGACGATCCGGATATCACAGACGGCGTTCTTGTATACAGCAAGGTAAGGCGTACGCCGGGTACCGGGCCTGGAAGGACGGTAACGATCGACGGAGGCGCAGGCATTGGCAGAGTGACGAAGCCGGGGCTTGACCAGCCTGTGGGGGCGGCGGCGATCAACAGGGTGCCCAGGCAGATGATTTTAAAAGAGGTGGAAATTATCTGTGGAGAGGTTGGGTACGAAGGAGGAATCTCTGTTGAGCTATCTATTCCCGGAGGCGGGGAGCTTGCAAAAAGGACCTTCAACCCGAGGCTCGGCATAGAGGGCGGTCTTTCCATCCTTGGGACAAGCGGGATCGTGGAGCCGATGAGCGAGCAGGCGATTTTGGACACGATATATCTGGAGATGAAGGTGAAGCTGGCCGGACAGGCTACGGGCAGAAAATGCCTGGTGATGGCGCCGGGAAATTACGGCCTGGAATTTCTGGAAAAAGCGTATGGCATCCAGGAGGCGCAGGTGGTAAAGTGCAGTAATTTTATCGGGCAGTCGGTTGATATGGCAAGGGAGCTCGGGTGCGGCGGACTGCTTCTGGCAGGGCATATCGGGAAGCTTGTGAAGGTGGCGGGAGGCATCATGAACACCCATTCAGCATGGGCGGACTGCCGGATGGAGATTCTGTCGGCGGCGGCGCTTAGGGCGGGGCTTCCGGCAAAAAAGGCGAGAGAGCTTCTTGCGTGCGTGACGGCAGACGACGCCCTTTCTAAGTGCAGCGCGGATGAGAGGCGGCTGTTGATGGGACAGGTTATGGAGAAGATGATGCAGTATCTCCGGCTGCGGGCAGGAGAAGATCTGGCGGTGGAGGCCGTGACATTTTCGAAGGTGTACGGGATCCTGGGAAAGTCGGCGGGTGCGGATGAGATGGCATCCCTGGGATTTAAGCCGGGGGAGCGGGCCATATTAATGGATAATGAATAAAGTAAGGATTCGGACAGGGGAGGAAGGTAAGCAGTAATGGCAGGAAGATTATATGGAATCGGTGTGGGTCCCGGCGATCCGGAGCTTCTGACGCTCAAAGCGCTGCGGCTCATCAAGGAGAGCGACGTCATCGCGGTGCCGGGGCAGATACCTCAGGAAACTGTGGCATATAAGATTGTCGAAGGGATATGCCCGGAGATTGAAAGCAAAGAGCTATTAGGGATACATATGCCCATGACGAAAGAGAAGGATGTTCTGGAAAAATGCCACGCAGAGGGAGTGAGAATACTCTGCAGGGAGCTTGAGGCGGGGAAGACGGTTTCATTTCTTACGCTGGGAGATCCGACCATCTATTCCACTTACTTCTATCTTCATGAAGGGGTGGAGCGGGCAGGGTACTCTGCAGAGATCGTCAGCGGCGTTGCGTCCTTCTGCGCGGCGGCGGCAAGGCTTAAGACAAGCATCGCCATGGGGGCGCAGCAGATACATGTGATTCCGGCTTATGACCAGGCCGGGGAGGCTCTGGCGCTTCCGGGCACAAAGATCCTGATGAAAGCGGGCAGGAAGCTTTCCGCGGTCAGGGAGCAGCTAAAAGACCATCCGGCTGAAGTTTATCTGGTGGAAAACTGCGGGATGGAAAAAGAACACATCTGCCGCGGTGTAGAAAATATGCCGGAGACGGCGGGGTATTATACACTGGTGATCGTGAAGGATAAGGAACAATGACGGGGATAACGGGAGGAGAAGCGATGAGAGTATTTCAGCAGAAAACAGCAGTGCAGAGATTTGCCAGCGCAGAGGAATTTGCCAGGCAGTATGATCTTGGGGAAGGGGATTTTATTCTTGCCAGCAGAAGCATATATGAGAGGTACTTTGAGCCCCTTGGACTTAAGGCCCATGTGGCGTATAAGAGCAGCTACGGGTCGGGAGAGCCGACGGATATTATGATCGACGGGCTGCTTGCAGATTTCCGGCGGACGGACTGCGAGAGGATCATCGCGATCGGCGGCGGGGCGGTCATCGATATGGCGAAGATCTTAGTGCTTGCCGGGGAGCACAGCACACAGCAGATCTTTCAGAGGGAGGTGCCGCTGAAAAAGGAGCGGACGCTGATCGCAGTGCCGACTACCTGCGGCGCAGGCTCAGAAGTGTCTAATGTGTCTATCGCGGAGATGACCGGTATACATAGTAAGCTGGGGCTTGCGGCGGATGAGATCTATGCGGATGAGGCGGTGCTGATCCCGGAGCTTTTAAGCTGCCTTCCTTATGATTTCTTTGCGACAAGCGCTATTGACGCATTTATCCATGGGATTGAGTCCTACGTGTCTCCGCGGGCGAACCTGTATACAGAGATGTTCAGCATGAAAGCTATGGAGATGATCATCGGAGGATTCAGACAGATCATCGAGAATGGAGCGGACTTTAGGACGGAGCTTCTGGATGACTTTCTTACTGCCAGCAATCTTGCGGGGATCGCGTTCGGCAATGCGGGGACGGGGACGGTCCATGCCATGTCCTATCCATTAAGCGGCGTGTACCATGTGACCCACGGCGAAGCTAATTACCAGTTTCTGACGGCAGTGTTCGCGGCATACCAGCGGATGAAGCCGGAGGGGAAGATCCGGAAGCTTAACCGTTTCTTAAGCGGGCTTTTAGGCTGTGGGGAGGCGGATGTCTACGGCAGCCTGGAACATGTGCTGAATCGGATCATCCCCAGAAAGCGGCTTCGGGAATATGGGATGAAGGAAGAGGAAACGCAGATCTTTGCTGCGCGTGTGGAGGCCAGCCAGCAAAGGCTGCTGAACCAGAGCTATGTGAAGATGACGGCGGATCAGATGGCAGCGATCTACCGGGAACTGTATTAGACGGAGCGGTAAGTGAGAGAAGGAGCAGACAGATGGTACATTTTGTGGGAGCGGGACCGGGAGCGGCAGATCTGATCACTGTCCGGGGACAGCGGCTTCTTTCGGAGGCTGACGTCGTGATCTACGCGGGTTCACTGGTGAACCCAAAGCTTTTGGAATCAGTAAAGGCGGGCTGCCGGATCTATAACAGCGCGCGTATGACACTGGAGGAAGTGACGGCGGCTATGGAGCTTGCAGAGAGCGGGGGGCTTACGACTGTGCGGCTCCATACGGGCGATCCGAGTATCTACGGGGCGGTCAGGGAGCAGATGGATATCCTGGATGAGAAGGGGATCCCCTATGATTCCTGCCCGGGAGTCAGCTCTTTCTGCGGGGCGGCAGCGGCCCTTAATCTGGAGTACACACTTCCCGGCGTCAGCCAGAGCGTGGTCATCACCCGGACAGAAGGGAGGACTTTGGTGCCGGAGAGGGAGAGTGTACAAGCATTCGCAGGACACGGCGCGACGATGGTCTTGTTCTTGAGCGCCGGACTTCTTGAGCGGCTGACCGCGCAGCTGCTGGCAGGCGGGTACCGTGAGGATACCCCGGCGGCTATCGTATATAAAGCCACATGGCCGGAGGAGCAGACCCATATCTGTACGGTAGGGACGCTGAAGGGCACGGCGGAAAAAAACGGCATCACAAAGACGGCGCTGATCCTGGTAGGAGATGTGGTCCTCCACGGCAGCTATGAGCGGTCGAAGCTGTACCACCCGGAGTTCACGACAGCCTTCAGAGCCGGAAAAAAAGGAGTGGAAGGACATTGATCAGATGTGCGGCCGTAATCTGCTTTACAGAGAATGGGAGCAAGGCAGCAGAGAAGGTACGAAAATGTCTGGGTGCGCATAACGTGGCGGTGAAGCTGGCCAAAAAGTATAGAGGCGCCGCGGATTCTATATCAGAGCCGCTTGAAGAGTGGACCGGGCGTGAGTTCAAAGCGCAGGATGCGCTGATCTATATCGGGGCGGCAGGAATCGCTGTCCGGGCTGCGGCGCCGTTTATCCGGTCAAAGTCAGAGGATCCGGCGGTTCTGGTCATGGATGAGCAGGGACGTTACTGTATCCCCATTCTTTCCGGGCATATGGGCGGCGCAAATGAGCTGGCAGAGCTGATCGGCGCAGAGCTCGGGGCAGTCCCGGTCATCACCACGGCCACCGACCTGAACGGCAAATGGGCGGTGGATGTATTTGCAAAGAAAAACGGGCTTCGGATCCGGGATATGAAAAAGGCGAAGGAGGTCTCTGCAAGGCTTCTTTCGGGGGAGGTTATCCATGTCTGCATCGAGGAATCCTGCGCTTCGGTGCAGGGAAGGATTCCAGAGGGAGTGCGCCTGCTTACGGGGACGGCGGTGGATGGAAAGCAGAAGCTTAACTTATGTACAGACACGTATCTAGGAGAGATCTGCCGGGAAGCCGGGGAAGTAAAGGAACCGGATGTTGTCATCGGAATCCATGAGAATCCGTCGTGGAGCGAAGCGCTGTACCTTGTCCCGGAGGCTGTCGTGCTGGGGCTTGGGTGCAGGAAGGGCACGCCGGCAGAGAGGCTTGAGGAGAGGGTGTTTAAGATACTTGAGGAGTGGAGGATCTTCCCGGAGAGCATATGCAGGGTGGCCAGTGCGGACCTGAAAAAGAAGGAGGAGGGGCTTTTGAAGCTCTGTGAAAAGTACGGGTGGGAATTTGCCACATTTCCGGCAGAAGAATTAAAACGGGCGGAGGGGGAATTTGTACGCTCTGCTTTTGTGGAGGAGATTACCGGAGTGGACAATATATGTGAAAGAAGCGCGGTGTGCGCCAGTAAAGGCGGCAGCATCATCGTCCCGAAGCAGGCGGGTGACGGGGTGACGGCAGCGGCGGCAGTGCAGAGATGGGGTGTCAGGTTTGAATAAGATCTATGTAGTAGGGATAGGCCCGGGAGCCTATGAGCAGATGACGGTAGCGGCGGCAGATATTTTGAGAAAATGCGAGGTGATTGTGGGCTATACGGTCTATGTGGATCTGCTGAGAGAGCATTTCACGGACAAAGCGTTTCTTACGACAGCTATGCGTCAGGAGACTGAGAGGTGCAGGATGGCATTTGAAGAGGCGCAGAAGGGGAAGCTTACTGCCGTGGTGTGCAGCGGCGATGCGGGCATCTACGGGATGGCGGGACTGATGCTTGAACTTTCCGAAGTTTATCCGGAGACACAGATCGAGGTGGTCCCGGGAGTGACGGCGGCGCTTGGCGGCGGTGCGGTGCTCGGCGCTCCGTTAGGGCATGACTGCGCGTTCATCAGCCTGAGTGATCTGCTGACGCCCTGGGAGATCATTGAGAAGAGGCTGCTTTCTGCGGCAGAGGCGGACTTTGCCGTCTGCCTGTATAATCCGTCCAGCAGGAAGAGGAAGGATTATCTGCAGAAAGCCTGCCAGGTGATGCTGAAGGCGAAATCCCCGGATACGGTGTGCGGGCTGGTGAAGAATATCGCCAGGAGCGGGGAAGAGATGAAGGTGCTGACCCTCCGGGAGCTTGCGGATACGCCGGCGGATATGTTCGTGACAGTATTTATCGGGAACAGTGATACGAAGGTGATCCGGGGGCGGATGGTGACGCCCAGAGGCTACAGGGCGGTTCTGACGGAATGACCGGAGAGCCGGAGGGAAGAGTGTCTGGCGCCGTGTGAAGCGTAACGCCGGCGCTGTTTATGGAAATATTCGGACAGAAGGAGAAGGATCAATGGCAGAGAAGAGAGTTCTTATCTTTGCAGGCACGACGGAGGGGCGTATGCTTGTAAAAGATCTGGCGGGGCATGGCGTGCGCGTACATGCCTGTGCTGCGACGGAGTACGGGGCCAGCCTTCTGCCGGAGGGCGGCAGCGTCACGGTCTCGGCAGGCAGGATGGATGAAGGGCAGATGGAGCGTCTCATGCAGGAGTTCGGGCCGGATTATGTGGTGGATGCGACGCATCCTTATGCGGACGAAGTGTCGCGTAATGCAAGAGAAGCCTGCAGCCAGTGCCGGAGGACATATCTTAGGCTGGTTCGGGAGGGCAGCAGGACGGACGGATGTGTATACGCGAAGGATATCCGGGCGGCTGTAGCATATCTAAGCGGGACGGACGGGAATATCCTGGCGGCCACCGGGAGCAAGGAGATTGAGGAGTACACGAGGCTTAAAGACTATAAAGAGCGCTTTTATGCCAGAGTCCTGTCGGTTGCCGGTGTGGCAGAAAAGTGTGAGCAGCTTGGCATCCGGGGGCGGCATCTGATCTGTATGCAGGGGCCATTTTCCGCGGAGATGAATGCGGCGTTACTGCGTGAATACCAGATTGCGTGGTTTGTGACAAAGGAGTCCGGAAAGGCGGGCGGATTCCCGGAGAAATATGAAGCGGCAAGACGGGCAGGGACTAAGCTAGTGGTGATCGGCAGGCCGGAAGAAGAGGATGGCTATACGCTGGAGGAGATGCGCGGTATCCTGAAAAAAAAGCTTGGCCTGTCTGGACAGGATCATAGAAGGAGAAGAAAGGTTACGCTTGTGGGTATCGGCACCGGTTGCCGGGATTACTTTACTGTGCGTGCAGAGGAGGTTTTTCGGCAGGCTGACCTTATCATCGGCGCAAAGCGCACGGTGAAAGCGGCGGCTGTGGACGGGCAGGACGTATTTTTTTCGTACCGGCCGGAAGAGATCGTGGCTTATCTGAGTGAGCATCCGGAGTACAGGCATGTCGCAGTGGCGCTTTCGGGTGACGTGGGATTTTACAGCGGGGCGAAAAAGCTGCTGTCGGCGCTTTCGGAGGTTGCAGATACCGCAGATACCGAAGTTGTCCCGGGGATCTCTTCGGTGGTGTATTTTTGCGCGAAGCTCCATCTTCCATGGGAGGATGCCGCCCTGGTCAGCATGCACGGGAAGAAGGCCCGTGTGATATCGACTGTCCGTGACCATGAGAAGACGATCGTGCTTGCAGAGGGCAGAAAGGGAATCCGGAGGCTGGGTGCGCAGATGAAGGAGTATGGCTACGGCGGGCTTCAAGTCTGGGTCGGAGAGTCGCTTTCCTATGAGGATGAGAAGATCCGGCAGTTTACGGCGGAGGAATTGAGCGCTTACGGGGGAAGTGACCTGGCGGTTTTATATATCCGCAATCCAGAGGGAAAAAGAAGAAGGCTTGGAGGAATCGCGGATGCTTTGTTTGTCCGTGGGAATGTGCCGATGACAAAGGAAGAGGTGCGCAGCGTCAGTATCGCAAAGCTATGCCTGAACAGGGATTCGGTCGTCTTTGATATAGGGGCCGGCACGGGATCCGTGGCTGTGGAGGCGGCGCTGCGGGCTGTGGGGGGGACGGTGTTTGCTGTAGAGGCGAAGGAAGAGGCAGCGGAGCTGATCGCGCAAAACCAGCGGAAGTTTAAGACGGATAATTTATGCATCATACAGGGGGAGGCGCCGGAGGCGCTGGAAGGCCTTCCGGCAGCGGACTGCGTGTTCATCGGCGGAAGCGGCGGAAGGCTTAAGGAGATACTGAGTATGCTTACGGACGGACTGAAGGATCGGGCAGGGGACGCCGGCTCTGCGGGAGCAGGAGGCCGGCACATGCATGTGGTCATCAACGCCATTTCCCTGGAGACGGTGGCGGAGGCAGTGCAGTGCCTGAGGGAGCTGAAAGAGAGGATAGGGATCCGGGTTGACGAAGAGGAGATCGTACAGATATCTGCGGCCAGGTCGAAGCAGATGGGAGATTATCATCTGATGATGGGGCAGAATCCGGTATCGGTGATCAGCGTTAAGATATCGGCCGCGGTTATGGAGGCAGAAGGGTAATATGACAGCAGAAATTCCGAGATTGGTTATTACAGCTGGAAAAAGCGGGGCAGGCAAGACGATGGTCACCTGCGGGCTTCTGGCGGCGTTAAAACGGCGGGGCTTAAATGTGACGGCGTACAAATGCGGCCCGGATTACATCGACCCGGCATTTCACCGGGAAGTCCTTGGAATCCCAAGCTATAATCTGGATACCTTTCTCTGCGGGCGGGAAAATGTGCGGGGGCTGCTGCTTCGCGGAGGGATGCCGGATGCTGGGATATCGTATACGCCAGAGGACCAGCCGTGTGCCGTCCGTGAAGCGGCCAGCCGTCCATGCGGTGCACAGCCAGGAGCCGGCACGGTGGCGGTTATCGAAGGGGTGATGGGATATTACGACGGCCTTGGCGGGGTGTCTCTTGAGGCAAGTACGTTTGACGTGGCGGATGCGGTGAAGTCTCCGGCTGTCCTGGTGGTGGACGGCAAGGGGATGAGTGTGTCGGCTGTTCCCTATATCCAGGGGCTTCTTAAATATCAGGAGAAGATTGCCAGGAACAGCTACATCAAGGGGGTGATCCTGAACCGGATATCCCCGGCCATGTACGGGAGGATGAAGGAGCTGATCGGGCGGGAGGCGAAGGTGCGCGTATACGGGTACGTTCCTGAGATGAAGGATTTCACGCTGGAGAGCCGTTATCTGGGGCTTAAGATGCCGGGGGAGACGGCGGCGCTTAAGGAAAAGCTTGAAAGGCTCGGCACCGTGCTGGAGGAGACGCTTGATATCGGCGGGCTTATGGAGCTTGCGGCTTTAGCAGAGCCGCTTACTGTCGGGGGAGACGGGCTGTATGGCCGGATCAGGCCGACATTTTGGGAAAACGGAGAAGCTCCTGGCGGGGGAAAGCTTCGGATAGGCGTCGCCGCAGATGAGGCATTCTGCTTTAGCTATCAGGATAATCTGGATATACTGGCAGAGATGGGGGCGCAGATCGTTCCCTTTTCACCCCTCAAGGACGGGGGGCTGCCGACTGGGCTTGACGGGATGATCTTTTATGGCGGTTATCCGGAGCTTTACGCCGGCAGGCTGGCGGGTAACCACAAGATGCGGGATGAGATAAGAAGAGCCGCCGCGGCCGGGCTTCCCTGCATTGCGGAGTGCGGGGGATTCATGTATCTTCAGGAGAGGATAAAGGATGCGCAGGGCAGAAGCTATCCTATGTGCGGGGTGCTGCCGGGAGAAAGCTTTTATACGGCGTCGCTGCGGCGGTTTGGGTATGTTACCCTGCAGGGCGGAAGAGTATTTGGAAAGGATGCGGGTAAGATTACCGCCCATGAGTTTCACTATTATGATTCGGAGCAGTGCGGGGAGGCGTTCGCGGCGAAAAAGCCGCTGTCGGACCGTGCCTGGAGGTGTATGGTCAGTACGGATGCTATGCTGGCGGGATACCCGCATATCCATTACGCGGGGAATATGGAGGTGGCGGAGGCATTTATCGGTGCCTGCCGCAGGTATCGTGGGAAGGGTATTGAGGAAGACAGTGGAGATCATGATCGGGAAAGAGAAAAGACAGATGGGAAAAAAGGAGCTTGAAGAGCAGTTAAATGAATGGATAGCGGGCATCGCGCCCGCAGATGCGGCCGCTGCCAGGGCGGCACAGGCCAGATGGGATTCTATCGCCAAGCCCCTGCACAGTCTCGGCAGGCTTGAGGACGCCGTGGTGAAGGTGGCCGGGATCTGCAGGACGGCGGATGTGCGCACAGAGAAAAAGGCGCTGATTATTATGTGCGCGGACAATGGGGTCGTGGCGGAGGGCGTGACCCAGACCGGACAGGAGGTGACGGCAGTCGTGGCGGAGAATTTTCTCGACTGCAACAGCAGCGCAGCTATCATGTGCAAGAAGGCGGGGGTAGATCTGTTTCCGGTGGATATCGGGATGGCCCGGGATACGCGGGTACCGGATTATAAGATCGCATACGGCACGAAGAATCTGGCTGCGGAGCCTGCTATGACGAGAGAGGAGGCAGTCCGGGGGATCCTTACGGGGATCCGTATCGTGAAAGAGAAAAAGGAAGCCGGCTATGAGATCCTGGCGACCGGGGAGATGGGAATCGGGAATACGACCACCAGCAGCGCGGTGGCGGCAGTGCTCATAGACCAGCCGACCGAGGTGATGACCGGGCGCGGGGCAGGACTTTCCAGTGATGGCTTAAGGCGTAAAAAAAAGGTCATCAGGGAGGCCGTGGCACTTCACCAGCCGGATCGGTCAGATGGGATCGACGTGCTTTCTAAGGTGGGCGGTTTTGACCTGGCAGGGCTTGCGGGTGTATTCTTAGGGGGTGCAATCTACCGCGTCCCGGTAGTGATCGACGGCTTCATCTCAGCGGCGGCGGCGCTTGTGGCGGTGAATCTATGCCGGATTTCGGGGGAATATATGCTGGCCTCCCATACGTCAAAGGAGCCGGGGATGCGGTTGATCCTGGAAGAGCTGGGGCTTGAGGCATGTCTGGACTGTGAGATGTGTCTGGGGGAAGGAACCGGAGCGGTGGCATTCCTGCCGGTGCTTGACCTGGCGGTAGAGGTGTATCGGAGGATGAGTACATTTGTGGATAATCAGATTGAAGAATATCAGGAACTGGGGGACGTGTGATGTTTCAGCTTGTGACCGGGGGCAGCGGAAGCGGTAAGTCTGCTTATGCGGAGGAGCTTCTTACAGTGCCAGTACGGCTCAGTGATACGTCAGTCTTGCCGCATATATATCTTGCCACGATGAAGCCTTATGGAAAGGAGACTCTTGAGAAGATCAGGCGTCACAGGAGGCTCAGGGCCGGGAAGGGATTTGTGACCGTGGAGTGCCCGAAGGGACTGGATGAGGTGGTCCTTTTGGAAAATGACGGTGTCCTGCTGGAGTGTATCGCTAACCTGGCGGCGAATGAGCTTTACCGGGAGGACGGTTCTTTAAACGGCAGGCAGGAGACGGCGGACCGGATCCTTTCAGGGATTCGAAGCATCAGGAGGCAGACGGGCCATCTGGTGGTGGTGACGAATGAGGTGTGCGCAGATACCGGGGATTACAGCAGTGAGACCAGAGAATATATGGCGCTTCTTGGGGCGCTTAACAGGCAGCTTGCCCGGATGGCGGATACCGTGACAGAGGTCGTGTACGGGATACCCGTTTCGGTAAAGTAAGATGGAGGAAGCGTACGGGATACCCGTGCCGGTAGAGTAAGATAGAGGAAGCGTGCGGGATGCCCGTGCCGGTAAAGCGTAATGAAAAAGATGTGGAACAGCTTTAAGATCGCCTTTTCAATGTATAGCAGACTTCCTGTTCCGGGAAGTGACTGGACCCGGGAAAATATGTCGTATGCGATGATTTTTTTTCCGTGGATAGGTGCTGTGATTGGAATAGTCACCTACGGGATATTCTGCTTGCGGGAATGGTGCGCGGCCTGGGGGACGGGAGTCAGTGAGTTTACGTTCACTGCCCTTATGGTGGCAGCGCCGGTATGGATCACCGGGGGGATTCATATGGACGGCTTTCTGGATACGCAGGATGCTCTGGGCTCCTGCCAGACGAAGGAACGGCGCCTCAAGATACTGAAGGATCCCCATGCCGGAGCATTCGCCATTCTTTCCTGTGCACTGTATTTTTTATGCTATGCAGGAATCTATGCTTCGCTGACCATGGACAGCGTCAGAGTGGCCGCTCTAGGATTTCTGCTGTCAAGAAGCCTTAGCGGGCTGTCTGTCGTTACCTTTCCGCAGGCCAGGGGCAGCGGGCTTGCGTCCACATTTGCAGAAAATGCGGAAAAGAGGACAGTAAGGGCCGTTCTGGTCTGCTATGTGCTTATCTTTGGCGCGGCTATGGTCTTTGCGGGGAAGGGCGCGGGAGGTGCGGCGGTTTTGGCAGCGTGTGCCGTATTCTTCTGTTATTACCGGATGGCGGTGAAGAATTTCGGAGGGATTACCGGGGATCTGGCAGGATATTTCCTGCAGATGTGCGAGATCTGGATGGCGGCGGCAGCAGTGGGATGGGACATTGCGGAGAAAAATATATTGTGATAGGATGGGATTAAGTAATGATTATGGTTATCGGCGGCGCCCACCAGGGGAAGCTTGCGTACGCGCGGCGGCTGTGGCCGGATATTGCGTGGGCCGGCGGCAGGACGTGCGGGGAAGAGGAGATCTTCCGCTGTGGGGGAATATATGGCTTTCATGAATATATTGCCGGGCGGATGAGGGATGGTGCGGATCTGTCCGTGCTTCCCGGGAAGCTTTGGGCGGAAAATCCGGGCATCGTGATCGTGACGGACGAGATCGGCTGCGGGATCGTGCCGGCTGAGCGCCATCTCAGAGAGTACCGGGAGCTGACCGGGCGGATCTGTACAGAACTTGCGGCGGTGTCGGCGGAAGTGCACCGGGTGCTCTGCGGTATCGGGACAAGGATTAAGTAATGCGCGGGATCAGGTGATGCGTGAGATTAAGTGATTCGTGGGATCAGGTAATGTGTGAGCTCAGGTGATGAAATCAGGGGGCAGGATAAAGAGATAGATGATCAGATGATCAGTGAGGTGAGGGTATAGGGATGAAGATATATTTGATCAGGCATTCGCTGACGGCGGGGAATCTGGAAAGGCGGTATATCGGCAGGACTGACGAAGAGCTGTGCCGGGAAGGGCGCGCGCTTCTTGACCAGCGGATGAAACGGGGAGTATACCCTGCGGCAGACCGGATCTTTACCAGCCCGATGAAGCGGTGCGTACAGACGGCACAGATCATTTATCCGGGCCGGGAGCTGGCAGTGATCGATGCCCTGGCGGAATGTGATTTCGGAAGATTTGAGAATAAGAATTACGAAGAGCTTAAAGATCGGCCGGAGTATCAAAGATGGCTGGAGGGCTGCGGGACCTTAGGCTTCCCGGGCGGGGAGAGTAAGGACGGCTTTGCGGCAAGGATCCTTGAAGGCTTTGCAAAGGCGCTTAAGCTGTGCGGTTACCAAAGAACAGAGCCAGACGCCGGATGCGGGGCAGAGGATAGGGGAAATGAACCGGAGGTTACTTCGGCCGCGTTTGTGGTGCACGGCGGGACAATCATGAGTATTATGGAAAAATACGCTTTCCCTAAGGGAGAGTACTATGATTTTCAGATAGGAAACGGAGAGGGATATGAACTTATTCTTGCGGATGTGCCTGCCTCTGGCGGCGGGCTTTATCCTGGATCTTATGTTTGGGGATCCGGTGTGGCTTTACCATCCGGTGCGGATGATGGGACTTTTGGCCACATGGCTGGAAAAAATTATAAGACGCTTCCTTCCTGAGACGAAGATGGCGGATCGGATCGGGGGCTTTTTTCTGGCGGCGGCTGTAGTAGCGGCCAGCGTGCTTGTCCCTTTCGGTATTCTTCGCTTTGCCTATGATAAAAGCTTCTTTTTCGGGCTTTCGCTGGAAAGCTTTATGTGCTATCAGATCCTTGCCGTGAAGTCCTTAAAGGACGAGAGCGGGCGCGTATATCAGGCGCTGAAGGAACAGGGGCTTTCTGCGGGGCGGGCCGCCGTGTCCAGGATCGTCGGCAGGGATACGCAGAACCTGACGGAGGACGGGGTGATAAAGGCCGCGGTCGAGACGGTGGCGGAGAACACATCGGACGGGGTGATCGCCCCCATGTTCTACCTGGCGGTCGGCGGCGCGGCAGCCGGATTTGCCTATAAGGCTGTCAATACGATGGATTCTATGATAGGATATAAAAATGAACGGTATCTTTACTTTGGCACGGCTGCGGCACGGCTGGATGATCTTGTGAACCTGATTCCGGCGCGGCTTTCGGCGCGGCTTATGATACTGGCGGCTTTTTTTTGCGGAATGGACGCAAAGAACGCTGCGTTTATCTATGAGCGCGACCGGTTTAACCACAAGAGCCCGAATGCGGCGCAGACGGAGGCGGTGATGGCAGGAGCGCTGGGCGTGCAGCTTGCGGGGGATGCATGGTATTTCGGGAAACGGCATGAGAAGCCGGTCATCGGTGATAAGCTTCGAAAAATCGAGGCAGAGGATATCCGGAGAGCGCACCGCCTGCTGTACGGGACGGCGGTGCTTGGGGTGATCGTCTTGCTGCTTTTGAGGGCAGCGCTTGGGGTGCTCTTATGCTGTTTTTGAGGGCAGCGTTTGGAGTGGCCTTTTGCTGTTTTTGAGGAAATTGCGGCGGCCTTTGCCGGAAGGAGTGTGCCAGGCAGTAAAGGGAAGACGGGTAAGGTAATCATGAATGGTATGTTAAGGAAGAAAAAGGGGGAAATCCGATGAATCAGACGATTTACTTTGACAACGGGAGCACGTCGTGGCCGAAGGCGCCGGGGGTGGCGGGGGCGATGGCGGAGCTTTTGGAAAACGGGGCGTTTAACATTAACCGGGGAAATTACGCCGGGGCTTATGAGGTGGAAAGCCTTGTGCTAGATACAAGGGAACAGCTCGCCAGGCTTTTTGGCGCCGGGGATTCCCGGTATGTGATCTTCACTCCAGGAGTCACCTATTCGCTGAATTATTTCCTGAAGGGCTTTCTGAAGCCAGGCGACCATGTGCTGGTCAGCGGCCTGGAGCACAATGCGGTCATGCGTCCTTTAGCGCAGATGAGAAAATGGGGTGTTTTCTATGATGTGGTCCCGGTGGATGGGGAAGGGAACCTGGACGCGGACAGGCTGGAGGCGATGATCCGGCCGGATACGAAGGCGGCTGTCATGACCCATGCCTCCAATGTATGCGGGACGGTGGTGCCTATCCGCAGGATCGGTGAGATCTGTAAGAGAAGAGGGCTGTTCTTCGCGGTGGATACGGCTCAGAGTGCGGGATCGCTGCCGGTGGATATGAAGGAGTGCGGCATTGATTTTCTTGCATTTACCGGGCATAAAGGACTTCTCGGGCCTCAGGGAATCGGCGGGTTCTTGCTGTCAAAGGAGCTTGACGGGCAGATGGGAGCCTATATCGCAGGAGGGACGGGCAGCCAGTCGGATTCGCTCCTGCAGCCGGAAAGTCTCCCGGATAAGTACGAGAGCGGGACTATGAACCTTCCGGGGATTATAGGCCTCCATGCGGCCCTTGACTATCTGGAAAGGACCGGGATCGGCTCTGTCCATGAAAAGAAGATGAAGCTGACCGCTTATTTTCTTGAGAAAATGAAGGAGATCCCGGATGTGTGCATTGTGGGGAGGAAGGATACAACAGACCGGGTAGCGGTGGTGTCCCTGGATTTTCAGAAGGTGGACAATGCGGTGGCGGCATTTACGCTGGAGCAGGAGTGCGGGATCATGACGCGGGTGGGGCTTCACTGCGCGCCGACGGCACATCAGTCGCTGCATACATTTCCGCAGGGCACGGTAAGATTTGCCTTTGGTGCGGAAAATACGAGGGACGAGATCGACCTGTGTATAGAAGGGATCAGGAGGCTTGTGCGATAGATCCATGAATTTGCGTGAAAAGCAGCCTGGGCTCGGGTGCGGACGGCATTTTCTGACGGCCATGGATGCTGACCTATAGATATTATCTATAAACGCGATGATATATTATAATTATTAATCGAAGAAATGTCCTGTTCCCATAGCCTGCGGACATTAAAAATGGTACACTGATTGTAGCTTACGATTAAGAAAAAATGGTTTACTTAAGGAGGAAATTTGGTATGGCTGACAATCATAAGATGTGGGAAGAACTTGGGATGAACTTGGAGCTGCACGACCAGCTCTGCGAGGTGCTCCCTCAGGCATTTGGGGATGTCTTTTTATCACAGGAGAACCGGCCGGAGGGTATGGACTACTATAATATGGTCGTGGCGGATATCCACGGCATCCGCCCGGCGGAGCTGATTGAGCATCAGAAAAAGGGCGGCAAGGTGTTTGGTACATTCTGCGTCTATGTTCCGGATGAGGTAATCTTTGCGGCAGACGCGATCGCTACAGGACTTTGCGGGGGCTCCCAGTTCTGGGTTCCGGGCGGAGAGAAGGTGCTGCCTACGAATACATGTCCGCTGATCAAGGCATCGGTGGGCGCAAGGCTTGACCGGACATGTCCGTTCTTCAGGATCGCTGATATGTACATCGGAGAGACGACCTGCGACGGAAAGAAGAAGGCGTGGGAGATTCTTGCCGAGGATGTGCCGGTTCATGTGATGGACCTTCCGCAGATGAAGCGCGCGAAGGATGTAAAGGCATGGGCAGAGGAGATCGCAGCGCTGAAGGAGAAGGTCGAAGAGTTTACCGGTAATACGGTGACGGCAGAGAAGTTAGCCGAGAGCATTAAGCTGATCAATGGGAAGAGAAAAGCGCTGGCAAGGCTTTACGACTGCCGCAAGAGCGAGACTCTGCCGATCAGCGGCACGGACGCCCTTGTGATCTCCCAGATTGCGTTTTACGATGATCCGGCAAGATTTACCCAGATGACCAACAAGCTCTGCGATGAATTAGAGCAGCGGATCAAGGATGGCGTAAGCGTAGTACCGGCAGGCACAAAGCGGATCATGCTGACCGGAACGCCTCTTGCGATTCCGAACTGGAAGCTGCACAATATCGTGGAGACGAGCGGCGCAGTGGTTGTCTGTGAAGAGATGTGCACCGGAACACGCTACTTTGAGAATTATGTGGACGAGAGCAAGGAGACGGTGGAAGACCAGATCACCGCGATCGCAGAGCGCTACATGAACATCAACTGTGCATGCTTCACCCCGAACCATGCGAGAATTGACGATATCCTGCGTCTGGCGAAGGAATATAAGGTTGACGGAATCATCGACGTGAACCTGAAGTTCTGCAACCTCTACGACACCGAAGGATATTTCATAGAGCGCGCTATGAAAGAGGCCAATATTCCGGTGCTTGGAATTGAGACGGATTATACAGACAGTGATGCGCAGCAGCTTCGTACGAGGGTCAGCGCATTTGTGGAGATGCTGAATAATTAAAGTGGGCAGTACTCCGTAAGTATCATGATTAATGGAAGAGGACGGCTATGGAGAACATACAGCATTATGTGTTGTTTCCGAATCACGATAATGGGATGCGTCTTTATAGGGAATTGAAAAAGCTGGGGGTTTGGGCAGTGATCGCCCCGACCCCCAGAAGTGCGAGTAAATGCTGCGGGATCTCACTTATGATAAACGAGGGGGATATAGACGCAGTCCTAAGTTGCGTGGCGGAGCATGGAATAGAGATTTTGAAGATAGCTGCGGTGGAGAAGGACCTGAATCCGCACAGGGACAGGTATTGCTGAGGCTTGGGGCGGTTTGGGCAGCTGTGGCTGCATAATATATGATATAGATCGTGTTGAAAGGGAAATGTAAGATGAATTATGTAGGGATTGATATCGGTTCTACGGCATCGAAGGTGGCGGTGACCGGGGAAAAGGAGCTGAAGTTCGTACTTCCGACCGGATGGAGCAGCAAGGAGACTACGATGCTCATAAAGGAAAAGCTCCTTGAGGACGGGGTGGACGTGGGAGACGCTGAGACAAAGGTGGCGGCAACCGGGTACGGCAGGATCGCCGTGGATTTTGCAGATTATGTCATTACAGAGATTACCTGCCATGCGAGAGGCGGCAGGGAGATGGCCGGGGACGAGTGTACCATCATCGACGTGGGCGGGCAGGATACGAAGGTGATCCTTGTATCCGAAGGCATGGTCCAGGATTTCCTGATGAATGATAAATGCTCGGCCGGGACCGGGAAATTTCTGGAGATCATGGCGAACCGCCTGGGCGTAAGCCTTCAGGAGCTTTTTGATATGGCGGCTGCGGGGACGGTACTGCCCATCAGCTCGCTGTGCACCGTGTTTGCTGAATCCGAGGTCATCAATTATATCGGGGAAGGGAAAAACCGGGAGGATATCGCCGCGGGCGTGGTGGACTCGGTGGCGGCGAAGGTGGCGCAGTTAAGCCAGAGGAAGAATCTGTCAGAGAAGGTGATCCTCACCGGGGGCTTAAGCCACAGCAGATATTTCACAGGGATACTCTCCGCAAAAGTCGGGAAGACAGTGGAACCGACAGCGGACGGAAGATATGCAGGAGCGCTGGGAGCGGCGCTTTTGGCCAGGGAGAAATCGGCTCGCAGATAGAACCGGACAGCAGGATGCATGAGTCTGCTGTCCACGCTGCAGCCAGTTATAAGGGCTATGCCCGGAGGATTGATATGACATTACAGCAGTTAAGATACATGATAACCGTAGCGGAAAAGGGTTCGATCACGGAGGCTGCCAGAGAGCTTTTTCTCTCACAGCCCAGCCTTTCCGGGGCGATCAAAGAAGTGGAGAAGGAAGCAGGGATCACGATCTTTAACCGCTGCCGGTCCGGGGCCGCGCTGACGACGGAGGGAATGGAGTTTTTAGGATATGCGAGGCAGGTGGTGCAGCAGATGGAGCTTCTAACAGCCCGTTACATAGACAACCGGCCGGAAAAGCAGAGGTTTTGCGTCTCTACGCAGCACTATACCTTTGCCGCCAATGCCTTTGTGGAGCTGGTGCAGCAGTTCGGGCAGGAAAGGTATGAATTTATTCTCAATGAGACCCAGACCTATCAGATCATTATGGATGTCAGGAACCGTTTCAGTGATCTGGGGATCCTTTATCTTAGCAAGTCCAATGAAAGTGTGCTGATGAAGGTTTTTGAAGAATACGGCCTGGATTTTTATGAGCTGTTCACCGCGGCTCCTCATGTGTTCTTACGGAGAGGCCATCCGCTGGCAGGGAGGGAGAAGGTCTGTCTGGCAGATCTGAAGCCTTATCCGCGTCTGAGCTTTGTACAGGGAGCTTATGAATCTTCTAACTTTGCGGAGGAGCTGTTCAGCAGTGAGGCCGCCGAGAAGAGCATCAGGATCAGTGACCGCGCCGCGATCGTAAATTTTATGATCGGGCTTGACGGTTATACCGTCTCAAGCGGTATTTTTCCAAGATATCTTCATGGGGATTCGATCATTTCCATCCCTCTGGACGGGGATGAGATCATGCGGATCGGTTATATCCTGAATAAAGACAGAGAGCTGTCCGGGCTGGGAGAAATCTATGTAAAGGCCCTGAAACAGTACGAGAAGGAGTGAGACATAGGCTCAGCCTATGCTTTAGCATAAGTGATCAGTATTATCTGTCACATGGCATTCTGCTGTATAATTACAGGCGGAAGGAGGCGATATCATGCCGGGCTATGTGATAGGTAATTTTTTTGTTTACGCCCTGATTAATGCGTTTACACCGGGGCCGGGGAATATCCTGGCGCTGAATACGGTGACGAACTACGGCTGGAAGAAGGGGGCACCCCTGTTTTTGGGGATTTTCTCCGGGTATTATGTTGTGCAGATAGTCTGTGCGCTGTTTGTGTATGGGGTGAGCACGCTGCTGCCGGATGTGCTGGGAGTGATGAAATATGTAGGGGCTGCTTACATCCTCTGGCTGGCAGCCCATATTGCCGTTAGCCGTCCCGAAGGAGAGACCGGGGAGAGATCCGCATCTTTTTGGAAAGGGTTCATGCTGCAGTTTGTGAATGTGAAGATCTATCTGTTCGGGATTACGGCGCTGACCGGATATGTGACGAATTACAGTACGGCTCTGCCGGTGCTGGTTCTCTTCGAGCTTGTGATCGCTACGGTCGGGACGGTGGCTACGTCGGCATGGATCGGCGCGGGGCTTGCGATCCAGAAGATCTATCTGCGGTATTACCGTCTGATTAACATTGCACTGGCCGCCACTTTGCTGGAATGCGTGTACAGCATATTGAAATAAATAGATTGCCGGTAACGGCATGAACAGCGTAAAGAGGAGATGTCGATACTGTTCATGGGTCAGGAATGTGCACTGGCTGCGTATTCCGTAAGAACAGGATACAGGAGATGTTCATGAGAGATAAGACAAAATGCCGGCAGGAGATTGAGAAAACGGCCATGGTATGATAGAATAACCTGCATAGGAGGTGTATAGAATGAAAGTATTAATGGTCAATGGAAGTCCCCGGCCGGAGGGGAATACATATGCTGCTTTGCAGGAGATGGAGAAGATTTTCAGAGAGGAAGGAATCGAGACGGAGATCCTTAATATAGGAAGCAAGGATATCCGGGGATGTATTGCCTGCGGTTCCTGCGCGAAGAATGGGAAATGTGTATTTGACGATATGGTAAATGAGGCTGCGCCTAAGTTTGCAGAGTGCGACGGGCTTGTGGTAGGCAGCCCGGTGTATTATGCGTCGGCTAATGCTACGCTGATCGCGTTTCTTGACCGATTGTTTTACAGTACAGGCTTTGACAAGACCATGAAGGTCGGGGCAAGTGTCGTGGCGGCCAGAAGAGGCGGCCTGTCAGCTACTTTTGACGAGCTGAACAAGTATTTTACCATATCTGGTATGCCGGTGGCTTCAAGTCAGTACTGGAACAGTATCCATGGCAGGACTCCGGGTGAGGCGAAGGAAGATGGGGAAGGCTTGCAGACTATGCGTGTTCTGGCAAGAAATATGGCGTTTCTCATGAAGAGTATCGCTCTCGGCAAAGAAAAATATGGTCTACCTAAAAAGGAAGAGAGGGTGTCGACACATTTCATCCGGTAGCATGTATGTAAAGAACGTGTTTTCGCGCAGGTTCGGTGCATGTAAGTTGTTTTTCTGTGTGTTTAGGGAAGGTATGCGGTTGGAACTGCAATAGTATGGAATTGGGGGAAATGGTATGAGGAAGAGAGGAGAGGGGGCTTGCCTTATTTGTGGCAGGCCTATTGTATATAGTGAGAAGGCCAGACAGATGGAATGCGTCATGTGCCGCCGGCAGTTTGAGAGCCATGCAGGGTGTGAGGACGGGCATTATGTGTGCGATGAGTGCCACGGGGCAAAGGGAATACAGATTATTTTGGAGGGGTGCAAAAGCTGCACCTCTAAAAATCCTGTGGAGATCATGCAGAGGCTGATGGAGGATCCCTATATCTATATGCATGGGCCGGAGCATCATGTGATGGTGGGCGCGGCGCTGCTTACGGCGTATTATAATAGCGGGGGTTTTGCCGCGGAAGGGGCGGCAGGAACTAGGACGAACGCAGATCAAAGCGACATGCGCTCACAGCGGGAAACATTTGAAAATGCGCTGGAGGAGATGAAGTCGCGGGGCGGTGAATATCCGGGAGGCTCCTGCGGGCTGTGGGGATGCTGCGGTGCGGCAGTGAGCGCGGGGATGTTTATGAGCATTGTCACGAAGGCGACTCCGCTTACGGGAAAGTCCTGGGGGCTTTCCAACCGGATGACTGCCGAGGCGCTGCGCGCGATCGGGGAGCTTGGCGGGCCGAGATGCTGTAAGAGGAATTCCTTCACGGCGGCAGCGGCGGCGGTGAAGTTCACAGAGGAGAATCTGGGAGTGCGGATGGAACGTAAGGAGGAGATCAGGTGTGAATTCTCGGGGGAGAATAGAGAATGCCTGAGACGGAGGTGTCCGTATTATGGCGGGTGTGATTAATACAGTTGGACACTATCCTGGCAGAGAGATGTCTGCGCTTTGAAAGAAGCGGACTTTTAGAGAGGCTCTTTCCCGTTTTTGTCGAGAAGAAGATTGGCGTCAGCGACAGTCATTTTTTTGTTAATACAGAAAATGAGCACACTGTCCCGGGGGTTTTTTGCATACAGAATACTTTCTTTGGCCAAAGTAAGGGCGCGCTGTACATCCTCTAAGGGCAGGGAAAGGGCAAGGCAGAGGGCGATCACCCGGTCGCGTCCGGGATTTCTCGTTCCATTTAAGATCTGATAACCGTAGTTGCGCTGTATCTGGGCCTTTGTGATCAACTGTGCCGGCGTCAGGCCGGAATGATTCAGACAATGATTCAGATATTGCGGAAATGACGGGACAGGGCAGCGGTCCATGAGTTCCTGGGTATATTTTTCAAGCTCAGCAGCAGTGGACAGCGTTTTTAACTGTCTTGACAGTTCGTCGGTTGTCGGTATGTTCATGGGAATGTCCTCCTGTGATTTTTTATTTAATCATAGTATTTTACAGAAGGAAAAGCAAGAGATAAGATGAAGATAGAAGAAGAGTACCGCCTGTCACAGTATCAGGACCTTGGGATACTAAATGACAGAAAGGATATCCGTCTAAAGCGTCACAAAATATATGGCTATATATGTGTAGAAAAGCATGTGTCTGCAGAAGTTTCTCCGATTTATGATTTCGTGAAGAAAAACCCTTCGCCGTATTTTCCCGTTATCTACGAATGTGTCAAAGACGGAGCTATGCTGATCGTCATAGAGGAATATATCGAGGGCAGGAATATTGAGGAAATGCTGCGGGAGAAACCATTTGGAGAGGAAAAGAGCGTGGAAGTTATTCTGGAAATCTGCCGGGCGCTTAATATCCTCCATCATGCGAAGCCGCAGATCGTATACAGAGATCTGACTACAGAAAACGTGATGATAAGCAATTCGGGCCAGGTAAAGATCATTGATTTTAATATAGCGAGAGAAGTAAAGCGGGGGCAAAGAAGAGACACGCAGATTTTGGGGACGCAGGAGTTCGCGGCGCCAGAGCAGCAGGGACATGCTCAGACTGATGGGCGGACAGATATATACTCGGCAGGTGTTTTGCTGAATTATATGGTTCTTCGGAAATTTCCCTATCAGGATACACTGCGGGGCAGGCTTTCTCCGGTGATCGAGAAACGCATGAAGCTGGATCCTAAGGACAGATACCAGACGGCAGAGGAGCTGGAGGCGCACCTTAAGGAGCTTTATCCTCAGTATGACGAGGGTGCAGCAAAAGATGACTGGCGGAAGAAGGCAAAGAGGCTGATACCGCCGGGATTTAGAAGCAGGACGCCGTGGAAGATGATCGCAGCAGTGCTGGGGTATTTTGTGATCGCCTATGGTTGTTTTACTATAGAGGTTACAAAAGAAGGAAAAGTTATCGGGGGAATCGGGATGGTTGCAGAACAGATGATTATCTGGATTTCGCAGATGATGTTTGTAGCGCTTGCATGGGATTATTGCGGATGTCAGAGATATTTTCCTGTGCTGAGACAAAGAAACTGGTTAGTGCGGATTATCGTGTATGCAGTGATGGAGTTTCTGCTGCTGTTTGCCGCGGCATTCCTTTGTGTCATAAAAGATATGCTGCTTGTGTAAATGTATGCTGGCAGCATACCAAAAATTGAAGAAAAAAAGGTATAGTAAAGAAACATAGGCGGCCTATGTTTCTTTATTTATGTCCGGATCTTTAAGGTGTTCTTTCAAAATCATATTGATATATTGGGAAAAGGAGCGGTCGTCCTGCTCGGCAAGCTGTTTGATTTTTTCAATAATGTCAGAATCAAGGGTGATGCTGACTTTGCTTTTCAGTGGTTTCATGGGTTTACCTCGTATGCTGGGAAAATTTATGAAAAATGACAGTCTGCATTCACTTCGTAAGCCACATCCCAAGGCTTTTAGGGTGAATGGAAGGAACTGTGTAAAAACATAATCAATTCTCTATGAATTACTATATACGATAGAAGTTGACATATACCATTAAATAGGATAAAGTAAGATAAAGTAGTATAATTTATTGGAAAGAGAGCGGAGGATAAAAAGATGGCGTTTGTAAAATGTACGAAATGTGGAACAAAGATAAATAATGTAACAAGCGGAGTCATAAAGTGTCCAAGCTGCGGGCATACGATGAAGCTTGCGGCTTCTGGCAGTAATCCACAGTCGAATTCTCAAGGTCAGACGAAAGCACAACAGAAACCGACAAAAAAGTGCAAGCACTGTAAAAGTGATATGCCTGTTGATGCAAAAGTATGCCCGCAATGCCGGAAAAAACAGGGAGGCGGGTGTTTGAAGCCGGTATTAGTTTGTTTTGCGGTGTGTATTGGCTTGGGAGTGCTGGCGGGTGTGTTTTCGGATAGTCCAAAGAAGGTTGAGACACCAAGTGACATTACAGAACAAGTAGCTAACGGAGAAGAGGATGTTACTAAAGGTAAAACAGACAGTGAAAAAGCTACATTTTCAATTGGAGAAACTGCAGAAATGAATGATGTACAGGTAACTATGATTGATTATTCTGAAAGTAATGGTTCAGAATGGAATGAACCGATAGAAGGGAAAGTGTATGTTTTAGTGGAGTTTGAGATACAAAACAATTCAGATTCTGAGTTAGCTGTAAGTAGTGCGCTAAGTTTTGAGGCATATGCAGATGATTATGCTGCTAATGCTTCTCTTGGAGCATTGATGGAGAATAAAGAAACTCAGCTTGACGGTTCTATTGCATCAGGAAAGAAAATGCGTGGATGGGTTGGGTATGAAGTGCCGGTTGAGTGGAAGACATTAGAGATTCATTTCACGGATAATGTATGGAGCAGTGATAAGTTTAAATTTGAAATAGAAAAATAGGGCTGAGGTTATGAAAGACTATTAGAAATATTGGGGGGAAAAGAAATATGAATACAGCAAAAAGAATTTTTAAGTGTCTGTTATTTATCATACTTATAATTGCCATCACGACTACTTACTCAATTCCCGTGCAAGCCAACACAAAAATCAAACTCAAAAATGCGAAAATTACGATGACAGCAGGTCAGACCAAAGGTCTAAAAGTAATCGGAACAAAGAAAAAAGTTCGATGGACTTCGTCTAATACTAAAATTGCTACTGTGAATAAGAAAGGACGGGTAAAAGCCAGAAGAAAAGGAAGCTGTAAAATCTATGCCAGGGTTGGAAAGAAGAAGCTGGTCTGCAAGGTAACGGTAAGTGGAAAAAAGAGTACAAATGTAAACAAAAATACAAACACAAATACTTCTAAGAACAATGTGTCATACAGAAGCTATGGTACAAATCATGGTGTTGTGATACTTGTAAAAAATAATTATTCCTATACGGTTGATGTTGATGTTGATTGCATGTTTTATGATTCTAATGGAACCATGATTGAAAAAAGTTCAGACCATAATTTTGGGCTGGAATCTGGTAAAGAGTGCGCCTTGTTTGCATGGATTTCTCATTCTAACTGGTCATCTCACAAAATCAATCTAAAAGTTGATGAAGCGAAACATATTGCGTCGAATGTTTCCGGCATTGGACTTTCGTATAATGTTGGGAATAAAAATGTCATGGTTAAGGTGAAAAATAATGGAAAGAAAAATGAGTTTACAAAAATAGCAGTAGTATTTTATAAAAAGAATAAGGTTGTAGGATATGAAAGCCAATATGCAGATGTAAGGAATCCTGGAGCAACAGATTATCTTGAGTTTTCATTCCCTTATGACTGGGATTATGACATGATTGCTCCAGACCGTTATGTCGTATATGTCAATTATTCATACGCTTACAGATAAGATGATAAATAATTTTCATCTGGGATTTTTAGATGGCTTTACAGACAGCGATCTCATCTGGAAAGACCAGCAAGGGATAACGAGATTGTTAGTGAGGGAGAAATACAGTTATGGGAGAGAACACATC
Organism: Lachnospiraceae bacterium; assembly: GCA_910575105.1. Lineage (GTDB taxonomy): Bacteria > Bacillota > Clostridia > Lachnospirales > Lachnospiraceae > MD308. The sequence goes on from CAJTDK010000002.1 coordinate 296,654, forward strand.
GAAAAAAAGCGCCGTAAGTAAACGTACGGCTAAAGGCCAAAACAACAATAAATCTAATAAAAGCCAAAAGGAAAAAAAGAAATGGTATCAAAAAGCAGGGTGGATCTTGCTGCTGCTGATCGTTTGCTTTCCGATCGGGTTTTTCCTAATGTGGAGATGCACGAAATGGAATAAAGTATTAAAAACAATATTCAGCGGAATATTCGGTTTCTGGTTTATGTGTATATGTCTCGCGATCGCTATGCCGCTGCCGGATCCAGAGGCGATCGCCATATCAGCGGACACCGCCCCAATATATGATGTTAATGAAAAAGTAAGTATTGACTTAGAGGTAGAACCAGCGGACTGTTATATTTCAAAATCTGATTTTCAGGTTTCCGGCGGAGAGATCAGCCGTGAAGACGATGTGTTTATGTTCACTTCGGATGCCGGCGGAGAATTTGAGATTTATGTTGAAGACGCAGAGGTTATAAGCAATACAATAACTTTAAAATTTGAAGATAAAGCAGCTATTGAACAGGCAGAACAGGAGCGCCTTGCCGCAGAGCAGGCGGAAAAAGAGCGTCTTGCTGCAGAGCAGGCAGAAAAAGAACGGTTAGAAGCAGAACAGGCGGAAAGGGAGCGGCTAGAAGCAGAGCAGGCCGAGAAAGAACAGCTTGCGGCAAAACGGGCAGAGCAGAGGCGCATCGAAGCGGAACAGGCAAAAGAAGAACGGCTTGCAGCTTCGCGGGCGGAAAAAGAACAAAAGCGTATAGAGAAAGAGCAGGCGCGCGCTGCCAGGCAGGCGGAAAAAGCACGTAAGCGTACGGAGCAGCAGACGAAGAAGTCCAGCACGGCAAACAAGAATCAGGCAGAAGATCAGAATCAGAGTACGGTATCTCAGGAAGCGACGGTCTGGCTTTCAGAAACAGGGGAAAAATACCATAATAAGCCCAAGTGCGGGAATATGAATCCAGATAAAGCATATCAAGTATCTTTATCTGAAGCAAAAAAAAGAGGAAAAGAAGCCTGTAAAAATTGTTATAGATAGAATGTTTAGCGTACCGAAATATTATATGGTACGCTTTTTGACTTGTATATATGGCTCTCATGATTTATTTGTCATACGCATTTGCAAAAATACAAGTTCATGAAGAAAATGGTGCAACTTGCAGAAAGACTATGGTACAATGGCTTATAACAGGAATCGATTTTGCTTACGCAGATTATTATTTCATTCATATGTGTTTATCGATATCATTAAGTGGGAAAATGTGAAGAAGTGTTAATTAATTCCTGACTCAGTAATGCCTATACAAATGCTGATAAATTAAGCTTTTTCTGAAAACAAATATATCAATAACTTAATTTATGGTGTACTAGTACATCGAATAATAAGAAAGGAGAAGATTACAATGAAATATCGAAAATTAGGAAACACAGGTATTCATGTCAGCGAGATTGGCATGGGCTGCGAGGGCTTCGCCGGGAATGAATGCAGGAATGCCAAATGCTTTTTTGACATAGCGGAAGAAATGGGCATCAACTATTTTGACCTGTACACATCCGATCCAAAGGTGCGGGGAAGCGTCGGCGACGCGCTTGAGGGCAGAAGGGAGAAGTTCATCATCCAGTCCCACATCTGTTCTGTCTGGAAGGACGGACAGTACAAGCGGTCAAGGGAGATTAAGGAGGTGAAGGAGGCGTTTGAGGACTGCCTGTCTTTTTTGCGGACAGACTACATCGACGTAGGGATGATCCACTACGTGGACGCTATGGAGGACTGGAAGATAGTTGCTGACGGTCCGGTGCTTCAGTACGTTAAGGAGCTTAAGAACTCGGGGAAGATCCGCCATATCGGTCTTAGCAGCCATAACCCGCAGGTTGCTCTTGCAGCGGTGGAGAGCGGATACATAGAAGTGCTTATGTTCAGTGTGAATCCCTGCTATGACCTGCAGCCGGCAAGTGAGGATGTGGAGGATCTCTGGCGGGATGAGAACTATGCGGTGCCGCTGGTGAACATGGATCCGGAGCGTCAGAGACTTTACGAGACCTGTCAGCGGATGGGAGTGGGCATCACGGTGATGAAGGCGTTCGGGGGAGGCGATCTTCTGGATGCGGCCATGTCACCGGCAGGAAAGGCGCTGACGGCGAACCAGTGTATGCACTATGCCCTGACCCGTCCGGCCGTGGCAACGGTTCTTTCCGGCGCGCGCACGGCAGAGGAGTTGAGAAAAAGTGCTGCCTACGAGGAGGCGCCGGAGGAAGAGAAGGACTATGCGCCGGCATTTGCAGCATTTCCTAATATAAGCTGGAAGGGGCACTGTATGTACTGCAGCCACTGCGCGCCGTGCCCGAAGAAAATCGACGTAGCCTCTGTTACCAAATTTTTAAACCTGGCGAAAGCCCAGGGAGAGGTTCCGGAGACGGTCAGGGAGCATTATGAAGTGCTTGGGCACCACGCCGGTGAGTGTATCCGCTGCGGGGCCTGTGAGACGAGATGCCCCTTCGAGGTTTCCATTATGGAAAATATGAAAGCGGCAGCGCAGATTTTTGGAAAATAGACGGATCTTTTCGCGTTTTGCGTGACGGATGCACAAGGCCTGTGTGAACAGAAATGATATTTTTTTATAGAAAAGCCAGTCATTGGATATACTACAGGAAAACAGGAGGTATAGGAAAATGATTGGTTTTTTTATTGCCCTGCTGTCAGGAGCACTGATGAGCGTGCAGGGAGTATTCAATACACAGGTGACGAAGACGACGGGAATGTGGGTCAGCAACGGCTGGGTACAGCTCAGTGCATTTGCGGTGTGCCTGATCGCCTGGTTTATCGCGGGGCGTGACAGTGTCGGGACGATCGCGAAGGTGGAACCTAAATATGTGCTGCTGGGCGGTGTGATCGGAGCGGGGATCACGTGGACGGTCATCAAGAGTATGGAGCAGTTAGGCCCTGCGAAGGCGGCGCTTCTGATCGTCGTCTCCCAGCTTATCGTGGCGTATGTCATTGAGCTTCTGGGGCTTTTCGGTGTGGAGAAGGAGCCTTTGGAGTGGCGGAAAGTAATTGGCATGATTATTGCGATTGTTGGAGTTGCAATTTTTCAGTGGAAATAGTACAATAAAATCTGTCTAGGCATAAGAGGGGTATTTACAGTTTCGACATCTGTAAAGGAGGAATTTTATGCGTAGCAGAAGATTTATTGTTTTCTTGTGGGGAATGTTATTATGCGTAAGCCTGGCTATGGCAGGCTGCAGGAAGTCTGCGGGGGAGGAGAACGCCCTCGTCAGTGTGGACGAGACAGAGATACCGGAGGATAGGGAAGAAAGTCCGGATGAAGGATCCGGGGACAATACGAAGGACGCAGCCGGAGCCGGTCCGAATGCCGGAGAGGCGCTTTCTTTGGCGGATGATGCCGGGACAGGCATCATATATGTAGATGTGTGCGGCCAGGTGAAGAATCCGGGAGTCTATCAGCTTGGGGCTGAGAGCCGGGTATATGAGGCGGTAGAGATGGCTGGCGGCATGACGAAGAAGGCAGCGGCAGAAGCGGTCAATCAGGCCGGGCGGCTGACAGACGGCCAGCAGATCTATGTGCCGTCAAAGGATGAGCAGGCGTCAGGAGTCGGAAGCGTGGACGGCCAGCAGGCATCAGGAAGCACCGAAGCAGGCGGCGCAGACGGCGGCAAGGTGAACCTGAATACGGCTTCTAAGGAGGAGCTGATGACACTGAGCGGGATCGGAGAGGTCAAAGCAGACGCGATGGTCAGATACCGTGAGGAGCATGGGAGCTTCCAGTCTGTGGAGGATGTAAAAAAGATCGAAGGGATCAAGGACGGCGTATTCAATAAGATAAAAGACCAGATAACAGTCTGATAAGGAGATGGAGTATGAGTAAACGGGTACTGGTTGTTGATGATGAAAAATTAATCGTGAAAGGAATCCGGTTCAGTCTGGAACAGGACGGCATGGAGGTGGATGCAGCTTACGACGGCGAAGAGGCTCTCGGGCTGGTCAGGGAGAATAATTACGATATGATCCTTCTTGATGTTATGCTGCCTAAGTATGACGGTTTCGAAGTGTGCCAGCAGATCCGGGAGTTTTCAGATGTACCCGTTATCATGCTGACAGCCAAGGGTGATGACATGGATAAGATCTTGGGGCTTGAGTACGGCGCGGATGATTATATTACCAAGCCCTTCAATATCCTGGAGGTTAAGGCAAGGATCAAGGCGATCATGCGCCGCACCGGGAAGAAGGACGGGAAGGGCAAGAGTCCGAAGAACATCGTGAAGGGCGACATGAAGATTGACTGTGAGAGCCGCAGGGTTACTATCGGAGAGAAGGAAGTGAACCTTACTGCCAAGGAGTTCGACCTTTTAGAGCTTCTTGCCATGAATCCCAACAAGGTGTACAGCAGGGAGAACCTGCTGAACATCGTATGGGGATATGAGTATCCGGGAGACGCAAGGACAGTAGATGTACATATCAGGCGTCTCAGGGAGAAGGTCGAGGCGAACCCAAGCGATCCGAAGTATGTTTATACGAAGTGGGGAGTTGGTTATTATTTTAGGGGTTAGGAAATATGTAAAGATTAATTTTTTCAGGAGCCTCCGCTTTCGGATCACAGTCCTGATCATCCTTGCGGGAATTATCCCGGGAGTGGTCATGAGAGCGGTGGTTCTCAAAAACTATGAAAAACAGGCGGTGGAGATGCACACCGCCGAGATTCAGAATCAGTGTACAATTCTTTGTAACCAGCTAAGTACGGCAGATTATCTTGCGGGAGTTACGTCTGAGAGTATTCAGTTAGAGCTTACCCAGTTATCGAATATTTATAATGGGCGTGTCATGGTGATCGATCAAAATTATCGTATTATGGAAGACACTTACAATATGGACAAGGGCAAGACGATCGTTTCTGAGGATGTCGTACGCTGTTTTCAGGGAGAGTGGACAAGTAATTATGACGGTGAGAACCGGTTTATCGAGGTGACGGCTCCCATTATGGACAGCGCGGCAGAAAAGATCCGGGGAGTCATGCTGGTCAGTGTGTGTACCGATTCTATAGCAGAGAATATGGAGAGTCTTCTTGGCAAGGCGGATCTTGTTATTGCCATGGCGGGAATCATCGTCATCGCGCTGGCCTTCCTGGCAGGCATGCTTATGGTGCGCCCGTTCCACAGGATCACCAGATCTATCGGCGCAGTGACGGAAGGATACGAGGATGATTATCTGAAGGAATACTCTTATACCGAGACGAGGCTTCTGTCTGAGGCATTTAACAAGATGCTGGGAAGGATGAAGGTGCTTGATGATTCAAGAAATGAATTTGTGTCCAATGTCTCCCATGAGCTGAAGACGCCTCTTGCGTCCATGAAGGTGCTCTCAGATTCATTGCTTGCGCAGAAGGAAGCTCCAGTTGAGCTGTACCAGGAATTTATGGGGGATCTGTCGGAGGAGATTGAGCGGGAGAGCAAGATCATCGATGACCTGCTGGCTCTGGTTAGGCTTGATAAGACCGCCGCTGCTATGAATATCCGGACGGAGGATATCAATATGCTTGTGGAGCGGATACTCAAGCGCCTGGGGCCAATCGCCAGACAGCATAATATCGAGATGATTTTTGAGAGCTTCCGCCCGGTAAATGCAGAGGTTGACGAGGTGAAGCTTACACTGGCGGTCACCAATCTGGTGGAGAACGCGATCAAATACAATAAAGAAGACGGATGGGTACACGTTTCCCTGAATGCGGACCACAAGGTGTTCTATGTGGAGGTGGCGGATTCGGGGGCGGGTATCCCCAAGAAGGATCAGGACCATATCTTTGAACGGTTCTACCGGGTGGATAAGTCCCATTCCCGGGAGATCGGCGGAACGGGGCTTGGCCTGTCCATCGCCAGGAATATCGTTGTTATGCACAGAGGTTCTATCCGGGTGTTCAGCCAGGTGGGCGAGGGGACGACATTTACCATACGGATCCCACTGAAATATGTGGTGTAGGACAGGGGCTGACCATTGATTTTGTACTTTTGTATCATTGCAGCGCAGGGAGGATGGATATGAGAAGATACCACAGATTCGCCGCGGGGCTCTTATGCTTGTGCCTTCTTTTCGGAGGCTGCGGGCAGGGGACGGTGCCCGACGGGAATAAAACCTATATCTATTATGTCAATGGAGACGGGACGGGGCTTGTGCTTAAGGAGTACGAGCTGCCGGATGACAGCACGCATAAGCAAATCGAGCTTATGCTTAAGGAGCTTGGGCAAAAGCCGGATTCCATCGATTATAAAAGCGCCTGGCCGGAGTATGTGCGTGTCAATAACTGGAGGCTTGAGGATTCTGACCTGGAGATAGATTTTTCAGATACCTACAGGAGGATGAGCGCGTCGTCGGAGGTGCTCTTCCGCGCGGCTACGGTGCACACGCTGGAGCAGATCGGCGGTGTCGATTATATCAAGTTCACCGTGGGAGGCAAAGAACTTAGCGGCAGCGACGGAAAGGAAGAAGGGTATATGAACCATGATTCTTTTGTGGAAAATACAGGCTCCACCCTTCATTCCTATCAGGAGGGGACTCTGCATCTGTTTTTTGCCAATAAAACGGGCGACAGGCTTACTGAGGAGGAAGTGAGCGTCAGATATAACAGCAACATGTCTGTGGAAAAGCGGATTGTGGAGCAGCTTGTAAAGGGACCGTCCATGGAGGGCGCGTATCCTACGCTGTCGCCGGAGACGAAGATTTTAGGTGTTTCCGTGAGGGGCGGCATCTGCTATGTGAATTTTGATGAAGGTTTTTTGAACATGGATTATAAGATCAGCCCTAAGGTCAGGCTCTATTCGGTCGTCAACTCAATCGTTGAAGGCGGGGAGGCCGGCCAGGTGCAGATTTTGGTAAATGGTAAGACGGATGTGGAATACCAGGACGGCATCAGCCTGGAGAAACCATTTTCACGTAACTTGGAAATCGCGGAGGAAAAGGAGAAAGATTGAAAAACAGGCCATTATGCAGTTTATGTCTGTTCTTCTGCCTGCTGATTTGCATCGGTACTGTCTTGGGAGGCGGAAAGCTCATCAAGGAGCTTTCCCCTTCTGCGGCGGAGCTGTATCTTAAGGAGGACGAAGAGATCCTCGCGGCAGGAAGAGTGTACCAGAAGGCGGACAAGGAAAAATATCAACTATTATATCTTAAGGACAATTCGATTAACAGTCATCAGCAGTCGCTGAAAGAATCCAGATTGATTATTTACGATGAAGAAAAATGCGGGGTAAGTATCGGGGATACCCTTGTAGTGCAAGGCACGGTCAGTTTTTTTGAAAATGCAAGGAATCCCGGGAATTTTGACAGTAAGCGTTATTACCAAAGACAGGATATCCACGCAAGGGTGTGGGCGAAGTCTATAGAGAAGCGAAGGGGCAGTCCTTCTACGATTTATGAGAAGATGAAAAATGCGCTGCATGAGTTCAGGCAGGAATGGAAAGACGGCCTTTGCAGGGCCATGGGAGAAAAAGACGGCAATATGCTCTGTGCCATGCTGCTGGGAGAGAAGGGGCAGATGGATGAGGAGCTTAAGGAGCTTTATCAGACTAATGGGATCGGGCATGTGCTGGCGATCTCCGGTCTCCATTTGTCCTTTATTGGGATAGGGATATATAAGATACTGCGGAGAGTTACGGGTTCTTATCCGATTGGCGGGATATTTGGTATCTTATTTTTGATGCTGTATATTCTTATGGTTGGGTTTACCGTATCTGCGGTGCGGGCCTTAGTGATGTTTCTATTCCGGGTAGGAGCGGATATGGCGGGTCGGCATTATGATGCGCCGACGGCGCTTTCTGCGGCGGCGGTTGCAGTGCTATTGTGGCGGCCGCTCAGTCTGTATGACGGCGGATTTTGGCTGTCCTTTGGGGCGGTATTTGCGATTTTGACGGTAGTTCCGGTCCTGCAGGGGTGGATGGAAAGAATTTTTCCGGAAAATGAAGGAAACAAAAAGGGAAAGAGTGGTCGAATATATGGAGGATATAGGATTTGTGTGTCAATTGTACAGGGACTTACGGCAAGTATTGCCATTAATCTGTTGCTTCTTCCAATAATGCTTTACTATTTCTTTGAATTTCCAATCTACTCTTTGATTTTAAATTTATTCGTGATACCGCTGATGTCTGTGCTTCTATTCATGGGGATGGCTGCAAGTCTGTTTTCTGTATTCTTTTTGCTGTTATCGGATGTATGCTTTTGGATATGCGGTGGGATTCTGCGGTTATATGAGATGGGTTGTAATCTTGCGCTTACACTTCCGGGGGCGCGGTTTGTTGCGGGGAAACCCGAGATATGGCAGATAGCAGTATATTATGGGATATTGGTAATCGTTTTGTTGCTTTTGAGAGAAAAGGAAAGGCTGAGAGAATATGTAGATGATGTAGATGATGTAGGGGGAGCAGAGAGTAAGAAGTACCGAACTTGCGGAAGAGGAAACTCTTCCCGAAAGCATGCGGGGCGTGGATCAGGAAGGAGTATGCAAAAATATGTGGTCAGGGAGTCAGAAGTAAGTATGCAAAAATATACGGTCAGGGAGTCGGATGTAAGTGTGCAAAAACGTGTGACAAGGATTGGAAGATTTGCGCTTATGCTTGGGATGGCAGGTATGATTATCCTGACACACCGATGGGGAGAACGGGGAAAGCTGACGGCGGTGATTTTAGATGTAGGACAGGGTGATGGAATCTTTATGAGAGGACCGGAGGGCGGGACTTATCTGGTGGATGGCGGAAGCAGCGATGTGAAGAAAGTGGGGCAGTACAGGATAGAACCGTTTTTGAAATCCCAGGGAGTTGGGGTGATTGACTATGTGTTGATATCTCATGGTGACAGCGATCATATGAATGGTGTGGAAGAGTTGCTTGAAAGACAGGGTATTGGCGTAAAGATTAAGACACTGGTGCTACCGGTGCAGGAGGTGTGGGATGAAGCATTTATCCTGTTGGCAAAAACAGCGGAAAGGTATGGAACGAAAGTGGTGGTTATTAAAGCAGGACAAAATATCCAGGAAGGCGAAATGCTGGTTACATGTATACAGCCAGGGGATATAGAAACAGAGTCAGCCAGTGCCAAGTCAGAGACGAAAGCGGAGTCAGCCAGCGCCGCGCTTGAGCCGGGAAATGAAGCTTCTATGGTATTGGCAGTTAAGTATGGAGAATTTGATATGCTGCTGACTGGAGATGTGGAAAAAGAAGGGGAAGATCAGCTTACAAAACGGTTAGAAGGACAATATCAGGATTGTACATGGGAAGTCCTGAAAACAGCACATCATGGCTCGAAGAACTCATCATCTGAGGAATTTCTCCGACAGGTCAAGCCTGCATATGCGTTTATTTCAGCGGGACGAGCAAATCGGTATGGGCATCCGCATCGGGAAACGGTAGAAAGGCTTGCAGATGTTGGAAGTAAAATATATTCTACACAAGAAAATGGGGCGATTATAATAGAAGTAAGATCTGGTGAAACTGTGATAATAAAAAAATATTGACATAAAGAGAGAAGGTATGTTTTGGGAGTAGCTTATGGAATGATTGTTTTTAAGAGAGAGTAAATGAAAAGAAAGGTGCCAGATTTAGATTATGATAGGGAATCAGCAAGAATGATTATTAAATTTTGTCAGCAAAAGAAAATAGAAGGTTGTGTTGCCGCCTATTCTATAACAAATCTATAGGAAAGGTATTGACAGAAGTTACCGTTCACAGGTATTGCGAATGTTTTGAAGTATTTCGTAAATTCCCTTGAAGTGAATCCCGAATTTCAGTATACTGTTTTTAGCGTTTATCAAAGGATGTGTGCAGCCGATGAAGAATATCAATGAACAGATAAAGACCGGGCAGTTTAAGAAAGTATACCTTCTCTACGGGGAGGAAGCCTATTTGAAAAGGCAGTACAGGGACAAGCTTACGAAGGCCATGCTGCCGGAGGGCGACACGGTGAACTATGCTTATTATGAAGGAAAAGGAACCGAGCCTGAAAAGCTTATTGATCTGGCGGAGACGATGCCCTTTTTTGCAGAGCGGCGGCTGATTGTTGTGGAAAATTCCGGGTTTTTCAAAAACGCTGTACCAAAGCTTGCCGATTACATCAAGGCCATGCCCGATACTGCCTGCTTTATTTTTGTGGAAAATGAGGTGGACAAGCGGGGGAAGATGTACAAGGCGGTCAAGGAGACGGGCTGCGTCTCGGAGATGGGGCGGCAGGATGAGAAGACTCTTCTCTACTGGATCGCCGGGCAGATCAAGCGGGAAGATAAGCAGATCAGGGAATCTGCGGCCCGCCATCTGGTGGCCAGGGCCGGGACGGATATGGAGCTTCTGGAGAAGGAGCTTGAGAAGCTTTTTTCCTACACACTCGGGAAGGACGAGATCACGGCAGAGGACATCGACGCGGTCTGTACGGCCCGGATTACCAATAAGATATTTGATATGGTGGAGGCGGTTGCCGCAAAGCAGCAGAAGAAGGCGCTTGATGATTATTACGGCCTGCTGGCGCTGAAGGAGCCGCCTATGCGGATCTTGTATCTTCTGTCCCGGCAGTTCAGGCTTCTTCTGGAGGTGAAGGGGCTGATGAAGCAGGGGTATGACAAGTCCCGGATCGCGAAGACAGCGAAGCTGCATCCCTTTGTGGCGGGGAAATATATGAAGCAGTGCAGGGACTTCTCTGGCAGCCAGCTAAAGGAGATCATGGAAGAGGCAGCAAAGTATGAGGAGCTGGTAAAGACCGGACATCTGAATGACCGGATGAGCGTAGAACTTTTCATTGTAAAGTACAGTCACTCATGATATGATACTAATGCGCTGGCCTGCCGGCGTCCTGTCCGGCCGGATGGAGCGCGGGGATTGTGTGAACGCATGCGCGGGCAGTTCGTAAGGATCTGTTAAGAATTAACTTTACAGATGACGCAGGATAAATCTTTTTATGCAAGGCGGAGAAATGAGACGTACTGGGGTACGTCGATTGACGACAACGCCAAAGATGGTTACAGAAAGGTGAAAGAATTGGCAGAGATAAATCAAAGTAAAATTCGTAATTTTTGTATTATTGCCCATATTGACCATGGCAAATCTACTCTTGCGGACCGCATTATCGAGATGACGGGGCTTCTTACCAGCCGGGAGATGCAGTCCCAGGTGCTTGATAATATGGAGCTTGAGCGGGAGCGGGGCATTACGATCAAGGCGCAGACCGTGCGGATCGTTTATAAGGCGAAAGATGGTGAGGAGTACATTTTTAATCTGATCGACACGCCGGGGCATGTGGATTTCAACTATGAGGTATCCAGAAGCCTTGCGGCATGCGACGGGGCGATCCTTGTGGTGGATGCGGCCCAGGGCGTGGAGGCGCAGACGCTGGCTAATGTATATCTGGCCCTTGATCATGACCTGGATGTCATGCCGGTGATCAACAAGGTGGATCTGCCCAGCGCAGAGCCGGAGCGTGTCATCGAGGAGATCGAGGATATCATCGGGATAGAGGCGCAGGATGCGCCGCGCATCTCCGCAAAGACCGGGCTTAATGTGGAGGAAGTGTTAGAGCAGATCATCGCAAAGATCCCGGCGCCTTCCGGGGACGCCAAAGCTCCCCTTCAGGCGCTGATCTTTGATTCGGTGTATGATTCCTACAAGGGCGTGATCGTGTTCTGCCGCATTAAGGAAGGCTCCATACGCAAGGGTACGCCGGTTCTGATGATGGCTACGGGAGCGAAAGCGGAGGTTGTGGAGGTCGGATATTTCGGCGCAGGGCAGTTCATCCCCTGTGAGGAGCTGAGTGCGGGGATGGTCGGCTATATTACGGCGAGCATTAAGAATGTAAAGGATACCAGAGTGGGCGATACGATCACCAACGCGCAGTCGCCCTGTAAGGAGCCGCTGCCGGGCTATAAAAAGGTGAACCCCATGGTATACTGCGGCATGTACCCGGCGGACGGGGCGAAATATCCGGATCTTAGGGATGCCCTTGAGAAGCTGCAGCTTAATGACGCTTCCCTCCAGTTTGAGCCGGAGACTTCCGTTGCGCTGGGATTCGGATACCGCTGCGGTTTCCTGGGGCTTCTGCACTTGGAGATCATTCAGGAGCGGTTGGAGAGAGAATATAATCTGGATCTAGTGACGACAGCTCCGGGCGTGGTCTACAAGGTATATAAGACCAACGGGGAAGTGATCGAGCTTACAAATCCGTCCAATCTTCCGGATCCGTCCGAGATTGAATATATGGAGGAGCCGATTGTCAAGGCAGAGATCATGGTGACGTCTGAGTATATCGGAGCCATCATGGATCTGTGCCAGGAGCGGCGGGGAATCTATGAAGGCATGGAGTATATGGAGGAGACACGCGCGGTGCTTCGGTACCGCCTGCCTCTCAACGAGATCATCTATGATTTCTTTGATGCGCTGAAATCCCGCTCCAGAGGGTATGCCTCTTTTGATTATGAGCTGGACGGCTATATGCAGTCCGAGCTGGTGAAGCTCGACATTCTGATCAACAAGGAAGAGGTGGATGCTCTGTCCTTTATCGTGCATGCGGATACGGCCTATGAGCGGGGCAGGAGGATGTGTGAGAAGCTTAAGGAAGAGATTCCGAGACATTTGTTTGAGATCCCGATCCAGGCGGCTATCGGCAGCAAGATCATCGCGCGGGAGACAGTGCGCGCCATGAGGAAGGACGTGCTTGCCAAGTGTTACGGCGGTGACATCACCCGTAAGAAGAAGCTTTTAGAGAAGCAGAAGGAAGGCAAGAAGCGTATGCGCCAGGTAGGTAATGTGGAGATCCCGCAGAAGGCGTTTATGAGCGTGCTGAAGCTGGATGATAAAAAGTGATGAAGTCGTTGGAGATCTATGTGCATATCCCGTTTTGCGTGAAAAAATGTAATTACTGTGATTTTCTGTCCGCTCCTGCAACGAAAGAGGAGCGGCGGGAATATGTAGAGAGCCTTTGCCGGCAGATCCGTTCTTACAGGGAAGCTTCACGGGATTATCGTGTTGTTAGCGTCTTTGTGGGGGGAGGGACGCCTTCGATCTTAGAAGGTGAGCAGATCACGGAGATTTTTCGGGCGGTCAGGGAGACATTTTCCATAGAAGAGGGCGTAGAGATTACCATAGAGATGAATCCGGGGACGGTGTCGGCAGAGAAACTTGAGGCGTACCGGGCGGCGGGCATCAACCGCCTGAGCATCGGGCTGCAGTCCGCAGACAACGAAGAACTGAGGACTCTTGGGAGGATCCACACCTTTGAGGATTTTCTCGGGACTTACCGGATGGCGCGGGCCGCAGGCTTCGGAAATATCAATGTAGATCTGATCTCGGCGGTGCCGGGGCAGACTGTGGAGAGCTTTGCGGACACCCTCAGGAGGACGGCGGCTCTTTCGCCGGAGCATATCTCGGCCTACAGTCTGATTATCGAGGAAGGGACGCCGTTTTTTGCGCTGTACGGGGACGGTGCGTGCGGACACGGCGGCGAATATCCGCCCCTTCCTGATGAGGACAGTGAGCGGCAGATGTATTACGATACGAAGCGGATCCTCGGGGAGTACGGTTATCACCGGTATGAGATTTCCAATTATGCGAAGCCGGGGTATGAGTGCCGTCACAATCTGGGTTACTGGAACCGGACAGAATACTTAGGCTTTGGGGACGGTGCGGCTTCGCTGATGGATCATCGAAGGTGGGTGTCGGGAGGGCAGCCGGAGGAATTGAGCCGGGAAGATGAGATGGAAGAATTTATGTTTCTGGGGCTTCGCAAGACAGCGGGAGTGTCAAAGACAGCGTTTGGGAAGGAATTCGGCGTGCCTGTGGAAATGGTCTATGAGAAGGTGCTTGCGGATATGGCAGGCAGGCACCTTTTGGTGCAGGACGGGGACGTAATCCGGCTGACGGAGAGAGGGCTTGACGTCAGCAATTACGTGATGAGCGAGTTCCTCCTGTGAAGAATTATGTGCCGTGAGCTTTTGTCTCAGCTTTCGCCCTTGCTTACCCCAACAGGGTTTTCATCACCATGGCGTAGATCTCTTCGTTTCTGGCGGACCAGTTGTTGGCGATGGCGGAGGCTTCTGCTTTTGTGGGTACCGTGAGGGTCAGGTCGATCAGGGGAAGACCCTGTTCCATGATCTGGCAGCGTACGCTGTACTCGTTTGCCGAGTTCAGATAATAGTCTGATCTGACCGAGTTTTCATTCTTTAATTCAAATTGCCGGTTTCTCAGATAGCTCTGTATATCCTCCCGGATGCCCGGGGAGATATGATTTTTGAAAAGCTGCACCGTCTTCTCTCCCTCGTCAGTCAGGTAGTAGAGCGTGCGGTTATGGGTGGTTTCCTTGCGGATAAGCCTGTCTTCAACCAACTCTCCGATCGTCTGATGCAGCTTGAAATAATCCGTATATCCCTGTTCCAGGATAAAGTCGGATATTTGCGTGTTGGTCAGCGGAAAATCTATACAATTCAGCATATAGAGAATGATCAGTTTATAAAGCTTGAATACAGTTGCCATGGTGATACTCCTTTCCCTGCCAGATATCATGTTTTTTAAGGTGCGCCTGGATCTGGTTCAGCACGCGGCGCTTGTCTGCGCTCCAGGAGGGCTCCAGAAGAAGAGGCTTCGGGCCGTCTCCGGTCAGGCGGTGGATTACGATGTCAGGCCTTAAGAGCGCGATGCACCGTCCGATGATCTCTACATATTCTTCCAAGGAAAATATGCGGAAGGGGTGCTGCCTGTAGTAGTCTGCCAGATCAGTGTCTTTTAATATGTGGAGAAGCTGAAGCTTTACCCCCTGTATCTTCATCTCGTTCAGATAGCGGACGGTGGCGAGCATGTGCCCCTCATTCTCGCCGGGGAGCCCTAAGATCACATGGACGATGATGGGGATGCCCCGGGAGTGCAGGGCTGATACGGCCTTTTCAAATACCGGCAGCTCATATCCCCGCCGAATGAACCGCGCAGTCTTTTCATGGACAGTCTGCAGTCCCAGTTCTACCCACACAGGCTTTATGCGGTTCAGCCCGCCGAGAAGATCAAGCACATTCGGAGACAGGCAGTCGGGCCTTGTGGCGATGGATAGCACGCGGATATCCGGATGGCAGATGGCCTCGGTAAAGGTGCGCCTTAAGTAGCTGCAAGGGGCATAGGTGTTGGTGTATGCCTGGAAATAGGCGATGTAGGATGAGCCTGAGTGCTTCGCGGCCACCAGCTTTTTCGCGGCTTCAAGCTGCTCTGCGATGGAAAGCGCAGGGCTTGCAGCGAAGTCTCCGGAGCCGCCCCTGCTGCAGAAGATGCATCCCCGCTCTCCCAGGGTGCCGTCGCGGTTGGGACAGGTCATGCCGCCGTTTAAGGACAGCTTGTAGAGCTTTTCCCCGAACTCGTTCTTAAGATAATGATCCAGGGAGTGATAGCGTCTTTCTCCCCAGCGTACCGCCTGTGTGCACATAAAAGCCTCCTGTTTTTATCTGGTAACATCATATCATTCCGGGCCTTCCAAATCAACCTCAATTATCCTTTGGGGAAGTATTCCGAGATGGATTGGTTACTGTTCACACAGGTTTTTTCATTTACTGTACAGACTGTGAGCAGATGATACAAGAGTGCAAAAATCCCATTGCCTGAGGCAATTTTAACTGGATTTTTGTATGCTGCTGGCCACGGAGTAGGCAGATAGCCAATTGCCGGCCCGGCTACACACATTTCGAAAAAAAGACTTTCCAATATGGAAATGTTGTAGTATAATCATAGCGTTACAGTTATTTCAGGAAGGTCGGTTCAGACCACTTATCCCATTATAGCAGGATATTTTTAAGAAAGGATTATATTATATATGATGAAGGAAAAATATGAATCTCTGCCCCTTGCTACCTTGAAGGAGCTTGCAAAGGCGAGAGGGCTGAAAGGAATTTCAGTAATGAAGAAGGCAGAGCTTATTGAGCTTATGCTTAAGGAAGATGAGAAAGAGAAGAAGGAGAAGCAGGATGCCGTGAAGGAGATGTCTGCCAATACCGGGGATAAGGAGGTCCACGATATCGACAGGCTTGACAGCGGAGTGACTGTGCAGGGGATTCTTGAAGTGATGCCGGACGGATACGGATTTATCCGGAGCGCCAACTATCTGCCCGGGGAGAATGATGTCTATGTATCCCCGTCCCAGATCCGCAAGTTTAACCTGAAGACAGGAGATATCCTGGAGGGGAATACGCGGATCAAGACGCAGCAGGAGAAGTTCAGCGCCCTTCTGTATCTGACGAAGATCAATGAGATGGATCCGCTTAAGGCTATGCGCCGGATGAACTTCGAGGATATGACGCCTATCTTCCCAAACGAGAGGCTGAAGCTGGAGTGCGGGAAGACAAGCACTGCCATGCGTATTATGGACCTGATGTCACCGATCGGAAAGGGACAGAGAGGTATGATCGTATCGCCGCCTAAGGCGGGTAAGACAACCCTTCTTAAGCAGGTTGCCCTGTCTGTCCGCCAGAACAACCCGGAAGTGCATCTTCTGATCCTCCTTATTGATGAGCGTCCGGAGGAGGTAACGGATATCAAGGAGACCATCGAGGGGGAGAATGTGGAGGTGATCTATTCTACCTTCGACGAGCTGCCAGAGCACCACAAGAGGGTTTCTGAGATGGTCATCGAGCGCGCCAAGCGTCTGGTGGAGCATAAGAAGGACGTGATGATCATCCTGGACAGCATCACGAGGCTCGCGAGAGCGTATAACCTTACCGTTCCGCCGTCAGGACGTACATTGTCGGGCGGTCTTGACCCGGCGGCTCTGCATATGCCGAAGCGCTTTTTCGGTGCGGCGAGAAATATGCGCGGGGGCGGAAGTCTTACCATCCTTGCCAGCGCCCTGGTCAACACGGGCAGCAAGATGGACGATGTCATCTACGAGGAGTTCAAGGGAACAGGTAATATGGAGCTTGTCCTTGACCGCAAGCTGTCTGAGAAGAGGATGTTCCCGGCCATCGACATCGCGCCGTCCAGTACAAGGAGAGAGGACCTGCTTCTTTCTGCGCAGGAGCAGGAGGCTGTAGATACGATGCGCCGCGCG
This sequence comes from Lachnospiraceae bacterium, assembly GCA_910575105.1. GTDB lineage: Bacteria > Bacillota > Clostridia > Lachnospirales > Lachnospiraceae > MD308. The sequence continues at coordinate 313,698 of CAJTDK010000002.1, forward strand.
CTGAACGGCCTGCGGGCGGAAGAGGCGATTGACAACATCCTCAATATGTTCAGCCGCACGAAAAATAATGTGGAATTAATTCAGTTAGTAAAAAAGACAAAATTAATCTAGACAAGAAAGCACTTTTGTGATACAATATGAAAGCTGTTTAGAGAAAGAAGTATAACCGCATTATGCGTAAAACAAATAAAGAAGAGGTGAAGATCATGAAAGAAGGAATACATCCAGCATACCATCAGGCAACTGTAACTTGTAACTGCGGCAACACATTTGTAACCGGCTCTACAAGCGAGGATATCCACGTGGAGATCTGTTCCAAGTGCCATCCGTTTTATACGGGACAGCAGAAAGCAGCTCAGGCCCGCGGCCGTGTCGATAAGTTCAATAAGAAATACGGAATGGGAAAATAAGCTTACAGGTATCGGGTTGAGGTTTTTAAAATCTCAACCTTTTTTGTACGATAGCATGCGGATGGGATGCCGACGGCAGACCTTCTGTATTTAAAGGAGAATTTATGAAATCATCAAATATCGGAGGGCAGGCGGTTCTCGAAGGCATCATGATGAAGCATAAGGATGAATATGCGGTCGCCGTGAGAAAGCCGGATGGGGAGATCTTTGTAAAGAAGGATGAGTACCGCGGGATCGGCTGGAAACCCCTGACGAAGATCCCTTTTATCCGGGGAGTGTTCAACTTTATCGATTCGCTGGTGCTGGGGATCAGCACGCTGACCTATTCTGCGGAATTTTATGAGGATGAGGAAGGATCGGGGAAGGAAGGCGGAACAGAAGCGGACGATAAAGGGAAGCAGGAAGAAAAGGGCAGTGAGCCGGATAAGCTTGTTATGGCGGGAGCCGTGCTGTTTTCCGTGGCGGCGGCCATCGGGATCTTTATGGTGCTGCCTTATTTTCTTTCTTCTCTGCTTAAGCCGTTTATTTCCTCCTATATCTGGCGCACGGTGATTGAGGGCTTTATGCGGATCGGCATATTCATCGCCTACGTCCTTTTGATCTCCCGGATGGAGGATATCCAGCGTACTTTTATGTATCACGGTGCGGAGCACAAATGTATCAACTGTATCGAGCACGGGCTGCCGCTGACGGTTGACAATGTGCGGATAAGCTCCAGGCAGCATAAGCGCTGCGGGACCAGTTTTCTGTTTTTCGTGCTCGCCATCGGCATTATCCTTTTGCTGTTTATCCGGGTGGAGTCCCCGGTTATGCGGGTGGCGGTGCGGATCGCGCTTCTGCCGGTCATCGCGGGAATCTCCTACGAGGTGTTAAAGCTGGCGGGAAGAAGCGAGAATCCGGTAGTGAATCTTTTGAGCAGGCCGGGGCTTGCCATACAGAGGCTGACGACGAAGGAGCCGGACGACGCGATGATCGAGGTGGCGATTCAGGCGGTAGAGGCAGTATTCGACTGGAGAGCCTATGAGGCGGAAAATTTTGGCTCTCTAAAAGAGGTGTAGATATGGTCAGGGCATTTTGGCGCGGCAGGGAATAGCCGGAGAAAGGCAGGGTATTTTGACGATACAGGGAATAGCCGGAGAAAGGCAGGGGTATTTTGACGATACAGGAGATATACCGGGAAGGGACGAAAAGGCTTGAAGAGGCCGGGATTGCGGATGCCGCGCTGGATGCGTGGTATCTGCTTGAGCATGTGACGGGGATTAGCCGGGCTTCCTATTACGGGCATCCGGAGAGGGAGATCGGCGGGGAGGAAAAAGAGCGCTATTTTTTTGGCATCGCGCAGCGCGGGAAGAGGATTCCCCTCCAGCATCTGACCAAAGAGCAGGAGTTCATGGGGCTTTCCTTTTATGTAAATGAGCATGTGCTGATCCCCAGGCAGGATACAGAGATTCTGGTGGAGACGGCGATGAAGCAGCTTGAGCCTGGTATGCGGATACTGGATATGTGTACGGGTTCCGGCTGTATACTGCTAAGCCTCTTAAGGCTGTGCAGGGCAGAGGTCACTGGAACGGGCGCGGACATTTCCGGGGAGGCTCTTGCTGTGGCTAGAGAGAATGCGGCAAGGCTTGGCGTGGAGGCAGAGTTTGTAGAGGGGGATCTTTTTTCACCTGTTGCGCCGGGAAGATGCTACGATATGATCGTGTCCAACCCGCCCTACATTCCGACTGCGGAGATTGAAGGCCTTCAGGATGAGGTGAGGCTCCATGATCCGTATATCGCGCTTGACGGACGAAAGGACGGGCTGTTCTTTTACCGGAGGATCGTCAGGGAAGGCCTGCTGTATCTGAAAAAAGGCGGCAGGCTGCTGTTTGAGATTGGCTGCGGGCAGGCTGCGGCTGTGTCCGGGCTTATGGAGGCGGCCGGATATGAAGAGGTAAGGGTGAAAAAGGACCTGGCAGGTCTTGACCGTGTTGTTATGGGCATGTACAATGGAGAATAGTTGTTAGGAGGAAGAAAGATGTTTGACAGGTTAGAAGATTTACTCATCCGCTTGGAGGAGGTTCTTAGCGAATTGCAGGAGCCGGATGTGGCAAGTGACCAGAACAGGTTCCGTAAGCTAATGAAAGAGCAGAATGAGCTGACTCCGATTGTGGAGGCGTATAAGGAATATAAAGGATGCAAGCAGGCGATTGAGGACAGCCTGCAGATGCTGGAGGAAGAAAGCGACGAGGAGATGCGTGAGCTTGCCAAGGAGGAGCTTAACGATTCCAAGGCGCGGGTAGAAGAGTTAGAGCATGACCTTAAGGTTCTTCTGCTTCCGAAGGACCCCAACGATGATAAGAATGTTATGGTGGAGATCCGTGCGGGAGCCGGCGGTGATGAGGCGGCGCTGTTTGCAGCGGAGATCTACCGGATGTACATTCATTTTGCGGAGAGCAGGCGCTGGAAGGTAGAGCTTGTGGAGTGCGAGGAGATCGGCATCGGGGGAATGAAGAACGTGACCTTTATGATCAATGGCAGCGGCGCGTACTCTGTGATGAAATATGAGTCCGGCGTTCACCGTGTACAGCGTGTGCCGGAGACCGAGTCCGGCGGGCGTATCCATACGTCCACCATCACCGTGGCAGTAATGCCGGAGGCTGAGGAGGTGGATGTCCAGATCGACGAGAAGGATATCCGCATTGATGTCATGCGCGCCTCCGGAAATGGCGGACAGTGCGTCAATACGACGGATTCCGCCGTGCGTCTGACCCATTACCCGACGGGGATCGTCATCTACAGCCAGACGGAGAAGTCACAGCTCCAGAATAAGGATAAGGCATTCGCCCTCCTGCGTGCAAAGCTCTACGATATCGAGTGCCAGAAGCGGCATGACGCAGAGGCAGAGGCGAGAAAGAGCCAGATCGGTACCGGGGACCGTTCGGAAAAGATCCGTACTTATAATTTCCCCCAGGGGCGTGTGACGGATCACCGGATCGGCCTTACGTTATACAAGCTGGATAAGATCATGAACGGAGACATACAGGAGATCATCGATGCCTGTATCGCAGCCGACCAGGCAGCGAAGCTGGCGTCTATGAACGATTAATGATGAAAGAGAAGCTGAAAAAATTATTTGCCTATTACGGCCCTTACAAGCACCTGTTTTACAGTGATCTGTTTTTTGCTATACTTGGAGCGGCGGTGACTCTGGTCATTCCGCTCATTATCCGATATATCACGAATGAGGTAGTCTATTTCGGGCCTGCGGAGGCGAAACGGGCGGTGGTTACGCTGGGAGCGATGCTTTTGGGGCTGATCGTCCTTGAGGTTTTCTGCAATTTTTATATCGCATACTATGGACATATCATGGGAGCGAAGATGGAAGCGGATATGCGCAGGGATATCTTCGGGCACTACCAGAAGCTGACCTTTGCCTTCTATGACAACCAGAAGGTGGGACATCTCCTTTCGCGGATCACCAGCGACCTTTTTGATATCAGCGAGCTTCTGCACCACGGGCCGGAGGATCTGGTGATCTCTGTCATCAAGATCGTCGGCTCCTTTGCCATCCTTTTGACGGTCAACGTAAAGCTGGCTTTTGTCATGTTTGCATTTATCCCGGTCATGGTAATATTTGCCTTTTACTATAACGGGAAGATGAAGAGAGCCTTCGTCCGTAACCGGGAGAAGATAGCGGATATCAACAGTCAGATCGAGGACAGCCTGGCAGGGATCCGCGTCGTAAAATCGTTTGCCAATGAAAATGTGGAGATGAAAAAGTTCAAAGCGGGGAATGATAATTTTGTAAATGCAAAAAAGGTCAGCTACAGATATATGGGAATCTATAATTCCGGCCTCGGGGCGATGACGACGCTGGTGACGGTGGCGGTGCTTACATCCGGCGTGGGGATGATGCTGTCTGGAAGCGTCGCCCTCACGGATCTGATCACTTTTCTTCTCTACATCAATAATTTCACAGATCCGGTGAAGAAGCTGGTTTCCTTCACAGAGCAGTTCCAGAATGGATACTCCGGCTTTGAGCGGTTTTTAGAGATCCTGGCGATTGCACCGGATATTGCGGATAAGCCTGATGCGGTCAGTCTTGAGGATGTGGAGGGGGATATTGAATTTAAGAATGTATCCTTCCATTATGAGGATACGTCGGAGCAGGTGTTAAGCGCCATCAACCTCAAGGTTAAGGCGGGAGAGTACGTTGCTCTTGTGGGGCCTTCCGGCGTGGGAAAGACTACGCTGTTAAGCCTGATCCCGAGATTCTATGAGGTGTCGGAGGGGTGTATCTTGATTGACGGGACGGATATCCGGAACATCCGGCTTGAGAGCCTCAGAAGCCAGATTGGCATCGTGCAGCAGGATGTGTATCTGTTCGCGGGGAACATTATGGACAATATCCGCTACGGGAGGCCGGAAGCGTCTGATGCGGAGGTAGTGCGGGCGGCGAAGCGTGCCAATGCCCATGAATTTATCATGAACTTTCCAGATGGGTACGACACGGACATCGGTCAGCGGGGCGTGAAGCTCTCGGGCGGGCAGAAGCAGAGACTTTCTATCGCCAGAGTATTTTTGAAGAATCCGCCGGTCCTCATTTTCGATGAAGCGACATCGGCGCTTGATAATGAGAGTGAGCAGGTAGTGCAGAGATCTCTGGAGAGCTTGGCGAAGAATCGGACGACCTTTGTGATCGCGCACCGGCTTACGACTATCCGCAATGCAGAAAAGATTCTTGTGCTGACAGAAAAAGGCATTGCGGAGCAAGGCACCCACGAGGAGCTGCTGAAGCAAAAGGGGATCTACGAAGCATTATACCACATGCATTTTTAATCAGAGCATGGTCATGCGAAGCCGTACATATATGCCTGCATATGCAAGCCGTATATGTAGTCCGGTAACAGATAACCGTGAACGAAACAGGAAATAACAGATTAGGATAGAAGGAAGATTATGGAAGAAATACAATTTAAGCGGGCAGAACTGGAAGATCAGGAGATCATATCCCAGTATTTAAAGCATCATACGAGCAGGAGCTGTGAGCGTACCTTTGTCAATGTTTTCCTATGGTCCAGGCAGTACCCGGTGAAATGGGCGGTGATCGAGGGCGCTCTTGTATTTAAGAGCGAGGATGAGGAGCATGTGTCCTATGCGTTCCCTGCGGGGGATGACGGCAGTATAAAGAAGGCGCTGGAGGTGATGAAGGGCTACAGCGAAGAGCGGGGCTTTCCGTTTACCATGTACAATATCACGCCGGATAATTTTGCGAAGCTTGAGGAGTGGTATCCGGGCAGGTTCGAGATCACGTACAACAGAGATTATGCGGATTATGTGTATGAGACACAGAAACTTGCCACGCTGTCCGGCAAGAAGCTTCACGGGAAGCGCAACCATATCAACAAATTTAAGGCGATGTACGATGGCCGCTGGAGCTACGAGGCCATGTCCGAAGCTAATCTAGAGGAGTGCTTCCAGATGGCTCTTAAGTGGCGCAATGAGAATGGCTGTGAGGAGGACGAGGAGAAGAATGGCGAGATGTGCGTGACTCTCAATGCCCTGAGGCTCTTTAAGGAGCTGGGCCTTGTGGGGGGCGTCTTAAAGATCGACGGCGAGGTGGCGGCCTTCACCCTTGGAGAACCGGTCTGTTCAGATACCTTCGTGGTCCACATCGAGAAGGCTTATGCGGATGTGCAGGGCGCATATCCGATGATCAACCAGCAGTTTGTGGAGCACGAATGCATGGATTACCAGTACGTCAACCGGGAGGAGGATACGGGGGCAGAGGGCTTAAGGAAGGCGAAGCTTTCCTACCGCCCGGTATTTCTGGTAGAGAAGGGCAATGTGAAGGAAAAACAGTAAAGGAGAATGGAAGATGATTGCAGAGAAGATGAAAAATATGGTGGCGAACAGCTCGGCGATCCGTGCGATGTTCGAAGAGGGAAACCGGCTGGCGCAGATCTATGGTGCAGAGAATGTGTTTGACTTCAGCCTGGGAAACCCGAATGTACCGGCGCCAAAGGCGGTGAAAAAAGCAATCCTTGAGCTTATTGAGGAGGAAGATCCGGTGGCGCTTCACGGTTACACCAACAGCAACTGCGGTTATGCAGAGGTGCGGGAGGCGATCGCCGCTTCGCTGAATGAAAGATTCGGCACAACGTTTGCGGGAAAGAATATCGTCATGACGGTGGGTGCGGCAGGAGGACTGAACGTCATCCTGAAGTCGCTCATTAACCCGGGGGACGAAGTGATCGCTTTCGCTCCCTATTTCGGGGAGTACCGCTCTTATACGGACAATTACGACGGTGTTCTGGTGGAAGTCCCGCCCAATACGGTGGATTTCCAGCCCAAGCTCGATGAATTTGAGCAGAAGATCACCCCAAAGACTAAAGCGGTTATCGTAAATACGCCGAATAATCCGACAGGAGTTGTGTATTCGGAGAGTACCATAAAGAAGCTGGCGGCGGTCATGGAGGCGAAGCAGAAGGAGTACGGCACGGATATCTTCCTGATCTCCGACGAGCCGTACCGGGAGCTTGTGTATGACAAGGCAGAAGTTCCCTATCTGACCAAATATTACGCTAACACGGTGGTTGGATACTCCTACAGCAAATCTCTGTCTCTGCCTGGCGAGCGTATCGGCTATCTGGTGATCCCGGACGAGGTGTCGGACAGTGAGGAGGTCCTTGCGGCGGCAAATGTCGCTACACGCATCCTGGGCTTCGTGAACGCGCCGACCCTCCAGCAGAAGATCGTGGCTAAGTGCCTGAATGAAAAGACGGATATCTCTTACTATGACCGGAACCGGGAGGCGCTGTATCAGGGGCTTAAGGAATGCGGGTTTTCCTGCATCAAACCTCAGGGGGCCTTCTATCTTTTCGTGAAATCTCCGGTAGAAGACGAAAAGGAGTTCTGTGCGGCGGCGAAGAAGTATAATCTTTTGATCGTCCCGGGAAGTTCTTTTGCGTGTCCGGGATATGTGCGGCTGGCTTATTGCGTCTCCTATGAGACGATCGTCAATTCCCTTCCCAAATTCCGGGAGTTGGCAAAGGAGTATTTTTAGATGAAAGCATTTGAGAAAAATATCCGTAAGGTGGAGCCTTACGTTCCGGGGGAGCAGCCCCGCCAGACAGTCATCAAGCTGAACACGAATGAGAACCCTTATCCGCCTGCGCCGGGAGTAAGGCGGGTGCTTAAGGGGATGGACACCGACAGATTCAGGCTTTACCCGGATCCGGCGGCAGGGGATCTTGTGGCGGCCTTGGCCGGCTATTACGGTGTAGGTGAAGACCAGGTGTTTGTGGGCGTCGGCTCTGACGATGTGCTGTCCATGTGTTTCCTTACGTTTTTTAATTCGGAAAAACCGATATTGTTCCCGGACATTACATATTCCTTCTACAAGGTGTGGGCTGACCTCTACCGGATCCCTTATGAGTGCTGCCCGCTGGATGAGGATTTCTGCATCGTGAAGGAGGATTATTTCCGGGAGAACGGCGGGATTATCTTTCCCAATCCCAATGCGCCTACCGGACTTTATCTGGAGCTTTCTGAGGTGGAGGGAATCATCGGGCGCAACCGGGACGTGATCGTGATCGTGGATGAGGCATATGTGGATTTTGCGGGGAGATCTGCGCTGGAGCTTATTGAAAAGTATGACAACCTGATCGTTGTCCAGACATTTTCCAAGGCGCGGTCCCTTGCGGGTATGCGCATCGGGTATGCCATCAGCAACCCCCTTCTGATCAGGTATCTTAATGACGCCAAGTATTCCTTCAATTCCTATACCATGAGTCAGGCGGCGATCGCCTGCGGCGTGGAAGCGGTAAAGGATAAGGCATATTTTGAAGAAGGGATCCGTAAGATAATTAAGACAAGAGAGTGGGCGAAAGGAGAGCTTAAGCGGCTTGGCTTCTCCTGCCTTGACTCTAAGGCCAACTTTATCTTTGCCACGCATCCAAAGTATGACGTCAAGAAGATGTTCGAGGTCCTGAAGGATAAGGCGAGGATCTATGTGCGGTACTGGGGAGGCGAACGGATCGAGCAGTATATCCGTATCACTGTGGGAGCAAAGGAGGATATGGATGCCCTTCTTGGATTTTTAGAAGGATATCTGCCCGCCATGGAGCGGGCGGAAGACCTGTCTGACTGACATACGGGCTGCTAGATGGAGCGAATAAACATAAAGGGAGACGACTATGACAGAGACTTTAATACAGGGGATTATCGATGCACTGGGAGGCAGTGTGGGAAAAGAAGCGATTGTGTTTATTATTTCTATGATTCCGATCCTGGAGCTTAGGGGGGCGCTTTTAGTTGCAGGGCCGCTTCTGGGCGTCCCGGTGACGACGGCAGTACCCATAAGCGTGATCGGCAACATTATTCCTGTGCCCTTCATCCTTATGCTGATCACGCCGGTGTTCCGGTGGATGAAGGAGACGAAGCTTTTCCGCCCTATGGTGGAGAAATTAGAGAGCAAGGCCATGAGTAAGAGCGACCAGATCGAGAAGTATGAATTCTGGGGGCTGGTGCTTTTTGTGGGGATCCCGCTTCCGGGTACGGGGGCGTGGACCGGATCGCTTATCGCCGCGCTGCTGGGGATCAAGTTTAAAAAGGCATTTCCGGCGGTAATCTTAGGGATACTGATGGCTACGGTGATTATGTGCTTTATCTCTTATGTGCTCTTGGGAGGCGTAAGCCTGCTGGGATGATCGGTTATCCAGCAACGGCTTTACACATTTGCCATTTATTGATATAATATTAACAGATTTGAAATGAGAAAGGGAGATTATCGGCATGGACAAATTATATGACATAACCGCACTGGGAGAACTTTTGATTGATTTTGCGATGAACGGGCAGAGTGAGCAGGGCAACAACTTGTTCGAGGCATGTCCGGGAGGAGCCCCCTGCAATGTACTTGCGATGCTGAATAAGCTTGGGAGGAAGACGGCTTTTATCGGAAAAGTAGGCACTGACCAGTTCGGGCGTCTCCTTAAGGATACGATTTCTGAGGCGGGGATTCATGCAGAAGGGCTGTGCATGGATGAGGAGATTCCCACAACACTTGCGTTTGTACATACGTTCCCGGACGGCGACAGGGAATTTTCCTTTTACCGTAAACCGGGAGCAGATATGATGCTGGATGAAAAGGACGTGAATGAGGAGATTATCCGGAGTTCAATGGCATTTCACTTTGGAACGCTGTCGATGACGGGAGAGCCGGCAAGGGCAGCCACAAAGAAAGCGCTTGAGACGGCGAAGGAGGCGGGATGCCTCATCACCTTCGACCCGAACCTGCGCCCGCCGCTGTGGAAGAGCCTTGACGAGGCGAAGGAGCAGATGGAGTACGGCTTCGGATATTGCGATGTGCTCAAGATCTCGGACAACGAGATACAGTTTGTCTCCGGCAAGGAGGATTACGATGAAGGTATCCGCTATCTTCAGGAGAAATATCACATCCCGCTCATCTTTCTTACGATGGGCAAGGATGGAAGCCGGGCTTATTATAAGGATCTGAGAGTTGAGCGTGCAGGCTTCCCGGTGAAGGCCATCGAGACTACCGGAGCGGGAGATACTTTCTGCGGCTGTGCAATCCACGGAGTGTTAAAGCACGGGCTTGAGGCACTCGACGAGGAAAAGCTGGGGGATATCCTAAACTATGCCAATGCGGGAGCAGCCCTGATCACGCTGAAAAAGGGCGCTATCCGTTCGATGCCGGATCCGGAGCAGATCGATGAACTGATCAGAGAGCGGGGAGTGTAGAGAGATGGCCATGAGGATCAACAAAACACTTCCGTCGCCGAAGGAGCTGAAGGCGGAGTATCCGCTGTCGGAGGAGCTTACTGCCATGAAAGCCCGCCGGGATCAGCAGATCAGGGATGTGTTTACGGGAAAGTCCGATAAATTTCTGGTGATCGTCGGACCTTGCTCTGCGGACAATGAGGAAGCGGTCTGTGAGTACGTGAGCCGTCTTGCAGGCATCAATGAAGAGGTGTCTGACCGGCTGATTCTGATACCGAGGATCTATACCAATAAACCAAGGACTACCGGGGAGGGCTACAAAGGGATGCTCCACCAGCCTGACCCGGACAAGGCTCCGGATCTGTACGCGGGAATTCTGGCTATCCGTAAGATGCATATCAGGGCCATGAAGGAGAGCGGCCTGACGGCGGCAGACGAGATGCTCTATCCGGAGAACAGGAGTTATCTGGACGACATCCTCTCCTATGAGGCGATCGGCGCAAGGTCTGTGGAGAACCAGCAGCACAGGCTGACAGCCAGCGGCATGGACATCCCTGTGGGGATGAAGAACCCTACCAGCGGCGACCTGTCTGTGATGCTCAATTCTGTAGTCGCGGCCCAGATGGGACATCGGTTCATCTACCGGGCCATGGACGTGACCACAGAGGGCAATGAGCTGGCTCATGCCATCCTGCGGGGCGGTGTGGACAAGTACGGCACCTGCATACCTAACTACCATTATGAAGACTGCGTAAGACTTCTTGATCTTTATGAGAAAAAGGAGCTTAAGAATCCGGCGGTTATTATCGACGCCAACCATTCTAACTCCAACAAAGCGTATAAGGAGCAGAAAAGGATCGTGAGCGAGGTGCTGCACAGCAGGAAGCACTGCAGCGGCGTAAAGTCGTTAGTAAAGGGCGTCATGGTGGAGAGCTACCTGAAAGAGGGAAGACAGGATATCAGCGAGCATATGGAATATGGGCGCTCCATCACAGACCCGTGTCTTGGATGGGAGGATACAAAAGAGCTGATCAAAAAGATCGCAGAAGAGTGTTAAGTAATGTGAAAAACAGCAGGCGCCGGAGAGCGCGATGCTTACGGCAGCTGCTGTTCTTTGTATTTGATATTGTATTTTTCAAGCGTACAGATCTGCTCTCTGACAAGCTCCCTGGCGGCAAGCGAAAGGTTCCGGTAATCGTTGAGCAGCCTCTCTTCATCTTTGGACAGAGAAGAGCAGGGAGAAATATCTATATTGATTATCTCATCGTTTACCAGATAATCTAACGTTACACCGTAAAGCTTGGCGAATGCTGCCAGACCTTCCCGGGATGGCTGACGGCCTTTGATCCCGCTCTCATAGCCTGCGATCGTGGAACGGGAAAGACCGAGACGCTGCGCGACTTCTTCCTGCGTCATGCTGTTCATTTTCCGAAGCTTCTTTAGCTTGTCGGCAAAATTCATAGGTAATCCCTCCTTTCGTAATCTGACCGGTTACATTTTGATGTGCGAATCTGTGCGGACAATAACTATATTTTACCAAGTGTTGCAGAAAAAAACATAGATCGTTCCGATAATCAGCAAATATTATATTATGTTCCGAATCGGAACGCGGTATTCAGGAATGATAAAGGGAAATGAGGCAATATGAGACTGGAAAGATTTAAAATGGAACGAGAGGGCCTTGTCACGGAAGGCCAGGAAGTGGAAATCAGCGAGCGAAGCGCTGTGACCGGGCAGTATACCTATCTGGTGGAGCCGTCTGTGGCCATGTCGGGCATCTACCGGACTGGCCAGCGGATCATGTCAAGAAAAGGGACCATCAAAAAGATTGAGAAGACGGAAAAAGGGTTCTACCTCCTTGTAGAGATGAAAGAATAATTATTATCTGACTGCTTTCAGACACCCGTTGACACAGATAAAAAAAGCAAATATAATTTAAGAGAGCAGTAAAATGTGAGGGGACAAAAGAGCCTATGATAATTGCGAAGAATGATGAAAACAAAAGAAGTATGCTGTGGAAGGCGGCAACCTTAGGGTCGTCGGTGCTGATCGTTCTGATCGCCGTTTACTTGCTGGCGAAGCTTTTTACCTCCAATCCACTGGAGGGAAGCTGGGAAGATGAGGACGGTAATCTGGGTATGACCATCGAGAAGAACGGTACGCTGATGGTGAATGTGCCGGAGCTTTCGGATGGCAGTGTGGATGTGCGGATGCACTATACGCTGGACCGGGAGGAGAAGACCATCTCTATCCATCCAGATGACGAAGAGATCGCCAAGGTTATGGATGACGCAGACGGCCAGTATACCAAGGAGGAGCTTTTAAGACTGGTAGATCCTGTTGCCACGACTTTTAATTACAGTGTGGACAGAAGCTGCCTCACACTGACGGAACGTGAATATGGAGAGCAGATGATATTCTTGAAAAAGTAACATTGGCAGATATCCCTCTATTTGTCATCGGTGGAAGCGGTGGTATAATAGGGGGAATTTTTCGTTGCAGCCTATGAAGTGACAATTCAGGCAGGCCGGCACATTCACTGCGCTGGCTGTAAGAAGGTGATTAACACAGTGTTATGGGAGGTGTGTCAGAGATGTTAAGAAACGGTACGAAAAAGATACAGATCGGCGGCGTAGTGATCGGAGGGGGAAGCCCTGTCGCCATCCAGTCTATGACCAATACGCGGACGGAGGATGTTAAGGCAACGGCCGCCCAGATACAAAAGCTTGAGGCGGCAGGCTGTGAGATCATCCGCTGCGCCGTGCCCACTATGGAGGCGGCAGAAGCGTTGTCTGCCATCAAAAGGCAGATACATATTCCCCTGGTCGCGGATATTCATTTTGATTACCGGCTGGCGGTTGCGGCCATTGAGAATGGAGCCGATAAGATCCGCATCAATCCGGGCAATATCGGTGATCCTGCGCGTGTCCGTGCAGTGGTCCAAAAGGCAAAGGAGTATGGAGTGCCTATCCGGATAGGCGTCAACAGCGGTTCTCTGGAGAAAGAACTGGTGGAAAAGTACGGCGGCGTCACAGCGGACGGGCTGGTAGAAAGCGCGCTGGATAAGGTAAGCCTGATTGAGTCCTTCGGGTATGACCGGCTGGTAGTCAGCATCAAATCCTCGGACGTGATGATGTGTGTCAAGGCGCATGAGGAGCTTGCGAAGCAGTGTCCATACCCGCTCCATGTGGGAATTACGGAAGCGGGAACTTTGCTTTCGGGGAATATCAAGTCGTCGATCGGTCTGGGACTGATCTTGAATCAGGGGATTGGAGATACGATCCGGGTGTCCCTGACAGGAGATCCGGTAGAGGAGATCAAATCGGCAAAGCTTATCCTGAGGACGCTAGGCCTCAGGAAGGGCGGCATCGAGGTGGTGTCCTGCCCCACATGCGGACGCACGAAGATCGATCTTATCGGTCTTGCGAACCAGGTGGAGACGATGGTTGCGGATATTCCGCTTGATATCAAGGTAGCAGTCATGGGCTGCGTGGTGAACGGTCCCGGTGAGGCGAAGGAGGCGGATATCGGCATCGCCGGAGGGATCGGGGAAGGACTTCTGATCAAAAAGGGCGAGATCGTGAAAAAGGTAAAGGAAGAGAAGCTATTGGAGACATTGAGACAGGAGCTGCTTAACTGGAATGAGTAAAACATTTTTTGAAGTATTTCCTACATTAAAAGTAAATCAGAATATTGAGATGATGTTTCAGGGCGTGGAGGTAACAAAGGTTGCGACCAATACGAACCGTGATTTTATCCGCGTGCATATATTAGGAAAGCATCTCCTCCAGAAAAAGACGGTCTACGACGCTGAACAGCTGCTGAAGGAACAGCTCTTCGGGAGGAGCAGCGTACAGGTGGAGATCGTGGAGCGGTACGAGCTTTCAGGACAGTATACGCCGGAGAATCTCATGGATGAGTACAAGGACAGCTTTATCCTGGAGCTGGGACAAAGAAGCGCTGTGGAGCGGAGTATGCTCAGAAGTGCAAGCTGTACCTTTAAGGAGGGCAACATTCTCTGCCTGGGGCTTTGTGATACGATCGTCTCTCAGGGGAAGAAGGATTCCCTGACCGGATATCTTAAACATGTGTACGAGGACCGCTTCGGCCTTGATATTGATATACGGGTGACTTACGACGGGGCAAAGGAGAGCAAATTAAAGTACAATGACTTGAAGGTCCGTCAGGAGGTTGACGAGATCTTAAAAGCCTCCGTCTCCGCCAGGAGGGAAAAGGGCGAAGAGCCGGAAAAGGAATCGCCGAAGAAGACACCGGAAAAGAAGGAGGCAAAAAAAAGCAGCGGCGGCAAAAGCCAGAGTCCCGGGGGAGCAGGAGTGCGCAGGCGCGACCAGTCCATGGGCTTGCGGCGCTCCAATGACCCCAATGTGGTGTATGGCCGCGACTTTGATGATGAGCCAATAAAGCTTTGCCAGGTAGTAGGCGAGATGGGAGAGATTATCTTCCGCGGAAAGGTGATCAGCTTCGATACGCGGGAGATCCGCAATGAGAAGTCCATTATCATGTTCGCCGTCACGGATTTTACCGATACGATCATGGTCAAGATGTTCGTGAGAAATGATCAGCTTCCGGAGATGCTGGGAGAGGTGAAAAAGGGTGCGTTTTTAAAGATCAAGGGCGTCACAACGATAGACAAATACGACGGTGAGCTTACCATAGGCTCTGTTTCCGGCATCCGCAAGATCACGGATTTCACGGAAGGAAGACAGGATACGGCGCCGGAGAAGCGCGTGGAGCTTCACTGCCATACGAAGATGAGCGATATGGACGGGGTGTCCAAAGTGGAGGATATCCTTAAGCGAGCCCACGATTGGGGGCACAAGGCGGTGGCCATCACTGACCACGGTGTTGTCCAGGGCTTTACCGAGGCGCACCACTATCTGCAGGGGCTGGATAAGTCAGATCCTTTCAAGGTGATCTACGGGGTAGAAGGATATCTGGTGGACGATCTGCAGGATGTGGCGGTCAATGAAAAGGGGCAGTCCCTCTCTGATGCCTATGTGGTGTTTGACCTGGAAACGACAGGCTTTAGCTCCGTAAAGGATAAGATCATCGAGATCGGTGCGGTGAAGGTGGAGCAAGGGAAGATTACGGAGCGGTTCAGCACATTTGTCAATCCGAAGAGGCCTATTCCTTTTGAGATCACGCAGCTTACCAGTATCAATGACCAGATGGTGATGGAGGCGCCGGATATTGAGACGGTGCTGCCCCAGTTCCTTGATTTTGTTGGGGACGCGGCGCTGGTGGCGCATAACGCGGGTTTTGATGTGGGTTTTATCGAGCAGAACTGCCGGTATCAGGACATCGTCCCGGATTTCACGTCAGTGGATACGGTGGCCATGGCAAGGATCCTCCTGCCTACGCTGTCCAAATTCAAGCTGAATATCGTAGCTAATGCACTGCACATCTCCCTGGACAATCATCACCGGGCGGTAGACGATGCGAATGCTACGGCGGAGATATTCGTGAAGTTTATCGAGATGCTTAAGAGCCGGAGCATCCATAGCCTGGAGAAGCTTAACCAGTTCGGCGCCCAGAGCAAAGAGATGGTGAAAAAGCTTCCCTCCTACCACGTCATCATCCTGGCAAAGAATCAGGTGGGGCGGACGAATCTCTATACGCTTGTGTCGAAGTCCCATCTGGAATATTATGCCAGGAGGCCCAGGATTCCCAAAAGCGAGCTGTCGAAGTACAGGGAGGGGCTGATCGTAGGGAGCGCCTGCGAGGCGGGTGAGCTTTATCAGGCCATTTTAAATGACAAGTCGGAGGAGAGGATATCAAAAATCGTCAATTTTTATGACTATCTGGAGGTACAGCCTTTGGGGAATAACCGGTTTATGATCGAGAGCGACCGGATCAGCAAGGTAAACAGCGAGGAGGATCTGCGGGAGATCAACCGCCGGATTGTGAACCTGGGAGAGCAGTTTAATAAGCCGGTGGTGGCTACCTGCGATGTACATTTCCTTGAGCCGGAGGACGAGGTATACCGCCGGATCATCATGGCCGGGAAGGGATTTACTGACGCGGACAACCAGGCGCCCCTCTACCTTCACACGACGGATGAGATGCTTTCGGAGTTTGAATATCTGGGCTCGGAAAAAGCGCGGGAGATCGTTGTCGAGAACCCGAACCGGATCGCGGATATGGTGGAGCGGATATCTCCGGTGCGCCCGGACAAATGCCCGCCGGTCATCCCGGATTCCGATAAGCAGCTTCGGGAGATCTGTTATCGGAAGGCTCACAGCATGTACGGGGAGAACCTGCCGGAGATCGTAACCGAGCGGCTGGAGAGGGAGCTTAACTCCATCATCTCCAACGGCTTTGCCGTGATGTATATCATCGCCCAGAAGCTGGTGTGGAAGTCCAACGAGGACGGCTATCTGGTAGGCTCACGGGGATCTGTCGGCTCGTCCTTTGTGGCGACCATGGCGGGGATCACCGAGGTAAATCCCTTGAGTCCCCACTATTACTGCGAGAAATGCCATTACAGCGATTTTACCTCTGACGAGGTGCGCGCCTTTGCGGGGGGCTGCGGCTGGGATATGCCGGATAAGACATGCCCGGAGTGCGGTGCGCCGCTGATTAAAGACGGCTTTGACATTCCTTTTGAGACATTCTTAGGATTTAAGGGGAATAAAGAGCCGGACATCGACCTTAACTTTTCCGGAGATTATCAGAGTAATGCCCACAAGTACACGGAGGTCATCTTCGGGGCGGGGCAGACCTACCGGGCGGGAACTATCGGCACGCTGGCGGACAAGACCGCTTTCGGCTATGTGAAGAATTATTACGCGGAGCGTGGACAGGGAAAAAGAGTCTGTGAGATCAACCGGATTGTCCAGGGCTGTACCGGTATACGCAGGAGCACGGGACAGCATCCGGGCGGGATCATCGTCCTTCCCCTGGGGGAGGATATCAACTCCTTCACCCCGGTACAGCATCCGGCAAATGATATGAACACCGATATTGTTACGACACATTTCGATTATCACTCGATCGACCATAACCTGTTGAAGCTTGATATTCTCGGTCATGATGATCCGACCATGATCAAGACGCTGGAAGAATACATCAGCTCTCCGGCCATGGATAACGAATACAATGAGACGGATCACAAATTCGTGGCCACGGAGATTCCTCTGGACGATAAAGGGGTGATGTCGCTTTTTCATGACACCTCGGCACTCGGCATCACGCCGGAGGATATCGGGGGATGTCCGGTGGGCTGTCTTGGGATACCGGAATTCGGGACGGACTTCGTTATCCAGATGGTGGTAGATACGAAGCCCCAGTCGCTGTCGGACCTGATCCGGATCTCCGGGCTGTCCCACGGGACGGACGTGTGGCTCAACAATGCCCAGGAGCTGATCCGGAGCGGAAAGGCGACTATTTCCACGGCGATCTGCACCCGTGACGACATTATGACATATCTTATTAATAAGGGAATGGACAGTGAGCTGTCTTTTACCATCATGGAAAAGGTGCGTAAGGGAAAGGGTCTGACGCCGGAATTTGAAGAGGCTATGAAAGCGGCGGATGTGCCGGACTGGTATATCTGGTCCTGCAAGCAGATCAAATATATGTTCCCGAAGGCCCATGCTGCGGCCTATGTTATGATGGCCTACCGGATCGCCTACTGCAAGATCCATTATCCGCTGGCCTATTATGGGGCCTATTTCGGTATCCGTGCGGACGCATTTTCCTATGAGCTGATGTGCCAGGGGAAGGCGAAGCTCCAGCAGTATATTGACGATTACGACCGGCGTGCGGCAAGCCTTTCCCAGAAGGAGCAGGCGACGCTGAAAGATATGCATATCGTGCAGGAGATGTATGCCAGGGGCTTGACCTTTGAGCCTATCGACATCTATAAGGCGAAGGCGACCAAGTTTTTGATCGTAGACGGGAAACTGATGCCGCCATTTACCAGCATTGAAGGGATGGGGGAGAAGGCGGCGGAGGCTGTGGCGGAGGCTGCAAAGGACGGCCCGTACCTGTCCAAGGATGATTTCCGGCAGCGGACGAAGGCCAGCAAGACGGTCATTGACTATATGGCGAAGATGGGGCTTTTCGGCGATCTGCCGGAGTCAAACCAGCTTTCCCTTTTCGATCTGTAGAGGAGGCTGGATGATGTGCCGGGATTGTCTGCCGGCTGCTTAGGAAAACAGGATGGAGAGAACAGAAAGGGATGACTGATTATGAGCAAGATTATGAGCAAGAGATATAGAGGGATCGTCTATATCATCCTGTCCGCATTTTGCTTTGCGTTTATGAATATGTTTGTCCGGATGGCGGGCGGCCTGCCCTCCGTGCAGAAAAGCTTTTTCCGTAATTTTGTGGCGGCGGTGTTTGCCTTTGCGATCCTGCTTAAGGACCGGGTGCCCTTTCGGTGCAGGCGGGGAAATCTTGTCTACCTGCTTTTACGGGCTGGTTTCGGGACGCTTGGGATCCTGTGCAATTTTTATGCCATCGACCATCTTGTGCTTGCGGATGCTTCTATGCTGAATAAGATGTCTCCTTTTTTCGCGGTGCTGTTCAGCTTCCTGATCCTGAAGGAAAAGGTGACGGCGCCCCAGGCGCTTATTGTGGCGGGCGCGTTTGCCGGCAGTATGTTCGTCGTGAAGCCTACATTTTCCAATATGGATCTGGTGCCGTCCGTCATCGGGCTGATTGGCGGGATATGTGCGGGAGCCGCCTACACGATGGTGAGAAAGCTTGGGGAAAATGGTGAGAGGGGGCCGTTTATCGTGTTCTTTTTCTCTATGTTTTCCTGTATGGTGACGGCGCCGTGGCTGATCTTTGACTTCCACCCGATGACCCCGGGGCAGCTTGCCGCACTGCTTATGGCGGGCTTAAGCGCGGCGGGAGGGCAGTTTTCCATCACGGCGGCATATACTTACGCGCCGGCTAGGGAGATATCGGTGTATGATTATTCCCAGATCATCTTTGCGGCGTTTCTTGGCTTCGTGGTATTCGGGCAGGTGCCGGATATGCTTAGCTGGCTTGGATACGGAATTATCTGTACGATGGCAGTGGTCATGTTTCTCTATAATACAAGGCAGTATCATAAGGAAAGGGAGCTTGAGCCATGAGACAGTCACAGATCACCTCCTGGTGCCACGAGATCATCCGTTCCCAGGCGCCAGAAGGCGGGTTTTATATTGATGCCACTATGGGAAAGGGGAAGGATACGCTGTTTTTATGTGGCCTGGCCGGTGAAAAGGGCAGGGTGCTGGCCTTTGATGTCCAGAAGGAGGCGCTGCGGTATACGGAGGAGATTTTGCGGGCTAATGGGATGAGAAGCCGGGCAGAGCTTATCCTGGACGGGCATGAGCATATGGATAGCTATGCGGCGAATGAGACTGCGGATGTTATCTGCTTTAACTTCGGCTATCTTCCGGGAGGGGACCATAGCATAGGGACGGCGGCGGATACCAGCGTGGAAGCGGCGAAAAAAGGGCTTTCCATCTTGAAGCGCGGCGGGATGATGAGCCTTCTGATCTATAGCGGCGGCGATACGGGATTTGCAGAAAAAGAGGCGCTTCTTTCCTGGCTGCGGGATCTTTCTGCGAAAGAATTCACGGTGATCGTAAATGAATACTGGAACCGGGGGAACTGCCCGCCGGTGCCGGTGTTTGTGTTTAAAAACGGGTAGGCTTCCTAAAGTGGGGAAATCCGGAGGCGTTGGAGAAAGGCGCAATGTCCGGCGCCGTCTTTGGAAGTTATGTATTTTCGGAGATTTACAAAAGCTACCTGGAATTTGAAGCGGCAGATTGCCGAAAAGGAGTTGGAAAATAATGAGAAGAAAAGACAGAAAAGTAACAAACCCGGAAGAGATCAGAAAGGTGCTTGAGGAATGCAGGGTATGCAGGCTGGGGATGACGGACGGCGAAAAAACTTACATCGTCCCCATGAACATGGGCTTTGATTACGACGGGGAAAGGCTCATCCTTTACTTTCACTGCGCGATGGAGGGGAAGAAGCTTGCTCTGCTCCGTGAGAATGGGCAGGTGGGCTTTGAGATGGACAAAGAGATCGCGCTCACAGAAGGGAATACGCCCTGCCAGTACAGCTTCCGTTATGCCAGCATCATCGGAAATGGACAGGCAGAGCTTGTGGGGGATGAGAATGAGAAGGCAGCGGCCCTTGCAAAGATCATGAAGCACCAGACCGGGAAGGACTTTGATGATTTTGAGAAGAACCCGAAGCTTGTGCGGGCAGTCATGGTCATCAAAGTGACGGCACAGGAGTATTCCTGCAAGAGAAATGGGTAAAAAGCATGGCATTATCCTGGAATTAAAGATAGACAGTATGCTTAAGGAGACGATCCAGCAGATTAAGGACAGAGGCTATGCATTGCGTTTTAAGGAAAAGTTCGGAGAAAAACCCAAATTTACAGGGCGGATTCTTGCGGTGGGAATCAGTTATGAAAAGAAGACAAAGCGGCATAGCTGTTTAGTGGAAGTGCTGTCGTAATCTCCGGTTACCGTTCACCCCGCATTAGCAGATTTTGCTTACAAACTAGCACTTTAAATTGGAAAAGTATTATGCTATACTTAAAAATATTTGTACGAAAGGATGGAGCAAAGAATGGCAGAAACGAATAAAGTTATCATGCTCGGCAACGAGGCGATTGCCAGAGGCGCCTATGAGGCAGGTGTGAAGGTATCTGCCGCATACCCGGGCACGCCGAGCACAGAGATCAGCGAATATTTAGTACAGTATAAAGATTCCCTGTACTGCGAGTGGTCGCCCAATGAGAAGGTGGCAACAGAGGTGGCGGTGGGCGCCTCCATCGCAGGGACAAGAGCCATGGCCTGTATGAAGCACGTGGGCTTCAATGTGGCGGCCGATCCCGCATACAGTGTCTCTTATATGGGGGTCAACGGAGGGCTTGTCATCGTCGTTGCGGATGACCCCGGCCTTTATAGCTCCCAGAATGAGCAGGATACAAGGATGGTTGCACGGGCGGCGAAGCTTCCGGTCTTAGAGCCGTCAGACAGCGCAGAGGCAAAGGAATATATGAAGCTTGCCTTCGAGCTGAGCGAGAAGTTCGACCGTCCATTTGTCTACCGCACGACCACAAGGCTCGCCCATTCCCAGGGTATCGTAGAGCTGAATGACCGGCAGGAGATTCCGGATAAGGAGTACATAAAAAATATACAGAAGACAGTGATGATGCCGGGCAACGCCAAGGTACGCCATGCGGAGATCGAGAAGCGCCATGAGGAGCTGGCCGAGGAAGCCAACACGCTGCCGGTCAACAGAGTGGAGATGAATGATACGAAGATCGGTATCATCACCAGCGGCATTCCGTACCAGTATGTGAAGGAAGCGCTGCCGGAAGCGTCGGTACTTAAGCTTGGCATGGTGAATCCGCTGCCGAAGAAGCTGATCGGGGATTTTGCGTCTAAAGTAGAAAGGCTTTATATCGTAGAGGAGCTTGATCCGGTGATCGAGGAGCAGGTGAGATCCTGGGGGATCGAGGTGACCGGAAAAGAGATCTTCACCCTCCAGGGCGAATACAGCGCCAATATGCTGCGGGAAGCGATATTAAAGGAGACGCTTGCCCTTAAAGCGCCGGCTAAAGCGCCGGGAAGGCCGCCGATCTTATGTCCCGGCTGCCCCCACAGAAGCGTCTATTATGTGTTAAATAAATTAAAGCTCCACGCGGCGGGCGATATCGGCTGCTATACGCTTGGCGCGGTGGCGCCCTTAAGTGTAGTTGACACGACGATGTGCATGGGCTCAAGCATCTCCACCCTGCACGGCATGGAGAAGGCTAAAGGCAAGGAATACATCAAAGACTGGGTGGCAGTTATCGGCGATTCCACATTTCTGCATACGGGGGTCAATTCTCTGATGAATATGGCCTATAACCACGGGACGGGAACGGTTCTGATCCTGGATAATTCCACGACCGGCATGACCGGCCATCAGGATCACGCGGCGACCGGGAAGACTCTCCAGGGCGATCCGGCTTACGCCGTTGATATCCCGGTGCTTTGTAAGGCACTGGGCGTAAAGAACGTGGCAGAGGTCAATGCATTTGACATCGCAGCATTGGAAAAGACCGTGAAAGAGGAGATTGAGAAAGACGAGGCGTCCGTCATCATCACCAAGAGCCCGTGCGTGCTCTTAAGTAAGGCAAAGAAGCCCCTCTACACCGCTCATAGGGATAAATGTAAAAAATGCGGCATGTGCATGAAGCCTGGCTGTCCGGCGATGACGAAGGGCGCGGACGGCACCGTGCGTATTGACGATACCATGTGTACCGGCTGCGGGCTTTGCGAGAGCTTATGCAAATTCAGCGCGATCGAACGGGTAAAGGAGGGGGAGAGATAATGGCTGTAAAGAATATAATGATCGTCGGTGTCGGCGGCCAGGGAACACTCCTTACCAGCAGGATCTTAGGCGGGCTTGCCACGCTGGGAGGATATGACGTTAAGCTTTCCGAGGTACACGGCATGGCTCAGCGGGGCGGAAGCGTAGTGACTTTCGTCCGTTACGGGGAGAAGGTGGCAGAGCCTATCGTAGAAGAAGGACAGGCGGATGTGATCATCGCCTTTGAGCGCCTTGAGGCGTTAAGATATGCCCATTTCCTGAAAAAGGAGGGCGCACTTATCGTCAATGACTGGCGGATCGACCCTATGCCGGTAGTGATCGGCGCAGCAGAGTATCCCGAAGGAATTCTTGAGACACTAAAAAAGGAGCATAAGGTCTATGTGGTAAATGCTACGGAGGAGTCTAAAAAGCTTGGAAATCCCAGGGTATTCAACCTGATCGTGCTGGGTGCCGCGGCGCAGCATATGGATTTTTCAAAGGAGCAGTGGTATGAGGTGATTGAAAAGACCGTGCCGCAAAAGACTATTGAGATCAATAAGAAGGCGTTTGACGTAGGATATCATCTGTAGATATAACAATGAAGGAAAGGATTGGAATGAAGACATGGCAAAAGTAGCATTAGCTGACTGGAAGGAGCAGATCCGGACTCCTGAGATCGAGTGTATGAGCAGGGATGAGATGGCGGCGCTCCAGAGCGAGAGATTAGTAAAGCAGGTAAAGAACGTGTATGAGCATGTGGCGTTCTACAAAAAGAAGATGGATGATCAGGGCGTGCTGCCGGGGGATATCAAAGGAATCGAGGATATCGGCAAGCTTCCTTTCACGACCAAAGAGGACTTAAGGGATAACTATCCCTTTGGCCTTCTGGCAGTTCCCCAGGAAAAGATTGCCAGAGTCCAGGGGACTTCCGGGACGACAGGGAAGCTGACGCTGGCCTCCTACACCCAGAAGGATGTTGACGTGTGGGGCGAATGTGTGGCAAGGGGACTTGTGATGGCGGGATTATCTTCCGCCGATAAGATCCACGTATGCTACGGCTACGGGCTGTTCACGGGGGGCATGGGCCTGGATCTGGGCGCTCAGGCCTTGGGCGCGATGGCGATCCCGATGTCTTCGGGCAATACGAAGCGCCAGCTCATGTGTATGGAAGACTTCGGGGCTACGGCATTTGCCTGCACGCCTTCCTATGCGCTGTATCTTGCAGAGGCGGCAGCAGAGGCAGGGATCGTGGACCGTCTTAAGATCAAAGCGAGCATCAACGGTGCAGAGCCGTGGACAGAGGAGATGCGTAAGAAGATTGAAAGTATTTTAAATATCAACAGCTTCGACATCTATGGCTTGTGCGAGATCACCGGGCCGGGCGTGGCTATGGACTGTATCCACCATAAGGGGCTCCATGTGTACGAGGATTACTTCTACCCGGAGATCTTAAATCCGGCAGACCAGAGCGCATGCGCGGACGGGGAGACAGGCGAGCTTGTCTTCACCACTCTTGCAAAAGAGGGTATGCCGCTTTTGCGTTACCGGACAAAGGATCTGACCAGCATCCAGCACGGCACCTGCGAGTGCGGGCGCACACTTCCGAGGATCCAGAAGTTCACCGGACGTACCGACGACATGAAGGTCATCCGCGGCGTGAACGTATTCCCGACACAGGTTGAGACAGCGCTTCTGTCCATTGGCGGCGGAGTTGCACCGCACTATATGATGATTGTTGACCGTGAGAATAATCTGGATGTCCTCACTGTTATGGTAGAGGTGGATGAGAAATATTTCTCAGACGAGATCCGTAAGCTGGATCAGTTGAAGGCAAAGGTAGGCGCGGTTCTTAAGCAGGCACTCGGCGTTTCTGCCAGGGTGAAGCTTGTGGAGCCTAAGACGATCCAGAGAAGCGAAGGAAAAGCGAAGCGTGTCATTGACAACAGAGACTTATAGGAAAGGTCGTAAAAAGGAGGATAACCATGAGTATAAGTAATACGATACAGCAATTGTCGGTATTTTTGGAGAACAGAGAGGGGCGCCTTGATGAAGTGCTTAAAGTACTGGCGGCGGCAGAAGTGAATATTGTTGCATTGAGCCTGGCGGATACGTCCGATTACGGGATGCTGCGTCTGATCGTGTCAGATCCTCATAAGGGGCGCGCAGCGCTCAAGGAGGCAGGTATCACGGCGATGCTTACGGATGTGGTGGCACTGAGGGTTCCCCACGCCACAGGATCTCTGTGCAGGGCGATGCACCAGATCGTGGAGGGCGAGGTCAATGTAGAATATATGTATGCATTTGCAAATGGAAGTGATGCGGCGGCGGTTCTTAAGAGCGATGACCCGGCAAGAGTGATTGATATTCTGAAAGGAAGCGGCTTTGATGTGTACTCTGCAGACGAGGCATACCGCGCGAATCAGTAATATGGACGGAGAGATGAAAAGGATCATGGCGCTCCAGGCTGTGATGCACAGAATAAGGCATAGCGAGGAGCTTTACGTGGTGATGTCTGCCAGCACCCATATGCCTTTCGTGTCCTGCAATCCGGAGACCTATGATGATGAGATATTCCTTTATTTCGGAAAGGACGAGGCGGTCAGGGGGGCGCAGTGGTTCCTCGGGAAGAAGCATCCCATACAGCTTGCCGGGATAGATAAGGAGAGCAGGCTTGGCTTCTTTGCCAGTCTGTTCTCTATGGGCGTGAATGCCGTGACGGTGAACCAATCCCTGCCGGGAGAACTCGTGATTCAATTAAACCAGCTTGTCTGCCGGCAGGATCCGGAGAAGATGTCAAAGAGGGCGCGGGTGGAGAATCCGGAGCTTCACCTGACCTCCCTCTACTTTGCACAGGAGCTGGCGAAGAAGGGAAAAGCAGACCCGGGTGGGGGGCTGTCAGAGGAGCTTAAGCTGCTGGATGAGGAGCTTGCCGCGCATTTTCGCCGGGCAAGGTACATCATCGCCGTGGACGAGGACGGGGGAGGGATCCCTCTCGTCCGCAAAAACGGGAATACTTACCAGCCGGTGTTTACCGATATGCGGGAATTTCAGAAGTTCAATCGGGAGAGAAAGTACAGTGTCTCGCTTTTGGAGTACGATACGCTGAGAGAGATCCTCTCTCCGGAGACGGCGGGAGTGGTGATTAATCCCTTTGGGGTGGATGTGCTTCTGCGGGTGGAAAAGTAATCAGGACGGCCGGAAAGCCTGCTTTGCCGATTGCGTTTCACAGAAGACAGCACGAAAAAGGATGCAGCAGAAATCTCTGCCGCATCCTTTTTTGCCGTAATCGTATTTTGTGTTTTGCTTTTAAATATCTAAATTCACTGTTACTTATTTATCTATATAAAAGGCGCGTCGAAAATTTGATTGGCGTTAAATTTAAAGCTTTGTAACGTTCACTGCCTGAGGACCTTTAGCGCCTTCAGTCACGTCATACTCCACTGCCTGTCCTTCTTCCAAGGACTTGAAGCCTTCCATGTTTAGTCCTGAATAGTGTACAAATACATCATTACCAGCCTCATCAGAAATAAAGCCGTAACCTTTTTGGTTGTTAAACCACTTAACTGTACCTTTCATAACGATACCTCCATAAAATGTTTGTTGCATACCACCCATATCTGCTAGGTGATACCTCTATAGATTACCATGATTAGGGGGGAAAGTCAATGCATTTATCAGTAGTCGCTCATAACTTCTTGACGAAAGGGCAGGAAAAGTGTAAAGTATAATTGAGATTAAACAGTAAAGGAAGTGCGCTATGATTACACTGACTGGGAAAAAGGTTTCTGAAGGAATCGCCATCGGAAAGCTTTCATTTTATAGAAGAGATATTAAGGAAGTGCGCCACATCTACGTCAAGGATGTAGAGAAAGAGATCTCGCGCCTTCAGAAGGCCAAGGAGCGGGCGTTATTCGAGCTGCAGGAGTTATATGAGATTTCCATCAGAGAGGTGGGGAAGGCGAATGCGGCGATTTTTGAGATGCAGCAGGATATTCTTGACAGCGACAGGCTCTGGAACCGGATCACGAGCATTATACTGGATGATAAGCTTAATGCGGAGTATGCAGTGAAGACGGCCACGGAGGAATACTTAAAGGAAGGGCGCAACAGGGCTAACGAGCCGGATGTCAGAGATGCGGCGATCCGGATGATCCGCATCCTGTCGCGAAGCTGGAAGGATAAGCTGTATGCGGATGAGCCGTTTATCATGGCGGCAGGGGATCTGTACCCCAGCGAGGCGGTGCAGCTTGATAAGGAGCGGGTCTTAGGGTTTGTGACGAAGTACGGGACGGTCAACTCCCATACCGCCATCATCGCCCGCACGAAGGGCATCCCTTCGGTGATCGGTCTTGGAGAATCACTGAAGGCAGAGTACGAGGGCAAGACCATCATCGTGGACGGTTACGAGGGTAAGATATACATTGAGCCGGATTATACGCTGCTGACGAGGATGAAGCGCCGTCAGGATGAGAATAAGGTACATATCACGAATCTGGAGCGTCTGAAGGGCAAGGAGAATATCACCCAGAGCGGTCAGAAGATTGATATCTGCGCGAATATTGGTATGAGAGAGGATATTGAGCGGGTGATCAGAAGTGACGCCGGGGGTGTCGGTCTGTTCAGAAGTGAATTTCTTTTTATGGAGAACGGCAACAGGATGCCGACGGAGGAGCAGCAGTTTCAGGCATATAAGCTTGCGGCAGAGTCTATGGGCATGAACAGGGTGGTTATCCGTACTGCGGACCTGGGCGGCGATAAAAGGGCTGAATTTCTGGAGATGGATGCGGAGCATAATCCGGCTATGGGGCTTCGGGGTATCCGTATGTCCCTGGAAAAGGAGGAGATGTTCAAGACTCAGCTCAGGGCGATCCTGAGAGCTTCCATCTACGGCAATGTACAGGTGATGTTTCCGATGATCACGAAGGTGGAAGAGGTCGTGAAGGCGAAGGAGTATCTTGAGACCGCAAAGCAGGAGCTGAAGGCGGAAAAAGCGTTTTTCGATGAAAATATCAAGGTTGGCGTTATGATTGAGACTCCGGCGGCGGTCATGCTCAGCGGAGAGCTGGCCAGAGAGGTGGATTTTTTCAGCATCGGGACTAATGACCTGACGCAGTTCACCCTCGGCATGGACAGGACGAATGAATCGGTGATGAACCATTATGATACAAAGCATCCGGCGCTGCTTAAGATGATCCGGATCGTGACGAATAATGTCCATCTGGAAGGTAAGACGATCAGTGTCTGCGGAGATTTGGCGGCTGATCTTTCGATGACAGAGTTTTTTGTCCAGATCGGAGTGGATGAACTGTCGGTTGCGCCGGACCAGGTTCTGGGACTCAGGAAGAAGATCAGGGAGATTCAGTAAAGCATAACAGTAAAGGAGCAGGATTATGTGGACGAGAGAACAGCTTAAGAGCAATGCAAAGATTAATATGAAGCGGAATTACTGGAGCTGCGTGGCGGTTGCGTTCATCATGTCAGTCGTCGAGGGAATCGGGACTGCGGGAAGCGCACGGAATGGCTCGCGAAGGGTGCTGTCAGACGGCAGCTATGAGTATAACAGCTACTATGGCGGTCATCATATGACGGATATGGGAGAGGTCCTCCCGGTAGTTATGTCGCTGGTGGTCGCCATCGGTGCGGCGCTGATCGTATTCGGGCTTCTGTTTGGTATATTTGTGGGAAATGTGCTGCGTATCGGCGCTGACCGGTTTTTTGTCCTGAACCGCACGGAGGCGGTGGGCGCAGGAACTATATTTGACGGGTTCCGTTCAGGTCATTACGGGAATATTGTCCTGACGATGTTTTTGGTGGATCTGTATACTATGCTGTGGACGATGTTATTTATCGTACCGGGGATAATCAAGAGCTTTGAATATATGATGGTGCCCTACATCCTTTCGGAGAATCCGGGAATGAACCAAAGGGAAGCCTTTGCCATCAGCAAACGGATGATGGACGGCGAGAAGATGAATGCTTTCGTACTGGAGCTTTCCTTTATCGGCTGGTATCTTCTGGCGGGGATCACCTGCGGGCTGGCTGGTATTTTCTATGTGCAGCCGTATTATGAAGCGACCATAGCGGAGCTCTACGCATATAATAAAGGGAAGGCTTTTCACGAGGGATATATTCAGTAGAGAGGTGTAAAAGGTGGGGAAAAGAGTATTTCTGATCGTACTTGACAGCGTGGGCGCAGGTGAGGCGCCGGATGCGGATAAGTTCGGCGATGTAGGATGTGATACATTAGGGACCTGCGTAAAGAGCGGGAGGCTGTCTGTGCCGAATATGGAGAAGCTGGGGCTGTATCATCTGGCGGGGACGTCCTTTTATGGTCCGCGGGCGGACCTTATCGGTGCCTGTGCTAAACTCCGGGAGGGGTCTGCCGGGAAGGATACGACCATGGGACACTGGGAGATTGCCGGGATAGTCTCAGAAAAGCCGATGCCTACTTATCCTCATGGATTTCCGGAAGAGATTATCGGGGAGTTTGAGCAGGCAGCAGGGCGCGGCGTACTCTGCAACCAGGTATACTCCGGGACTGAGGTGATCAAAGATTACGGCAGGGAGCATATGGAGACGGGGAAGCTGATCGTGTACACTTCTGCCGACAGTGTGTTTCAGATCGCGGCTCATGAGGAGATCGTGCCTCTTGAGGAGCTGTATGAGGACTGCCGGAAGGCGAGGGCGCTCCTTAAGGGTGAGCATGCGGTCGGCCGCGTCATCGCCCGGCCTTTTGCGGGTGAGTATCCGGCGTTTACCCGGACGGTGAACCGGCATGATTTTTCCCTGACGCCGCCGGACGAGACTATGCTTGACGCCATGAAGAAGGCAGGATATGCGGTCATCGGCGTAGGGAAGATCAATGATATATTCGCGGGACAGGGACTTACCGAGACTTATCCGAATGAGGGGAACAAGAAAAATATGGAGCGGACGATCTCTTTTGCAGAGCGGGATTTTACCGGACTGTGCTTTGTGAACCTTGTGGATTTTGATATGCTCTACGGCCACCGCAACGATATAGACGGGTATGTGCGTGCGCTTAACGAAGTGGACGTACAGCTGGGACAGCTCATGGAGAAGCTGCAGCAGGAGGATATTCTGATCATCACGGCGGATCATGGCTGTGATCCGGGATTTAAAGGAACAGACCACAGCAGGGAATATGTACCCTGCCTTTGCTTCGGGCATAAGGTGCGTCCGGGGGTGAATCTGGGAATCCGGAGCAGCTATGCGGATATTGCGGCCTCTGTTTCAGAGTACTTTTCTCTGAACTATAGAGGAGACGGAAAAAGTTTTTTGAAAAATATCTTACATTAATTGTATTTGTGTGATATAATGAGGTAAAGAAAGGATTATGTCGGCAATTGAGAACTTCATAGATGATATACCAGATGAGCTGGCGTACGGTCTATAAGCGATATATGCTTGGATTGTGCGCCTTTTCTATTATGGCATGAGGAGATCCGGCAGTTTCCTTTTAAGGGATAATCCACATTAATTACCGCTGCCTTTTCACGCAGGATACATTTCCAGCCTGCAAGGCGGAAGGATGAATCGCAGCGGCGGCTACGCAGCAGATGACAATTTAGAAAAGTGAAAGGTATGGTCGATTCGTGGTGAATTATGCCAGGCAAACCGGGGATGTCAGACAGGAAGCAGCAAACGTCAGCAAATGATCAGGAGGTGAATATGTTCAAAATTGGTGATCAGGTAGTACATTATAAGGAAGGTGTCTGCGAAGTGACGAATATTGGGAGGCTTGATATAAGATGCTCAGACAGGGAAAAGGAGTATTACACGCTGAAGCCTTTATATAATGCGGGTGGGACGCTTTATATGCCGGTGAACGGAGAAGAAAGGCAGTTGAGAAAAGTGATATCGCCCAATGAGGCTAAGGAACTGATTGACGATATGCCCAATATTGACGTCCTTAATGTCAGTGATGAGAAGCGCAGAGAGGTTATGTACAAGGAGGCTTTGTTTAATAACCAGTGCAGGTCATGGGTCTCGCTGATGAAGACATCTTACATCAGAAAGCAGGAACGGATAGCTGTCGGCAAAAAAGTGATCAATGTGGATGACAGATATCTGAACAGTGCGGAGAAGTTTCTGTATGGGGAGCTTTCGGTTGCACTGGATATGCCGAAAGAAAAGGTACGCGAGTATATCGCGGAAAAGATGGAGGCATAAGACGAAAAAAAGTGCTTTGGAAGCGGTGAGCGTCCAAAGCGCTTTTTCTGGTGTGCCCGGGTGCGGCAATTTCACACAGCATGATAATTTATGGAGAGAACAGTGCTACAAGAAACAGGCATATGACGATACATATGACGAGGATAGACAGTCGTATCATGAACTGCAGTGCCTTTTTCTTTTTCCGTTTTCCGCTGTGGGCCGATTCCTCCTGGGACATGAGAAACGGCAGATATAAGTCGCGGCTCAGTGTATAGTCGAACCTTAATCCTTTGTCCTTTGCAAACTGCGCATACTGTAAAAATCCGTTCCAGTCTTTGCAGACGGCTTTCCAGCCGTTGATCAGCTCCTTTTTTAAGTCCTCCGACGGATAGCGGGAAAAGAATCCGATATCCGCACGGTAGCGGCTGATATTCTGATAAGCGGGATCAGTCTGTTTTCCATAAAAGCTTTCCAGCGATTTTTTCAGCCCGGCCAGCGCTGCGTCCTGTGCGTCGGGCTTCTGGTTGTAGCTATCTACCATATAGCGGTAGATCTTTTGGAAGCTGTCGGCCTGATATGCAGGAGTGGTGCTCCTGTTCTGGTATTCGGGCATCTGCTTTAAGATCTGGCCGCTCTGGATAAAATATTCCTGGGCGTAGGTACCCATCGCGTATTTTAATGCAGAAGCGGTCCCTTCCCCCAGTCCTGCCTGATCAATGAAGGTCTGCGCCTTAAGAGAGGAGACGCCTGCTGAGAAGCCCAGGTATTCTTCGCTGGTGTAAGGGAGCTTCGCCGATTCTGTCTGATTCTGATTCTGGGCCTGGCTTTGGTTCAGATACTGGACAAAAGTCTGGGCCTGCCTGATATCCTGCAGAGTGAAGGCCTTGCCGCTTGACGTAAGGTATCCGCTCCGCAGCAGCACTTCGGCTGTCCGTGTACCGCTCTGCTCAAAACGCCCTACATTGGTCTGATACTGCGTGTTTATCCGTGCTTTGGCATCGCGCTGGTAGATGATCCCCTGAGCTATCTGACGGCTGCTGATATTCTTTGTCGCCGGATTTTGTGCGGCAGAGCCGGTATCCCTCAAGGACGTGCTTCCTTCCTGAGAAGGCATCGGCCTGCGCCCGGCCATATTTTCAAATAATCCGTTGACAAGCGCTTCTGTGGAGTTGGGACGTCCGTACTGCCCGAGGAAGTCAAGGAGCGTCTGGAAATTAGAATTCACAAGCTGACGGATAGCATTAAGCGTTAAGTTATCAAGCTGCGCCATCAATTGGAGCTGCAGGGAGCCTTTATAATCTGAGAAAATGTCTTTCAGCAATTCCTGGAAAATGTTCTGTATCTGACTGAAATTAGTAGTTGCTGACAGCTGGGAATCGAGTTTCCAGTACAGCATCTTTTCAAGCTTCTGATTGATGATCCGCTCGTCGGCGGTATCGTTTCCGGAATCTGTCCGGTTACGCTCCTGTGTGGATTCCAATTCGGTGCGGTCCTGCTGTTTTTGATATTTTGCTGCTTCCGCTTCCTTTGCCAGAGCAGCGTTGAGGATCATCTCGCCGGCACGGATCTCTTCCATGGCGGATTCAAGCTCCGTCAGTGCTCCGTCTGCCGGAGCCTGTGTGCCGTTAGTCTCCTGGCCGCCTGATCCGGCGGAGGGGGAAGCAGGCGGCTTAAGCAGGTCCTGATTCGGAAGAAGCGGATTCGGGAGCACTGGTTTTCCTGTATTGGGAGTTGTTATATGTTGGTTTAGCGTATTTTGAATATCCATATCTTTTCACATCCTTATCTATATTATCGGCAGGATATGGAAAAACTTGAAAATCACACACTTTTTTTTGGAGCATACAATATATTGTTATTATTTTCAAGGAGGACATTATGAAGAAGAGAGTGTTTGCTGTTGTTATGGCTGCCGCCCTGGCAGTCACAGCCCTGTCCGCATGCTCCGGCGGGGATAAGACGAAAGAAGCATCGGAGGGTACTGCTAAGGAGGGCAATACTGGCGAAGATAAGGCTGCAGGGGACAAAGCGGCGGGAGAGACTTCTGAGAGGGAGATGCTACCGGCAACGACGAAGGTGGTGCTTAATGAGGTTGCGCATTCGATCTTCTATGCGCCGATGTATGCGGCGATTGAGGAAGGGTATTTTGCGGATGAGGGGATAGATCTGGAGCTGGTGACTGGGTTTGGAGCCGACAAGACCATGACCGCCGTTATTTCCGGCAGTGCGGATATCGGTTTCATGGGTTCTGAGGCATCGATCTATACCTACAATGAGGGCGCTAACGATTATGTGGTGAACTTTGCGCAGCTTACCCAGCGCGCCGGGAATTTCCTTGTGGCCCGACAGGAGATGCCGGAGTTTAGGTGGGAAGACTTGAAAGGGAAGGATGTACTCGGAGGGAGAAAGGGCGGTATGCCTGAAATGGTTTTCGAGTATATCTTAAAGCAGAATAACATCGACCCTCAGAAGGATGTTAAGATCGACCAGAGCATTGATTTCGGTTCGACGGCGGCGGCATTTTCCGGCGGACAGGGAGATTTCAGCGTGGAGTTCGAGCCTTCTGCCACAGCGCTTGAAAAGGAGAAGGACGGATACGTAGTGGCATCTTTAGGGACGGACAGCGGGTATGTGCCGTATACTGCATTTTCAGCAAAACAGAGCTACATCAGGGAGAATCCGGAAGTAATCCAGGGATTTACCAATGCGCTTCAAAAGGGCATGGATTTTGTGCAGTCCCACAAGCCGGAGGAGATTGCGGCGGCTATAGAACCACAGTTCAAGGAGACCGATCTGGAAACGATCACGACCATCGTGAACCGTTACTATGAGCAGGATACGTGGAAAGACAATCTGGTGTTCGAGAAGGAGAGCTTTGAGCTTCTGCAGGACATTCTTGAGGAGGCAGGAGAGCTTGAAAAAAGGGCGCCCTATGAAGATCTTGTGACAACAGAATTTGCCGAGACGGCGGCTAAGTAAACATGAGTGAGAGCGAATGGTAAGCTGCGGAAGATACCTAAAGCAGGAGACTGGCGCATCAGATAAGAGGCGCCGGTCTTTCTGGCAGTGCGGGGATTAAAAGCAATATTTTTGAAGTTTCTGATATAAAATAAATCCGTGATGCTGACGCGCACACGGATCGACTGCCTATCATCTTTTTTCTGACAATCTGCAAAAGACTTTAGGAAATATTGGATTAAGGATTTAAGAATGGAGCATAGGGGATTCGAACCCCTGGCCTCAACAATGCGAATGTTGCGCGCTCCCAACTGCGCTAATGCCCCATAAACAAACGAAAGCAGATAACGGGAGTCGAACCCGCCTCTCCGGCTTGGGAAGCCAGTGTTCTACCGATGAACCATATCTGCATGATTATATTATAGCACTTTTATAATTTCCTGTAAAGTCGTTTGAGAAAAGAAAATAAAAAAATAATTTCAGCTTTCCAGGCAGAGGAAAAAGCGTATAAATAATCAACCGTATATTCGATATCCATGTTAAAATAGAGAGAAATATTATTCTGTAAAAGGGAGGTCGGATTACATGAATACCATCACACAGAGTACCCTGTTATCGTTCGGACGCAGTCTGCGTGAAGATGAAAAATCAGAGACTGCGGTTACTAAATAGTGACTGCTGATTAAGTCAATGGTTTTTTAAGTACATATAGAAAATTCTTTTCTCGATCCAATAAAATTTAACAGATGTATTTTCAAATCACTATCCCTTTTACAGTTCTCTAAAAACTGTAAAAA
>CAJTDK010000003.1 GCA_910575105.1 Lachnospiraceae bacterium
AGACGCGCCTTTGTTCAACCAGAAAAAATCGAAACTGATGCAAACGAAAGGGCAGTTATCGAAAGATCAAAGCTGTTTTTTCGTTTGCACCACCTTCGATTCTTTCCTTAACGATTTGTAGGGGTGGTAAAATTTATGAATCAAAAAGTAAAAAAAATTATATTTTTATTTATAAGCCTTATATTCAGCGTTCCTGCATATATCATCTTGCACGAGGCGGGACATTCTCTGGTGGCTATACTTTGTGGTGCAAAAATAACAAAATTCAGCATTTTGGAAGCGTATATGAATTATGATGGTGGCGTATTTACAGAAACGTCATTATCGCTTTTTAATATTGCTGGTATGCTATTGCCAGTTCTATTATCTATAGCGTATATGATGTTTTATAGAAGTACAAGTGTTAATCAATTTTATAGAATTTTCTCTTTTATCGCTTTGGTTATGCCAATAGGAGCTATCAGTTCATGGATTTTTGTTCCTATATTATATTTGTTTGACATGGCACCCGCAGGAGATGATGTGTCAAAGTTTATAGTATCTTCTGGTATAGCCCCTTGGATAGTGGTGTTGGGTGCTATTACGCTTTTGGTTAGTTGTGTTTTTTTTGCTTGGAAGAAAAAGATTGTGCAAAACTATTGGAGTGCAGTTACACTTGAGGTATAAAATAGATAACCAATAGAAAGTTAATCTATAAATTGCGATTGAACAAAATCGCTGCGCGATGGCCTGCCAGGGCTGTGGCGCAGTTTTTACGTTCCTCTAAATAAAAGCAGTGGAAAAATCTTCCGCAATACGGTATTGTTAAGTTACCACACAAAACAATCAAATACGGAGACCTCCACTGCCTATGAATACAATAACATTTTTTGGTGTCTTCCGCAACCGGAATTATGATCCCAATGCACCTCCCTGGTAAGTAGACGTCACTTTAAACACTCAATACTACTTATCATGGAGGTTTTTATGTACGAAGATATTTTTGAATCCATCCGCCATGCTGCGGAAAAACGCAACCTTAGAGAACGGACAATTCAACTGTATTGCAGTGATGTCAGCTATTTCCTGTGCTGCACCAATAAGCCTGTTACTGACCTCACGCTTGAGGATGCAGATGCCTTTCTTACCATGAAACGTCTGGAGGGCAGATCACCTGAAACTCATAATCACTATCGTTCCTCTATCAAGTTTCTCTACAAAAGAGTCCTGAAGATTACCTGGGATGACGAGGAAGTCCCTGCCATGAAGCGTGAGCGGAATCTTCCAACTGTGCTTACGCCACAGGAGATCCATGCTGTCATTGAAGCGACTGATAACCTTAAGCATAAGGCCATCATCGCTACCATGTATTCTTCCGGGCTGCGTGTATCTGAGGCTGTCCATTTGCACTATGATGATATTTCCCGTACTAACATGACCATTCATGTCCGGGAAACAAAAGGCCGCATCGACAGATATACGATCCTTTCCCAGAGGAATCTCGACCTGCTTACCGAATGGAGTATGCCCAGAAAAATTTCCCCGGCCACCAGACCCTGGTCTGCACACACATGGACGGGCATAATAAAAGCGGCAACATCCATGTGCATATTGTCATTAACAGCCTGCGGAAATACGATGTGGAACGCCAGGGCTTCATGGAGCGGGCCTGCGATTCCCGTGCCGGATATAAGCACCATCTATCGAAAGATTACCTGATCCATCTAAAGCAGTCCCTTATGGATCTGTGCCATCGGGAACATCTGCATCAGGTAGACCTTCTTGCGCCTGCGGAAAAGAAAGTTACAGACCGTGAATATCATGCGGGACGGAGGGGGCAAAAGAAACTGGACGAACGCAACCGACAGATTCTGGCGGACGGCCTTCCCATTCGCAGAACGGCATTCCAGACACAGAAGGATTTCTTACGCTCCGCAATCGAAGCCAGCGCCGTCAGTTCCTGCAGCCGGGAAGAATTTCAAAAATTGCTCCTCGAGAAATACAACGTCACGCTCAAAGTCAGCCGTGGAAGGTTCAGCTACCTCCACCCGGAACGAGGAAAATATATTACCGGCAGGATGCTTGGCACTCATTATGAAGAAGATTATCTTCTGAAGCTGTTCGGGGAAAATTCAAAAAGTAAAGAATACAAAAAAGAAACCATTGCTAGTGAAACCCTTAATGCAGAATCGGAACAGCCTGCAGACCAGCCATCCGATCCATTACAGGAAGCTCCTGTATCAATCCTGTTTATCAAGTCAGACCTGCGGCTTGTAACTAACCTGCAGGATTGTGTGAAAGCACAGCAAAATGCCGCTTATGCCAATAAAGTAAAACTTTCCAATCTAAAGGAAATGGCTAAGACCGTTGCTTATATACAAGAACGTGGATATAATACAAGAGATTCCCTGGAAGATTCATTTTCAGAGGTTAAGAACCTTGCTTCCAGTTCCAGAAAGGTTTTAAAAGATACGGAAGATAAGCTCCGGATATTAAATGAGCAGATCCATTATACCGGCCAGTACCTTGCCAATAAATCCGTCTACCGGCAGTTTTGCAGATCAAAACACAAGGGACAGTTCCGGGAAGAACACTCTGCCGAGATTGCGCTTTACGAATCAGCCCGGAAATTCCTGCAAGGGCAGTCAGCAGACGGCAGGCTTCCATCCATCAAACTGCTGAAAGCGGAAAAAGAACAGCTATTGCAGAAGAAAAAGGAAGAGCAGAAAAACTACCATTATTACCGGGATTATCAGAGAGAATTAAATACGGTCTGCTCCAATGTCAATAAAATTTTAGGGCAGGCCCGCACCAGACAGCCGGAGAAGCAGAAAGGCGCAGATATTTCCTGATTCTTCCGTTGAAAAAACATCCGCAGGATTCTGATTATGGTTCTGCCCAAATTCCTGCGGATGTCATTCATTCCATTCTGATGGCTACACCTAAAAATTCTGCCAAGCGTCAACTGAGGGTATTACAGAGCCAATGCTTTCGCTTTTCTCACGCATCACCTGGTACATTTCTTCCCGTTTTTTCTCTGCATACTTCCGTATTTCCCTCTGCGCCGTCCCAGTCGGCTCAAAGGAAAAATAGAGCGGCTTTTCCCATCCCTCCCGGAACGGGTATGGGAAAATATAAATTTTTCTCAATCCCGTCGTATCTAAAAACAACTGGAAAATCTCATAAGGCAGGATTTCCCCACATACCAAAACAGCTCCTGCATCTTCATAAGAAACCTGTTCCCGGTACACGGGCGAACCCAGGAATGCGAGCTGCTTTAGGGCGTTCATCCGTATCGCTTCTATCTGGCTACGCTGCCCCACACGCCATCTTGTCTGCGGTGCAAGCTCCCCGTAAATCCGGGCAGCTTCTTCGTCCTCCCGGATATCGTTGTCATAGTCATATCTGTAATTTTCCACTTTGATCTGGCCGTATGCCACAAGGCTTGCAAAAAGCGCAAGGGAATCCAGGTCAGTATATACAGACAGATGCCCCCTGCCCTGATAGGAACATAAGATATCCTCTAAAGCATCCATGATCTTTTTCATGGTTTCATATTTTTATCCGGTTCTTTTTCCATTCCTTCTCCCTCTTTTATGTTTCACTGCCGCCAGAAATTTTTGTCTCCGGCATACCCGGCGTCTTATCCGTCATTTCATTCTGCGCTTTCGCTGCCGCCTTCCCCAGCTTCTCTTTCTTTAGCTGTTCTGCCCTCCCTAAATCTACATAATGCGTCGCATATGCTTTTTCAATCTCCGGGTTTCCGCTCTTACTGAAGCAGAGGGGGATTACCGCCTTATGCCCTTGCTTTTTCTTTACGCCCCAACGCTTGTAACAGCAGAATGACGGCTTTAAGTTTGTTTTCTTCGCATAGGAGCGGATCTGCTTCATAATAAATGAGAGTTGCTTCAAATTGCAGGTACAGACGGTTTCCAGATACTGTACTTTCCCGAATCTCCAGTCCTCATATTTCTGCCGGGGCAGCACCCCTATGTCAACCAGTACGTCTGCCGGGGCGGCATAGCCCCGATGCCGTCACTGATGGTAAACAGCAGAATGTACTTTCCCTATCAGTTCTGATTCCTTCACTTTGCCCTCCATGTAAATACCCCCGGCTGTATTCATTCACAACCGGGGATTCTATTATCTTTCCTCTATGGTATCTGCATAATGGCAACTATTATATCGTTTGAAGCAGTCCTTTTTCAATTTCCCGGACATCTTCCACAGAAAGCTCCGTAAAATACCCGGCGATTTCCTCTGCTGACATTTTTCCAGTCTTTAACATATTTTCTACTGCATCCCTTACTGCCTCACGTCTTTCACTGGCAACATAATTACGCATAATCCTCTCTTCATCAAACAAAGTCATCATGATAGACACAACCTCCTTTTCCCTGCTCTCCAGAAATTCACGGAGCAGATTCCTGTCTTTGCAGATGCGGATGGTTTCCGTGACAGCCTCCCGGCTTCTCCCATACCGCTTTACCTGTTCGTTATATACCTTTGTAAAAGCAACATACTGGCTAATGATGTCATTTCCTTTGCCGTCATAGATTACTTTTACCTTTACTTCAATGAAACATTCTTTTCCCTTGAAAAATTCTTTGGAAAATGAAATCGTCTCCGGCCTGCTGACACGCTCCCCTGTATAAATCATATATATCTCCGGCTCCGGCACATGGACTTTCTTGCTTCCATATAAATCTGCGTCCTGCTCTTCAAAATAATCATGGTAAACCTGCGCCAAATACATCAGCGCACGTATAATGATATTCATCGTCCAGCTCGACTGCTGCTCGACCAGGAATAAAATTTTGTCCCCAACCCGGAAACCCAGGTCATTATAGATCCCGTTGGTAAGCACGTTCCTTATCGTTATATCCGTAAGTGCATCTTCCGTAGCCTCCGTATCCTCCGGATGGAGCGCACGGTATAGCTGTATCAGGTATTTTTTATCCCGAAAGATCGTCGTGAATACGCTGTCTTTCACCGTATATTTGGCAAAGGAATCCTTTTTTTCCACTGCTTTCTCTTTTGGCTCTTCCTGTATTATTCCACCCTGCATAATATCACCCCGGTTCCGGCCTGCGCCTGGCAGTCTGACAGGGAAGTTTCGCCCTGTCTGTTATGGCTTTATTATACAGAGAAACTCCATAATGTTCAAGACATAAAAAAGAAGCATCCGGCAATCCCTGCCAGATACTTCCCTTTTCCCTTATTTCCGTCTGCGCTCCATCTCTTCCGACATTTCCATCTGTTGTGCAGGATTTCCGTGCCGTTTCGCAATCTCCGCCTGTTTCTGCCACAGCTTTTTCAGGACAGATTCCCTGCCATGCTTTTTTTTGCCATTATTTTTATTCCCATCAATGAGGCTGTGGTTTTCTTCTTCCCCACTCTCAACGCTACGGACATACTCCCCGTTTTCCATATATTTCTGCCAATTCTCAAGGGGCGGCTTTTCCCTGTCGCCGCCTTCTGCCGCATCTGCCCCGGAGGGTACAGAAGCCTTCCCAGAGGGTAATGTGGTTTCATGCCGCACTATTTCTTTTGCAGGCTTCGGCGGGTTAAGATAATCCTTAATCTGCTGCTGCACGGATTGGTCAAACCCGTGATAGACTCCCTCGGCAGCCAGCCGCCCGGCTTCATCCACCACAACCCATTCCGTATCTTTCCCATAGGCTTCATGCTCCATCAGGAAGAACTCCCTGCCGTCTACGATTATGCTGTCAAAAGCGTGCCAGCTCCCTTCTTTCCCCTCGATGTGGAAACCAGAAGTACCGAAAGACACAGGCGCACCGGAAGAGCCTGGCCGGATAAAACCGGCTATGGCGGTAAACCCTTCTTTCTCAACATAATAGGCGGCCACAACGCCGCCCTTATTCAGCACAAGCACATCACTGACACTGATCGAATGTCCATGAAATGCCCGTGGCAGTTTCTTGTTAAAACGCCTGCGGATCTGTCCCGGCCCGTCTTCCGGCTGCATCCGTGCCAGATACACCTGCTCATAATCCTTATACTGTATCTGTATCCCCTTCTCCTGCAGTGTGCTGTAAGGCCGGAACCGTATCTGCCTGTTTTCCGGGATATTTTTAAGCTGGTACACCGCAAATTGATTTGCCTCCATCATTCATCCTCCATCGGTTCCTCTTTATACAGTTCCAGATCCAATTCTAAAAATGCTTCCTCTGTAATGCACCACAGCTTTTCCAGTGTGCTGTTTATGAGGGCAAGCATTTCCTCATCCCTGCCTATGTAGGGGATTGCGTTATGCATCTCCTCAATGGTTGCCTGCCTGCTTTCCTTCTGGAACATTACTATCAGGAAATATTCATTTTCCTCAAATCTCACCATCATAATTCCTGTTCTCCCTTCTTCTTTGCTTGTGTTTTCTGGCTCTGCTTCCCCCGTTCCAGTGTTTGTTTCTCCTGTGCCTTCATCCTTGCCTGCCGTTCCCGGAGGGCGTTTAGGACGGACTGCTTCTTGCTGCCGCCAGATATGCCCTTGTCTGTTTTCGGGGCATTTTCAACTGATTTTACCGGCTCTGCTGCTTTCGTTTCTGTCCTGGCAGTATCTCTGCCCGATTCATGTGTTGTGATACCTGGGCTTCCTTTTTCATGCGCTTGTACGGTTTGTTGCCTGTTCTCCAATGACACTGGCGGCTGCGGCGGTTCCTGCCCCCTTTTCAACCCTGGCATATCCTTTCCTTTCTGATTCGCAAGGATTTTCTCCATATCCGCAATCGCCTTCTGCACTAATGGACTGTCCCGGTATTGGGGAATCTCATTGATAAATTCCGTCTGCATCTCCCCCATCACCATTAAGTCAAAATTCCCGTCATAGATACTGCCGTCCTCCAGGCAGAATCCAATCCCCTTAATGCCGCTCATCCGCTCTGCCGGGATTTTCTCATACAGCTCCATCGCTTCCTGCAATGTTTCCAGACGCTCATGGTATTCCCCCAGAACAGGGAACTCCGTACATTCTGCCACATAGAATGTAATGGTTGCCTCCTGCTCTACGGAAATGTCATGGCTCTCCCCTGTCAATTTCTCCATTAACCCGATTGCATCCCTGACAATCGGGGATTCTTTGTCGCCGGTTTCAATAACCTCCGCTAAGTGCGCCCGGAACTTTTCCGTATCATTTCTTTCAAGCGCATTGCCAATAATCTCATACGCCTGATAGATCGGCTCTGTTTCTATCCGGGCAGCGCCATCCCAAAATCCAAGCAGATCTTCATCATGATCCATACTGAACTTTACAATATCCCCGGTAAGTTCCTGCCTTTCTTTTCCATCCAGATATTTTTCCGCATTCTCCAAGTATCTCTCCAAAGTTCCTGTCTTTTCCGTAGAGATTGGATTGATGTCAACCGGGATTCCCGCCATCTTAAAATCTCCCTCATGTAACGCATTGAAGAAAACATCCTCTTTCAGATTGCCGCTGTAAGATACCACCACATCTATATCCGAGCCTTCCTGGTACATCCCTTCCCTGGAACGGCTCCCGTACACCCTTGCGCCAAGCAGCTCCACTTCCTCCGACAGCCCCATTTCATCAATCTGTGCCTGGGCATAGCAGAGTACGGTTTCCTCTA
The DNA here is from genome assembly GCA_910575105.1 of Lachnospiraceae bacterium. Classification (GTDB taxonomy): domain Bacteria; phylum Bacillota; class Clostridia; order Lachnospirales; family Lachnospiraceae; genus MD308. Next base: position 7,583 of record CAJTDK010000003.1, read on the forward strand.
CCCCCCGCACGGCTCTGGCCGTTTAAGGCAGGCTCCGGCTCTGTCTGATCAGAAACAAGCGGAAGTCTCTCCGTTTCTTTCGCCTGCGCCTTCTGCAGTTCTTCCTGCGCCACGGTTTCTGTTTTCACCTGCAATTCTCCATAATCCATAACCTTACACGCCGCCAACGGTATGCCTTCATCCGAAAGGATCGCTTCCATCGCCTCACGGATTGACAGATCCGGATCGTCGTACACGCCTCCGTCAATCTCCCTGAAATCCTTACCATAAATCGTATAATCGTAACCGTCAGAAACGGTCTGGATGGAAAAATACCCTTTTTCTGTCTGGTATGCAATTGCAACATCATAGCTATCGAGATACTCCCTTGCTTTCTGTGACGCCGCCATCGTTTCCTCTCGAACCCATTTTTCGCTTAGGGAATTAAATTCTATATCTGTAAGCGTTTCAATTCCATTCTGGCACACAATCAGGGACATCCTGGAGGGTGGCTGTTCCGTGCTTTCCATGCCAAGCTGTTTATTTAGGTGGTTTGGTATCTGCTGATAGGCAGTGACCGCCGCATCCAAATCCGCAAAATACTGATATTCCCTTTCTGCTTTGCTGCCATCGGTGTTCTGTATAAGATAGTATTGTGCAATGAATGACGGCTCCGGTTCCATTTCTACTCCTTTTTCTGAAAAATACTCGCCAATGGCTTCCATTGCCCCCTGATCAAACCCATGCTCCAGTTCCTCTGCCACCAGTTCCCCTTCCTGATTGACAATAATAGAGGCCACAGAATCCCCATATTCCTCATGCTCCATCCGGTAAAACAGCTCGCCGCTAATTTCTTTTGCTTCTACCGTATGCCATGTGCCAAAATGCCCATTTGCAATAAACCCTTTCGTTTCCTCATTGATCCGCACGTTTTCTTCCTTCCCTAACTCCTGTTCCTGTATTCCATCCCTTGCCAATCCGATAAACCCGTCCAGTACAGCCGGGTGGCTGCTTACCACATAATCAGCGTTCATATCCATCCCCCGGTTTATGTTCTCCGGTATCTCGTATCCCTTTGCCCATGCCTTATTCCCGATAGAAAACCGCCCGTCATGTTCCAAATGCTGCAACGTATTTGCAAGGATGAATACCACACGTTCTGCGCCATATTCCTCCAGGACTTCCTCTGCGGCATCATGCGCCAGATGCATCCCGTCAAAGTTCTCCCGGATTGCGTCCTCAACCGCTTTTTTGCAGTCCAGGTTCAGCTTTCTTGATTCCAGGTAATCATCTGCCCGGCCATGCTCCATTGCATAGGTAATGGTATGCATATAAAGCGGCGGGTACGTTTTTTCCTCTGGAATCTGCCGTTTTGCTTCTTCCTCCAGTACATGTTTCCTCTGTTCAATAAAACCGGGCAGTTCCACAGGACCATAATCATCCAAAAAATAAGCAGTCACTTTCCCTTTACGGTTCATAACCATCACATCACCGACAGTCGGGTAGTGCCCGGTATAGCCTTCCGGGAGAGAAAATGTTATTTCTGTGCGGACGCTTTCCAAATTATCCCCTAGCTTGAGCCTGCCGCCATAAATCAGGGAATAATCCGCACCATCCACCTCTAAACCGTCTTCTTTGATCGTTTCCATACTTAAAAGGAAATAATCCCGGCCTTTCGTATCCTCATTGATCTGAAAAAGAGCGTAACAATCATCTGTACCTGTATATAAAAGCTCCTCATTGGAATGAATGACCACATTCTGTATCCGTTCTTCCAGCTTCCGTTTCTTTTCTTTTGTATTCAGGCTTTCATTGAACGCTATTGCTGATTGCTTTAATTGTTCGATTGTCACCATCCCGCCAGTAAAGTTTAATTCTTCCCCAAGATTCAAATACCTTCTTTCCGGGATAGGCAGATAAAACGAGGACAGGATTGTGCCGGCATCCTGTCAAATACGGACTGCGTGGCTTTTGCCGCCTCCGCTGTTGTCTGCTCCCCCCGCTTTGCCGCCTGGTAGGATTTTTTAATCCGCTGTTTCTGCCAGAACTTTTTCCGGATTGTTTTCTCTGCCTGCCCTGTTTTTTCTAACTGCTTTCCTGTGGATTCTGCAGCTTCCTGTGAAGCTTCAAACCGCAGGCGGCTTTTCACGCCTTCCCCTTCCGGGGATTCCCTCCACCGGGAGAGCTTCCTCTGCACCATCCGGTGGGAGATACGCATGGCGTACCGCAAAGAATGTTCGGCCATGACCTCTGCCCGGTGTGCGCCCTCTGCCGCTGAATTATCCTGCTCCGCTTCATACACTTTCCCGTGTGCATAGGCTGATATGGAATGGGACGCCGCAGACGCAGCCTTTTTACCGATCCCCACGCCTGCCCCGTGTACCATGCCGCTTTCATCGTCACCGAAGGAAAGCCGGGATGCCTGTTTTTTCTGTTCCTTATGTAGCCGTTCCCGCTTCTGCTTTTTCTTAATCTTTTCACGGGCAGAATCTAAGGCTTCTCCTGCATCCCCTGATGTCTCCCGGTATCGGATATCTTTTTTCCCGGAATCCTTACTGCCATCTTCACCGCCTGCCTGCTGTCCATTTTCTTTTCTGAAATGTGACTGCACCAGCTTTTTCTTCTGGCTGTGGCTTGTTTCTGCCACAGCCTCCGCATAGTCCCTTCCGCTGGAGGGATGCCCCCGGATGGTAGCCGCCTGCCACAATCCCCTTCGGATCATGGAGATAGATGCTTTTCCCCTCTGCTGTGGTTTCCGCAGCCTTTACGGACAACGGGATGCAGTTCTCGAAAATATGTACCCGGTTCCCATATACCTCCCGGATCTGTGCTGAAATGTCCCTTGCGAAGTTTGTCCTCCGGTCTACCTTTGTCAGCAGAATCCCCATAATATCAAGCGCTGGGTTTAGCTTTCTATGTACCCGTCCAATCGTCTTAATAAGCTGCTGAAGCCCTTTGACCGGGAGATATGCCGCCTCTACGGGAATCAGTACGCTGTCCGCCGCTACAAGGGCGTTTATCGTAATCATTCCAAGCGAGGGCATACAATCAATGATTGCAAAGTCATACTCCCCTTTTATACTGTTCAGATACTGGCGCAATATCGTTTCCCTGCTCATAACATTTACCAGGGCCGTTTCCAATCCTGCCAGTTCAATATTTGCCGGGATGAAATCAATTCCCTCTGTATGGTGGATAATCCCCTCACCAGGTTCTACATCTTCATCGTTGATGACCTTTTCCATGATATTCACTAACGTCACATCCAGCTCGTCCGGCTCCGCAATCCCCAGGCTTACCGCCATACTCCCCTGTGCGTCTGCCTCTACCAACAATACTTTCTTGCCTGCCCTTGCAAGCCCGATTCCTAAATTCACACACGTTGTAGTCTTGCCGACTCCACCTTTCTGGTTTGCCACTGCGATCACTCTGCACATATATACTTTCCTCCTAATTCTCTAATCTATTTTCTCTGTTCTTTCCACTTCCGCATATACACGGAAATATTTATTTGTCCCTTTATTTGCAAACGATTCCGATACAGACATTACATCCACTCCTTCATGCCGCTCTAAAAGCTGCCGGAACCAGTGAAGGTCTTTCTTTGTCCCCTGCATCCTGATTTTAAGCATATAACTCCTCCATATCCACATAAAAACAGTATTCCGGACAGGACAAACGCATGAATGAATAAATTGTGAACAGACATCACCTTTACAGGAAATTTGTGGTATTCTTACAATAAAGGTGGTGTTTGGCGATGACAGAGATATTAAAAACAATAGAATTGATCGAAGATAAAAGACAGGAAAAAAAGATCAGGCATAAACTGCTTGATGTTGTGGTGATCGTGCTGTTTGCAAAACTGGCAAATGCCGATGACTGGCAGGAAATTGAAATTTTTGCAAAGTCAAATAAAGACTTCCTCAAACAGTACATTGGACTTGAAAATGGCATCCCTTCGCATGACACAATGCAGAGGGTTATGGGTAGTATTGCACCGGAATATATACAGGGTGTTTATAAAAAATGGAATGAACTTGTAAACAGCAGGGAGGGGGAGGCGCTTAAAAAGATCATCTGTATTGATGGAAAAACCATGAGGGGCAACAAATCCAAAGAGCAAAAAGCAAACCATATTGTTTCCGCATGGAGGAACAAATTACAACGATACTCGCTATTGTGGAAGCCTATCTTCGGACATACAAACATCCCAAAGAATAGGATACCTTAAACATTTTGATTATCTCTGGATTATTTCTGAATTTTTCTGCAAAAACAAGACGGCTCTCTCAACGCATCTGCCGCCTTGTTTTTATCTGTTTATCATCTTAAACATAATGACAACGATCCAAAATATTTCCATCACAGACCATTGTATAAATTTTTATTGAACCGATAACCCACGCCCCACACTGTCTGTATGTAAACAGGCTCGCTCGGATTGACCTCTATCTTTTCTCTAATATTATGGATATGGCTCATAACAATATTGCAATCTCCAGAGTACAGCTCCTGCCAAACGACATTATATATCTGCTCTTTACTAAATATTCGCCCTTTATTTTGTGCAAGCAGTACAAGTATTTGAAATTCCTTCATTGTTAATACAATTTCCCTACTCCCCTGAAATACCTGATGTCTGTCTGGTAGGATTCTTAAACTATCAAATTGAAGTGGCAAACAGCTTTCTATCGCCACTTTCTGTATATTATGACCACTCTCTTTTATTACCTCTACCAGTTTTTTATACAAATCCTCTCCTGCACTGTCAACATGAAGTATCAATATTTCACTCAAAAAATCGCCCCCGTATATAATGCCGCCCTCCATTTATTGGCAGCATCATCTAAAAGCAGCTCTGCCGGACAACATGCTCTTTTACTGTTATCCAGCAGACCATTTATGTTTCATATATTAACTTAAATCTTACTCTTGTTTTTCAATATGAAGCTGTGCTTCTGCTTCTGTCAGTTCTCCATGAAGCTGTAATGCCATAAAGATTGTAATAATGCCTGAAATCACATCTGCAATCGGCTGTGCATAAAGTATCCCATTGATTCCCCAAACATTCGGGAGAAGCAAAATCACTGGGACAAAGCAAATTCCCTGCCTACAAGCCCCAAGGATAAAGCCTTTTGTTCCTTTACCAAGTGCAAGAAACAAAGAGGAATATACCGTATAAAAACCAAACAGGAAGAATGAAAATCCATTTGCCAAAAGGGATTTCTGCCCTACTGCAATCATTTCTGTATTTCCATTTGCAAACTGCGAAATTATCTGCACAGAAAACAGAGCCATTAGCAAACCCACTATTACACAGAAAACTGTTGACCACAAAATAGATGTTCGAATCGCTTCCCTCAAACGCTGGAACTTCTTTGCCCCATAGCTGAATCCTGCAATCGGCTGAAATCCTTTCAGGAAGCCAAATACTACTAATGTTCCCATAGCTGTAACCCTTGTGACTGCCCCCATCCCGGCAATAGCAGCATCACCATATCCATTTGCCGCCCGGTTGATAAGTGCTATGGAAAGACTGGTAAGAAGCTGAAAGGTAAGTGTTGGGACTCCAATTTTCAAAACTTCCATATATATCTGCCTGGAGGGTTTAAAATCCTTTATGCTGAATGAAAACGCACTCTTTTTACGAAGCGCATAAGTTAAGTACACAAGCGTGGAGACAAATTGAGAAATGGCAGTGGCAATCGCAGCCCCCGCAACCCCCATATCAAACGCATAAATAAAAACCGGATCTAAGCCAATATTTAATACAGCTCCCAACAATAAGGCGCACATGGTTGTTTTCGCTGCCCCTTCACTTGCCACAATATTATTCATTGTCACATTAAATACATTAAAGATACAGGAAATTACATATATCCTTGCATAAGTCAGGGCATAAGGCATAATGGTATCTGTTGCCCCAAGCATGATTAAAATCGGTTTCAGAAAAACAGTAGCCAAAATAATAATAACTGCACCGATCATAACGCTGCTGTATACTGCCGTACTCGCCACCTTATTTGCAGTACCTCTGTCCCCACGTCCTAACAGCCTTGAAAGATAAGATGCCGCACCATTGCCAAACATCAACCCCAATCCCACTACTACCTGTCCTAATGGAAACACAATCGAAATCGCACCCATAGGGCTTTCTCCCAAACCTCCCACAAAATACGCATCTACCAGATTATAAAGGGCATTGATCAACATACCAATCATAATCGGTACACCAAGAGCCACAAGAGCTGTGGGGACTGGCGCACTCCCTAATAATTCCATTTTGTTGTTACGTTCACTCATTTCTGAATACTCCTTTCTCTTGACAATCGTTATTGTTTACAGTAGTATAATTTATACTAATTTCCTGCAAAGAAAATATACTCTAAATTATAGTAGTTGTCAAGAGAGTAGTGATAATTTTTTGTTTCTTGACAGCAGCTATAAAATCTAATACTATAAATTACAGTGTAGAACACATATAAATTCAGAGAGAAAGGCTGGTCACAATGGCTACGATTGATTTAATTGTATTGGGAATGTTAAAAAAAGAGCCTATGGGCGCTTATGATATTCAAAAGCTGGTGGAATACCGCAATATATCCAAATGGGTAAAAATAAGTACCCCGTCAATCTACAAAAAGGCACTCCAGTTAGAAGAGAAGGGATTTATCAAAGGAAATATTGTAAAGGAAGGGAAAATGCCAGAAAAAGCAGTTTATTCCCTAACTGATGCAGGAAATAGGGAATTTGAAAGACTTATGCTGGAAATTGCCGCTAAACCTATCCATATCTTTTTAGATTTTAATGCTGTGATTGTCAACTTAGACAGTTTACCTTTGGAAATCCAGCAATCTTGTGTAAACAGCATTGAAAAGAACATCAAAACGCTGAAAACTTATTTAGAGGAAAACATCCTTGAAAAAGAAAATATTCCGGAAATTCCCGAAACAGGTATGGCAGTTTTACAGCAACAGTATGTTTTAGTGGAAGCAATTGAAAAATGGATTGCTTCTCTGAAAGAACGCTTTCCATCAAATAATGAATAGCTTATTTCCAATAATGAAATCCATTGCTGTTTTTAAAAGCAAGGTGGCTCGCTCTTGAATACGCCAGCCACCTTGCTTATTATCTGCCTATTCTTCTGAGTAGTTCTCTTACCTTTGCGGTCTTAGGGATTATGCCTAATCCCTCTAATATTTGTATAGCATCCACAATCCCCTGATAATATGCCCGCTGTTCCTCCTTGTAATGGGCATGATCCACCGCATCCATATAGCCCTCCAAAAACTCCCTGTCCTCTTTCGGCAGCTTGGAAAAATATGCTTCAAATGCCTTCTGCTTCTTTTTCAGTTCCCGGCTGGCTGCTTTTGCTTCCTCCGTCTGGACGGAATACTCCCTGTCCTTTGATTCGCTGCACAGTTCCTCAAAGACATCCGACAATGTTTCAAAAACTTCATTCATGCTTATTTCCACCTTTCTCTGTTAAAAATATTATTGTTTTTACAGGCAGTATTATCAATCCCCAATTTCTCAATAACAAGATAATTTCCTCCCACTTCATCTTTAGAAGTATATTATCAACAATTTTTCGTAAAATCAATGATAATGGACTTCATCTTTAGAAAGTTGGTGGTAGGATATTAAAATCTATTGGGATAAGGAAAACAACTCCAAAAACCTGATCGGTCAAAGGGTTATGGAACTGCGGACGGAAAAGAAGCTGTCACAGAAAGCCCTTGCAGAACAGCTCCAGCTTGCCGGATATGAGTTTAGCGACCTGACCGTTTTAAGGATTGAAAAAGGGACAAGGTTCGTCCCGGATTATGAGGTAGTGGCTCTTGCAGAGTTCTTCCATGTGTCCTGCGAATACCTCTTAGGCGTACAGGACAAAAAATAAGCAGCAATCTGTTTTCACATCACAGACTGCTGCTTAAATTTTTGTTGAACCGATAGCCAATGCCCCATACGGTCTGTATGTAAAGCGGCTTGCCCGGATTGTCCTCTATTTTCTCCCTTATATGGCGGATATGGCTCATGACAATATTGTAATCGCCGGAATACGGCTCCTGCCAGACAATATCATAGATCTGCTCTTTGCTGAATATCCTGCCGGGATTCTTCGCCAACAAATACAGTATTTCAAACTCTCTATTGGTAAGCATGATCTCCGCACCATGTATGACCACATTTTTCTCTGCTAAGTTCAGCTTCATTCCCTCAAAATTAAGATATTTTTCTACTTGAAGCACATTACAGCCTTCAAAATGAGGACTTTCTCTCACAATCTGCAACATTCTCTGGCAAACATCTTCCTCATTTTCTGAAAAAGCCAATATCACTACTTTACCCATTTTACTATCCTCATCTCACTGCAACCCATTTTACTCTAAATGGGTTAGATACATAAATACCCTATACTTTTTCTCAAATAAACTACCAATCTCGTCTTGTTTCCACATACAAGACACAATAGCCACTTCTCCTGCTTCATGCTGACACCTCCTGCTGTTCCTTTTCCATATTCTTAAAGAAGTTCATTGCAGATAATCCTACAATACAAACTATAATGCCAGTTGGAATCAAGACAAAATATACAGCACCGTGAAATCTATCAAACAGAAAACCGTACACGATTTGTCCTATGGGCTGGACGCACAAAGTAACCGTTGATGTATAAGCCATCACTTTTCCTATTAATTGATTTGGTGTCCTTTGCTGTATGAGGGAAACAGCAAAAATAGAAAATATACTGATAACCGCCTGCATACCGCAAAATGATACAACCGTAACGCCATACTTTATAATGGCATTCACTGGCAAAAAGAAAACAATGCCAGCAGGGATAATGAAAATACCCAGGGAAGCCAGCAGGATAGATAATTTATGTATTTTCAATTTCTCTGCCAAAATTCCTGCGGCAATGCTCCCCAAGATTGTAGCTACTGCCAACGCACTTTCCGCAGCCCCATAATATTTTGGATTAAATCCGAGGACAGTCCGCACAAGAAAAGGAAGTCCGACTATGGTAATGCCCATCACAAAAAACCTTGAGAATGCCGTTAAGAGCAGCATTTTTGATATACTGGTCTGTTCTTTTGTAATATACTGCATACTTGATAAAAAATCTTGCTTAACAATCTGAAGCACACCGCCTTGATTTTGAATATGCTGATAGCTCAATTTTATAAAACATTCAAACAGGGCAGTAATAAAAAAACAGACAACGCTCGCATACATTACGGGTTTTAGCCCAAGCATGGCATACAATACGCCGCCCAACATAGGGGCAATCAGATAGGATAAAGACGCCACTTGATTTACAACGGCATTTCCTTTCATAATATTGTCCCCTTGTAACATAGTGGGAATACACGCTTGAACAGTAGGCGTTTCAAACGCACCCAAAATAGAAAGTATAATAAGCAACGTACTGATTACGACAATGGCATTGTTTTCCGACAAGAATAGTGCCGCACATAAAACGGATACGCCAGTCAATGCGTCTAACGCCACCATAATATTCCGTCTGTCTGCCCTGTCCGCCAAGATGCCGCCAAGCGGTGACAAAAGAATGGTCGGGATTGTAGCAGCAGACAATATCCCTGCAAATATAGTTGCCGAACCAGTTGCTTCCAGTACATACATGGACAGTGCCAGTTTCAATATAAAATTTCCAAACAATGAGGTTAGCTGCCCTAAAATAAGGAGCGTGAAATTTTTTGTAAATAATTTTTCTGTCATGGCTGATTCCCTCCTTTTTCCTTGATTTTGCCTGCATTCTCTGGCATAGAGGTATGCCCGCAGGGTGTTTCTGTAATATCAGTGATAAATTTTTCTGTAAAGGCTGTCGTATCATCATCATAAAGCGGCAGTCCCATATAGGCTAACACTTCTTTCACAAAATGATATTTATGATACAGTTCTTCCTCTATTGCAGGGAATACCGAGGGCATGAGCCAGAAGTTGATAAGCGGCAAAAGCTCGGAAAGCTCCTTTATGTATTCCGTCTTGATAGAACCGTCCTTTTTTCCCTCCTCCAGCAATTCCAACCACAAGGGGGTCAATACACGCCTGTTTTCCCTAACTGCCGCTGCCAAAATGTGCGGGTCTTTCAAAATCGGGATTGCCTGCATATTTATCTGGTTTCGTTCAGCGTCCGACTGATTCAGTGTAAGCAACAACCTGATTTTTTGCAGACCGTTCAAGTCATCCCTCCCCTTGACTATTTCAAATGGGTTGTCCTCAAAAAACATTTGATTGCCTAATGCGTACATCACTTCCTCTTTGCTTTGGAAACAACGGTAAAACATTCCTTTTGCCCCGCCCACCATGTCCATAATATCGGAAATTGAAGTTTCCTCATATCCTTTAGAAATAAATAAGTTTTGGGCAGCATTTAGGATTTCTTTTCTCCATTCCTCTGGTGTCTTTTTTACAGGTCTAGCCAATTTTTATTGCATCTCCTTTGCATCCAGTTATTGACTTATAGTCAATAATTATTTTAGCACTATTCTAAAGCTTTTGCAATAGTAAAGAAATCTTTTATTTATAGAATCCCCCAATTTTTGGATACTTAAAAAGCGACAGAGCTTTCTTACACAATCTTTTATGTTGCATAACTGTTCTCCCCATTCATTCTAAGGTATTTTCAACTTTTACGTTATGCCTTGTATATTTTTTGTATCCTCAAAAGTCTTTATCGTAACCCTGATATGTGTTCCAAACAGATTGCCCAAGCAACCGGAACACCGACACACCCTCCGGGAGTGTCGTGGGTAGAATAGCAAGCACTGCCCATGTCCGGACACATGGGCGAAATTCCCCATACTTCCCTACCGTCCGTATGATGAAATTTCCATAGGGAAGTATCCCTAACCCTCTTTGGTTTTCTTTGCGTTTTTCTCTGCAAGTCCTTGACCTTCCCACGCAGATTTGCTACAATAACACATGGATAAGTCTATCCAAAACAATTGAACAGACTCGAAACCAGACTGTTGTAAACCGGACAAGTTACAGCAGTTTTTTTATGCCCAAATTTAGAAAGGACGATGTAAAAATGGCAAACAGGACACGCACCAACCGGAATGAATTTCACTTGAATGACAAGGAGCAGTACATCCTTGACGAGAAGTTTAAGCTGTCCGGCATGAAAAGCAAATCGGCTTTTATCCGGAAGCTGATTCTATACGGATATGTTTATGACGTGGATTACAGTTTTTTACGGGAATACAATACGGAGCTTGGACGGATCAGTTCAAGTCTGAACCAGATTGCAAAGAGGATTAACAGCACAAACCACGTCTATCAGGAAGATATGGCCGAAGTAAAGGAGTTGATGAAACAGGTATGGCAGTCACAAAAATCCATGCTGTCACAGCAACCGTTGATAAAGCGGTAGCCTACATATGCAACCCGGACAAAACAGACGGAAGCATCTATATTTCTTCCTACGCCTGTGCGGCGGAAACCGCAGCGATTGACTTCAAATACACCTTAGACCACTGCCGGGAAAACAGCCCCAATAAAGCCTATCATCTGATACAGGCTTTCGCTCCCGGTGAGGTCAGCTTTGACGAAGCGCACCAGATCGGGAAGGAACTTGCGGACAAGGTTTTAGAGGGGAAATATTCTTATGTTGTCACCACACATATTGATAAAGGTCACGTTCATAACCATATCATTTTCTGTGCCGCTGACAACATAGAACATGACAAATACCATGATTGCAAGCAGAGCTATTACCGCATCCGAAAATTAAGTGACGAGCTGTGCAGCGAGCATAATCTTTCTGTCATTATCCCCGGTGGGGAGCGTGGGAAAAAATACAACGAATGGCAGGCGGACAGGAACAGCACCGCATGGAAAACAGAGATAAGGAAAGACATCAACGCCGCCATAAAATCATCCTCCACCTATGAAGAATTTCTGCTCCTGATGCGGGCAAAAGGGTATGAGATAAAAGGAGAAACTTTTGGGGAAGATGCCCTCAAATTTATCTCCTTCCGTCCACTTGGCAAAGACCGTTTTGTGCGTGGCAGCATCAAGTCACTCGGAAAGGAATACACAAAGGAGCGCATCAAAGAACGGATTGAACTGAAACGGGAACGGAAGGCAGTTATCCCGAAAAGGGATTACGCAAATAAGAGATTGATTGACACCTCTGATGAGAAATTCCAGAACAGTCCGGGGCTGCAGAGGTGGGCGGCGGTAGAGAATTTAAAGATTGCGGCACAGGCATATAATGAAGCTGGCTCTATAAAAGAACTGGAACAGAAAATCGCCACCACAGCCGCCACCGGGAAGGAAGCAAAGCAGACTGTCCGCAAGCTGGAGAACCGCATCAAAGACCTTGCGGAAATCATCAAATATGCGGAGCAGTACAAGGCAAATAAAGCGTATCATACCGCCTATAAGAAGTCCAAAAACCCTGATGCTTATTTCCGTAAACATGAGAGCCAGATTATCCTTTATGGCGGCGCAAGGCGTATGCTGGAGCAGACGGGCATCCCCTTAAAAGGCTTGAACATCGACAAGCTGAAAGCGGAGTATCAGGAGCTGACCGCACAGAAAAAAGAACTGACCGCCACATACAAAAACTGTGAAAAAGAGCTGAAATCGCTGAACCGGAAACTGGAGAACCTGAACCAGTATTTAGGGCGCACAGAGCCGCCAAAAAGCGCACTGGAACAGCCAGACCGGAATAATAACCCTTCCCGATAATTCCCTGTCTGAAAAGGGCTTTAAAAGCAAAAAAGCATCGTGGAAATGGTGCATAACTCCCCATTCCGCTATGGACAACACCATTCACAGCATATGGAAAAGCAAAGGGCAGCTTTCCCACATCCTGCAAACAGTGTTGCCCACAGCTCCATAAGACGGGGAGTTATACACATTACGCACAATGCCAACTGCGGCGGAATCCCACCCATTCTTTCCTACTTTATTATATAAATCTAAAAAAATTCTTGCAGGCAAGACCATATTCCTGTAATATAATCTACAAATCCACAAAAAAATAGGAGTGCCGAAGCACCCCCATTTCCTAAACCCTCTTGCAAAATTCGCAGTGTTGGTTTATAATCATCTTAGAACCCGAAGGATATTGGAACGTCCGACGGTTGTACAATCGGAAACTTATAATGCGTTAAAAATCAACGGATTACAGGCTATCCCCTATTGCAGTAGAGGATAGCCTTTTCCGTTACTTGCGGTTGTTTCTGTTGTCTAAGTATGTTAATGCTGCGAAAATGACCAACAGCAGTGTAAGTATCTCAAGTGTGTTCATACCGACCTCCTTTCCGTTTCCAGAAAGGACAACCGCAGACTATCCCTACCTGCTCTAATCTGACTAAGAGAATTATAGCACGTTATGTCGAATAATGCTATAAAAGATTTGCGTTAATCACTCTGCCGCTTCCAATGCCACCTCTGCAAATTCCGCATCGCTCATGGCTTCCAGTTTCCCCAAGACCTGTCCGGCAAGCTCCACCATATCACTATCCTGTATATGGGGGAGCACGTTCTTTATGTCGGCAATCATGCCCGTCCTGTCCTGCCCCTCAAACACACACATCAAATTGATTTCTTCCACTGTAAATTTATCCATAGCTTATATCTCCCTCTCTGATTTTTTCTCTGTCCCCTTTTCCGGAACTTCCTTCTCCGACTTATCCCTCTGCCGGGTAACCGCCTTTTTCTCTGCCAGCTTTTCCTTTATGGAAATTCTGCCTGTCTGTTTTTCCTCCTTCGGCTTCTCATTGTTCAGGACGTTATCAATCATGTTATAGTTACATTCTTCCAGTTCCTCAACCTTTGCAAGCGGCTTGTATTCCGCCAGCTTATCTAACAGCTCCTTCGCCTTCCTTGCAGTCTGTACGCCCTCACTGTCATCAAGCTCCGTCCCTTTCCCGAAAATATCCGTCATGCCTTCCCGGATACTGTCTGAAATGAGCGCATTGAGGAAATCATTCAGATACCCGGTATTCCCGTTCCTGATGTCCTCTGTGATATTCGCTATCTGCGCTTCCCTGTCCTCCACTGTCTGATTGTACTGAACAGTGTCGTAGTTGTAGGAAAGCTGGTCTATCTCCGCAGCAAGGAAAGCCGCCTGCCACTTCTCCAGAGAACCCCTCACCTCTATATCCGGCAGCTTGTCGATCAGCTCCGCAATGACCTCCACCGCCTTCGGATTGTCTGTAATATCCGGCACATAGTCCAGAATCTCCAAATCCGCAACTCTGCCCGAAACAATATCCATCTGCGTGTCCTCATAGCTTTCTGTCCCTTCTGTATGGATATTGATGCCGATGCTTGGGATACCGTTCATCCTCTCCGGCGGTATCCGGTTGAAAATAGCGATTGCTTCCGGGACGTCTGCTATCCCCTCATGGTACTCTCCGAAATTGTGGAATTCCCCGCACTCCGCCACTGTAAGGGTGACAACCGTCTGTTTTTCCTCCTGTGCCTGCTCTGCGGCTTTCTCCTGCAGGGTGGCTCGTTTTTCCTCAAGATAAGCTTCCACACCCGGAAGATACTCCCCAAGCGTCCCGGTCTTGCCCTCTGTAATGGGATTGATGTCTACCTTAACGCCGCCGATTGTAAAACCGTCCTCGTTGAAGGCATTGAACAGGGTATCTTCGTTTTCCCCGCCCCGGTACTCCACAGCCACGTCAAGGTCAGATACAGGTTCTTCCAAACCTCTGCATCTGCTCCCTGTAACCGCCATATCCACAAGTTCTATATCCATTCCATACTCGTCAATTTTGGACTGTAAATAAGCATAAACACTCATTTCTATATCTTCCTGTGTCTGCCCGTTGACAGGGTTAAATAATTCCTCAGTTCTGGCTTTAAAATCGGCTATCACTTTGCTTTCCGCCGCTTCCGGCACTTCGGTTCTGATACGTTCCTCAAGATGCTCTTTTGCCGCCTGTTCTGCCTTTTCTATCAATCCGTCATAATCAATCGGTATCAGTTCATCGTCAGTGCGGATACTGCCCTCCAGACTGCTCCTGTGCATAGGCTCTTTCAAATCCGTCACAATCTCGTCAAGTGCCTGTCTGATTGTTATGTCCGGATTGTCATATACGCCCCCGTCCAGTTCCCGGTAATTCATATCATAAATGGTGTAATCATACCCTTCAGTGGCTTCCTGAATACTGATATAACGGTCTGCCAGACGGAATGCAAGCTCTGTTTCTTCTCTGCCCATTGTCTGGCTTTTGGTGTCTATGTACGGATTTTCCCACTCCGTAAACGGTACATCTTCCACGATATGCTTCTGGTTGGCTGTTGGCATGAGGTGTTCCATTTTCCCCTGTCCATAAAGGGCATCAAACCTGTCCATATAGAGGGAAATATCGTCAAGACCGCTGCTCTTTAGCTGGTACTCAAACCGCTGTTTCACAAAATCCTTGATTTCCTCCGGTGACATTTCCCGGTGAACCCGTACCTTGTCAAAGCCGACCTCGTGATTTAAAGTCTGCAAATCCTCCATGAAGCGGCTGCTTTCCACCGCCGCCTTGCTGTGCGTAAAATCCAGTGACAGACAGTTTTCATGGTTTCTGACGTGGATCAGGTCAAATTCGCTGCCATTGACATGGAAGCCAAAAGTTGCCCTCGCCATATCCGGCTTGTCCTCTGTTTCCCTTCCCCGGTACTCTGTGAATTTCGCCATTGCTTCCGGAAGGCTCTCAAAACGCTCCAGCCTGCTTTTTTCCGGGCTGTTCTCCGCCCATGTGGATAAATCTTCAATGACATAATAGGAAACTTTGTCATTGTCCGGCTCTGCCATTGTATTTTCTGCCGCTGTATGTTCTTCCGCTGCGTCTGCCGGGATTTCCGCTGTTTCCTCCCTGACCGCATCTTTTTCTGTGCTGATTTCCGCCGATACTGAAAGCTCCTTTGTAAACTCCGGGATCTCCCTGTAACCAACGGAATCCACATAATGGCTTGTGTTCTCCCCGTCCTGATGCAGCACCACCACATCGCTTACGGAAAGGGAATGCCCGGTAAAGTCTGCCGGGTGGTCTATGTTGAACTTGGTATAAATATCTTCAAGGCTCATACTCTCCGTAAGCTCCCCGGTATAGACAAGGGTGTAATTCTCTCTGGAAACCGGGATACCTTCTTTTTCAAGATAATCCATATCCATAAAGCGAATATCCCTTGTTTCCGCTGAATCTTTAAGCTGGTAGATGCCAAACCTTCCCTCATTGCCATACAAAAGCTGTGCTTCCCGGTTAGGCTCGCTGTCCTCCAATTCCTGCTTCATGGACTGGTATTCCTTATAAGCGTTCCAATCGCCTTTTTCCACGCCGAACAGCCCGTCATGCTCCTGCAATGCCGCCCTGTCCTCTACAAGCGTTTCTGAACCGTTTGCATGGAGCTGGTACACCGATACATCTTCCCCAAACAGTTCCGATGCCATATCCTTTGTCAAAGGGAGCATTTCATCCCATGAATATCCGTATTCGTGCATTTCCGACAACCCCACCATTCCGTCTGGGAGAGCGTCAATTTCTTCCTGCGCCACCCTGATCGTTTCCCAAAGCAAGGCTGAATCGTCTTTCTGCTCCGCAATGGAATGTGCAAGGGAAGTGGTCTTATACATATTATCCAGCTTATACGCATGGTTCATAATCAGATTGCGCTCATCGCTGTCATATACCGACCTGTGAAATTCCATGCGGTTAATGAGCTGCTCCGCCTGTACCGTTGCCGGAAGCTCCGAAGCGATATAAAGCTCCTTTTCCGTCATATCCATGTCATAATCAAAGAACTGCGGATAACCGTCATTCAAACCGCCGCTTCTCATAATCGGAACAAACTCAAAGCCCTTCTCACGCAGATAATCCAGAGCATTTCCCTCCTGCCCGTCCACTTCACGCATCAGTATGTCATACAGGGTATTCTGCACTTCCGACTGCATATTTGTGATTTTAATGGTTTCATATTCCCCATTGTCCGGTGTGGAGAATCTCACAACCACATCGCCATATTCAATCGGAACATTCGCCTTTTCCCGTTCTTCCTGCAATGCCTTGTAATCGGTTATCTCATGGGTATCCGTATCATAAGCATAGTCTAAATGATATTCCCCTACTTCCTCACTCCGTTCATTTCCTAATAGCGTTACCCATGCCCCGGCTCTTTCAAGGTAGGCTTCCACGCTCTGCCTGTCATCGTCTTTCATGGCAGACAGCAGATTAAATATTTCCGTCCTCTCCATGCCTTTAACATTCAGAAGGTCATATTCGGAACGGTCTGTATTTGACACAAGCAGGATAATGTCCTCCTGTGACTGTTCTGCAGCGCGTTCCTTTTCAATCTCCAGAAGCTGCGCTTCAATCCCCTTTATCAGTTCCGAGGAAGTCCGGCGTATAGTGTCAAGGGAAGATTTCAACTCCGGCATCTCTTTTCCGCTGCTCCACCCGGCGATATACCCGAAAGAATAATCGGACGTGTCAATTCCGAAATGCTGGCATACGGTGTAGGCAACGCTCTCGGCTTCCACCTCTTTTGTTTCCCGGTCTTTGTCAAACCCTGTTTCATGTTCTATCTCCCTTGCATGGAGTTTTGCGTGCGCCACTTCATGGACTCCGGTTTTTGCGGTCTGGGCTTCGCTCATGCCCTCTTTAATGGCGATAGGGCGGCTTAAATCAATAAAATATCCTTTCCTGTCACCCTCCATTTCCTCATATCGGATTGGGACAGGGGAAACCCTGTTAAGCGCTTCCATAAAATCCTGATAACGCTCCACATCCCCATGCAGTTCATTCACGCCAAGTCCGGGAAGCTCTTTCCCGTCCGTCTGGGAATAATCGAACACTGTCACGACACGAAAGGCGGGAATCTTTATCTCCACTTCCTCCATGACGGGCATCCCGTCCCGGTCAAGCACAGGCTCATTCGTTACCGGATCGATCTTCTCCTGTTCCTGTTTTATTTTGTAAGGTGCAGGCGCAAGGATACGGATACCATTTACATCTTCCTTCACATGGCGTCCAAATTCTTTCTGCCATTTCTTGTATCCCGCAACATATGTTGCGCCCGGACACTGCATCTCTATGAGTTGGATATTATTTGCGCTGTAATTATGGAATTTTGACATGGCATTCAGGTAGCTTTTATATTTCTCCCCTTCAAACAGCTCCTTCAAGCCTTCCTCCAGCCTGTCCGTTATCTCCTTGACTTTCTTTTTTTCAGTTCTCGCATCTGCCATATGGCTATCTCTCCTTTTCCTCCATAAAAACAGGGGGCAGATAAGTTTCCCTGTCTGCCCCCGCTTTGGATATTTTTATTCGCTGATATTTTTATAAACATTCCTCTTTGCTTTTTGCCTTATCCGGCTCCGGCGCTTTTTTCTGCTGTCCTGCTTTTTCTTTCATCTGCGACAGCTTATCCTTTACGGACACCCGCCCTCCTTTCTCCGCTTCCTTCCCGGCATCCAGACGGGCAGAGAGCCGATCCAGCTTTTCAAACGCCTGATCCGCCCCGTCAATCTTCTTCCGCAGGTTCTCCACCGCTTTTTTTACAGGCGTATTGATTGCCCTTGTCAGACCGACACCCGGCTTTTCGTCCGATACCTCTTTCGTTCCTTTCCCGGCTAACAGCCTGCCGACGTTGGAAACGCTGCTCCCGATCTGCTTTAACTCGTCCCCGATGCTGTCAATCTGGTTTGCTGTCTTTTCACAGTCCGTCATCACGTCAACCAGACACTCCCTGTAGCCGGAAAGCATGGATTTCATGCCGAAGATTCCTTTCTGGAGAACCTTGCACCATTACATCGGTCAGCTCATACAGCTCCGCAAACGCATCCGCCACCTTCCGGCATTTTGCCCACTGTTCTTCCGTAATAAATTTTTCCGCCATAGCGCACCTCCTAACTTACTTCTGGACAAAAAGTCCAAAAGCTATCTATCCTCTTTTAAACAGTAGATTGTGCAGAGGTCAGCATATAACACGCCTTCCCCGCATTTTATTGTGTCAAACAAAAGGCATTGGAACAATACGTCACGCACATCTTCCAGACTGGCGATGCCCTGTTCCTTCTCCGAAAAGCCTACTCCGGGAATATCCATATCCCCCGATGCCGCCCGCCTTGCTAAGATGCAGTGCGTGTAAAGTCCGAGGATATGTTTATCCGACATGGGAAAAGCGAAGGTTTCCTGCCCGTCATAGGTCACCCGGTACTTTTCCAGTTCCCCTTCCGGCAGTCCAAAGCAGCACCGCACCGTTTCCAGATAAGTATGCCCGTCAAAATCCGGCTTTATTTTCTTCCCATACCTGCGGATTGCGGAAAATATGCTGTTCCGGTCAAGAAAAGAACGGGTACGCTGAAAAGCTGGCTTCCTGCCCTTAATATCCATGTAAACATTATTCCCTGTCCCCTTCCCGGCAAACCTGCCATAATCGCCTGTCCGCAGCAGATAGGACAATACCTCCAGCAGCTTTTCCTTTGACGCAATCTCCTGATAGGGGGAATCGCCAAACTCTATTTTTACAAACCTCAATGGGCAGCTCCCCTTTGCAATTTCCCGTTCCATTGCCCGGTCAATATCCCGCATGGACTCCATTTATCCATCTCCTTCCGCTTTGCGCTCAAACATCCCTTTTTCTTCCCATCCGCCGCCATACATATCATGCTGAACCAACTGCTGGTAATAATGGTTCATGGTATTCGGGGCATTGTAGAGGGCAGTCACCATGTACGCCCTGATGTTGGTTATCTTTGTTGTAGTTTCCTTCATACACCCGATGACATACTCCAAATGGGAGCTGTCCAGCTTTAGAAACTTCGATTTTACAAGCTCATACGGGGAAGATTACCCGTTGACCTTTACCGTCTTACGCTTCACGCACACAATCTCGCAGATCACCTCATACAGTTCCTCATACAGACCTTTTTCGTTCCAATCGCCATATTTCATGTGATGCTCATACTCGATATTCTCCTTAATGATTTCCATGTAGGCGTGGGCATCATCCATCACATCAATCATACCATTATCCGGCTTGCCCGGTTCCTGTTTTTCTGTTTCTCTATCCGATTGATTGATAGGATTGGTATAACTCAGATCGGTATAATTAGTATTGTTATAATTAGGGTTCGATTTTTGAACTTCCAGAGGTTCGTTTTCTGAACTTCCGGAAGTCTGGTTTTTGAAACTCTTGAAGTCTGGTTTTTGAATTTCCAGAAGTTCAATTTCTGAACTTCTGGAATCCTGATTTTTATACTTCTTGAAGTTCAGTTTTTGAACTTCTGTGAAAACATCAGTATCTGCGGGTTCTCCTGCTGTGCCTTCCCCACCTGCAGGCGGCTCTGAAAGGACAAAATTCTTGACATATATGATGTCCGGCTTGCCCAATCCCTGCCTTTTCTTCTCAATCAGACCGATTCCTTTCTTGCTGTCAAGCTCCGCAAGCACCTTTGCGCAGGTGGCTCTGGCGCATCCCAAATCCTCCATGATGTTCTCCACCGTATAATGGATATACGCCCTGTTCTCATCATCAAACCAGCCGCTTTTTATGGATAATGCCATTCTGTCAAGCATCAGACCGTAAAGGAGTTTCGCATCACTGGATAAGCCTTTGAAACGCCTGTCTTTTATCAAAAGCCTCGGCACTCTGTAAAAGGAAAACTGCTCCGCTTCCGCACCGTAGTAATAATCGAATTTCAAACCGCCATCCAATCTGCCCGACCTCCTTCCTATTGTCTTTTCTTCCATTCATCCAGAAGCTGAATGATGATGCCCTCTATTTCCTCACTGCTGCAATCCTCCGCAAAATATTCGCTGATTTTATCCGCTTTCAGCGTTACTTTCCGTTCCTTCGGCTTTTCCTCCGTCAGTATCAGGCGCACCATTGCAAGGGTAAGCTCCCCGGTCTTTCCATATTCCTTAATTTTTGCCGACTGCACCATGTTGACGTTACAGCCTTTTTCCTCTATGACTGCCTGTACCCACCCTTGCGCTTCTTCCGCAAGAAAGGAAATGTCAACGCCCTGTGAAAAGCCGAGTTTCTTACCGTCCACCATAGCAAGGAGTTCATCAGACAGGCGGGAGAGCCAGATATACCGCTGAACCTTTTTGGCGTTCTCCCCGGCAGCTTCCCCGACCTCATCCAGTGTGTTTCTGCCTGACTTCTTCCCCTGATGCTTCATGGCTTCATACTTCATCTTATAGGCTCTCGCCTTTTCGCTTGGTAAAATATCTTCCCGCTGGATATTGGAATCCACCATGATAATCGTAGCTTCATCATCGGTGTAGTTGCGGACAACCACAGGCATCTCCGTCTTTCCGGCAAGCTCCGAGCCACGTTTGCGGCGGTGTCCGGCTATGATTTCATAGCCGCCGCCCTCCCTCGGTCTTGCAATCCCCGGCACAAGCACCCCGTACTGGCGGATACTCTCGGTTGTTTCCTCCATCTTCTCATCATCCTCCACCCGGAAAGGGTGGTCTTTGAACGTGTAAAGCTCTGCCAGCGGCGCATTGATAATCTGCTCTACCCCTTTTTCCTGTGCGGCACTCCCGCCGAACAGGTCATCAAACTTTTCCAGAGTAACCTTCGATGCGCTTCTTGATTTTGTATTACTGCCCATCTGCAAGCACCTCCTTTGTCAGAGAATCATAAGCTGCCGCCACTTTCCCCTTTGGATCATGCTTGTAGATGCTGACGCCCTCCGCTGAAATCTCCGCCGCCCGAACAGAAATAGGAATGATATTGGCAAATATTCTTACCCGGCTTCCATAGGCTTCCTTCAGCATGGCACTGATGTCCTTTGCGTAGTTCGTCCGGCTGTCCACCATTGTAAGCAGAATCCCCTCAATCTCCAGTTTTGGGTTAATCTGCCGCTTTACCTTTCCCACTGTCTTAATAAGCTGCTGCAAGCCTTTAACGGGCAGGTATGCCGCCTGTACGGGTATCAGGATACTGTCGGCGCAGGCAAAGGCGTTTATGGTAATCATGCCGAGGGAAGGAATACAGTCAATCAAGATATAATCGTAGCTCTCCCTGACAATCTCTATGTACGACCTCAGCACCGTTTCCCGGCTCATCACATTCACAAGGGAAACCTCCAGACCGGAAAGCTCAATGTTCCCCGGCATTAAGTCTATCCCTTCCTCATGGTGCAGGATACCTTCTCCCGGCTCTACTTCCTCGTCATTGATTAAATCCCCCATAATGGTTGCAAGCGTGACTTCCAGACTGTCCGGCTCTGTAAATCCTAAACTTGCTGTCAGACTGCCCTGTGCGTCCGCATCAATCAGAAGCACTTTCTTTCCCTGTTTTGCCAATCCAATTCCTAAGTTGCTTGTGGTGGTGGTCTTGCCGACTCCGCCTTTCTGGTTTGCGATTGCGATTATTTTACACATGATGATTCTCCTTTTCTTCTACTGGTTTTCTTTTACGTTGCTTTTCCTGACTTCCACATAAGTCCGGTAATATTTCTTTGTCCCTTTGTTTGGGAACATATCGGAAAACTCCGTCACTTCGATTTTCGGGTTCCTCTGTAAAATCTTCCCGAACCACTTAATATCGTTCTTCGTTCCCATAAGCCTAACCTTTAACATCAGTCCCGTCCTCCAAGCATGGCGTACAGCTGTGGTCATACGTTGTGTACTCCGGATAACGAATCTGTACCGCCTGCCAAAAATAAGGCGCATAGGCACAGCAGAACAGTTCTTCCACTGTGTACCGTCTGCACTCGTCCACCTGTTCCTCCGCATCATCGTAATCAAAGACACTTGGCGTACCATTGCAGTAAAGGTTAAACGCCATCCTGACTACTTTTAAGCTCCCACTGGTCTGCCATCCTTCATGCAGACACTCCGTTTTTACACAGCCTGTCTTAAAGTTATAAATGCTTTTGATATTCCTTCTTGTGTCATCGCTGATACCAAGACAATATACAAGTGCCTTGTGGTATACGTCCTGATACCTGACCTCTTTCAATTTCTCATAGTAGAATTTTTCATGTGCATCGCTGATAAAAATAATCGCTTTCTCTGCTCCTAACGCTGTACTACTCATGTTCATTTCCTCCATTTCTTATTTTGTTTTTTGACCATAACAAAAGGACACTTCCCTAAAATTTTCTTTTAGAAAAATGTCCTTATCGTACAAAATATTAACTTGAACTGACACGAGTTTAATTTAAAATCATTTATTTTAACCCGTTAAGAGAGTTTATTTTGTCGTACTCTTGTCGTACCATACTGTCTTTAAGTCCGCAAACCCTTGATTTTACTGGTTTTCTTTGCCAAGCGTTTTCATCGTCGGGAACAACAACACATCCCTAATCGCCGCCGAATCTGTCATCAGCATACACATCCGGTCAATCCCGAACCCAATTCCGCCTGTCGGCGGCATCCCGATCTCCAGTGCGTTAAGGAAATCTTCGTCTGTCGTATTGGCCTCTTCATCCCCCTGCGCCAGCAACTCTTCCTGCGCCTTAAACCGCTCTCTCTGATCGATGGGGTCATTTAACTCAGAATATGCATTGGCCATCTCCCACCCGTTCATAAAGAACTCAAAACGCTCCACGTATTCCGGTTTCCCCGGCTTCTTCTTCGTGAGCGGAGATATCTCTATCGGATGATCCATCACAAAAGTCGGCTGAATCAGGTGTTCCTCCGCAAATTCCTCAAAAAACAGACTTAAGATATCGCCCTTTTTGTGCCTTTCCTCGTACTCCACATGATGCTTGTCCGCAAGCGCTCTTGCCTGCTCTAATGTCTCCACCTCGTCCCAGTCAACACCCGCATACTTCTTAACAGCATCGATCATCGTGATGCGTTCGAACGGTTTTCCGAGATCCATCTCCACGCCATTGTAGACGATCGTCGTCGTGCCAAGCACCTCTTTGGCCACATGACGGTACAGATTCTCCGTAAGGTTCATCATACCATTGTAATCGGTGTATGCCTGATAAAGCTCCATCAGCGTAAATTCCGGATTATGCCTTGTGTCAAGCCCTTCATTGCGGAACACGCGGCCGATCTCGTACACGCGCTCAAGACCGCCTACGATCAGGCGTTTCAGGTAAAGCTCCAGAGAGATCCGCAGTTTGAAATCCTCGTCCAGTGCATTAAAATGTGTCTCGAACGGCCTTGCAGCCGCCCCTCCGGCATTGCTCACCAGCATCGGCGTCTCCACCTCTAAAAAGCCCTGTCCGTCCAGATATCTCCTGATCGCGCTGATGATCTTAGAACGCTTGATAAATGTATCCCTGGATTCCATATTCATGATCAGGTCCACGTACCTCTGACGGTAACGCATGTCTGTATTGGTCAGCCCATGATACTTCTCCGGCAGGATCTGGAGACTCTTGGAGAGCAACTTCACTGCAGACGCATGGATAGAGATCTCACCTGTCTTAGTCTTGAACACTTCTCCCTCAAGACCGACGATATCTCCGATATCCAGCTTCTTAAAGTCCTTATACTCCTCCTCACCGATACTGTCCCTTGCCACGTATGACTGGATGTTCCCGGTCTGGTCAAGGATATTGCAGAAGGATGCCTTTCCCATCACACGCTTCTGCATGACACGCCCGGCCAGGGCGACTTGTTGTCCCTCCAGCTTCTCATAGCACTCCTTAATGTCTGCCGCATGATACGTCACGTCATATCTTGTAATGACAAACGGATTCTTACCATTCGCCTGCAGCTCTGCGAGCTTTTCACGGCGCACCTTCCTAAGCTGGTTCATGTCCGGCTCTTTTGCATTGTTCTGCTGGTTATTCTGCTGATTGTTCTTCTGTTCTCCCACGTTTTCTCTCCTTTCTGATCCTCTGCAAAGTCGAATGAAACCCCTCTGGGCGAGGGGTTCTTTCTATCTCCATATAATTGAATATCTAAGATTCTGCCACTGTAGTGTCCCATTCACATTTCTCCAAAATCACATGCCCGAATTTCCATCTGCTGTATTGGCTTCAATCGACGATACTGCCGGCATCGCCTCATTCAGCCACCTTGCATCTGAAAATTTATCCTACGTGAAACATTAAGGCATTTAAGTTGGATTATACTAGTACAGCAAAAATTAAGTTATGAATAGTTTTGCGCAGAATATTTTTCTGAGAGTGCTGCTTCACAAACACAGGCATAGCGTTGGCTATGTCGAGTCTTGGGGAATAGTGCTGTCAGGAAAATAAGCAAGCCAAACTGCCAATTACTTAATATTCGCTGTACTAGATGTACTAGACCGTACGGTCGATCGCCAGAATCTTATACTCCATCGTTCCGGCCTGGGTCTCCACCTCTACCACATCGTTGACCATCCTGCCCATCAGAGCCTGTCCGACAGGTGACTCGTTGGAAATCTTGCCCGCCAGGCTGTTCGCCTCTGTAGAGCCGACGATCTTGAACTCCATCTCTTCGTCAAATGTAATGTCAAATACCTTTACTGTACACCCTACGTTGATCTTATCATAATCAACCTCATCCTCAACGACAACTTCTGCATTCTTAAGAATACTCTCTAATTCTTCGATACGAGCCTCGATATCCCTCTGCTCGTCCTTCGCTGCATCATACTCCGCATTCTCCGACAAGTCGCCCTGCTCTCTCGCCTCTTTGATCTTCTGGGCGACCTCCTTGCGCTTCACAACCTTTAAATTCTCAAGTTCATCCTCCAGTGCCTTCAGGCCCGCATACGTAAGTAATCTTTTCTTTGCTTCCATTTGTCTAGCTCCTTTTCTTTCTTCGTTATCACACAGTCTGCGTGACTTATAATACAAGCAAATTTTGCAAACAATTGTTACCGTAAAAGTAACGAACATTTATGTAAATAAAGATATTTTCACAATTCCAATATTATACATAATGCCCCCTGCAATGTCAACATTTTCCGAACAGAAATCATACATTCAAGCACAAAAGGATGGATCTGTCTGCCCGGCACTGGTTCATTATATGCAGGATGGCGTTTTTTTATTATATTCTTTCATACAACAGCGCTGTTAACTCTTCGTAAGACTCGGTCTTATTGATCTCCTCCCTGAGCCTTGCCGCGCCCTTAAGCCCTTTTGTGTACCATGCCACGTGCTTTCTCATCTCACGGATCCCCAGATAATCCCCTTTAAAATCAATCTGCATCCTGGCATGACGAAGCATCATATCCCGGATCTCTTCCGGTGACGGGCGCTTTGGCAGCACTCCTGTCTGCCCGTATTCCAGAAGCTCAGAAAATATCCAGGGATTCCCCTGGGCCCCTCTTGCGATCATCACCCCGTCGCAGCCCGTCTCCCGGCGCATACTAAGGGCGCTCTCTTTGGAAAATACATCTCCGTTTCCGATAACCGGGATGGATACCGCCTCCTTGACCTGGCGGATAATGTCCCAATCCGCCTTCCCGGAATAATACTGCTCTCTCGTCCTCCCGTGGACAGCGACTGCGGCCGCTCCAGCCTGCTCGGCGATCCTCGCGATCTCTACTGCATTTACCCGGGTATCATCAAAACCTTTACGGATCTTTACCGTCACCGGCTTCCTGATCGCTCGTACCGTCTTCGATACGATCTCATAGACCAGCTTCGGCTGATTCATCAATGCAGAGCCCTCCCCGTTTTTCACTACCTTGGGAACAGGGCAGCCCATATTGATATCCAGGATCTGGAAGGGCAGCTCTTCAATCTCCTGTGCCATCCGGCTGATGATATCCGCATCCGATCCAAAGAGCTGCAAGGATACCGGATATTCCTCCGGATGGATAGCGAGCAGCGTCTTCGTGTTCTTATTCTTATATTGAAGCGCTTTTGCGCTGATCATCTCCATACATAGAAGTCCCGCTCCCTGCTCTTTGCAGAGCAGACGGAACGGAAGATCTGTGACACCCGCCATGGGTGCGAGTATATATGGATTTTTAAGTTTTACATCTCCGATATTCATCTAAACACCATTTACCGCTTATTTTCAACGCTTATTCTTCTCATAGATGATCCGCAGGCCCTTTAAGGTAAGCTGCGGGTCGTAGACATCGATAACTTCGGTTTCCCTGGCGATGATGTTGCCCAGTCCGCCGCTTGCCACCACCTTGGCATCCGTATAACCGGACTCCCTCCGGATCCTGTCTACGATATATTCTACCTGTCCGATCTGCCCGAACACGATTCCCGCCTGCATACTCGATACCGTTTCCTTCGCAAGGATCGTATCCGGCTTTTTTATCTCAATCGCCGGGAGCATGGCCGCCTGTCCCCACATGGCCTGTGCGGATGTGCGGATACCCGGTGCGATGACCGCACCTTCAAAGGTCGCGTCCGGCCCTACGATATCATAAGTCGTCGCCGTCCCGAAATCGATCACGATCACCGGCCCGCCGTAGAGCGTGTACGCTGCGACCGCATCCACGATACGGTCCGCCCCTACCTGCTTCGGATTTTCCGTCACGATACGGATGCCCGTCTTGATCCCCGCCGACACGATCACCGGCTTGATGCCGAAATATTTGATCATGGCGCTCCCAAGGGAATGCATGATATCCGGCACAACAGACGCGATAATGACTGCATCTATATCCTTGCCCCGAATCCCCTGCCTTTCTACCAGCTCCTTCAGCATAATCCCGTACTCGTCAGAGGTGCGCGGAAGCTTTGTCGTCATCCGGAATGTCCCCAGCAGCTCCTCCTCCTTAAATACCCCCAATGTGATATTCGTATTTCCCACATCTATGACTAATAACATAGCTCTCCTCCCAGAAAAAACACCTGATAATACATCTGCAGCGCCGTAAGCAGCTCTTCCTTATCTCTCTGAAGCTGCTTGATCTTAAGCCTGCTCCCGATCTCGTCGAACATAGGGTCAAACTCTTCGGACGTGACCTCAAAATTCAAGTCTCCATCCTCGTCATACACAAGCGTCAGTATCCCGCCCACATCATTGACATACAGCACGCACATGATCTTTAATTCATCTTTGATACTATCTGGAAGCGCGTCAAAATCCGGGTTCAGATAATATTTTTCCTCATAAGAATTCGCACCGCACAGCACAACCTTTTCTTCGTACATATTCCCTCCTGTTACGCGGCTACACATAGCCGTATATGCCCCGGACAGATACCTCGCCGGCAAAGATATATCTTCTCTCTCCATCCGGAAGCCTGACCATAAGCTCTCCGTTCCTATTGATCCCTTCCGCCACAGCCTCATACTCGTGCCCCGGCTCTAACACCCTGACCTCCTGGCCGCAGTTGACTAAGACCGCATCATATGCTTTTTGGATACCTGACAGATCGCCTGTCTTAAGAAATATCCCGTAATTTTCTTCAAACCGCTCCAACACGGCTGCGATAAGCTCAGAACGCCTATAGATCCTTCCTGTCTCCCGGCAAAGAGATGCAGCCGTATCCGCAATCTCCTCCGGGAACTGCTGCTGGTTCACATTAATACCGACCCCGATTACAACATAATTGACATGCACCATCTCCGTTGCCATCTCCGTCAGTATCCCGCATACCTTTCTCTTGTTGAGCACGATATCGTTAGGCCACTTAATCTTTGCCTCGGCGCCTGTCACCTTACGGATCGCCTCTGCCGTACTAAGCCCCATAACCAGCGTCAGCATCGGCGCGCTCTCTGGCATGATGTCCGGGCGCAGAAGAATCGTCATATAGATGCTCTCTCCCGGCGGCGAACTCCATGCCCGCCCCCGGCGGCCCTTCCCGGCATGCTGCCTATCCGCCACAAAAAGCGTCCCGTGGGCGCCTCCTCTTTCCCCGCAGGCCTTTGCCTGGTTATTGGTCGAATCTGTCTCGTCATAATATATGATCCGTTTCCCCGCCCACTGCGTCTTGAGCAGACTGCTGATCTCTGCCTCAGATATGACATCCGGCGAGCTGATCAGACGGTAGCCGCGGTTTCTCACCGCCTCAATCTGATATCCCTCCCTCTTGAGCTGCTCCATCACCTTCCATATCGAAGTCCTTGATACCTTAAAATCATCACATAGCTGCTGTCCCGAAATGTATGTATCGCTCTCCTTCAACATTCGCAATATCTCGTTTTTCATCATCTTCATCCCTTACACCAGCACGATAATGCGACACCATTACCCCGACGATGCGCAGTAATGGTGTCCGCAAAATGTATTCCTGTTCTGTTGCCTTACTCTTCCTTTTCTCCTACTTCCACAACGGACTTCACCAGTCCGGCAATGCTCTGAATCTCAGATGGGATGATAATCTTCGTCGCCTTGCCGTCCGCCGCCTTCTCAAATGCCTCCAGGCTCTTCATCGTAAGAACCGCCTCGTCCGCTCCCGCTTCCTTCAAGAACCGGATTCCGTCTGCATTGGCCTGCTGCACCTTAAGGATCGCCTCTGCCTCACCTTCTGCCTGACGGATCATCGCTTCCTTCTGCGCTTCTGCACGTAAGATCGCCGCCTGCTTCTCTGCCTCCGCGTCAAGAATCGCAGACTCTTTATTACCCTCTGCCACAA
Organism: Lachnospiraceae bacterium; assembly: GCA_910575105.1. Classification (GTDB taxonomy): domain Bacteria; phylum Bacillota; class Clostridia; order Lachnospirales; family Lachnospiraceae; genus MD308. The sequence goes on from CAJTDK010000003.1 coordinate 37,010, forward strand.
GGATCGTAGACTTCTTCTCACCTTCTGCGCGCAGGATGGCCTCACGCCGCTCACGCTCTGCCTTCATCTGCTTCTCCATCGCATCCTGGATAGCTGCCGGAGGTATGATATTCTTAAGCTCCACACGGTTCACCTTGATCCCCCACGGGTCTGTCGCCACATCAAGAGACGCACGCATCTTCGTGTTGATCGTCTCTCTGGAAGTCAGTGTCTGATCCAGCTCCAGATCACCGATAATATTACGCAGCGTCGTAGCCGTCAGGTTCTCAATCGCCATGATCGGATTCGCAACACCGTAGCAGAACATCTTCGGATCCGTGATCTGGTAAAATACTACCGTATCGATCCGCATCGTTACATTATCCTTCGTGATAACCGGCTGCGGCGCAAAATCCACCACCTGCTCCTTAAGGTCAACCTTCCTTGCGACCCGGTCAAGAATCGGCATCTTAAAGTGAAGCCCTGTGCCCCACGTCGTCTGATAAGCTCCCAGTCTCTCTATAACCAGCGCCTGCGCCTGTCTCACTATCCTGATACAGGATGTCAGAATCACCAGCAGTACAACAACCACGAACACCCAAAACAAACTGATAATTACTCCAACTACATTACCCATAATCTAGTCCTCCTTCTTCCTTACGATCAGCTTGACACCTTGTATCCCCTCAACTACGACAACGGCATCCTTCTCAATCCTTCCGTCCGGTTCATCCGTCTTCGCCGCCCATTCCTGACCGTTGACTTCAACTCTGCCCGCAGCCTTGATCGTATTGATATCCTCCGTCACCAGAGCCGTATACCCGATCAGGCTCTCCGCATTGGTCTTCTGCCTCTCCTGATTAAAATACTTCACCGCAATAGGCCTTGTCATCACAAGAAGCGCGATCGATACCGCAAGAAATACAATCACCTGAACCGTAACTCCAAAGCCGATCACCCCTGTAAGGAACGCCGCCAAGGCGCCTCCAGCAAACCAGATGGTCGTAAGCCCCATGGTCACGATCTCAATGATCAGCAATACAACGAATATCACCAGCCAATATACTGTCTGCATATTCTTCCCTCTTTTCTAATGTCTAATGCCTTAGTATCTCTTGTTTTGATTTTACTATACTTTATCCGATAAAGCAATCGTCCCGCCTTAATGTAATATTAATGTAATAAGAATGTAATATCCGTTACACCTGCTTAATGCTGCCGCTTAATGCTGCCGCCTCTGCCTCGCCGCCTCGAACATCAGCACAGAAGCAGCGACAGCCGCATTCAGAGATTCCACCTGCCCGCACATGGGAATCCTGATATACTGGTCGGCGCAGGCCAAAGTCTCCGCACGCAGCCCGTTTCCCTCATTTCCAATGAGAAACGCACTTTTCCCGGCGTAGCTGACTTCATCATAGACACAGCTTCCCTCAAGATGCGCCGCAAAAAAGCGGATCCCCTCCGCCTGAAGTCCGGATATGGTCTCCGCCAGATCATGCACATACACAAAGGGCATACGGTATACCGAACCCATCGTAGAGCGGATCGTCTTGGGATTGTAAATATCCACACAATCACCGCTCATCATGATGCCCGTCACCCCCGCTCCCTCCGCTGTCCTTATGATCGTACCCAGATTTCCCGGGTCCTGGATATTGTCAAGCACCAAAAGCAGCGGGTTCTTTCCGCCGGATATCTCTTCCATATCCCTTTTTGCCTGACGCACCACGCACAGTATTCCCTGCGGCGTCTTCGTATCAGAAACATAAGCAAATACCGGATCCGCAAGAAGCTCTTCTGCAATCCCGGAAGCCGCCGCCTTATCCTTAACCAGCTTCCCTTCTTTTTCCATAAATGCCTGCGTCGCATATATCTCCAAAAGCATATCTTCCGGTGCTTCCCGGAACATCCGGACGCCTTCCACAAGAAAGACGCCCTCGCTGTCCCTGAGCTTCTTTTTCTTCTTAAGGCTTACCAGCCGCTTAACCTTCCCATTGGACGTACTTGTAATCATCTCTTCACTCCTGACCGTTCCTTATCCGCTATCTTGAAGTAATAAGTGCTTGATATTCGTGTCATCTGTACCCCCGCAGTTACACCTTGAACCGATAGCCCACGCCCCAGATTGTCTCGATATACTGCGGGTTGGACGTATCCATCTCTACCTTCTCACGTATCTTTTTAATGTGCACGGTCACTGTGGCGATGTCCCCAATCGACTCCATATCCCAGATCTCCCGGAACAGCTCTTCCTTGGTGTACACATGGTTCGGATGGCTTGCCAGAAAAGTGAGAAGATCGAACTCCTTCGTCGTAAAGGTCTTCTCTTCATCGTTGATCCACACCCTTCTCGCCGTCGTGTCGATCTTCAGCCCGCGGATCTCGATCACCTTATTCTTCTGCGCCGCGCTTCCCGTCAGGCGGTCATAGCGTGCAAGATGAGCCTTCACCCGAGCTACCAGCTCGCTTGGGCTGAATGGCTTCGTCATATAATCATCCGCCCCTAAGCCTAACCCGCGGATCTTATCAATATCATCCTTTTTCGCCGACACCATGATGATCGGCGTATTCTTCTCCTCCCGCACCTGCCTGCAGATGTCGAACCCATCCACGCCCGGCAGCATAAGATCCAGGATAAACAGATCATAATTCTCCTTCAAAGCCTTAGTAAGTCCGCTTTTCCCGTCATTGGCCACCTCGACTTTAAATCCGCTCAGCTCCAGATAATCCTTTTCAAGATCAGCAATCGCTTCTTCGTCTTCAACAATTAAAATCTTACTCATTTACCGGCACCTCCTGATATTTTCTAAGGACAAAATACATCGTCGTCCCTGTCTCTTCCCTGCTTGTCGCCCAGATCTTCCCTCCGTGCTCCTCGATAATCTTCTTCACAATCGAAAGTCCTATGCCGCTTCCGCCCTTTGACGAATTGCGCGAGGCATCCGAGCGGTAAAACCGGTCGAAGATATTCGGCAGATCCTTCGCCGCAATCCCTTTTCCATTGTCCTCCAGCTCGACCTGGATAAAATCTCCCACATCCTTTACCCGGAGATTGACCTTCGCCTTCGGCTTATCCATATATTTTAACGAATTGTTGATAATATTGTGGACGACACGCTTGATCTGCTCCGCATCGGCGATGACCTTTACCCCGGTATCCACATAATTGAAAAACCCGAATTCTACATTTTTCGACTCCAGCTCCAACGACAGGTCCTCCGCGCAGTCGTTAAAATACTCATTCACCGATATAATGTTAAAATTATACGGAATCCTGTTGGTGTCAATCTTTGAATAGAAGGTCAGCTCATTGATCAGCGTGTCCATCTCATTCGCCTTATTGTAAATGGTGCGGATATATCTCTCCATCTTCTCCGGCGTATCCGCCACGCCGTCCATGATTCCCTCCGCATAGCCCTTGATCGCCGTCACCGGAGTCTTAAGATCGTGGGAAATATTGCTGATAAGCTCCTTATTCTCCCGGTCAAACTCCACCTTCTCCTCCGCATTGCTCTTAAGGCGCTTGCGCATATCTTCAAGATCCATACAGAGCTGCCCAAGCTCATCGTCCGCCTCCGGGCAGAGCTCGAAGTCAAGATTGCCTTCTTTGATATTCTCCGTCGCCGCCTGCATCTTCTTAAGCGGCCCTATGACTCCCCGGTAAATCCAGACCACCAGAAGGCACGCGCTCAAGATCAGCACGACGATAATGCCGAAAAGCATATCAACAAAGAACTGCTCTACCTCCGGGATCATATTGCTGACATCCGTAACGATAAAGGCGCTTCCTTCTCTGTCGTCCGGATACCGGAAATCTATCTGCCTTACCAGCGACTGTGCATCGCCGCCGAAATACGTAATCTTTTCAACGGAAGTATCTGCCTTCCCGTAGGCCGGAAGCTGCCCGATCACATGCTCCGCTTCATCAGAATCCGCTCCGATGAAGATGATCGTCTCCTCCTTCCTCACGAGAAGATACGTCTTTTTCTCCTTAAGCTTCTGATTAAATTCCTTCAGATAGGTTGCATCCTCCATATGGTGCGGGCTTTTCTGCACGATCTCCTTAAGCTCATGATAGGACTTTTCCGCAAGCCTGGCCAGCACCTCCGTCGAATTTGACAGCGATTCTACCGTCGTCCCGCTGATCCCATAAGTCTTATCAATCGCCCCAAGCTGCAGCTTCGCAAACACGGCGACCAGCGTGACCGACAGGATAATCGGTATGAGCGTAATGGTTAAGAACGCTATCAAAAGCCGGTTCCTCAACTTCATAAACCATCCTCCGAGTCAAATCTCATCTTACTAAAGAAGTATAACATGAAAAAAGGCGCTTCACACCAAAGCGCCCATAAATAATTCTAAAATTTCTATAAAACCGGTTCACTTTATGCCACTTACGCCAAATATCCCTTCAGCGCCTCTGCCTTATCCGTCTTCTCCCATGGCAGCTCAACATCCGTGCGCCCAAAGTGCCCGTAAGCAGCCGTCTGCTTATAGATCGGCCTTCTAAGATCAAGCATCTTGATGATCCCCGCCGGCCTTAAGTCAAAGTTCTCCCGGATGATCTCTACCAGCTTTTCATCCGATACCTTTCCTGTTCCAAAGGTATCCACCATTACAGAAGTCGGATTGGCAACACCGATTGCATAAGAAAGCTGGATCTCACACTTATCCGCCAGTCCGGCCGCCACGATATTCTTCGCCACATAACGCGCCGCGTATGCCGCCGAACGGTCAACCTTCGTACAGTCCTTGCCGGAAAATGCCCCGCCGCCGTGGCGCGCCATGCCGCCGTATGTATCCACGATGATCTTGCGCCCCGTAAGTCCGCTGTCGCCGTGAGGACCGCCGATGACAAAACGCCCCGTAGGATTGATGAAAAACTTCGTGTTCTCATCTACCATTCCCTCCGGGATCACCGCGTCAAATACATATTTCTTGATATCCTTATGTATCTGCTCTTGGGACACCTCCGAATCATGCTGGGTAGAAAGCACGACAGCATCCAGACGCTTCGGATGGCCATTCTCATCGTACTCTACCGTAACCTGAGTCTTCCCGTCCGGCCTCAGATACTCAAGGGTTCCGTCCTTGCGGATCTCCGTAAGCTTAATTGCAAGCTTGTGTGCCAGTGAGATCGGGTACGGCATAAGCTCCGGCGTCTCATTGGACGCGTAGCCGAACATCATGCCCTGGTCTCCGGCTCCGATCGCCGCGATCTCTTCCTCAGACATCCTATTCTCCTTCGCCTCCAGCGCCTTGTCAACGCCCATAGCGATATCGCTGGACTGCTCGTCAATGGCGGTGATAACTCCGCATGTCTCCGCGTCAAAGCCGTATTTTGCGCGGGTATAACCGATCTCCTTGATCGTATCACGCACGATCTTCTGAATATCCACATACGCGTTTGTCGTGATCTCGCCCATCACCATCACAAGCCCCGTGGTCGTACACGTCTCACATGCCACCCGGCTCATGGGATCCTGCGCCATAAGTGCGTCCAGGATCGCGTCAGAAATCTGGTCGCACATCTTATCCGGATGTCCCTCCGTTACGGATTCTGAAGTAAATAATCGTTTTTCCATTTTCTTCTCCTTTCCTACTGAAAGAGGCGTCTCTTACGCCCCTTTAGCATCCTTTCTCTTAAGGCAATTGGCTGCAGGATAAGCTTGGCGGCTCTCCTGTTACTCAAAAAACAGCCCGCAAAAGCGGACTGTTTTATATTCTGATAAACCAATCCTCTTATTGTTCGATGTCTCGCTCAGGTTGGCACCTTCCCGCATCTGGGGGTTGCCGCAGCTTCACAGATCCTTTGTATCTCCACTGCTCTGAATAAGAGAAAGTTTGCAATATTATATTTTTCAAGTAAAACTTTACTAGGTTTTGCTGAGAATGTCAATATAAATCCTAAAATTTATCAGTTCTTTATCATATACAATTCTTACCCCACGATCCGGTAATACTCCCTTGCCGTCACCCCGAACACCGCCGCATAGAACACGGCGAATACTGCTGCCGTCGCAACTGTACACAGCAGAAACAGCGGCACATTTACCATATTAAGGACTGCCAGAAGCTTTGTGATCACCTTAAAGGCTACTGCGACATGAAGCACTGCTGCCGCCAGGGGCAAGAAGAACACCATCAACACCTGGCTGCGGATCGACCGCCTTACCTCCTTCTTGCTCATGCCTACCTTCTGCATGATCTGGTAACGCTCCTTATCGTCATATCCTTCCGAAATCTGCTTATAGTAGATAATCAGGACTGTCGCCATCAGGAACATGAATCCAAGATAAAGTCCGATGAAAAACAAGCCTCCGTATATGGCATAAAATGACTCCTGCTCAATCTCGCGTCCGTCGCAGTTCGACTGCGGCACTTCTTCTTTTATGCGTTTCTTTATGGTCTCCTCCGCCTTCCTGCATTCCTCCTTCGTCCCCTCTAAGTCAAGGCATACCTTATACTGAACCTTCATCTCATCAAGCTGGGAATACTCTTTGCTCAGCCGGGCATAAGCCGCATTCAGGTATTTCTGGATCTGCTTTTCATCCTTCACGATGACATAATAGCCGCCCACGATCCTTGAGGCATTCTTTTCCTCCAATGAAAATGTGTCAATCTCTTTTTTCACCTTATAGGAATCCTCCAGTATCTGAACCGTATCCCCGATTTTCTGTGCGTCCATGCGCGGATTATACAAAAGGACCTCCCCTTCGTCCAGATTTACATTTTCTCCCTCCAATGCGTTATAATCCTTTACCGGGATCATGATCAGCTCATAGATGTTCTCGCTGCCGCTGTACACATCCTCGTCCATTGCAATGTGGAATGCATTTCCCTGCTTAATGGACGCTACTCCTCCGTAATGATAAGCCATCCGGTCTTTTTCCACGACGCCTGCCCGCCTCGTCTCCTCCCCGATAATGCTGAGAATCTTCTCCTCTGCCTTTTTATCCGGATAGAAAGCGGTCACCTCGAACTCTCTGGGATATCGGGTCTTTAAAATATCATCCATCCCCATGTACATGCATATGGTCGTCGAGATCATCACAAGCACCATCGTACTTAAGATGCAGATATTGGCAAGCCCTACCGCGTTCTGCTTCATCCGGTAGATCATGCCGGACACTGCCGTAAAATATCTTGATTGATAATAAAAGCTCTTCTTCTTTTTCAGCATCTTCAGCAGTGCGATGCTCCCGGCGATAAACAGCGCGTAAGTGCCTAAGATCACGCACACAACCGCCACAAAGAACAGCTGGATGGCCTTTAACGGGGATTCTGTCGTCAAAGCCACATAGTAGCCGCTGCCCACCAGGAGGACGCCTGCTGCCGCAAGGAGCCATTTCGTCTTCGGTTCTCTCTCCCCTTCATTACCTCCCCTGAGAAGCTCTACCGGATTGGCCAGCTTGATCTGCCAGAGATTATATGCCAGGGTCAGCGCAAAGACCACGCAAAACAGCGCCAGTGTATGGGCCACTGCCGTCCCCGATACGGCAAAATCCATATTCACATCGTAATGCAGGATCTTAAGGAGCACCAGCCACATCAGCTTCGAAAACAGGACTCCCCCGGCAATCCCGGCGCCGATGCTGACGGACGCCGTGATAAGCATTTCCACCAGGAACATCTTGGCGATGTGAACCTTTCCCATACCCAGGATGTTGTACATCCCTACTTCCTTTTTCCGTCGCTTCATCAGAAAGCTGTTGGTGTAAAACAGGAAAATGACCGCAAACACCTGAACCACGACCGCCGCATAGGAGAGCACCAGCCTCACATCCTTCCAGCCCACGCTGCTGTTGCGTGAGAGCGCGTCGATAATGTAATACATCATGACCGTAAGAACCGCAGTGAGGATGTAGGGGACGTAGGTCTTCCGGTTATTTTTAAGATTCGTCACCGCAAGTTTTGAATATATGGAGCTATTCATGCTTAACACCTCCTGTTGTCAGCACCGTCAGTGTATCGGAGATCTTCTGGTACATCTGCTCATTGGTAAGGTTGCCCCGGTAAAGCTGGTGGAACACCTCGCCGTCCTTGATAAACAGTATCCTGTCGGCGCTGCTGGCCGCCTTCACGCTGTGGGTCACCATGAGGATCGTCTGCCCGTCCTCATGAATCCGCGCAAACAGCCGCAAAAGCTCATCCGACGCTTTCGAATCCAGGGCCCCTGTCGGCTCATCCGCCAGGATAAGCTGCGGTTTTGTGATCAGCGCCCTGGCTACTGCCGCCCGCTGCTTCTGCCCGCCCGACACCTCGTACGGATATTTTTCCAAAAGTTCCTCAATCCCAAGCGTCCTGGCAATCGGCACAAGACTCTTTTCCATCTCACCGTACTTCTTTCCAGATAATACCAGCGGAAGGAAGATATTGTCCTTGAGAGAAAACGTATCCAGAAGATTAAAGTCCTGAAACACGAACCCCAGATTTTGCCGTCTGAACGCCGCTAACTCCCGCTCCTTCACGTGCGCCAGATCCCGGCCCTTGAGCAGTACCTTGCCTCCGCTCGGCTTATCCAGCGCCGCCAGTATGTTAAGCAGCGTCGTCTTTCCTGAGCCGGACTCCCCCATGATCGCCACGTACTCCCTTGGCTCCACGGAAAAATTCACGTCGCGCAGCGCCTCCACCTGATTGCCGCCGAAACGGGCTGTATATATCTTTCTCACATTTCTTACATCTAAAAGTGCCATATGCTCTTCTTCCTTTCTGATTCAACTTCTGGTTCTATTATAAAAAAAGAGAAAATGTATATCCATCGAATCAGATTACATTTTCCCTTTTTAAGCTTACATCTTTGTAAGATTTATGTCCTCATGAACCCCTCTTAATCCCATCCAGTGCTGCCCTTTGCTTCGCGTCCGAGGTCAATATACGCTTTCGTCCCTTTCCCCACTTCCGACTCAAGCCATATCCCGTGCCTCAGTTTATCCATGACCGTCTTGCAAAGATACAGGCCGATGCCCGTTGACTTTTTATCCTCTCTCCCGTTGTACCCGGTAAATCCCTTCTCGAACACCCTGGGCAGGTCCTCCTCCCAGATTCCGATCCCTGTATCCTCAATCACCAGGCATTCCCCTTCCATATAAATCGAGATGCTGCACTCCTGCATATCCTCCGGCGGATGATCTCCTGCTTCACAGGAGTTGGTTTTCCGGAATACTTTTTGCCTGGTATATTTGAGCGCGTTGGACAAAAGCTGCTCGATCACGAAGATCAGCCATTTTTCATCCGTGAGCACAGTCCTTTTTACCGGCTCATAGTTAAGCTTTATCCTCTGCAGGATAAACATCTGGGAATACTTTTTTACTGCCTGCCGGATGATGCCGTCAAGCTCATACCGCTCAAACACGAAATCCGAAGTCATATCTGAGGTCCGAAGATAGGCGAGAACCATCTCTACATACTGCTCAACCTTAAAAATCTCCTGCTTCATCTCCCGGATAAGTGAAAAGATCCGTTCTCCCCCAGCCCCTCCAGCTTCATCCGTCAGAGCGACTGACTGCAGCAATATCCGAAGAGCCGCGATAGGTGTCTTGATCTGGTGGACCCACATGCCGTAATAATCAGCCGTCTCGCGCCGGAATTCCCTGTGTGAGGATTCCATCTCCACCTTATCATGATATACTTTCTCCAGTATCCTCTGGTAATCCTCCTCGATCAGCGAGACAGCTTTCGGCATCCCATAAAGCTCTGCCGATGCCTTCCTCTCGATCTCAAGCAATTCTTCATGCCGCTGTCTATCTTTCATAAAGCCTGCCGCTTCCCAGAAAACAAACCAGACAAAAGCCAGCAGGGACGCATATTTTACCGCGTCTGTACGGACATTATAAAGATACAGGATTCCCGGATAGGTAGACAGGAATCCGACATACATGATAATCTCTGCAAGGCGCTCCCTCAGATAACGGATAAGAACCTTTACCGTCCCGGTTACGGCATGGTTCACCGCCCCGTCTGCCCGCTGATCCGCCGCCCTTTTTATTCCCGCATTCACTCCTGCACTCATTCTATAATATACCCTATCCCTTTCTTCGTCCGGATCAGATCGGATACTCCCAGTGATTCAAGCTTTTTTCTGAGTCTGGTAACATTCACGGTCAGCGTGTTGTCGTCGATAAACTCATCGCTCTCCCACAGATTTTCTATGATCTCGTCCCGCGGGACGATCCGCCCTGCTTTTTCCATCAGAAGCCTCAGGATCCGGAATTCATTTTTCGTAAGCTCCTTTTCCTGGCCCTTGACATTCACCGTGGCATCGTTGAGCTTTAGGACTATCCCCCTGCACTCGATGACCTCCACTGCGCCCTGAAACGCGTACGCGCGCCTTAAGACCGCCTGCACCTTCGCCGTCACCACATTTAAGTCAAAGGGCTTCTCGATAAAATCATCGCCGCCCATGTTCATCGCCATTACGATATTCATATTGTCACTGGCAGACGACAGGAAGACGATAGGCACCTTGGAGATCTTGCGGATCTCCTGACACCAGTGAAAACCGTTGAATAATGGCAGCATAATGTCAAGAATCACAAGCTGAGGGTCAAATTCGATGAATCTCTCCGTCACATTTTTGAAGTCCTTCGCATACTCCGCCTCATAGTCCCATTTCCTCAGATGCTCAGAAAGCGTCCTGGCTATGGTCATATCATCCTCAACAATAAAAATCCTGTACATCGTTATCCGCTCCTTTCACAGATAACATTATACAGGATTCTCATCATAATTTAAAGATTAGCTTACTTTAAGCTTAAATTTCTGGATCTGTCTCTCTGTCTCAACCTTCTCCATCACCGCGCCGATGTTCCGAAGCTTCTCGTCGAATCTCTCGTAGCCTCTCTGGATATAGACGATATCATCGACGATCGTAATCCCTTCCGCCGCGAGGCCCGCGATGCAAAGCGCCGCTCCTGCCCGAAGGTCCGGCGCGCTCACTCTGGCGCCCGAAAACTCCTTCACGCCCTCGATCGTTGCAGAATTTCCTTCAATCTTCACACTGCCGCCCATCCTTGCAAGCTCATCCAAATATTTAAACCGGTTCTCGAAAATACTTTCCGTAATCGTACTTGTCCCTTTGCACAGAGCTAACGTCACGCCGATCTGCGGCTGCATATCTGTCGGGAAACCCGGATAGGGAAGCGTCTTTACATGCGTGCTGCGAAGCCCTCCCTTGGATACCACGCGCACCGCGTCGTCGAACTCTTCAACCTCACATCCGATCTCAGCAAGCTTCGCGATGGTAGCCTCCAGATGCTTTGGGATGACATTTAAAACCGTCACGTCCCCTCTGGTAGCCGCTGCCGCGAACATAAATGTCCCCGCCTCGATCTGGTCAGGAATCACGGAATACTCAGTCCCGTGAAGGCTCCTCACCCCGCGGATCTTGATCACATCCGTACCTGCGCCCCTGATGTTCGCTCCCATGCTGTTGAGGAAATTAGCCACATCAACGACGTGGGGTTCCTTCGCCACATTCTCCATAATGGTCAGTCCCTCTGCCATCGTAGCCGCCATCATCACATTGATGGTAGCGCCGACGCTCACCACGTCAAAATAAATGTGCTTTCCGGCAAGGCGCTCTGCCTCTGCCATGATCTTACCGTGCTCGATATCCACGTCCGCACCGAGGGCACGGAATCCCTTCAGATGCTGGTCAATGGGTCGGCTTCCGATATTGCATCCGCCTGGAAGCGCTACCTCCGCATGCTTATACTTTCCAAGCAGCGCCCCAAGAAGATAATATGACGCACGGATCTTCTTGATATAATCATACTCTATGCTGAAATCCCTGATCCCTTTTCCGCTTATCGCTACCGTATGGCGGTCAACCCGGTGCACGCTCGCACCGATCCCCGCAATCGCGTCCAGAAGGACGTTAATGTCATTCACATCCGGAAGATTATCAATACGCACTGTATCGTCTGTCATAATACCTGCTGCTAATATCGCAAGAGCCGCATTCTTCGCTCCGCCAATCTCAACTTCTCCTACCAACGGGTGTCCGCCTTTTATAATATACTGCTCCATACATGCACCTCGACACAAACTTATTCTATATCAAACCATCTCATCTTACTTTGTAAGATATGTAAATTACTATATTCATACTTGCTTATTATATCACAAAATCTGTATTTGTAAAATCTTTTTTACAATTGTGTAACTAATCCGTAACATATTTACCATTCTGAAGAGTGGTGAACACAAGCTCAAAGGTCTCCTCAAGATCCAACCCGTCCTCGCATATGGTAACATCTGCATACTTTTCAAAAAGAGCCGTGCGCTCATTATAGAGATCCTCAAGCGTCTGGTTCTCCTTAAGCACCACGCCGCGTCTCTCTGCATTACCTAATCTCTTACTTATTGTTTCATAAGAAGCTTTCAAATATACGACGGTTCCAATCTCTTTGTAATGTTTCATCGCATTTTCACAATACACAACACTTCCACCCGGAGCGATCACTGTGCGCTCCGCCTGAACCTCTGCGTTGATGCGGTCTTCAATTTTTAAAAATCCGTCTAATCCTTCCTGGGTGATAATCTCCCTCAAGAGTTTTTTTTCTTTTTCCTGAATCAGCAAATCTGTATCAATAAAATGATATCCCAGATGCTTTGCTGCCACGACACCTATCGTGCTCTTCCCCACGGCAGGCATTCCGATAAAAATGATATTCCCCATTGTCTGACTCCCCTAATTTATAGCTCAATGGACATTTTAACATATCTTTTTCTATCCGTCTACCATAAATCTGCGAAAGGCTGCGCACATACGTTCGGCATCGATGCCTGTTCCATAACTGGCGGCATGCAAAATCCATTTAAAATTGCCTTCGGCTGCGCAGCCTTTGTTCCGGGAGCCTTCGGTCCGCATACGGATTAATATAATTTTTTCCGATAGCTTCTGTGCTCACAGCGTCTCTGGCACAGTTCCTGAAACGCCAGCACCTGAATAAGGTCCATAAGCCATCCTCCCGGATTCTCTTCATCCTTTTCGGCCTTATCGTAGATTCTCCGGCACATCAGCCGAAGCTGCAGTTTATCCGGATACTCGTCGAACATCATGCTTCCGTCATAGGCTAATCGGTCGCACTCCTCCTCTATAAATGGAAGCAGGCGTTTTGCCGTATCCGGATAAGCGCTTTTCATATAAGCGTAATCCCGCCTGAACATCCTGTCGTCATCACCGTACACCGGCATCTGGTACACCATATAGAAAGGCAGTCTCTGATCCATGTACATACACTCCTTGCGCTGGTATCTATATTATTATATGTCAAATATTTAAAAATGTTAGCAGACAAAAAAAGGCTTCCCCGGGGCAGGAATACTCCCTGGCCCCGAAAAAGCCCTCTCAGCTACGCAATTAATCCTGAACGTAAGGCATCAATGCGATGTGACGCGCTCTCTTGATCGCTACGGTAAGCGCTCTCTGATGCTTTGCACAGTTGCCGGTGATCCTTCTCGGAAGGATCTTGCCTCTCTCAGAGATATATTTTCTTAACTTTGCTACATCTTTATAATCAATCTCGTTATTCTCTTTGCCGCAGAATACGCAAACTTTTTTTCTTCTGCGTCCGCCGCCTCTTCTCTTGAAGCCGCCTTCCGGACGGTTTGATTTGTCGTAAGCCATCTTTGCTCAACCTCCTATTCATATTGATGTTCTGTCTCTCTTCGATCGGCAGAACGACCTTCACACTAACCTCCTGCTGCGCCTTTGGCTTGCACTCGCTAAGTGTTCAGGTCAATTAAACGGTAATTCTTCATCTATTCCGTCGGGAATATTCATGAAGCCGTCACCTGCATCGGATACCGGTGCCGGTGCCGGTGTGGGCGCTGACTGGCGGAATCCTCCTGCATTGGCATCGCTTGCTGCCTTGCTCTCTGCGAATTCCTGATCCTCGACTACAACATCTGTCGTATACACCTTCTGGCCGTCCTTGTTCGTGTAGCTTCCCGTCTGGATACGGCCGGTCACAACGACCTTAAGTCCCTGACGGAAATATCTCTCCGCGAATTCAGCGCTCCTGCCAAAAGCCACACATCCGATGAAATCGGCGGTCTGCTCCCCGTCATTATTCCGTCTGAACCTGCGGTCAACCGCCAGCGTATACCTTGCGATCGCCATCGAATTGTCCCCCTGTGAATATCTCACTTCCGGGTCCCTTGTTAAGCGTCCCATCAAAATTACTTTATTCATAATCTACCTCTGCTTCCTGCTTATGCTTCCTGTCTAACGCATAAATATCTGATCACGTTGTCCATAATGCGAATTCTCTGCTCGATCTCGCCTGGAGCCTCTGCATCAGACTCGAAGTGGATGAAATAGTAGTATCCTTCTTTCATCTTCTGAATCTCGTAAGCTAATCTCTTCTTACCCCATTCATCGACATCTGAGATCTGGCCGCCGAAACGTTCTACTAAAGCTTTTACCTTTTCGATCACCTGTGCTCTCTCGTCATCTTCGATTTTTGCACTGACAACAACAGCTAATTCATATTTGTTCATGTCGTCTTAGCACCTCCTTCTGGTCTTTTGGCCTCCGCTTTTATCCGCGGAAGCAAGGATATCCGCACCGTATCCACCATTCCATACGGCTTGGATTCAATGTATCACAATTAGATATGTTAACATACTCCAATGCCTGTTTCAAGCTTTTTTCCGCAAATCTCTCGTATTTTTTTCCACCAGCCTGCGGGCGATCATGATCTGGTGTCCGCAGCCTAAGCATTTCAGTCGGAAATCCGCTCCCACACGCAGGATCTCCCACTCTTTACTGCCGCACGGATGCTGCTTTTTCAGCGTTACGATATCTCCGACCTCGTATGTATATGCCGGCATCCCGTCACCTCCCCCTTTATTCTTCAATCGTTTCCTCTTTCTCCTTCACCCCGTGGACCACAAAACGGTGGTTATCACTGGATTGCGTACAGGTGGACAGGGTGACGACCTTATCCGCCGTACGGACCTTCACTCCTGTCTCGTAAAGGGCGTCCTTTCTTGTCTGGTCGATAAACGCCTCGTACGCCTTCCCGTCCGTAAAGTCAGTCTTATACGTATCCGACTTGTCAAGCACCTCCCCTGCCGCGTAGATTCGGTAGGTGATCACGCGCCCGTTGGGCGTGTAGATATAAAAATGGGGATTCTTTTTCCAGAAGCTCTTCTTCTCATAATCCTGCAGATGCCGGAACATGGACCCGTCCTTCATACGGTGCCCGAATATGATGGAATGCTTATCCTTAAAATCACTGCTGTTGTCCACGTTGAGGAAGATCGCCCCCAGCCCGTTCTCATTCTTCGTAAATGTCTTGTGGAGATATTCCTCATTGTCCGTCCCCTGCACGATGGGATAATTGATGACATCCGGCTGCGGATCAAAGCGGATCCACCCGATGACGTCCGGATTCTTCTCGGCAAGCTTCTCGAAATCCACGATAAATTTGTCCTCGCCGCTCTTCTTATCTTTCGTTTCCTCCACAGCAAGCTCCTGAATATCCTTATAGTCCTTCCTTCCGTCCTGATAGCCCTTACCTATCCGGAATAACTGGAATGCCGCCACGACAAATACAGCCAGCGATATCGTCAGGACAATATTCGAAACCAGATGGCTCTTCTTCTCTATTTTCTTTCCCATTATTATTCACTCCATTTCTTACTTCTGTTCCATAATATTAACAATTGTCTCTTCTGTCCGGACCATCCCCGGAGAAGCGATCATCCCCATATATCTCATCGTATCCTCCGGAGTCCTTCCGTTGATCCCGTGCATCTGTCCGATACTGATGCCCTGCATCGCAAGCTCTACGGCCCGGTACGCTGCGTCCACGGCCACGATTCCTTTCATGGCACACCCGTGATTGCCGCCGTCGCAGATCATTCCCGTCAGGCCGCTTGCCATGTTGCGGATCACCATCCCGACCTGCTCCTCCGTCGCTCCTCTCAAAAATGCAAGCCCGCACGCCATCCCGCACCCTGCCGCGATCCCGCAGCCGCAGAATGCGGAAAGCTTCCCGGAATATTCTTTGATATACATCGTGATCAGGTAACTGAGCGCTGCC
This sequence comes from Lachnospiraceae bacterium, assembly GCA_910575105.1. GTDB lineage: Bacteria > Bacillota > Clostridia > Lachnospirales > Lachnospiraceae > MD308. The sequence continues at coordinate 53,047 of CAJTDK010000003.1, forward strand.
GCCCGCAGCAGCAGTACATCCCCCACCTGCCCGTAATGCACCTGAAACCAGGCAAACAGCGGCATCGTCGCGATGATCCCGTGGGCACCGCTCCCGGTGATGCTCATAGCCGGGCGGTTAAGCCCAAGCACCCTCGCCTCGATCGCGCCGTTGCACAGAAGCTGCGCCGTAGGAAGGGCGTCATCCGAGATGATCTGACCATGGTTCTCCCGCAAAAGCTGCTTCGTGATCACGGCCCGGTCAGCGTGTATCCCCTCCTCCAAAAGCTCCATGTTCATGGAAAATGCTTCTCTGATAAAGCTTATCTCCTTCTCCGGCACACCGGATACGTATTCCAGAAGCTGATGGACGGTATACTGGTGAATCACCGGCACATCTCCCGGTGTATCCCCGTCTCCGTCTCCTCCTGCCGCCTCTTCCGCGAATACTGTCACCCCGTTTTTTTTAATACTCACTATCCCCGTATGGCTTCCGCGGATTTGGACGGTCACGGTGTCGGTATCCGTCACGACCTGCGCATCAATACTGATCCGCGAACCCACATGGTCCATCACCACTTCCACCTTGCCTTCTTCGACCATTTCTGCCGCTCTCTCATTATCCTCTTCGGTAATGTACGCCAGAGATTCAAGGCCGAGCCCGGCTCTGGCCGCAACCGCTCCCAGCGCCGCCGCGTACAGATTGCCAAAATGCCCGGAATTGGGAATTCCGCAGGTAAAGGCATTCTTATACATCCCTGAATTCAGCGCTACCTTTACCTTCACGACCTCTCCGCCGGCGCGCTCTCTGGCCGCCGCCACCGCAAATGCGATTGCTCCCGGCTCTGTCACGCCAAGCGCCGGCCTCATATCATTTATTATCAACTCTGTCAGTCTGTCCATATACTCCCTCCTGCCGCCCGCATATGCGCGGCCGGCTGTATCCCTTCATATATTATCACGTATTGCCGTATGTAAGCAACCGCCTCAATTAATTTATATTTTTTAATTGCGCATTTATAAACTCTGAAACTTTTATTATTTTGTTATTGACTAACCTTCAAGTTTTTGATATAATTGTTTTTGCTTGAAGCAGGGCGCCATAGCCAAGTGGTAAGGCAGAGGTCTGCAACACCTTCACCACCAGTTCAAATCTGGTTGGCGCCTCTCAAAGATTTCGGAGACTGATGTTTCCGGAATCTTTTATTTTATCGAAAATCACAAATGAGATCTCCTAAAAATAATCCGCACCAAGGTTAAGGATATAGAATGACATCATGATCCGCACCCGGTTCTCATTGCTCATAATATCATAATCCAGTATCTCCTTTATGGCATTCATCTTATAATTCAGCGTATTTTTGTGGCAATACAAGGCCCTGGCCGTCTGGAGGACGCAGCAGTCATTTTCAAAAAATGCCCGGAGTATCTTCAGGTATTCGGTATTCTTCTTTTCGTCATACGCCATAAGCGGCCCCAATGTCTCCTCCACAAATGCCGGATAGATCGACGGCTCCTTCACATCCGCCAGAATCTTGTATATCCCAAGCTCATCGTAGTACAGCAGGTTCTTCGGTATCGTCGTCTTGGTCAGGCGGTACGCTGTGTATGCATTTTCGTAGGAATGATGGATGTCGAGGACGCGCTTTACCGTCGTGCCGACCCCTGCATAGATATTCACATCCTCCCTGCATATCTTCCCGAACTCTTTCTGAAGCCTGCTGATCAGATACCCCGCCGCCAATATGATAAGCCTCCCCTTTTCCTCATAGATGATCGACTTGCGCAGCACATACCGCAGCGTATTCTCAATCTGCCTTAAGCGCTCATTGCCGCTCTCCGTATCATAAGTATAGCAGCTCAGGATGATGATCGTGTACGACATGTCCCGGAAAAATCCGTTGTGCTCAAAATGCTTAAGATACAACCCTTCCTCCTCCGGGTAGTAGATCGCGTTCTTCAGCGCTGTTATCAGATTCGTCTCCCGCTGTTCATTCTTAAGAAGGATCTCTGAAAACTTGCGCATGACATCAATATACGGCGTGTTCCATGACGCGCAAAAAAGCGGGAAGTGCTTCCTGTTGCAGTATTCTACCGTCTCCTTCGAGGGCGTCTTCCCCTTGTGGGACGAGATGATCAGCCCCCCGGCATGCACCTTGATCAATGAATCGATAAAGCCCTTGACCCACTCCTCAGAAGTATAGTTAAGCCCCGAATTAAAAACCAACTCATCCCCGTGGAGAAGGGGCGCGAATTCCTTCTCCTCTACCATGTGCACCCACCCGATCTTTTTCCCGAAGCAGCTCGTGGTAAGCAGCTCCAGATCATATTCTGACTGGACATCTGCATAAAGATTCTTTAACTCTACCGCCATCTCCTCTCCCCCCTGTCCTTTTATTGTCACCGTTCGTTCCGGCCAGCAGTTCTCCTATCTGCCCGGTAAAGGGACTTCGGATCTAAAGATAGTTTTCTCCTGCTATTAGTATAACACAAATTGTGCTCGGAGCACAATTTTTTTTTGCATTTGTGGAATGCTGAACCATATTCAAATTTTTCTGTAAATGTTATATTATTCATGGAATACAAATAAGAAATCAAAAACCCCGAAATGTTTGTATTCCTAAATCCAAACTCTAGATAGATAAAAAGACCGGCGGATTATCCGCGGGTCCTTTTATGTTATATGCTCTTTTACTGTCCTGGATTAACTGGCCACGGGACTACGATCTCAGCCGTTCCTTCCGCTGCCTCCAGTCAGGCAGGAACTTGTCCATGCAGGCGTGAAACCTCTTGTTGTGGCTTGGCTCAATCAGGTGGCACAGCTCATGCACCACGATATATTCCAGGCATTCATCGGGATAGACGGCAAGTCTCGTATTGATCCGGATCTTCGCCGTATCCACAGTGCAGCTCCCCCACCTCGTCTTCATCTTGCGGAATGTCCATTGTGCGGCGTGCACTCCCATACGCGGCTCCCATTTGCAGATATATTCCTTAAGCTTCTCCTCCAGATGCGTGATCTGCTCTTCCGTGATCTTTGGCTCTGGCGGCTTTAGCTCTCTCTGTAGGCTTCTTTCCTGCACCTCTTTTCTCTTCCTGGCAATCCACTCTGCCTTCTCCTCTGCAAACTTTATGATCCTCTTCATGGAAATACTTCTGGGCGCTGTGATCAGCACCGAGCCTTCGGGCGGCTTGATGTAGAGGTTAATATTTTTGACTCTCCGGTGTTCAACGGTGATTGGGATCTGATTTACATAGATTGTCTTTGCCATAATTTTTCCTTTTGTGATATAATGATTTTATGTAACAATGATTGGAGCGCGATAACCATGGAATCTGAATATATTACCCACAATTTTGCGCCTGTCTTCGACAGTCATTCCCGCATCCTGATGCTTGGCACGATGCCTTCTCCAAAATCGCGGGAAAATGGTTTTTATTACGGCCATCCGAGGAACCGCTTCTGGAAAGTCATCTCTGACCTATGCGGTGAACCCCTTCCTGTGACCAAGGAAGATAAGACCGCCCTCCTGCTCTCTCACCGGATCGCCGTCTGGGACGTCCTCGCAGGCTGCGATATCCGCGGCGCCGACGACAGCAGCATCCGTAACCCGAAAGCCAATGATATGGGCATCATCCTCTCCTGCGCAGACATCTGCGCGGTCTTCGCCACGGGCACAAAAGCGTACCAGCTTTACCAGAAGCACTGTTTCCCGAAGACCGGCATCGAAGCGGCACTCCTGCCCTCCACAAGTCCTGCGAATTGCCGGACTTCTTATGAAGAGCTGAAGAAGGCATATGCGGTGATCCTGGAACATCTGTGAAATTATCATACTTCACCTGATTGATATTTACAACAATATTTTTCCAAATTAAACACACATTCTCCCCACTCCCTGAATAGACTGGAATATGACTTTTTATTACAGATTCAGGGAGGTTTTTATGCCTGCATATAATATATTTATCCTGTTGTTTTTGCTCATTTTGCTGCTGCTTTTCTGGGCAGTAAGCGCCCATCTGAAATATGTCCGGCTAAAGGTGCAAAGCACGCCTGATCAGGAAAAGTTGGAACGGCTCAACAGCCTGCTTTTTCCCTTCGGCTTTCAGTATGACTCTGCCGCGGATTGCTTTTACTCCCTTCTCCACTGCTGGCAGCGGGAATATGGGTACCACAGATTATATGACAGCTCCGCCGCCGCTCTCGGCATGATCTTTCACTGTGAACCGATTTATTTTGATTATAACGGCAGGCACTGGCTTATCGAATTCTGGAAAGGGCAGTATGGTATGTCCGCAGGCGCCGAGGTCGGGATCTATTCCTCTGATTACAGCGATACTCCTTTGGAGGCGGCCCAGAACCGGCATTACGAAAGCGTTGATGACTCAGAACTGTTTCCCATAAAGATCAATCTCTTTCACGAAGAGGAGCTTATGGTGACCCGCGAGAAGAAGCACTGGTGGCTGACCGCCTTCTTTCTGGGCCGCTACTGCCCGCCCTATACGCTGACGGCGGACGTCAGTATCGGCTTTCCGGACTATGAGATGTGCAACGCTTATATCGAGGGACTGAAGCAGGCAGGATACACGCCTTCCAACATCAGCAGATACCTGCGCACTGTCGCCGTCACTTTTGCACTGCCAAGAACAAGACAGCCATTTTCCCAGAGCTCTGCCGCGGCAAGGCTCCGTCTGTGCCTGAACCGCCTCTGCTGCTTTTTGTACCGGCATCTTACCGGCGGCTATTCCAGTACCCTTGACCGGCTGGAATTTCTGGCCGCATTAAGTCCTGCGCTCTTCAGCCTGGCCCTGCGTTTTGCCAATGTCCGGAAGCGTTATCACAGATATCATCGAACAAAGGAGTCCTCTCATGTCCACAGAAAGCCGTTTGAATAAATTATTTCAGACCTCCCCTATCATTCCCTGTGACTGCCTGTCCCGTTTTGTTATTATGAGCGACTGTCACAGGGGCGTGGGGAACTGGGGTGATAATTTTCTGAAAAACCGGAGTATCTACGCTGCTGCCCTCGCCTATTATTACCAGAAGGATTACACCTATATCGAACTCGGGGACGGAGACGAACTGTGGGAGAACCGCGACATGGCAGAGATCGTGTCTACCCACTCTGATATCTTTGAGCTGCTGTCTTACTTTTACCGTGAACAGCGGTTATATATGCTTTACGGCAATCATGATCTCGTTAAAAAGAAGCAGAAACTCCTGCGCTGCTGCGATAAATATTACTGTGAGAGCCAGTGCTGCTATCTTCCCCTTATGCCCGGACTATGCGTTCATGAAAGCCTGATCTTAAAAAACCGGATCAGCGGGCAAAGCATCTTCCTCGTACACGGGCATCAGGGCGATCTGCTCAATGATACTCTGTGGAGATTCAGCCGCTTTCTTGTCCGCTATATCTGGCGTCCGCTGGAGCTTTTTGCCCTCAAGGATCCTACCAGCGCCGCAAAGAACAACACGAAAAAGAACGCTGTCGAGCAGCGCCTTTCTGCATGGTCCGCAAAACATTCCCAGATGTTGGTGGCGGGACATACGCACCGCCCCAGCTTTCCCGAACATGGCGCTTCCTGCTATTTTAACTGTGGGAGCTGCGTCCATCCGTACTGCATAACTGCTCTGGAAATATGTAATGATAAAATCTCGCTTGTGAAATGGAGCGAGCAGCCGGATTGCTGCCGGAAGCTGTATATTGGGCGGGAGGTTCTTGCTTCAGCGAATATTCCTGGCGAAAAATGAGAGGAGATACCCTTGCTATCTCCTCTCATCACTATCTACACATCTTTTTTGGCCTTGAGCATCCCTTTCAGCTTCTCAAGCTTTTCTTTATCCACTGCCGCGACTGCTTCCTGATTCGCTTTCGTGGCCTCGACAAGCTCTTCCCTCAAGATCTGAACCTGCTTCGGTGCATCAATAGCGAGACGGACACCATCGCTTCCGCTCTCCAAAACCGTTATCTTAATATTCTCATTCAAAATCAGTGATTCGCCTGTTTTCCTTCTCAGAATCAGCATAACATCATGCCTCCTCTTTCTCGAATTCCTTCAGCAGATGACGGAATCCGTATTCTTCGGAGTTCAGGATAACCTGTCTTGCCTGCCGGGTAACATGATTTACCACAATCGGGCACTTGAGATTCACTGTGCTTTCCTCAGCAGCATTAGCAATTACACAAAAAACATAATAAGACAGATCCTTCTCGTCAGACGTCCCGAGCATGTTATAATCCTCTTTGCTAAGTACGGGATTATAATCTTCTTTCAGCATAAAAGGATTCATAACGATGAAAGAGAGATCACGATTTGCAACGCTCTGCAGGTAAAGAACGGCATCGCTTCCGTCTTCAAGCATAACAGGAAGAAATTTCTTCTCTTCCTCGAAACCAAAAATTCCTTCTTTAAATTCAATATACTGGCTTTCTTCACTGATATTCTGTTTTGTATTCTCGTTCTCCATATCCGTGCTCCTAAGCCTCGACATCTATCTGATGCCCCTCAAACATAGCCGCTGCACTCGGCGGTACATAAAGCGGCCCCCCTACGTATTTGATCTCGATGCCTGGATACTGCAGGATCGACAGTTCAATATCGCCTGGTATAAATTCAATATCACCTTTCTGAACCTTTGTATCAAAGTTCAGCTTATCCATCTGATATTCAATATGAAACTCCGGCTGCTCCCACTCGATATTCGGACCCGCTTTCGGAAGGAAATCTAAGGTAAAATCTCCGGTCGGTTCTGCTGTCCGCTGAGCAAATATCTGATTCAGCACTTCAGCTCCCTGGCCCACTTTTGCATTCAACAAGAGCTGCCCCTCCTTTACATAATTCGCTGTCGCATTGTACGCCACATTCTTTCCCGCCTGAGCTTTCTGGCTAATCATCGTCTTTGTGGTCGGTACGACAGAATTCCTCGCCTCATATGTGTCGATGTGGAGCTTGATCGGACGGCTCTTGATCTTCATGCCGCCTTTATTCCTGCTGATTTCCACTTCGGCAGTGCTGTTCTGATATTCCAGTGATGCATTCTGAACCTTGAGTTCATACTTGATCGGTATTGTCTTAATCTCCAGCAACTGTTCCATATCGCTCTCTCCTTTCTCCCATTTTCCTCACATTTATGTCTAATCCATAAAGTCAAGCAACGAATTCCCCAGCAGACTCGTTCCAATCTTAAGCGCCGCGTCGTATGAATACTTCGCATACGTCTCGTTCGTAATCGCAAGCGCCGGGGCGATGCCGATCGCATCCTGATACTGCTCCTTGATATTCTGGGACTCCTGATCAAGTCTGGTTAAAGTATTCTCAAGAAGCTGGGCTTTCGTTCCTACTCTTGCGAACTGATTCTGCAGTTCTTCACGCCCGGACTTGAACTGATTCCACATCGCTTCGCACAGCTCGCGGTCAAGCGGCTCTTTTTCAAGCACATCCGCCATCTGACCTGCCAGAACGATGATATTGTTGCTTAACGGCATATACTTACTTGCACTATCCTTATCGTCAATTACTCCGTCTCCAATTTCATTCCCATTTGCATCTTGCTTACCAGCAACATCAGCTACTGGCGAATCATACACTTTTACGTTGGTCGTCCCGTATCCTACTGCCAGAATCCCCGGGAACGCCATGTCAAACGCGCTGGATGGAACGATCTCACCAGCATTCGGATGTCCGTCAGGATAAAATGTCATACCAAATCCGATATCCACATACTGGGTCTGTCCTGTCAGCTTCTTCATCGCTTCTGCGTCATTAACATCTATCCCCTGATAGGTAAGCTTACCGCCATCCAGGTCGAATGGAACATTCCTTCCGTCCGTACCTGCCATAATGAAAGTATCGCCGTACTGCGTATTTAATGCGTGCACAAGACTTTCCTGCAGCGCTCTTAAATTCTGCGCATACGCGGTTCTTCCCTCAGTACCTGTCGGATCATTCAACGCAGACATAAATTCACTCTCATCAATCTGGTTCGCATATCCGCTTAACTCATTCAAAATATCAGACTGGCTGTCAATCCATTTCTGTGTATTTTTTACTGTATCAATATAATCCTCATTTCTTGCATGCCTGCGCTCTAAGATCATCCCCTTCGCTGCCGCCGCCGGATCTTCATAGGACCACTGGAAACGCCTGCCCGTCTCTACCTGCTGCCTTGCTCTTTCCAAGCCGCCGATGTTATCCATCAGATTATTGGTATAGTTCCTTCTAATCATATTCGTAGTAATACGCATTCCCATAATACCGCCTCCTTATTATCTGCCGCAGACACCGGTCTGTGTGATCAACCGCTCAAGGATCTCATCCATGACTGTCATCAGACGTGACGCTGCTTTATACGACTGTGAATATTTCATCAAACTCATTACTTCCTCATCCATCCATACACCAGATACAGAATCTTTATCATCCGCAATCTGATTCAATACTGTCGTACGTGTCTCAAGTATCCGTGATGTCGCCTGTCGTTCAATCGCTTGTGTATCCTGAATGCTTACATAACACTCATCAAGCGTTCCTTTGAAGACTTCCCCGCTCTTCGGGTCAACAAAGGAATGCGTCTGTGTAGATAATGCCTCAATCATCTTGTTTACATTCCAGTTATCTGTTGAGTTGCCTCCTTCTAATGGCGCTTTGGCTGTATTGATCCTGACTTCGCCCTTCATCCATCCGTCGGAAACTTTGATGGTCGTTGCGGTAAAGTTGACTGGAATCTCGGCCTGTTGGCTTGTATATTTTACAGTGCCGTCGTCATTCAGCAAGACGTTTCCGTTTCCATCCATCTCAGGCACCATCGCCTTCTTATTATCCTGTTCATTGCCGTCCGCATCTGTATATGTAGCCTCTGTTGTCCAGTTGCCGTCCTGATCTATATACAAAGGAGCCATCTCCGGCGATGTGTCGGTCGATGTAAAAAGCGCATTACCCGGCTTGATTACCTTCTCTGTTTTTTGCTGCTCTTTGCCGTTCACGGTTTCCATGACCGGCTTGCCGTCTTTATCGACTAACGGTACTTCTTCCGTCATGTTCAGGATATTCATCGTCGATGCAAATTCATTGACAAATGTATCAAGCATCTTCTGGTAGTACTGGATACCCTTTGTGTCACTGGCTCCGGCTCCGGTCGCGAGATCTACATCAAAAACTTCTGCCTTATTCAGCATATCCAGATCGCCCTTGAGCACGCCCTCTGAAAGATTGTCGTTAATGGAAACTGTGATTCTGTCTAATACGGATTTCGCTACAGTGACATTCGCAGCCGTTGTCTGATTAGCTCCTGTAACATCTAAAGTTGCCGGATCCAATGTTGTGTTGACACTGACGCTGCCCTTCACACTACCATTAGCATCTCTGGATACAAGAACCGGATCATTTGGAGATGCCGCTGTACCCGTAACAAGCGTTACCGTCATCACATTGTCAGGACCCAACGTCGCATTAAGCGTATTATCCGGGAAATATCCCCGAAGCTCATCGACCTTCTCAACACGGTCTTTCTCATACTGCTTAATCTTCGCTTCAATCTCTGTAATCTGCTTTTTCGTATCCGATATCGCATTATTGACCGCACTATTGACCGTCTTACTTGCAGGTGCAGTAACTCCACCCGCCGTAAATTGAACATCCGCATCCTGATTCGTTAATACATTGCTGACTTTAACATGAGTCTTTCCATTTGCTGCAATCAATGGTGTTGACACTGCATTTCCAGCCGCATCCGTCGAATTCAAGTTCACTTCCATGAAATTCGGGTCAGCAGCAGACATCTGATAGCTTACACCCGGCAAATACTTCTCAATCTTGCTAAAATTCTGATAACGCGTATTCTGAGCTGCCGTGCGCTCGTTTTGAGCTGCGTTAAGCTCCGTCTGCTTACTTTGCAGATTCTTCTTCGCCGCAGTGAGCTGTGCATTAAGCTCCGCCTTCTTCTGCGCATCAGTCTCGGCCTTAATCTGCGTTCTCAAAGTGTCAATCGCTGTGTTCAGCGTAGTAATATCTGTATTCAACGTGTCTATCTTTGTGTTCGCAGTGTTGACAGCCGTATTCATAGCCTCTATTGTATCTAAATAGCTATTAATTCTGTCCTCATAAGTCTTCGCTGTAGCACTAGAATCGTCTGTAATCTTCGTCTGTAACTGTGCAATCCTATCCTGCGCTTTCAGGATAGATTCATTCAATTCAGCGATATCATCAAGATAACTGTTGATCTCATTCGGCAGCTCCTTTTTCAGAGCCTCCATACCGCCGCCGTAAGTCTTGGGATTCTCTTCCGCCGTCTTAAAGTACAGCTCAATCGGCTCTACGATATCACCGGCTTTATGGCCGTTGCCATCTTCCTGATACTTTGACAGGTTAACTTCGCCGCCTCTGTTATCTTCAACCAGTCTGACCTTTGTTCCGTCGGCCAGCCTGACATCGATATTGAGCACGTCAACAACGATTCCCCCGCCCAGATCCTGCTTTTCATACGTTGCCTCAATCGGGAAATACGTAGCCAGGGAATCGATCAGCTCATTCCTTGAATCCATAAGCTCCAGCGCCGGACTGCCAAGCACCTGCGCCTGCTTGATCGCGATATTCTTATCTACAATGTCTTGTATTGTTTTATTAATCTCCGGGATTACATTATCATTCAGCTTCGTCTTTAAAGTGTCATAAACTCCCTGAATCTCAATTCCATTCTGACGGATCGTATTCAGAAGAACCTCACATGCAGAACGTACGACAGTATCTGCCGGAACAGTTCCTGTGTTATCGCCCTTTGAGAGGTTCTGAAGCTGTGAAATAATCGACTTAAACTGAGCAGATACAGCATCCTTATCCGTCTCGTCAAATATCTGCCCGATCTGGGCAAGAACAGCGTCCATCGCATCGGCAGTCCCCACCTTCGGGAGCTGGCTGCGGTACTGAATATCAAGAAATGGGTCTCTGATCTGGCTGACGCCGGTCATCATAACACCCTGACCCACCTTAGAACTAAAGCTTGAATTGGTAAAACTGGGACCTACCGGATCAAGACTGATCTGATCCAGACGCTGCCTCGTATACCCCTGTGTATTGATATTGGACAGGTTCTGACCTGTCACGTCTATGGCTCTCTGGCTGGCGCTGAGCGCAAGCGTCGCCATATTGAATCCTGCAAATGTAGAACGTACCATAAGAAATCCCTCCTGTCTATACTCTCCGGCTCGTCATATGCCGTACATTGGTTTCATCTTTCCCGTTACTGTTGTATGTCTTTCCTGTCTTTGTGCGCAGCGCCTTATCGATCATATGAAGATTCGTCTTAAGAATCTCGTTCGAATCAGCATTCACTTCCCGGAACATCTGTATCTCTCTGCTGAGACTGTCAAATAACTGAAATAATCCTTCACGTTCGCTGTCCGGGCATCTCTCAAGAATCTCCCTGAACTGCAATCCTTCATATCCGGCTTTTTTCTGCTCCCTCTCACGCGACTGCTCCAGTCCCCTGAGCCTTAGCAGCAAGGCCTGCTGCTGTGTAACACAATCCTCCACCGTCCCCACATGCTTTCCGGCGGCTGCGTCAAGCTTCACATGCTCAATCTTCGTTAGCTGCTGAAATACACTGATCAGCTGTTCAATAATCTTCTTAAATTCATCCATCCTATACTATTCCCTTCTCAAGCAGTATGCGGGCCGTGATCTTCTCAGCATCCGGGCGGTATGTCCCGTCCGCCACCTGCTGTTTCAGATTCTCAATCTTATCCTGCGCGGTGGAACTGCGCACTTCCTGAATCACCTTATGGGCAGCTTCGCCAGCGATCATCTTGTCACTCTGTGAAGCATCCGAACCAATGAACACACGGTCACGATTCAGGCTGGTCTTACCTGTTCCCATATCTTTTGCAGCAAGTTTTGATTTATAGGCCAAACTGTCGAAGTGTTGAATTCTTTTATTGATATCTATCTTCATTGCCCTTCCTCCTCACACCATATGTCTCTGCATATTGATCATTTCGTGGACTTCATGCGTTACTGTTCATTCCGCGGCCAGCCGCAGACCGTGAACAGTAATCTTTATTCTTCACTATAAATATCGTCATCTATTGGCAAATATTAAGCATGTTTATGCGCATTTTCCATTCTTTCTCAGCGTCTTTTCTGCCTTTTTCTGCGTTCCTCACGCTCTCTGATCACCCGCCGTTCGTCAAAAATATCCCCGGCAGTGGAGCTGTAGATTACATTTTTTTCATCTGCAACGATAACGCCTGCAGCCAATGTGATCACCCGTTTTTTCATGATCGTTACCAGCTCTCTGTTGTGGCTTGCCACAAGAACGGTGATCCCTTTCCGGTTTATCTCATCGATCAGGCACATCAGATCCCATGCCGCAGACGGGTCCAGATTGGCCGTAGGCTCGTCCAGAACCAGGATCTTCGGATCAGTGACCAGCGCCCTCGCAAGCAGCACTCTCGCCGCCTCGCCTCCGGACAGCTCTTTGGGGTAATGTTCCGCCCGGTCAGCTATCCCGACCACGCGCATCGTCTGCTCTGTCCGCTTTTTTGTCCGTCCGACGGGCTGCTCTGTGGCGCGCATAGCAAGCTCAATATTCTGCCTGGCCGTCTGTTCCTTTAAAAGTCCAAGATCCGCCTGCATGATCCCGAATTGCCGCCGGTAGTAGGGAATCTGCTCCCGCGTCAGAGACGACACATCACTTCCGCGCACCCACATCTCCCCGGAAGTAGGGAAGATCTGACCACTTAAGAGCTTTAAAAATGTGCTTTTCCCCGAACCGCTCCGCCCGGTCACAAAGACAAACTCTCCCTCCTCAATGGTAAGAGAAAAATCCTCCAGTGCCACAACGTCTGGTTTATATATTTTATTCACAGATTTAAATTCAATTTCTTTCATCATTCACCCATACCGCCTGTCAGTATTTAACCAAACACCGCTGAAACACAAAAATGCCAAATATGGAAAGCAGATATCTCTATCCGCTTTCCGTATCGGCATCTTCTTTTATCCCATTACTTATCTGTCCGTATAAAAAGAGTCAGCTCCTGCCAGCCGCTTATTCATATGGCGGTCGATCGTCATCGTCCTCTCCCAGACAGTGCGTGTATTCCCTGCCAGGCGCACGATCAGCATACCTTCCTTCCCATATTTCTCTGAGCTGCCGACTTTGCCTGCAATCACTTCTGTAAGCCACTCTCGAAGCTCCGGCGGAACACTGCTTAAAAACAGATGAAGCTTGTGATCGCACTCCCGCACCTTCTCAAGTTCCTCCCCGCGCATACCGAGGGTCATCTGCACACTCACTCTGTCATCACGCGAAAGCTCCTCCGCCATCTCTGTCGTCAGCCTGCTGATCTCTGACATATGTGCATACTTTTTCTGAAGGATCTTGGCAATCTCCGTCAATAATTCTCCGTAATTCTGTTCCATCACCACATCACGCTTTCTTTGCGGCCTCCGCAAAAGTATCCCTCAGTTCCTTGACAAGCGGCTTGAGCTCTGTGATAACATCTGCTTTTCTCGCGGCAGACACACGACTCAGTTCATATAAGAAAAAGTCATACATCGTATTCAGTTCTTTGCTGATCTCATAATTAAAATTCAAGGTATCCTTGAGATATTGCACGATCTCGACACATCGGTGAACGGATGAATCAAAAAGCGTATAATCCTCTTTCCCTAATGCCAGCTCCGCCCTTACCAGCCTCTTCGTCAGCTCATCGTAAAGGAGGAGAAGCATCTCTCCCGGTGTCATAGTCATAACCGACTGATTCTTATATGATTGATATCCATTTGCCATGCTTCCTGCTCTCACTTTCTTTTATCTGCTTTATTCTATAGAGCAGTTCCTAAGCAAACATCGAACTCAGATAACTGCTTTGGTTATTCATCTGAGAAATCAACGTCTCCAGAGAAGTAAACTGAGAGATATAACGATCTGTCTCTGTCTCCAGCTTCTTCTGCAACTGCTCGATATAATCATCAATTTTGTCCATCTGTTTCTGAAGACTGTTTGACAGGACACTTGTGGGCGCATAGATCGAGCCTGCACGCTCTACCAGTATACCTTTGGTCGCTCCTGTCATGGAGCCGTATTTGTCCATGATATTCTTCATTGTAACCATCAGGCCGCCCTGTGTCGTCACATTCCCTTTTTCGTCCTTACCGATCGCTCTGGTAAATGCTTCCCGTACAGCATCCGGATCATTCTGAAGCGCCGTCCTGAACTTCGTCTCGTCAAATACCAGCTTACCGTTATCACTGTAATTGGTGGAAACGGTAATTCCCATCGCGGATAATTCCGTAGTATTTCCAGAATTAATCACTGTTCTGAGATTATCTGCCATCATCCGCAGGTCCATATCTGCAAACAGAATTCCCTCTTTTGCCTTAGTTTCCCACTTTTCAATCTGACTTTCGCTCAGCTCTTCCTTCTGCTCGTCAGTCAGCAGCGAGTAGTCGCGGTCCGGCTTGGTCTTAACATGCGTATTCACAAGCTCAAGAATCTCGTTGAAGGAATCGACCATGCTTTTTACTGCTTCAACAGTCTTGTCGGCGTTAACTGTTGCGTCAAAGGTGATGGCTTCTGCCGCAGGATCCAGCTCCAAGTCTCCGCTTCCATCACTCTTCTCCTTATAGCCGAATGCCCCTTTCAGCGTTATGTTCAATCCATCCAGCGTAAATGTATTACTTCCGCGGGTAATCTCGACCGGGTCATCTGAACCTGGATATTTTACGCTTATGACCGCGTCTTTTCCTTCCTCGTAAGTAAATGACGGTGCATCGGTTGCAGCGGATCCTGTATTATTCGCCCCACCCGTGCTATCTATGTCGCCTCTGTTGCCAAACAGGTACTTCGCTATATTATCCGTCTCATCATCAAAACTAATCTCTCCGCTTGTACCCTTGCCTGTAGCCGTTACAACAAAGCGGTCAGACATCTCCTGATAGGAAACGGTCACCCCGATTCCTTCTGTGGCATTGATCTTGTTAATAATCTCCTTAATCGTGGTATCCTTGTTGATACCTTCTACTTTTACACCGTTGATTTTGAGATTATAATTGCCGTCTGCGTCTGTAGGTATACTTGCAAATTGGCCAGACGTAGCAAGTCCCGAATTTTTCAGGTTCGCCGATAAATTCACGCGATTAGAAGCCCCGGCAACGATACCGAACGCGCCGGTATTGCCAACTATACCTGAACCAGAAGTAATGGATAGTGTCGAGGACTTATCTGTTCCATTTTTATTCACTGTCTCAAAGGACAGAGAGGCGCTTCCTGTGGTGCTTCCTCCAAGTGTACTTGTAGTTTTGGTTGTCCCTACCTTAATCCTGTTTTTTCCAAACGCATCATCCAGTTTTTTCTGCAGATCAGCCTGAACTTTATCTATAGTATCTGTATCTTCATACTTATCTAATGTGATCCACTTTATTTCCCCATTGTAATTAAAGCTGATCTGTGAGCCGCTGAGACGCTGAGCCAGCGTTTTCTCCTCGGTAAGCTTCGCGTCATATGTTCCGGTCAGACCGTCCTTGGTGATCGTCTTCTCATCATCATCCAGAGAACTGAATTCCTGGCCTGCCTTCACGATTCCCAGATCCTGCAGGACATTGCCTGTACCGCCGTTGAACATAACGGTATTACCATGAGACTTAGTCTCATCAACCGTGAACTTAATCTTAGTGCCGTCCATCTCTACCTTCACGATATCGCCCAGCTTCTGCGCATTTGTACCGCTTCCCACCGTCACATTATCAAGCGCTTTCTGAATCGACTCTATCGCTTTCGGCTGTCCTGACGAACCAGCATCCATAGAATAATCATAGTCATCCGTATCAGGAAGCTTCACGGTGTAATTCGTATTCCCGTACTTGATATAGAAAGCGTCGCCCGCAATCGTGCTGACATCTGTCTTCACAGAAAGATCGTCATTATTCGCTCCTCCGAGCTGCATTGCTCCAGTCTTTAACGCTCCGTTGGATACTGTTCCGGTGGTCAGCCTTGCATTGGACGCAAGTTGCTTTATACCTGCGATGGACATATTCTCTGCCGCTGTCGCCGTACCGGACACGGAGACATATTTGCTGTTATCACCTACTGCCGTAACCAGATTCCTTGAAAAAAGAGTCGAGGAAAGCAGGTTATTCGATGAAGCATAGGAAGTATAATTAGAAGTAAACCCATAAATCTTACTCGTAATATCCCTCATCGCTTCCATCTGCCACTCTAACTTCGTCTTCTGCTGTCCCTGCTTCGCAATCTTACTCCGGGTACCGGACGTCATCTGTTCGATCAGAGTATCCCGGTCAAGCCCGCTGGCAAGTCCGCCGTATCCTCTGATCTGCGATGAAAGACTGCCAGAACTGCTGCTAGTACTTGAAATTGATGCCATAGTATCACTCCTTTTTACACACTAAATATCTATCGTCTCTTTCAAAACTATTGAAAGAAACCTTATTCCATTTGTCTAAATTAATTATCGGCATAAAGTATAATTAATTAATTCTTTTATTCCCACAAATTAATCTCTGCCGTGGTGCGGGTGCTCCTTTACCTTCGTGCACGCCTTCGTGATCTCTACGGTGATCGCCCCCGAGTACCGCTGTGAGTAAAAATTCATCAGAGGTGTAGCCGCATTCCTGCTTACTACTACATATTTTGCAGGCAGACTTGTCAATGCAAGAGCGGTAATGTCCGCTTTACATCTGGAACATGTGCATGTTGAGAACTGCTTCATATACATATCGGTCTTCTCACGCACCAGTGTTTCCATAACATTCAGGAATACATACTCCTTCGGTTCCTCTTCTGCTGTCTTCTGCGCTTCCTCCTCAGCGGCCTTAAGCGCCTCTTCCTCATCCTTCTTTTGCTGCTCTTCCTCAGCAGCCTTCTTTTCTTCCTCTGCCTTTTTCTCTTCTTCGGCAGCCAGCTTTTCTTCGTCCGTTTTCTTTTCGTTCTCTTCAGCAGCTTTTCTGGCCTCTTCCGCCTTCTTCGTCTCTTCCTCCGCCGCCTGTCTCTCTTCCTCTTCGATGATCCTAAGTGCTTCTTCTTCGGCTGCCTTGAGCGCCTCTTCTTCCTCGGCGTCGTCAAATATCATTCCCGCTTCCGGCGCGCTGATCTCTTCTGCATCAAGTTCTTCCTCAAGAAGATGCTTTACCGTATCGGCAATTGCTTCATCCTCATCCTGCCTTGCAACCACCTGCACGTTAGCGCCTGCTGTCGCACCGGACGTTTCTTCATTAACAGCCGCTTTCTCTGTATTATCTGCATTGCCTGCATCTTCGCTCTTTCCCGCCAAAAGCCCAAGTACGTGATCTGTCTTATTCGTCTTTCTTGCCATTTTTTTCATCCTCCTTAACCATCCGCAGAATCTCTTCTATAAACGCCCCATAATCCCTCGCCGGAGCGGATCTTAGGGAATATTCAAATATATTCATCCCGTGGGCAGGCGCCTCCGCCGCCGCCACACCGCTGCGTATCACTGTATTAAACACCTTTGTATTAAGCTGCTTCGCCACAGTTCCCGCCATCTCAAGCACATCCCTGGAAAGCTTGCGCCTCTTTTCATATTTTGTCAGGATAATTCCCATAATCTTAAGCTTAGAATTCACTGACTGACGAACTGTCTCATAAGTCTCCTTAAGCTGCACAAGCCCGACCAGACTCAGTATCTCAGCGGACATCGGAATTATCAGGTAGTTCGCGGCACTGTATCCATTAAGCGTCAGGATATTAAATGCAGGCGGCGTGTCTATGATGATATAGTCATACAGCTTCTCCACCGGCTCCAGAAGGTTTTTAAGCAGCAGCTCCCTGTTCGCGGTTTTTAGCGTAGCTTCCGCACTGCTTAAAAGTATGTTGGACTGGATAATATCAATGTCACTGATACGATGGATGATCTCATAGATAGTGGCATCTCCCTTAAGTCCTTCATAGATTGTCGGCCCTTTGTCAATATCCACGCCAAGGCTGAAGCCCATATTACCCTGAGGATCCATATCCACAGCCAGTACCTTATATCCTTTTCTTGCCAGACCGGCCGCAAGCGCGGCAGATGTGGTCGTCTTACCGACTCCACCTTTCTGGTTTGTCAATACAATTGTATGTGCCACTTTTCTTTCCTCCATCTATGACATAAGCTGACAGGGACACGTCGCCTTTGTCAGCTTATCCAAGTTATATCATTTTATAACGCTTCAGTTTCTAATTTCTCCGCTTCCGGCGGATAATCAATCTCTGTCATCAGGCTGTTCCAGATCGCGTTAACCTCCTCTGCGCAGTCTACATAAATCTGCGCCAGACCCTCGCTGGAGATTCCAAGCGCATCTGCACAGCTCTTGCTCGCCTTCCAGTCTGCTTTCTCATAAGCGATAACCAGCTTCTGCAGCGTACCTGCCATTCCGGTTCCCTCAAGCAGTGCTTCTTTGATCTCATCCGCAACCGGAATCTCCTCAAGAAGCTCTGATAACGGCGCATCCACCATATAATCCAGCGTTGAGAACATCCCCATCATATACGCGTCATTGGAAGAGATATTACATGCCGGCGCTCTCTTGGCAAGCTCTGAAGCAAGCTTTGCCCGCAGGAAGGAGATCTTCAGGATCTCATCCGACCCCTCATTCTGTTCCTTATCAAAACTCAGCATATATACCCAGTGCCTGAGCTGCCCGATACCCAGGGTGATCAGCGCCTGACGGATCGATGCAGTTCTTGTACGCAGCGCAAAATACGCAGAGTTTACAAGACGCAGCAGCGCGTATGTAAGACCAGCATCACGGCTTATGATTTCCTCTACATCCCCGAAGTTCGGCTCATCCTTAGATACCGCTATAACAAGCTGGAAGAAGTTCCCCTGCATATATTCCACTTTATCTACTTTGGATACCATCGTATTCGCGATGTAGTTTCCTTCCAGATAATCAATATTAAGATCCATCGCCGCATCATACTGCTCACGGGAATTAACTTCTGTAGCGATACACTTCCTTCCGAAGCCCTTCGCCATCTCGATAATATTCTGTACCGTCCGCTGCTTCTGCAGGCTTTCCACATATCCCGTCATATTAATCCGGACATACGCCGCATAATCCAGCATACTGAAATACTTCGGCGTAAACTGGAAATCATTGATCGCAAACCGGTAACCTGCCTCACAGTACTTCTTGATCAGCGGCATCGCCAGCGGATGGATGATCACCGTATCCTCGATCTGAATGATAACCTTATCTTTCCCAAACATCTTCGGAGTATTCCGAAGAAGAAGGGACGGCGTAAATGTCACGAACATCAGCCCGTCATTGATAATCTTGGCACTGTTGGCCACCAGAAAGTCCGAGATGGTATCAGCCGCAGACGCTTCACTGCTGTTGTACATGCTGTCCTTCCCACCCTGGAAGATCAATTCATAGCCGATAATCTTTCCTGATTGTTTTTCCTTAATTGCCTGTCTTACTACACATCTGTCCATTACTCTTCCCACCTAGTCAACAATTCGTCCATAACAGTTACAAGATGACCAATCTCCGGCTTAGAAAGCTGTTCGTCTGCTCCGATTTCCTTACCCTTTATCTGCATCTCAGGGCTGATCAGCGACGAAAAGATAATCAGCGGAATCTGCTTTAAATTGGCATCTGACTTTACAAGCTTGGTCAGCCTGTGGCCGTCCATCTTCGGCATCTCTATATCCGTGATGATAAGCGCAGCCTGCTGGCGCAGCTCATCTGGCTCAGAATCCCTGATAGCATGCAGATAATTCCATGCTTCCTGACCATTGTTAAACTGCACAAGATTCACATATCCAGCCTGATGGAGAGCTCTCTCGATCAGCTTCGCTAAAAGAATCGAATCTTCCACGCATATGATCCTGGCGTCGCTCTTCTGACGCTGCCCTAACGCATCGATCTCACCGAGCTGGATACTGGTCTCCGGAGCGATCTCTGCTACGATCTTTTCAAAATCCAGTATCGTGACAAGCTCTCCGCCGCACTGAGCAATCCCTGTTGCAACGCCTTCCTCGCCCTTATTCAATGTCTTATCAGGCTTTTGGATGTCATTCCATGAAATCCGCTGAATTCCTACAACTGACTGTACACGGAATGCTATATTCATTTTATTAAAATTTGTAATTACAAACAAATCTCTCGACAGCTTTTCCGTCTTCTGTCCCGTCAGATAAAACGGAAGATCAACTACGGTAAGCATCGTATCGCGCGGTTTAAAAATCCCTTCCACCGATGAGTGGGCATGCGGCATCGGCTTTACTTTATCCGACATCATAATCTCCTTTACCTTTGCCACATTAATACCATATAATTCGCCGTAAATCATGAATTCCATGATCTCTATTTCATTCGTTCCAGATTCCAAAAGTATCTCTGTATTCGCCATAATATGCCATCCCTTCTCTTAATATAGTTCTATATTTAATATCGGCAGAAAATCCTTATTTCTAAGCCGCAAAAGCTTTAAAGAATGATTTCGGAACGGCCTGCGGTACGGATCCTGACGGTTCCGTCCGCCGCGTCAACCAGCATTGTCCTTGCGTAATTAAGACCTACGTCTTTTTTCAGAATCCTAATCTGTTCCGCACTCATAATTGCTTCCACACTTCTGATATTTCTCTCCCCAATATTACCGATTCCCCCGGCGCCCTTCATATCGAACATCTTGGCGCCGCCCGCAATCTTACATTGATAACGTCTCTTAACTCCTCCAAATGCCGCCATTTTCCGCAACATTTCCTGAATTCCCGTATCTGCGAATTTAAAGACATTCATGTCGGACATGCTGCCGGCCTCCGGCAGCATGATATGAAGCAGCGCAGCTAGTTTAATTGCCGGGTCATACAGGCTGATACCAATACAAGAGCCGAGCGCGTAGGTAATGAGCACTCCCTCTCTTCTTGCAATCTTCATATCTGCAATTCCAACTTTTATTTCTTTATTCATACGGAGTCACCAGCCTATCCAACAGATAATTTAAAGACTGAATGTCGGGAAGCATCAGCAGGTTGCTGTCTACATTCCTTCCGCCGATGATACATTTGCCTGTGATCATCATCAGCTTATCAGACACATATCCGAATTCTGCCATTGGGACAGTCATGATCCCGCCGAGCATATTCACTGAAAAGGCCGGTACAGATAAAGAAATTTCCATATCGGCCAGTTTTGACAAAGAAAGTATGTATGAGGAAATAATGATATTTCCTACTTCGGTCGCCGCTGAAACTTCCATTTCACCCATTTGTTCGTATCCGCTGATGCTCTCATGGAGCACGCAGCCTGAGACTTCATTGATAAAGTCCATTTTCATGAGTAACAGCATGACCCCGCTGACATCGCCGGTCATCTGCACCAGAACTCCGGAGACGATGTCCTCCGGGTGCCCCAATGCCGCCACTGCCTCATTAAATCCAAGTATTTCTACATTCGGAACAGTCATCTCAACCCCAATCTTCAAAAGGCCGGACAGCGCTGTAGCTGCATTGCCTGTTCCGATACTGCCGATCTCCCGCATCATATCCCGAGCGGTATCGTCCATATCTTCGTAACGCGTAATTTTCATCCTGCACCACCTCTCTCCTCTTTTTCGTTATGAGCGCAGACCGTTGATCGTCTGCTCTATTTCATCTGATGTCTGCACCATCTTAAGCGCATATGTATAGGCACGCGAAGCAACCACGGTATCTGACATCTCCTGCGCCATGTCTGTATTCGACAGCTCCAGATAACCTTCCATCATATCCGCGCCGTCGATACGTATCGGATTGCCGTTCTTCGGCACCGGGCTGAACTCATTGGAGCCTACAGACATCATGCCGTTTGTATTGGCAAAGGTAAATACTCCCGGTTCGCCGGTCAGCTCTCCGTTAATATAGCGGATCGGATTGCCGTTCCCGTCAAGGACATATTTCTGCGAATCAGTGAGCAGATAGAAATATCCGTCATTATGCAGGGAAACCGAAAAATTACCTGCGCGTGTATAGGTGATCTCATTCGTCGTCTGGTTGCGGACCATAAAGAATGCATCCGGCTCCATGATCGCATAATTATGACCTCCCTCTGGTGCCGCCGAGACACCATTTGACGAAAAATCCGTATTCGTATGCTGTATCTTTACTCCTGTACCTGTCGTAACTCTCTCCTGGCTGTGCATGTTATAATACATCAGATCCATGAATACGGCGCTTTTTGATTTGTATCCTACGGTATTCACATTCGCAACGTTGTTAGAAATTACACTTAATTTATCCTGTTCTGTTATCATGCCTCTGGCACCTGAATAAAAAGAAGCATTCATCTGCTATCCCACCTTTCCCTATGTCGGTCCGATCTGTACAATCTTCGCCGCAAGCTGATCATACATCTTAAGCACCTGCGCCGCACTCTGAAGCGCCCGCTCCGACGCCATCATCTGCGTATATTCCTGAATAATATCTACATTGGAATCCTCTACAAACTCCTGCATGATCGATGTATTCACATCCTGGGGCGCCGCCGTCGCAACGAACATATCGCCGGTCGTCTTCTCAAGCTGCGTGTCGTAATCCTGAAAATCCACAACACGGATCCGTCCAAAGTACTGGCCGGTCTCTTCTGATGTAATATTGCCCAGTGAATCGCAGCTGATCTTATCGGTCCCAAGATAGATCGGCCCGTTCGTCCCAAGGACGCGGCCCACTCCGTCAAGATAGAGATATCCTTCGTTGTCAAGAATAAATGAACCGTTTCTTGTGTAGGTGACGCCATTTCCGGACTGAACGGCAAAAAAGCCGCTCCCCTGAAGCGCGAAATCCAGTGAGCTTGCCGTAGGCGTAATTCCCCCTTGGGTATAATTGGTCACATTGCCGTCTCCTGTTACGATGCAGTTCATCCGTCCGATCTGGGTCGGATTGCTCTTATCCGTGTTTCCGATACGGTATATCATCTCATCCTGAAATGTGGTCTGTGTAAAAGTATCCTGTCTGAATCCCGGTGTGGAAATATTGGCCATATTATTACCGATTACATTCAGATTCCTTGTCTGTGTCAGTACACCGGATGCCAGATTATAAAATCCTTTAAACATGAGCCCCCTCCTTTCTTTCTGTCCCCATATCCATCTCCTGCTGGAGATATTCTTTCAGTCTGCGTATTGCGTTTGCATGGATCTGTGAGATTCTCGGCTCACTTACCTCCATGACCGCCGCGATCTCTTTCATATTTAATTCCTCTACATAGTAAAGGGATATTACAAGTTTTTCTTTTTCTTTTAAGGAATTGATCCCGTCCTTAAGTACCTGACGGAACTCGTTCTCCAGATATTTTTCCTCGGGCTGTTTCGTAAAATCCAGGGAAAGAAGTGAAGATACTCTCTGCTTCTCCTGCGTCTCTTCCATCACCATATCCAGTGACAGCACAGAAGACAGGTTCATCTTACCCATAACCTCCTGAAGCTTATCGAGCTTCATCCCCAGCTCCTTCGCGATCTCCTCCATAGACGGCATCGATCCGGTTCTGGCATACATCTCTGTCGCCTTATCCTGTATCTCTTTAAAGCTCTTTCGCACTGTCCGGGGTACCCAGTCCTGCTTTCTGGCGATATCGATGATCATGCCGTGTATCCTTCTGGATACATACGTCTCGAACTTGGCGTTCTTCCCTGCGTCATACTTATCAAGAGCCTTCATCAGCACGATAACGCCTTCATTGATAATATCTTCCACCTGGGTAAACCCAAGATAGACATCTCTCATCTGCACGGCAATGCTTTTTACAATATACAGATAACGGAGAGTAAGCTCTTTTTTTATCTCGGCGCTTCCTGTCGCCTGATATAATGCAAGAAGCTCTTCATTTGTCCTGCTGTCTTCCATCGGCTTAATCTCCCCCCTTTGCGCCCCTACTTCGTTATATTGCCAATTGCCTGTATCTGTACATTATTCGATATCTCATGAAATGACAGTACATAGATCGACGGATAGAACTGTTCCAGCATCCGATACACATATACACGGATCACCTGGCTGGTCAGGATGATCGGCTCCTGAGACAGATCGTGGAATTTCTTTACCGCATTGCCGATCTGCATTACCACGCTCTGCATTACATCCGGCGCCAACGCCATATAGTATCCCTGATCGCCTTTTGTTAAGCTTGATACCATCATCTTCTCAAGGTCTGCATCCAGCGTAAGCACTCTCATCTGGCCGTCACGGCAGAACTTGCTTGTTATGGTCCGCTTAAGGGCAGTTCTTATGTTCTCGATAATGGTCGTCATATCGATCCCTGTTGTCGCAGCATCAGAAATCGTCTCCATGATCGTCTCCATATCCTTAATCGGTATACCTTCCTTTAACAGGCTCACTAAGATCTTCTGCAGCGTCCCGTGAGACACGATACCCGGAACTACCTCATCTACAAGGCTTCCCGATCTCTGCTTCTGGCTTTCTACCAGCTTCACGACCTCTTCTCTGTTGAGCAACTCATGCGCGTGCCTGCGGATCGTCTCCGAAAGATGCGTTACCATAACGGACAGCGGGTCAATAACTGTATATCCGTATATTTCAGCCATCTCCTTGTTCTCTGGAAGTATCCATTTACTTGGGATACCATAAGCCGGCTCGATCGTCTCGATCCCGTCGATCTCGCCCACCGGCTCATCCGGCTCAAGCGCAAGGTAATGGTCCACCAGAATCTCTCCCCGCTCAACCTCTTCACCCTTGATCTTAATGACATACTGGTTAGTCGTCAGACTGGAGCTGTCCCTAAGCCGTACCGACGGCACGACAAATCCCATCTCCTGTGCGTATTGTCTCCGGAAGATGACAATACGGTTGATCATCTTTCCTCCGCTTCCTTCATCCACAAGCGGAATCAGACTGTATCCAAATTCCATCTCTATCGGCTCTACGCCGATCAAAGCATAGACGTTATTGATATCTCTGTAATATTCTTCCTCGCTCGGCTCCTCGGCATCGGCATCCGGCTGTGCCAGCATACCCATCTCCTGTGCGGCGGCAGCCTCTGCCACCTCTGTCATCTTGGTCATCAGGCGGTATCCGGTGAGCAGAAGCACCGTTGCCAGTATGCCAAGCTGAAGCTTAGGCATCCCCGGTATGAGGATAAGTACTGCCAATACTGCTCCGGTGAACATGATCGCTCTCGGCTGAGATTTGAACTGGCCGGATACATCTTCATTAAGGCTTCCCTCTGATACAGACCTTGTAACGATCATACCTGTCGCTGTCGAGATAAGCAGCGCCGGTATCTGGGAAACAAGGCCGTCGCCTACCGTAGCAATAGAGTATACGGATAAAGCATCCTGCAGCGTCATGCCTGCCTGCACGATACCGATGATAAAGCCGCCGATCAGATTGACAAAGGTGATGATAATCGACATGATCGAGTCACCCTTTACAATCTTCGTCGCACCATCCATCGCGCCGTAAAAATCGGATTCCCTCTGTATCTTGGCACGTCTGCCCTTCGCCTCTGCCTCATTGATCAGCCCGGCGCTTAAGTCAGCGTCGATCGCCATCTGCTTACCAGGCATAGCATCAAGTGTGAATCTGGCAGCAACCTCAGCGACACGCTCAGCACCCTTAGTAATAACAAGGAACTGTACTAATACGATGATGAAAAAGATAACGAAGCCGACTACGACATTCCCGCGCAGTACGAATGTACCAAACGCCTGAATAACCTGACCGGACTGCCCCTGATTCGACAGGATATTCCTTGTGGACGATACATTAAGCCCCAGCCTGAACAGCGTCGTGACAAGCAAAAGGGACGGGAATGTAGACAATTCCAACGGTTCTTTGATATTCATGCTTATAATCAGAATAACCATGGAAATCGCCATATTTATAATAATTAATACGTCCATCAAAAATGGACTTAAGGGAATGATCAAAAGCAGGACAATAACAAGCACACACACTGTCACTGCATTACTCAGTAATTTCTTCATGCTTTACTCCATCTTATTGTTCATCTTATAAACATAAACCAGAACTTCCGCTACCGCGCCATAAAATTCCTGCGGTATCTCCTGCGATAAATTTGTGGAAGCATAAATTCCTCTGGCTAACGGCGGGTTCTCAACTACAGCAACACCGCTTTCCTCGGCAACCCGTACGATCCGAAGAGCCAGCTCATCCTGACCCTTGGCAAGAACAATGGGAGCCCCGTAACTGTCTGCATCATACTTCAATGCAACTGCGAAATGCGTAGGGTTACGGATAACTACGTCCGCATTCGGCACTGCCTGCATCATACGCTCTCTTGCTCGCTGATTCTGAATATTGCGGATACGGCTCTTGATCTCCGGATTACCTTCCGTCTGCTTAAACTCTTCTTTTACTTCCTGCTTGCTCATCTTGAGCTTTCGCTCATATTCCCACCACTGATACAAAAAATCCAGTGCAGCAATTGCAAGAAACGCTATACATATCCGTAATACCAGCGTCATCACCATCTGGAGCATATAAGCGCCCGACAGAGTAATATCCATATCCATCGTCCGCACTACCTGAACCATATCATCGATTATGATGTTGTAAATCACAGCAATCAATATAATTATCTTCAGAATACTCTTAATTAATTCTACCATATTCTGAAGGGAAAATAGCTTTTTTATTCCTGAAATCGGATTTAACCGGTTAAACTGCGGTCTGACACTCTTTCCTGACACAAGAAACTTTGTCTGCACGCCGGTAGCAACCACTGCCAGCGCACCAGTAACCAGAAGAAGCGGAAGGATCGTCTGCACGATCGCCATGACGACCATCATCCCTATTTCATTGATCTTACCCTGGCTTGTATCTGTTACTGTGCCCGCAAATCCGATAAAATCTATCATAAATGCCCGGACTGTCTCATAAATCTTCGGAAACAACAGCTTCAATATATAGAAAGAGCCAAAAAGCGAAACAACCGTTACCACGTCTTTGCTCTGGAATACATTACCTTCCTTACGCTGGTCTCTTCGCTTTTTAGGCGTGGCTTTTTCGGTTTTTTCACCGGAATCTCCAGCCATTTTATCTCACATCCTTTATCCTGCTGCTATTACTCTTAACACGTCCTCAAGGCTGTTCACCATCACTGTAATCAAATTCCCCATAAAACTTCCGATCGGCGAGACAAGGAACACCAAAAGCGCGAATCCCACCACAAGCCTGAGCTGGATACTCAGCACAAACAAGTTGATCTGCGGGGTGATCTTCGTCAGTATACCGACCCCTACCTGCATGATAAACTCAAACGCGATAAGCGGAAATGCCAGCTTCATCGCCAGCACAACGCACTGGGTGAACAGATCCACCATCATCCACGCCGCTCCCTGGGAAAAAACTGCCGCGCCGTAGGGAACCACCTCACCCGAAGTCGCCACAATCTTTATCAGGGCGAGATGCCCATCTACCGCAAAAAACATAAGCATATAAAAAATCTGGAGAATATTCCCGGACAACGCTATCTGAGAACCAGTCTGCGGATCATAAACCATCGCCATCGAGATTCCTATCTGAAAATCAATCACCGTTCCAGCATACGTCATCACCATATCAAACAATATCATCACATATCCGAACAAATAGCCGACTGCGAACTCCTTCAGCAAAGAAAATCCAAATACCAGCGAAGAGTTCGGATCTATATCTACAGTTACCCCCTGGGCCTGCGCTGTAGAATAGACAATGATCGAAAGGCCAAAGGTCAGCCCCGTCTTTAACATAGCAGGAATATTTCTTCTGCCAAACACCGGATTCAAGAACACAAAGCCTGACATTCTCATAAGAACCAGGAAAAACAGCATGATTTTCCCTCCTATCTGGCTATCATCTCAAATATCTGCTTTGTAAAGTCCTGTAAAGCCCGCAGCATATTACTCCCGTTTATTACCAGGATCACGCCGATCACCACTAACTTCGGGAGAAAGGTCAATGTCTGCTCATGAATCTGTGTCGCTGCCTGAATGATCGATATAACGATTCCGACGATCATACTGATAATCAGAACCGGTCCCGCAAGCTGCGCCGCAAGGACGAACAACTGATACATAACATCTGTAATCTCTGCTGTAGTCATACTACCTCTCCCCGCTAGTTAAAGCTCTTCACTATAGACGAGAACAGTAATTCCCATCCGTCAACCGATACAAATAAAAGCACTTTAAAAGGCAGTGCAATCGTTGCCGGCGGAAGCATGATCATACCCATCGACATCAATGTACTTGACACGATAATATCCAGCAGGAGGAACGGAATATACAGAAGAAGACCTGTAGTAAATCCCCGTTTCAGCTCACTTGTCATAAAAGCCGGAATAATCACGGTTAGGGACAAGTCCTGAGGATCTCCCTCCAGCTCCTGCCCCGACATATCTATGAACAGATTCAATGTACTTTTTTCTGTGTTCTTCAGCATGAATTCTTTAAGCGGAACCTGTGCCTGCTGAAACACCTCTGTCTGGGTAATCTCACCATTCTTATAGGGTGTGTAGACCTCTGTGTTCACCTGCTTCACAATCGGATCCATAATAAACAGCGTCAGAAACAGAGCCATTCCTACCAACACCATATTCGGCGGTGTCTGCTGGATTCCTATCGCATTTCTGGTAAAAGAAAGAATAATGATAATCCTGACAAAAGATGTCATCATAATAAGAAGTGATGGCAGAATCATCAGAATCGTCAACATCAGGAGAATCTGCAAAGTAGGAACCTCTGCACCGTTAATGCTTACTAAATTATTATTTTCTAAGTCCATATAATTACTTCTTCCTGTCTTTCAGCCGTTCTATTACATCCTTAAAAGCTGCACCTGCATAATTCGTACTCTCCGGCACGGAAAGCTCTAGCAATTCATCATCTTTTAGTTCTGTCAGCAGATTAACATTCTGTCCGGTGATCCCAAGCAAAAATATCCTGCCTGAAATCTTTACAAGAGCTGCCGAAGACTCCTGCCCCAAAGGTATCTGATCCATCACACTGATATAGCGGGAGCTTCCTCCGGCATATCTTCCGACACTCATTCTGGTACCTATATATTTTGTACATATATAAGTCAAAAATAAGATCACGACCACGATCAGCAGCGTACCTATCGCTGTTGCTATACTCTGCAGCATAAAGTCTTCTCCCCCTCTGTGTCAGTCTTCCCTTTAAACAATCTCTGCAATCCTGATTCCAAAATTATCATCTACGACAACAACATCGCCTTTGGCAATACATTGTCCGTTTACATACAAATCTACCTGCTCGCCTGCCAGTTTATCCAATACTACCAGTGAGCCTTTATTCAATTCCAAAATATCCTTGACCATCTTGGTCGTTCTTCCGATCTCAACAGAAAGCTCCATCGGAACATCCATCATCATGTCAAGGTTCTCGTCTGTTATCCCGTCCGCTCCCTCACTCGCACTGAGATTAGGCTGCGGCGCTGACTGCACTCTGAGCTTCTTCGGCCCTGAAGCCGACTCCCTGAGCTGCTGGATCTGCTGCTGCTGCTGTTCCAGAGACTGACGCATCATATCCATCATCTGCATCATATTGTTCATGAGCGCCGGATCCATCTGCGGCTGCACATATACCGGAGCCTGCGGCATCTGCCCCGCTGCTGCAGGCTGAACTGCTGATGCAGGCTGAGCCGTTGGCTGCGATGCTGCTGGTGCAGGCTGAGCTGCAGACTGCGGCGCTACCCCGCCGGCTTCAGGCATTCCTTTAAGCATCTGCTCAATTGCCTCCTGTGACATTACACCTCCGTCACTGCCTGAAGCTTCCGGCGCTGCCGGTGACGGTGTGCTTGCAGCTGCTCCTCCACTTAACATTTTCTCAATCTCTTCCTGCGACATCATCTTGTTGCCATCCCCCCCCGCCGGTGCTGCCGTCTGAGGCTGCGGTGCAGGAGTCGGATCTGGAGCAGGTGACGGTGCACTCTCCTCGCCGCCCGAAAGCCCATCCGGGAAGAATCCTGATACAAGTTCCCTTGCCAGACTAATCGGCATCAAAT
This sequence comes from Lachnospiraceae bacterium, assembly GCA_910575105.1. Classification (GTDB taxonomy): domain Bacteria; phylum Bacillota; class Clostridia; order Lachnospirales; family Lachnospiraceae; genus MD308. The sequence continues at coordinate 83,012 of CAJTDK010000003.1, forward strand.
TCAGGAATTCACTCTCCATCTTATCCGCAATCATCAGATTGAACCGGATAACTACCATCTGATCATTTTCCGCAAAATATTTTTCTTTAAATTGTTCCGGACTCTCCACCTCAAAGGAAACAGGAGTGGAAATATCAACTCTTCTGGAAAGAAGCTCGGACAGCGCCGTCGCTGAAGCGCCCATCATCTGGTTCATAACCTCACAGATCGCGCTGATATTCATCTCATCGAGCTCAAACTGATCATCCGGAATCTCCATTCCCATCAGCAGCTCAACGATTACCTTCACATCAATACGCTTCAACAGCATGATGTTGCTTCCATCAAGCCCTTCCACATAGCCAATCTGTACTCCAACCGCCGGCTCAATACTTGCAAATTCAAATTCGTCCTTACGCTTTACCTTAACTACCGGTGTCGTGATATCTACTCTGGTGTCCAGCATGGTCGAAACAGCGGTCGCGGAGGCCCCAAGACTGATATTAAGGATTTCACCGACGGCGTCTATTTCCATATTACTTAAATTGTAAGTATCCATTTTTCTTATCCCTCTTTCCGGCATCATTCGGTCCCTTCACGCCGTTACTGACCAATCTCAAGGGCCTTTTGAGCCATAAGCTTAATTGCATTAAACGCAGTAATATTCGCATTATAAGAATGGGTTGCCGCCATACTGTCCGTAGTTTCCTTAATCAAATCCACATTGGGCATTGCTACATAGCCATTTTCATCTGCATCCGGATGTTCCGGATTATATACCATCTTTAAATCTGTCTGGTCCTCGGCAATCTCAGTCACAATAACTCCACCGTTGCGCTCCCCGGAGCGCCCTGCGTTTCTGGTACGGCGCAGCACAGAACTGAAGGATTCTTCCTGGGCCTGGAACCTTACCACTTTCCTGCGGTAAGTCTCGCCCTCTTCTGTTCTAGTCGTTTCAATGTTAGCAATATTCTGCGCTGCGACATCAAGCCGCAGCCTTTGTGCGGTCATTCCTGACGCACTGATGTCTAATGAACTTAAAAAAGCCATACCTGTTCCTCCTATTTTTCCAAGAGGCCGGTTACTGTCTTAAGAATTCTTTCCGGTTTGAACGGTTTTACGATGAAATCCTTAGCACCAGACTTGATTGCCTCAATAACCATACTTTCCTGTCCCATAGCGGAACACATTACAACCTGTGAATCGCTGTCCAGCTCCTTAATCTTCTTCAACGCTTCCAAACCGTCCATATTCGGCATTGTGATATCCATCAGAACCAGCTCTGGTTTCTGCTCGCTGTATGTCTTTACAGCGTCCTGGCCATCTGTGGCCTCAATCACATCCGTATATCCACCCTGCGCAAGCGCATTCTTAACCATCATCCGCATAAATGCTGCGTCATCAACTACCATTATCTTAGCCATTTCAGCACCTCTCTCCTTGTTTTTACTTTAATTACTTATATATTGTAACAGTGGCCTATTCCACTGGTACTTACTCTGCCAATACTTCCTCTGCCGGTTGCTCATGCTCTTCTGTCGTTGGTTCAATCTCCTCTTTTTCGATCCTCTCATCCAACTGTACGGCAACACTGTTCTTATGTACGCCAAGCTTGGCGTCATACCACGGCTGCCCTGCAACATACAGCCTTACATCGGAACCCTTACTCTTGTTCAGATCGATCACATCATCCACCTTGAGACCATATACCTCCCGGAAACTCAGCTTCGCTGTGCCAAGCTGAACTTTCATGTCAAGCGCAGAATTCCTCAGCTTCTCCATGATGATCTCCCTGCTGTTGGCAATGCCATTGTCATAAGCACTTTCAACATTGCGCCGCTTATCCATGATCGAGAAGATATTCGTCAGAAGATTTCCCGGAATACATACGCTGATGTAGCCGCTGGCATTGGGAATCTTCATCTCCAGCATGATGATCGCTATCGTCTCATCCATCCCAATCTCCTGGAACATGCTGGGTGACTGCTCAAGCCGTCTGTTTTCCACTGACAGGTTAATATAATTTTTCCATGAGTCTTTGAACGCGCCGGAAAAATATCCTAACAGCCGTTCATAAAGCGCCAGTTCGATATCTGTATAAGTATACTCCACTGGAAGCTCTGCCGTGTCTCCCTCACCGCCCAGCATTCTGTCGATCATGTTGGTCACCAGAAGCTGGCTTATATGGAATACGATCGGCGGATTCTTGGAATCATCCGGCAGCTTCATATACAGAAGTACCATGACGTCATTCTCCCCCAAAGAGTTCCCGAACTCATGATAACGCTGCTCTTCCACAGAGATTACCTCAATCTCACAATTCATACGCAAAATACCGTTCAACTGAGACACGATAATCCTGCAATAATTGTCATGAATACCTTTAAGGATCTTAAGCCTTTCCCTTGTGAACTTTTTCGGGCTGTAAAAATCATATTTTTTATACTCTTTTTGCTTTTTTTCTTCCGGTTTGGCAGCTCCTGAATTACCTTCCTTCATGGAATTCAACAGCATGTCTATCTGGCTTTGTGATAATACATCTGACATAATGATTCACATTTCCTTCTATTCAGTAATATTGTCGCCGTATACCTGTTTGTAATATTTATCAAGCTGATTCTCTATATTACCTGTCTTGGTAATCAAAAGCTCCACTCTCCGGTTCTTTGCTCTGTCTTCCGGCGTATCAAATGATGCGATCGGGCGGTGCTGCCCGAAAGCCGAGCTGTAAAGCCGGTCAGCGGCAATAACATTCTTTTTCTGCAGATAAGCAGTTACAACTGCGCTCCGCATAGCCGACAGCTCTCGGTCTGTATTGATATTGTTTTTCTTATCCGGTCTTCCCTGAGACGTATGGCCGATAATCTGAATCTGCTCGATCGCCTTTGCACTCGGCTTAATGATCTGAGCAAAACGGTCTATCATCTTCTTCCCGTCATCTCTCATCACCCAGTCATCGCCGTCAAAGAATACTTTATCACGAAATGTGATAAATGTATACCCATCTCCTTTAGCAATTTCAACTTCTGTAGCATCATCGGCAAGTTCCTTAAGATCCTGCAGCTTTTCATACAGAGAGTCGAACTGCTCATCCAATGCTTCCTGCTCCTCCGGGCTTCTTCCGGTGTTCTCCTGAGGATCGTTCAGATCGTCTTCATAGATTGCATCCCGGTTAGTATCCTTCGGCAGGTCAGTAGTTCCCGGCACATCGTCGTCGCCCGGCTGCGTCTCTGTGGTAACAAGCTGGGATACTTCTTCGGCTGCGTCCGGATTAAGACTCTTAACAAGGTTTTCCCATTTTACCTGGTCTACAGATGATATGGAATATAATAGTACGAAAAAACACAAAAGCAGTGTAACCATATCGCCGTATGTATCCATCCAGGATGAGCCTTCCTCCGGTGCCTTATTTCTCTTTTTCATCTATACTCACTCCAACTGTTTACTATTTCTTAGACTTCTTGGATTTCCCGCCGCCTTCTTCACCATTCAGAATCTTCTGCTGGTTCGTCTGATGGAGCAGGGATACCAGTTTCTCTTTCAGCACCTTCGGGTTATCTCCGGCCTGAATTCCTACAACGCCTTCGATGATTACTTGTTTGTATATTACTTCTTCGTCGTTACGGATACGAAGTTTTTTTGCAATTGGTCCAAAAAGCAGGTTAGCCAGGATACATCCGTAGAAGGTCGTAACCAACGCCGTCGCCATGCTGACACCCAGGTTACTGGACGATCCTGAGGATAAGTCCATGGATTTCAGCATGTTAACCAGTCCAACCAATGTTCCGATCATACCGAATGCAGGTGCATAACTGGATGCTTTTTCATAGATGGCAACTTCCCCATCATGACGCTCGATCATGCTGCCGACCTCATTCTCCAGGATCTCACGAACCTTTTCTGCCTCCATCGCGTCTACGACCAAGAGAATTCCTTTTTTAAAGAATGGGTCTTCCAGCTCATTCGCCTTCTCCTCAAGAACAAGAAGTCCGTCTTTCCTTGCCATCTGTGCATATTCAATAATCGTCTCAATAACCGGCTCCGGCTGATATTTCTTACCTGAGATCAGCTTCGTCATATGCTTTCCCATCTTCTTTAATTTGTCAAGAGGGAAACTTGCAATAACGGCACTGAACGTACCGCCTATTACGATGAGAACGCTTCCCGGATCCCAGAAGTTCCCAAGCTCTCCACCTGACATGATACCGAATAAGATAAATCCAAAACCGGCTACTACTCCTATAATTGTTGTCGGATCCATACTGTAATTACACCTCCACCTTAATCCCGCTCACAATTTCTTTATTAAACCGGGTCACTTTCTCAATGATCTCCTGCGGGCTTTCTCTGACGATATGATACCTTCCGTTCATCATGTTTATCTTTGACTCAGGTATCTGTTCTATATATTCAATCTGCCTGTTGTTTACCGTAACGGATTCCCCATTCAGTTTTGTCAATACAATCAAACCGAAACCTCCTGTCCTGAGACATCCGCCAGAACGGCGGATGTCTCATCCTGCCTTCCTCAATTGCTTATGTATATCTGTTAACGTTTCATATTAACGAGCTGTTCAAGTATCTCGTCTGTTACTGTGATGATCTTTGTGTTTGCCTGGTAACCACGCTGTGTGGTAATCATCGCGGCAAAGTCGCTTGCAATGTCTGTATTAGACATCTCAAGGAAACCGCTGTTGATATTTCCTGTCGCTGCCGTCGTCTGCATAGCGATACATCTTCCTGCGTTGTTCCCTACTTCGTAGTAGTAACCTGTCTTCTGGTTCAGGCCGTTCGGGTTCTCTACAGAGGCAACTGCAATCTGACCGATCGTAACGATATCTCCGTTGGTCGCCGTACCAATGATCGTACCGCTCTGTCCGATACGCCATGATGAGATAGAATACATTTCACCGGTCTCTTCATTAACCGGTATTCTTATCGGAACCAAATTATCATAGTTCATCGGCACAACATTGTTCTCGTTCGGCGTCTGGTTATCAGGTATATAACCAAATACATAATTACCACTGTCATCTACCAGATAGCCGTTAGCATCCGGTGTGAAGATACCAACTCTGGAAAGCAGCATACCGCTGTTCGCAATATTAAACTGTCCTTCTGTATTTTCTCCCTCAACCGCCTGAATATTATCGACCGCATCCCGGTACGGTCCTACGATAAAGAATCCTGTTCCGTCAATCATACAGTCCAGATCATTTCCAGTGTACTGACCGTTCGATGCTCCGAAGTTCGCGCTTACCGAACTTACAACTGAACCATAACCGAGCTGCGATACATTGATACCACCAAGGTTACCCAACACTGCATTACCCGACTGACCATTGATCAGGTTCGTATATACAGAATCCTTAAAGTTCGTTGTCCTCGTCTTGTAACCCCATGTATTAACGTTCGCAATATTGTTGCCTATTACATCAAGTCTTGTCTGATGTGCTTTTAAACCTGCAATTGCTGCATTCATTGATTTGACCATATGCTTATACTTCCTTTCTGTTAAACCTGTGTACCGTCACGGCGCCTGTCAATCGGACAAAACGCCCTTTGCCTCCACATGTGGTCCGGCTAGAATAAAACGGCACTGTCGATATTGGTAAATATATTCTCCTTCATCTCTCTCTCCGTCATCATCGTGATAACCGTGTTATTCGGGATATTCACGATAAAAGCGCTCTTATCACCAATCAGCACTGCATCCTTAGAGCCTTTGTCCCTGGCCCGCTGTACAGCCTGATTCAGATTGCTGAGAAGTCCCGGCGTCACCTCCATACCGCGGGACTGCATACGCTGCGCGGCATGCTTGGAAAACTGTACTCCGCTCTTGTCATACTCTGCCTGCAGAGAATCCGCAAAGCTGGCGGAACCTGTCTTCCCCGGTACGTTTAGCTGATGAGAAAGCTTTAATTCAGATATATTCGATACATTTGTAATCTTTGGAACACCCATCGCCTCTCCACCGCCTTTCCGTTTACACGCCTATAAGGGCTGTTTTACTTGCTTAAACCGACTCGTCTTTGGAAGTTTCATCACTTCCGCCTGTCGTGTCTTCGCCTTCTGTCTTATCGTCTTCTTCACCTTTGTTAACCTCATCCTGAAGCTTTACATCGCCGACAGACATAATCTGTGACATCGTATACTCTTTATCTCCGATAAATACTGTCGGGCTTTCTCCCGCAAGAGAAACTCCGGTAATCGTCCCCTTTGTATACTCGCCGGTTCCGCGTCCCAGGCTGTCTACCTCTGCAACCCTTACTTCCTTTCCAAGCATGGATGTCGCATATGTGATCATACTGGTCGATGTCATCTGCGCCATCGCCGTGATCATCTTGGACTGAACCATTGTTGACATCAGCTCTGACGTATCCATCGGGTTATCCGGATCCTGATACTGCATCTGCGCTGCCATCAGCTTATAGAAATCCGTCATGGTCAGCTCTTCTGTCGTCGCTGATACATTATTTCTCTTATAGACATCTGCTTTCTGTGTTGCATCTGTTCTTGTATAACCATTAGTTGCTGTTGTATTCTGTGCAGCTAAGGTATTAATTCCATCTACTGGCATATCTTCTCTCCTTTCCCACCGTCATCTTATTATCCTCTTTCTGCTTTTATGCAAGACCTAATCTAAGCTGCTGCAAAAAATCTGCGGAACCTGATTCCTGTTCCATCCTTCTGCGGCTTTCCTCATGCCTGCGCTCCTGCTCTTCTTTCTGCGCCTGCGCTCCGGTGTCGTTGCGCCCCTCATCATAAAAATGAGATTCCTGATTATTCTTATCTTCCACCACAACGTCCATCTTGTCACCGAGAGTACCCTCAAGCATCCGGCCAAGCTCTGCCGCCTTGCTGGACATCGCCTGCATCGCCTTAGCATTAGTACAGATGATCGATACTGTCGTCTCTCCGGCTTCGACTGCCACCTTGACTAAAAGTGTGCCTAAGTTCTTCGGTGTCAGACTGATCTCTAGTTCCTGCCTGCCGCTGCTAAGCTGCTTCGCGATAATATCCTTGAGCATATTCGTATACTCAGGCTTGATCTCGCCTGTACCGGTAACCTCTACCTGGGCCTCTACTACGCCGCTGTCGCTGCTTCCCTGCTGCTGTATATAGGACATGCCTGCCTTATCAGCCGCTGCTTCCGCCCTGACATCTACAACGTTAGTCTCCTCTTTCACCGGCTCCACACCACTTGCTTTACCGCCCGAATCTGCAGTAGTCTGCTGACCCTTAGCATCAGCCTGGTTCTCCGGGATATTCATCCTCGCTGCAAGCTCCTCCGGATTCACCGTCATCTCGGCTTCTGCCACAGCTTCCTGAGGCAAATCCTTCACCGCTCCTGAACCTGTCAGATGATCTAAAGCTTCTGTCTGCTTTCCGCGTACATCCGCCGCTGATACCGCATCAGCTCCTTTGACCGCTTCTGCCATATTCTGGCCCCAGAGCGCTTCCGCGCCTTCTGCTGTCTGGCTGCTCTCTGCTCCCTGCACAAGGCCCATGAGCGCATGATCCTGACCTTCCATACCCTCAGGCGCCAGCATCACCTGCTGATTAGGACTCTCCTGTACCGCTGCAACACCTTCTGGTCCCTTCTCCGCAGCAGAAGCTTCCTTCTGGTCGTAGTTCTGACGTTCTGCCTGGCTGTTGGCTGAATTAGCCGCTCCCGCCGCATCGGTCAGCGCCTGGCCGAAATCCGACTTATCCTTAGACGAAGTCTTCTTACTCTTCTGTGCCTGCGAAACCTTTGAACCGCTTGTTCCTTTCATAGCGTCCACAATGTTGCTCACCATGTTTATTACCTCCTTTCTTTTCCAAAAAGACAAATGTTAATCTGTCTCTTTTATTATATAACATTTTATAGTAATCTGTAAATCAGAAATTACTATCGCGCGACAATCAGCCCATGATTTACAAATTCTTCCACGAGCTGTTCTTGTTCTTTCTGAACTTCTCTATTATATTCTTCCAGCTTTTTCTCTTTAAGCTTATCAAGGGACGTCGTATCTGTCTTTGCCGCAATCAGCTCCTTGCGTTTCTTTTCCTCGCGTACTCTAAGGCTCTTAAGCCTCTGGGTCACCCGGAACATCTCGCCTTTCAGATATTCCAGATAATTCTCATAGGTATGTATCCTGAGGATCTGGCACCCTTCCTCCTGCTCTCTCTTCATCTGCTGTCTGATCTCCACATCCTTGTCGCTCAGTTCCTGAAACATCTCCTCCTGAACCCTGATCTCGTGCATGATCGCCGCATGCTCGTTGCGGATGCTGTCTTCATATTGACGTTTATAACTAAGTACCTTGTCAAGCGCAAATGCAAACTTTTTCACTGTAATGTCCCCCAAGGTCTTTATTTATCGAACATTTCCTGCAAAATCTTTACTGTCTCGTCTACAGTACATGGTTCTTCTACGCTTTGCATAAGAAACTGGTTGATCTGCTTGATCTTAGAGATCGCGTAGTCCAGTTCCGGATTTGTTCCGGATTTGTACGCCCCGATGGAAATCAGGTCTTCGTTCTGCGTGTACAGACTGTACAAATCCCTGAGCCTGCCCGCCAGCTTTTTATGTTCCGGTGCTGCAATGGACGACATCAGACGGGAAATACTCGCGTTGATATCTATCGCCGGATAATGATTGGAATTGGCAAGCTTACGGCTCAATACGATATGTCCGTCAAGGATACCGCGCACAGTATCGGCAATCGGTTCATTCGTATCGTCTCCTTCTACTAATACGGTATATACCCCAGTAATAGAACCACTATCGAAATTTCCGCTCCGCTCAAGGAGCTTTGGGAACTCCGCATAGATCGAAGGTGTATATCCCCTGGCAATCGGCGGCTCTCCGGTTGCCAGCCCAATCTCTCTTTGTGCCATGGCAAAACGTGTCAGCGAATCCATCATCAACAGAACATCATTACCCTGGTCTTTAAAATATTCTGCGATCGTAGTCGCCACCATCGGACACTTCATCCTGAGCATCGCAGGCTGGTCAGACGTAGCCACGACTAGCACTGAACGCTTCATTCCCTCTGGTCCCAGATCCCGCTCTACGAACTCCAGAACCTCTCTTCCACGCTCTCCGACAAGGGCGATTACATTGATATCTGCTTTTACATTCCGGGCGATCATACCCATCAGGGTACTCTTGCCCACACCGCTTCCGGCAAATATACCGATACGCTGTCCTTTGCCTATGGTGTTAAGCCCGTCGATGGCCTTGACGCCAAATTCAAGCGTCTCACGTATCGGCGGCCTGTCAAGGGGATTGATATTGGGACTCTCTACATAGTAATATTTGCCCGACTCAAATGCCCCTTTATTGTCTATCGGATGTCCAAGCGCATCGATGATCCTGCCCCTCAGGAATTCTCCCACCGGAATCTTCAGCCGCTTTCTCGTATTGCGCACGTAACTGTCCGACCCAATACCATTAATATTCTCATATGCCATTAATTGTACCTTGTCATCACGGAATCCTACAACTTCCGCCGGAATTTCCTTTTTCTGCTTCTCGTTGTAGATCAGGACGATATCGCCGATACTTGTATTGCTGCCGGATGCCTGCATCGACATCCCGGTGATATTCTCTATCTTTCCGATATAACTGATTGTCTCGGCATTCAGAATCTTCCCCGGCAGTTCTTTAAGCATACTTTCCAAGCTCCTTTACAATCTGGCATTGTTCATAATCTCACGTATGTTCTCAAGCTGTGTTCCTACACTCACATCGATAATCTCATCCGGACGTTCGACAATACATGTTCCCGGCTCTTCGCCCTCCATGATGATGATCTTCACCGTATCAGAGAGATTGCCAAGCTCCTGCAGGAATCTCGGGTCAGCGCTGATATCACGCCCGATCTCCTGCGTGGCGCCGATATAGATCTTGGCCCACGCGCTCTTTTTCAGCTTCTCCGTAGCTGCCAGGATCATCCGTTCGATCACTCTGGCATTAGAGCGGAGACTGGTTCTGACAATCTTCTCTCCGATAGCGAGAGACACTTCTTTCAGATCATCCATATATTTTTCGAGAGTTTTCGCTTTCTGCGCTTCCACATCGACGATGCATGACGCCAGCATATCCTCAAGCTCCACAGTCTTTTTACGGTAATTGTCAAGACCTTCGGCCTCGCCTTCCCGGAAGCCCTCTTCATAGCCGGCTTTCCTGCCGGCCTCAAGACCTTCCTCGTAAGCCTCATTCTTAATCCTCTCTGCGGTTTCTCTGGCATTCTCCAGAACCTTCTCTGCCTGCAGCATCATCTCATCCATCTGACGCTGCCATTCTGCTTTCCGCAATTCTTCCTCTGAAGGCTCTTCGGTCTCCGCAGCGTCTATATCGTCCTGCGCTTCCAGAATGTTCTCAATCTCTCTCTTCACATCAAACAACGGATATTCGAAGGTGCTCTGTATCTCCTCCGGCGCCTGCGATGTCTTCACTACTCTATACAATGATCTCGTCCTTTCCGCCCTTGTTGATTACCAGCTCGCCTTCCTCTTCAAGCTTCCGGATAACACCAACGATACGTGACTGCGCATCTTCTACATCACGCAGCTTTACATTGACTGTAACCTCCAGATCTGACCTGACCTGCTCCGCCATACGGCTGGACATGTTAGAATAGAAAGCAGCCAGAATCTCTTCGCCTGCTCCTTTCAGCGAGTACACAACATCCTTCATATCGCAATCCCTGATGAAACGCTGGATAGATCTGTTGTCCATAGTAAGGATATCCTCGAATACGAACATCTTCTTTCTGATCGTCTCCGCAAGTTCCGGATCGTCCTTGCCCATCTCGTCGAAAATGTATTTCTCGTTGCTTCTGTCCATGTGGTTCATGACATCCGCAATGTAATCAATACCACCGATACTGGTGAAGTCGGTAGTAAGAACGTTATCAAATCTGCTTCTGAGCTGCTGCTCTACGATCTTGATCGCATCCGGTGAAGCACTGTCCATCATCGCGATACTCTTAACAACCTGAATACGCTTCTCCTCCGGCAGCTCCGCGATCACGGACGCCGCCTTATCGGATTCCACATAAGAGAGGACGAGCGCGATCGTCTGCGCCCTCTCATGCTGCAGGATGGAGAAAAGATTCTTCACATCCGCCTTCTCAATGAAATCAAAGGAACGGTTCTTCAGGTATTTGGACACCTTCTGCAGAAGCTCCGTCGCCATATTCTCGCCGTATGCCTTCTCTAATACTGCTCTGGCATACTCAAGACCGCCGTCCGTCACAACCTTCTGTGTCAGGCAGGTCTTGTAGAACTCATCAAGAATCTGCTCCGTCTGCTCCGCCTCGATATGGCCAAGCTTTGCCACTTCCAGCGTAAGCTTTTCCACGTCCTCATTGCTCAGATATTGATATAACTTTGAAGCTTTATCGGTTCCAAGCGCAATTACTACTGCCGCCGCTTTCTGCTCCGGCACCAGCGTCCCATTTACATTAATCGCCATCCTCATCACCTCCGCGCAGCCAGATCTTAAGCATCTGGGCTGAAAGCTCCGGATTCTCATCCGCGAATGCTCTTACCTTCTCACGCAGCTCCTGACTTCTCTCGTTCTGGATATTCAGAAGTTCTGGCGTCAGGGAATCTTCTTCCTCGCCTTCGCCTTCTCCTTCCGCAAGCTCGCCTTCCGGCAGTTCCTCCGGAATCTCTTCGAGCATCTCCGCCTCCGCTTCTTCCTGTTTCTTCTTGCGCTTCTTCAGCAAGATAAACAGTGCAAGCAGCAGCAGGAGCAATGCGATACCTCCGATGATCACAAAGAGCAGGTTATCCTTGAGCGTCTCTGTCAGGACCTCCATCGCAGTTTTCTGCTGTGCTTCCTGATCCGCGTAGAACGGCGCATTGGCGATGGCAATCTTATCGATCCGGTCCTCTGGGGCGATACCCACCGCATTACCTACAAGTTCCTGTAGTTTATTGGTCGTAAGGTCGCCGAGCGTCCTGCCGTTGATCGCAACAGATACCGTCACGTCCTGAAGGACTCCTGTATCTATCTCGCCCTGCTCCTTAATCTGGTTTACCAGGTAATCTCTCGTCCAGCTCTCGCTCGCATAACCATTTCCATTCTGGTTAGCATTGGCTGTATATTGTGATATATCCGAATTCGTCTCCGTACCTACGACACCATTGGCGCCGGCCCCGTCGCCGCCGCTCTCTCTTGAGCCGGTGTCCTTGGAAAGAATCCCCGTCTTGTCTTCCTCATCGATCTTTTCCGGTGTCGTGTATGTCGTAGATTCCCGGATGATCTTCTCCATGTTCACCGTACCCTTGGCTGATACTCTGATATTGTCCTCGCCGTAGAACGGCTCCAGTACATGGATTACTTTCTGGGCAAGCTGTGCTTCAATAAGCTTCGACAGCTCCTGCCCCTCTTCTCCCGAAGACGTGCCGCCATCAGAATCAGAAACGATAATTCCATTCCCGTCCAGGACGGTAACATTCTCCATCTTCATATTCGGCACGCTCTGCGCCACCAGCCTCTGGATACCCACAGCCTGTCTGGCCGTCGGAGAACCGCCATCCTTCATAATCGCAACTACGGATGCACTCGGCGCATCAGAATCCGCCTCATCATCCGTCAGCACATACTTACTCTCCTCGCCGAGGGCGATCGTGACCTTCGCATCTTTCACCCCGTCGAACAGCCGCACGGTCGCCCCTATACGGTTCTGCAGCTCATATAATTTATACGTCTGCTTCTCCATATCCGTGGTCATACCGCCCGCATTATTCGTAAATACGTCATATGTAAAACCGCTCTTCGGATACCCCTCCTGCGCAAGCTGCGCCCTAGTAGTATCCGCCACGTCTGACGGCACCTTGATATTGCCCGAGCCGTCAGATGTATACTGTACCTGCATCTCCTGCAGCTTCGCCAGGATCTCGGTCGTCTCATCCTCGGTCACATTCGTAAAAAGCGTTACATAATCCTTGTGATTCAACGCCACAGTGATGATGACCGCGCCGACAACGATGGCTGCAAGTACGCCTGCAGCGATGATCTTCGTCTTCCTGCTCAGGTTCGCAAGATATTCTTTTCCTGCATTCAGCTTCTCTTTCATTGGTCAGTCTGTCCCATCTATAATTTTATAAGGAAATACGCATCAGCTCGTTATAAGCCTCTACTGCTTTATTGCGCAACTGAACAAGCAGATCCACAGATAACTGAGCCTCTGATAAAGCTATCGGTATCGTGTGCGCATCATCGATCTGGCCTGTCGCCAGAAGATACTGCTTATCCTCCAGATTCTTCTGTGAGTCCTTCACATTCTGTATCGCATCCGAAAAAATGTCCTTGAACAGGGCAGTTCCTTCCTCTACAATCGAATTCTTAGTTGTGATTCCGCCGGCGCCGAACTGTAACGGCTGGATCGGCGTAATGAATTCCGTCGCCATGTCTCTTTATCCTCCTTGATGCTTTATATTTGCTATGTTATGATGCCTGATCAGCCCTTAATTGCCGAAGACAGCCTTGATATCTCGCCGTTCACAGACCTGAGCGCAAATTGATACTGCAGAGCCGATTTGGTCAGCTCCGACATCTCCGCATCCGCAACTACGTTATTGCCATCCATGCGGGCAGTCTCCGTCTCCGATTCCTCGATCAGCCATCTCGCAGAGCCGGTCGCCTGCCTGACTGCCGCGCCGTCACCCGACGCCCCTTTAAGCTTGGCCCGGAACATGTCTTCGAACGTCACATATTTCGCTTTATATCCCGGCGTATCGACATTAGCAATATTCCCTAAAGTGACCGACTGCTTCTTCCACAAAAAATCCAGCGATTTTTCCGAAACAAGAATGCCATTTCCAAAAATCTGATTCATCATCTCACCATTCCTTATCTTAGTTTGATCTTAATCTTAGTTTGTTCTTATTTATAAGGCAAAACGGAACATCTATTTTCGTTGTCCTCCGCCTCAAAATGTCTTAAAATAGCAGAAAAATACACTAATAAAGTATATTACTTCTTTTTTTCCCTGTCAACCTTTATGCGCGATCATTCCATATATTTCACAAACAATTCAAAACATATTTATAAAAAGGTACTGGCACTGCTGTTCTCATCTCCGTCAACGTCCAGTATGCTCTGAAGCTTCTGCTGCATCTGGAGCTGCATCAGCTGGACGAACAGCTTGCACAGGTCGTCGCTTGCTGACCCCAGCGTCTGAACCGCCGTATCAGCCTGCTCCTGAACGCTGCCATCCGCCGCCTGCACATTCACGCTCTGGTTGATATTAAAGTCCTCTCCAGCGTACTCGAGCACACGCTTCACATAATTCTGTGTCTCTTTAAACGGAGGGATCCCCCCGTACTTCGCAACATTTCCGCTGCCTGCATTGTAAGCTGCAAGCGCCAGCTTCGTATCTCCGTCATACTTATCCAAAAGCTTCGCAAGATACCGGGAACCCGCCATGATATTCTGCTTTGCATCATATGCGTTCGTCACTCCCAGACTCTTTGCCGTCGCCGGCATGAGCTGCATGACGCCCATAGCGCCGCAATGGGACGTCGCGGACGCCCTAAAATTCGACTCCGCCTTCCCCACCGCCTTCAGCAGACGGATATCTACCCCCGTCTCTCTGGACGCCTCCTCGAAGATCTCATCCATCGGCGTCGAAATACCGCCGGAGTTCTTAACCGCCGTATTCTTAAGCACCTGGCCGAAGCTGCTCTGGCCGTAATTACCATAGCTGCCATAATTGCTACCATAAAGCCCATAGCTGCTGCCCGTACCGGAATACAGCCCCAAAAGCTGATACAATTGACTGATGTCCATAATTATTTCCCTCCATGCTTTGTATTTGTTACCGTCCGCTGTGCGACTGGTAATTATCTTGTATCATTTTCTCACGGTCTGCGCGGCAAATGCGCAAACCCACGTGAACAGTAACACGTCGTGACCAGCATCTTTTATTTTCTAACTAAAATAACTTGTATTTTCTATATTTACACGGTATGATAATAGAATATCACATATTTTTGAAATTTGAAAGGAGCAATGACTATGTTTCTAACAGAATGCAAACAGGCAGTCATCTACACCACAGAAGACCTCTTTCTGTGCGATGCTGCCGTATCCCATATCAGCGAGGATTCGGCTACCCTCACTGTGACTAAAAGCAACGCTAACCTTTCACTCACAGAAGCCCATATTACTTTCTTCGACTCCTCCAAAGGACTGGTTACATATTCCTGCGAACTCTCCGGGTTTAAAAAATCAAAGCGCGTATCAAGCAATGAATATTACTTTACCCGCTGTACAGCCCTCGAGCAGCTCTCTGTGATGCAGAGGCGCAACGACATCAAAGTGCCTGTCAACATCTCCGTCGGCCTCTCGGGCCGGACGCAGAAAGGCTATTTGTCAAATGTTCCCGCCACTGTGTGGAACATCAGCGCAGGAGGAGTTTTTCTCACCAGCCACGAGTCATTTACCATAGGCGATGTGGTGGAATTTCGTTTTTCCACCTCCGACCTGCCTTCCATCGCCCTTCAGGCGGAGATCCTGCGCATACAAGAGCACCGGCACCTGCGCAAGATCATCGGTTCTAAGGCCGACGACAAGGAGCTGATCGGATACGGCTGCCGCTTTATCCGGCTTCCCTCCCGCGCCGAATCACAGATCCGTAATTTTGTATTCCGCCAGGACCTGATCCACCGCAGATGGATCTCTTCTATGGAATAAGCGCCGCGGTTCACTTCACAGTCAACCGGCAATATGCAATAATCCTTAGCACTCCTGCCCCGCTACTGGGCAGGAGCTTCTTTTATCTCTTCCGTGGCTTCCTCTGCGCCGCCTTCCGAAGCGCCAGATCCGCTCTCCTCCGCCGCGTCTCCTTCTCCCGTCTCTTCACCGCCGGTCTCTTCTTTCTTCCCCGGCACATAGTTCAGGAAATAAACGTATATATCGATAATCGCCTGATAAAGCTCCGGCGGGATCTCCGCCCCAAGGTTGAGCTGCGTCAGCATCGTGGCAAGAGAATTGTCCTCATAGACCGGAACACCGGACTCTCTCGCTACCTCCACCATCTTCTCTGCTATGTAGCCCATACCCGAAGCTACGATGATCGGAGCCGCATTCTTATTCTCGTCGTAAGACAGGGCTACTGCCTTCTTATTCAGCATATCATTAAATCTTGACATTGATCGAATTCTTCCTTTCAAATATCTGCGGAAACGCCTCCGAGATCGCTATGGATTCCTTGCTGCTCCCAAAAAACAACTCTTTTCCGGTAAGCCCGTTGTCCGCCAGTACTTCTGCGACCTTGTTCCGGATCTCTTTTTCTTTGTCTTTAAGCGCGTCGGGATAATTAAGCTGCATATTCACCTTCTTGTCCTGGTAGACAAAGAACAGGTCAAAAAAACCTACATTCTGGATATCGAACTTTACAAGTCCCTGAATCACCCGGTCCTTATCGCCTTCTGACGTGCCTTTCCCCGCATCCGGATCCACCCACATCTCTGTAAAGGTGAGATTGCCGTTCACCTGCATGGGCAGCATCATATGGAGCACCGGCATGTACACGCTTTCGTTGAGCAGAATCGAGGTCATCATATTCTTGAACACCTGCTTCTGCTCTACGTTCGCCCCCTGCTGCATTCCGTTCTGGATCATGGAGACAAAGCCTTTCATCCACTTATTCTTCCCGATGGTCTTTTCAAAATCCGTAGACTCTAATACCCGCAGAAGGGTATGGGTCTCGAAGCCTTTAAAATATTTCTGCATGGCAGAGTATTCCATCAGCTGTTCAAACCGCTCAAGTACCCTCGCCGCGTCGCCGTTCTCATAGCGCGCCGTAAGAGCCGCCAGGAATGCCGCCCCCTCGCGGACGCCTCCCCGGTCATGGGTCCCGCTGATATATTTATTCAGGTAGGGCAGCATCTTGCCTTTGATCAGCGCGGCGTTCTCCTCCGTACTCCCCGGCCCGCTGCCGCCGCCGAACTTAAGCTGCTGCTCCATCTCTTCCATCTTTTCCCGTCCGCTCTGGAGCATCCCGCTCTTGATCTCCTTAATGGTCTGCTCGATCTCCTTAAGAATATGCTTTCCTTCCGCCATGTCCGTATAACGCTTCATGAAGTCGAGTATCCCTGCCCTGAGCTCCACATTCTTCGTCTCACCCATCACCTGGCGCAGCAGTGAAAAGAATGCTCCTTGAAAACGGATAGATGCATCCCCCTGTTCTTTTAAAAATGCAAGCATATTCTCCGGGTCTACCTGGATCATCTCAAGGAACTGCGCCATCTCCTGCGCTAACCCTTCGCCCATCCCTGCCTTCACCTGATTGGTCAGCTGCTCAAAAAAGACCGTGGCAAACTCCTCGGTCATCACTCCCTCAGACTTCATCTGGGAGATAAACCCTTCAAAATTAGATTGATACTGGAACTTAAGCCCTACGTTCTGCTCTTCCGCTGCCGAATCGCTCCTTGCATCCGCCCGCACGACCTTGTTTGGATTCACCGGTCCCTGAATACGCGGATCCTCACGGTTTTGCATATCGGCTCTTGGCTGCGACATGTTGTCATAATTCCCTGCCATGGGAGTAGTGACTCTCAAAATATTAGACATTTTTTCACCTACTACTATTTTTCTATTAATTTTTTCGATTTTGGGTCGATATATATGTTTATAAAATGTGTTGACATTAGAGTAACACATCTAACTCTCTGTTGGCAATATTTTAAGATAAATTTATTAATAAGATAAGGTGGTGCGAACACTATGGATGCTTCTATGGAAAGCTTGTTAGAGACTTATCTCTTTGAAACTAACTCCCTGCTTGACGGGTTGGACGAACTCCTGATTAACGCTGAAAAGATCGGGGACTTTTCTGAGGATGACGTTAACGAAATCTTCCGCAGCATGCACACAATAAAAGGTTCTTCTGCAATGCTCGAATTCAATGGTCTTATGGAGATTGCCCATCATATAGAAGATCTTTTCTTCTATATCCGTGAAAACGGCATTGATTCTCTGGATCAGACGCATAAGAGCGAACTTTTTAACCTGATGTTCAAATCAACTGACAAACTTCGTTCAGAGATTGAAAAGGTTGAGAACAACGAACCGCTCGAAACTAATATCGACAGCTTTGTGGGGGAAATTAACGGACTGCTGAAAAAGATTTCGGGAGAAGGGTCAGATACCGACGACTCCAAGGACAGCGGCAAGGCCGAGGCCCCTGCTGAGAGCGCAAAAGCGGCTATCCCTGTATCGGTCAGCGATATTCCTTACTTTATTCACGTTTATTTTGAAGACGGATGCGGCATGGAGAACCTGCGCGCATTTATGATCGTGAATGCCCTTCAGGAAAGGGAGCTTGAATTTACTTATTATCCGGATGATATCGACCGCAATCCGGACAGCGCCGAAAAGATCATCGAGGATGGTTTTTACATCGGTTTTCATACGGAGGAGGCGTTGGAAAATGGCGCTACCGTAGTCGGGAACGCTCAGAATATTCGTTCTTATGAGATGATGGAGAACCAGGAGTCTCCCGCTCCGGAAGAGCACGAACCGGAAGAGAAAGCGGCGCCTGCCGAGAAGAAAGCGGCCCCACCGGCAGCTTCCGCTCCGGCAAAGAACAAGTCGGACGCGGCTCCGGCAAAGCGGAAAGAGGCGGCATCCCACGGTGCTGTCAAACAGGACCTGATCAGTGTCAACCTGTCCAAGCTCGACGCATTGATGGCGCTGGTAGGAGAGATCGTTATCACAGAGTCGATGGTTACTTCCTCTCCGGATCTTCAGGGCCTTAATCTTGATAACTTTAACAAATCCGCGCGCCAGCTGCGCAAGCTGACCGACGACCTTCAGGATATCTCCATGTCTCTGCGTATGGTATCCGTATCCGGCGTCTTCCAGAAGATGAACCGTATCGTGCGGGATATGAAGCAGAACCTGAACAGGGATGTACGTCTTACCATCATCGGTGAGAACACCGAGGTGGACAAGACGATCGTGGACGGTATCGGCGATCCGCTGATGCATATTGTCCGTAACGCTATCGACCACGGTATTGAGGAGAACGTAGAGGACCGTATCGCTGCCGGCAAGGATCCGCAGGGCGAGGTTATCCTCTCTGCTACCCACACGGGAAGCGAGGTTATCATCTCCGTATCCGACGACGGCCGGGGCATGGATACTGACGCCATCCTCGCAAAAGCAGCGCGCAACGGAATCCTGACCAAGCCGGAGTCCGATTATTCCCAGAAGGAGATCCTGATGCTTTTGATGACGCCCGGCTTTTCGACCAACACGGAAGTTACCGAGTATTCCGGGCGTGGCGTAGGACTTGACGTTGTAAAAAAGAACGTCGAAGCTATCGGCGGCGTGGTAAGTATTACAAGTGAATTAGGCAAGGGAAGCTGTACAACACTGAAGATCCCGCTTACTCTGGCGATCGCAGACGGTATGGAGATTTCCGTCGGCAAGTCTATCTTCACTGTTCCGATCTCCAACATCAGGCAGTCCTTTAAGTCAACAGAGTCGGAGATCATACTTGATCCAGCAGGACATGAGATGATCCGCTGCATGGATGCCTTTTATCCGATCGTGCGCGCTCATGAGCTTTACAACATCCCGGACGCGTGCACTAAGATTGACGACGGTATCCTGATGTGGGTAGAAGCAAGTGACAAATCCTATTGTCTGTTTGTTGATAAGCTGATCGGGGAGCACCAGGTTGTTGTGAAGCCTCTTCCGCCGTATCTGCAGCAGTTCCATATTAAAGATTCCGGTATCAGCGGATGCACGATTCTCGGAGATGGAAACATTAGTATCATTCTTGATATAGCTCATGTTTATGAAGCTGCAAGAGGAATATTTTAGAGATAGATGAGGAGGTAACAACATGGCAGAAACAACTGTTGATATTATTGAAACCGAAGAAGGGCAAAGCCCTAAGAACATTCAGCGGTTCCTTACTTTTGTGTCCGACAATATTACTTTCGGCGTCAGCACGGATTATGTTATTGAGATCATTTCCAGCTACATGATCTGCACGCTGCCGATGGTTCCTGATTATATCAAGGGAATCATCAATCTGCGCGGCCAGACGATCCCGATCATCGATATCCGTCTCCGCATGGGGAAGATGCCCCAGGATTATACGGATGCTACCTGCATTATCATCCTTGAGATCAAGGATATCTCCGTGGGTATCGTCGTTGATTCTGTAACGCAGGTACTGGATATTGATCTGGACAGGATATCTCCGATCCCGACGCAGAACCAGCAGGAGCTGACCTCTTCCATGATCTCCAGGGAAGATGGTTCGGTCATTCTCTTCCTTGACTGTGAGGAGCTGATCAGTCAGTAATGGGATTACATTAGTTACTGTTCACCCGCGGCAGCAGTATGCAGAACCCGCGTGAACAGTAACTTATATTATATGAAGTAAGGAGCTTACAGTATGTTATCACTTAATGAGAACGATTTCCGAAAGCTTATCACCTTTATTAAAGGCCGTTTTGGGATTGATCTTTCACAAAAGCGGCAGTTGATTGTCGGAAGGCTTTCTAATACCGTCGTGTCGATGGGGTACTCTACCTTCACCGAATACATCGACCATATCCTGTCTCAGAAAAACCCGCAGGATATTGAGCTTATGCTGAATAAATTGACTACCAATTACACCTTTTTCCTGAGGGAGTCCGCTCATTTTGATTATTTCAGAGATACGGTACTTCCTTATCTGGAGAAGACCAAGCGCGACCATGTCTTAAGTATCTGGAGCGCAGGCTGTTCATCCGGACAGGAGCCTTACACCCTGTCCATGATCCTTAAAGAGTATTTCGGCTCTAAGCCCGGCAACTGGGACACCCGCGTCCTGGCTACAGATATTTCCCAGAATGCCTTAAGGGCGGCCGCGGATGGCATTTACGACGAGGAATCCCTAAGTGCGGTTCCCGCTGCGTGGAAGCAGAAATATTTCAAACGTACTAATGAACCCGGTGTCTATCAGGTGGCGGATATCCTGAAGAGCAACGTGATCTTTAGAACCTTCAATCTGATGGATCCCATTCGTTTTAAACTGAAATTTGACGTAATTTTTTGCCGTAATGTAATGATTTATTTTGATCAGCAGACGAAGGACGCCCTTGTACAGCGGTTCTACAATGCTACTGTGCCCGGCGGTTATCTGTTCATCGGTCATTCGGAGAGTTTAAATAAGGCGACAACTCCTTATAAATATCTCATGCCATCGGGCTACCGCAAAGAATAAACCGGACGGCAATGTCAAAAAGAAAGGTACTTGCAATGGCAAACAAAAAAATAAAAGTATTAATTGTTGATGATTCTCTTGTATTTGTGAATTTTCTCTCTAAAGAGCTTCCTCTTGCAGACAGCAACATCGAAATTGTCGGTTATGCCATGAATGCGGCGGATGCCATGCGTAAGATTCCGATTACAAAACCAGATGTCGTCACCCTTGATGTGGAGATGCCGCGAACCAACGGAATAGATTTTTTGAAAGAGCTGCTTCCTAAGCATCTTCTTCCCGTAATTCTGGTGTCCTCCCTGAATGTAAGCGTATTCGACGCCCTTTCCAACGGGGCTGTTGATTTTGTTAAGAAACCGGACATGAGCCGCAATTACAGCGCGCGGGTCTTCATACAGAATCTGGCCTCCAAAATCAACATTGCTTCTAATGCGACGGTGAAGCTTCCGAGAGTATTCCGCGGAAGCGCCGCTCTGAAAAAGGATAATGCGCCCCAGGCATCAGCGTCCGCACCGTCTATAGCTATCCGCAAGCCGGTGCTTTCTTCGATCGCCGCCCCGAAGCTCACGAACCGCAGCCTGAAGCTTAACGACCTGATCATCGCCCTTGGAGCCTCCACCGGAGGAACGGAAGCGACCCTGCAGGTATTAGAGCAGCTTCCTGCCGATATACCGGGCATGGTGATCACACAGCACATGCCGGAGGGCTTCACCAATATGTATGCGCAGCGCCTGAACCGCCTGTGCAAGATGGAGGTCAAAGAAGCGGTAAACGGCGATGTGGTCCGCAGAGGTCTCGTACTCATCGCACCGGGCGGCGAGTGCCAGATGAAGGTAGTCCGTCTCGGCGGACACTATACTGTGCGCATATATCCCGGCGAAAAGGTAAGTGGACACCGTCCTTCCGTAGATGTCCTCTTCCAGTCCGTAGCGCAGGCTGCCAAATCCGGCGCGGTAGGCATCATCCTTACCGGCATGGGACAGGACGGGGCTTACGGGCTTTTGGATATGCATAAGGCCGGTGCTTATACGATCGGTCAGGATAAAGATTCCTGCGTAGTGTATGGGATGCCTATGGTCGCTCAGAATATCGGCGCGGTTACTGTGCAGGCGTCGTGTGCGAATATCCCTTCGGTGCTGATGAATTATCTGAACACCTTATAAATGCACGCATTATAATAATGAAAAAACAAACCACTCATTATTTTATGGTCGGCTAACCGTCTGGCCATAAAATAATGGGTGGTTCTTATACATTCATTTTTATCAGAAAGGAGGCTCCGTGTCAATGTCTCCCCACATCAGATCAACATCGTCATCATCATCACCGCCAAGGAGATACTCTTCCAGAGATTTTTCGTACTCCTCTAATGCTTTGTCTATACGCTTTTTCTCCTTTTTATTCCCGATCGCCTGATAACACGCAGCGGCCGCTGTAAATAATACATCATTTTCCTCTGTGCACGGCGTCCCTTCGGGGAGATATTTCCAGATAAGCTCCTCAGCACCTTTAAGATCCCGCACTGCTATAGAAGAATATATGGCCGATGTGGCTGCCACGATATTGTCAGGCTCATCAGCAAGCCATTGCCTGCAAAATTCCTCCGCATCGTTCATTCGTCCCAAATTCCTCAGCGCCGATGCCTTTAAAAATCTGATATCTGACGGATATTCCTCCTCCCACTGGAACAGCTCCAGCAGCTCATCACAAATCTTTAAGAGCCGTTCATGCTCCTCGTGCATATCTACATCATCCAGATAATCCTCCAGCCAGCCCTGTATATCATAGCAATAATCAGTATCATCATCCAGTTGATACAGCTCCGCACTATAATCCGGCTGCTTACTCCTTCCGTCAGCTATGATCTCTTTTAAAACCTCGTACGCCTTATGCCAGCACTCCCGGCCCTTCCCCATGCCTGCCATGGATAAATAACATTCCTCTGCCAGTCGCTCAAATTCTCTCCATTTTTTGTTCTTCATCTGTATCCTTTCCTTATTATGTATGATAGATGTATAGTAATTCCATTTCTTACCTAAGATAGCTCCTCAGCTCTGTCTGAAATGAAGAATGCCTTGGAAATTTCCGCTTATGCTCTTCAAATACCTCCTGCTTCGTACCCTTCTCTCCCATGCTCTCTTTACACTCAGCCAATGCCGCCAGCAATACCGCCGCAACCCGGTAATGCCTGCGGTGCTCCCCTCTGACGATAGCGTCGGCTCTGCCGTACGCAATCTGTTCTGCCCACTTAAGGCAATCCTTTTTCTCCTAGATATCCATGGGGAAATAGCTTTTCCAGCGCTGAAAATAATTCCAGAATATATTTACTGATATAATACGGATTCTCCGCCATGAAATTCCGGCAAAGCTCTGTATGGGCTGTATATCCTTTGCAATCCTCTTTTATTAAGCCATCGATCACTTCCTTCCCCCGTATCCCGTACTTTTCCGCCATTTCCTTTGTGCCGAGCAGACGCAGGAAATTCCTCTCCGCAGAGTCTGACCGGAACGCCTCCAGCAAAAGCGCATGACATTTTCCGTATACCCAGGCATGAGGCCGCATATGCTGCCCTCAGGGCAAGCAATCTTATGCATCCAGCCTTTTATCTGCTCCATTTTTCCGCCACAAGATCCTAATAGGCAAGCCAAACTGCCAATTATTTAATATTCGCTGTACCAGCGGGTACGGGAACGCTTCCGGCTTCTTTACCCCCTGCCGCTGATCTCTCAATCAGAGCCTGCAGCTTCTGGCTTTGCGCTTCGATTAAGGATTCTGAGAGATCTAGGATAATGTTCTGCAGCGTTTCCCTGCTTAGTTCTCTTAGCTTTGTTTTCATAGATTGTAACTTCGTTTCTTGCCGTATATCCCTATTATGTTTATCCGGCCTGATTTATATTATACACCATAATTGTGTGTGGAGATAGCTCTGAATTATAAGACAGAGAATTTTATCTGTATCTGCGGTTACTGTTTACGGGTCAGGAATACGCACTGGCTGCGCATTCCGTGAGAGCATGATGCAGAGGTGAGGGTCGGATTTTGCGCAGCAAAACTCGGAATGCAGCCACGAATCGTTGCTATGAGCGGCTCCTGAGCCGTGAATAGTAACGTATCTGTGGGTTAACGGAGCAATCGTTGAAAATGTTCGATAATAAGAACATAAGCAACAAAAACAACTTGGAATTATCCATAAAATGCTGCTTAAAAACCGCCGTTTTTCCGGATGAAGGGCCCATAAGGAAGGGGCGGCGCGGCCTGATGATCCGGCCAGATGTAAAGCCGGCCGAAAGATATCTCAGGCACAGGAACATAATAAGAAACTGCGGAGACAAGGAGGTCTCCGGTACAATTCAAGGAGGTTTATTTATGAGAATTCAACACAACATTACCGCATTAAGCGCGTACAGAAATTTGACAAATAACAACAGCGCAGTAGCTAAGAACTTAGAGAAACTGTCTTCTGGTTACAGAATCAACCGTGCAGGTGATGACGCGGCAGGTCTTGCTATTTCCGAGAAGATGCGTGCACAGATCACAGGTCTTAAGACAGCACAGAAGAACGCTAACGATGGTATTTCTTTAGTACAGACAGCAGAGGGTGCTCTTACAGAAGTTCACTCCATGCTGAACCGTATGGTAGAGCTGGCTAACCAGTCCGCTAACGGAACATATCAGGATGAAGACCGTGCGAATCTGCAGAGCGAGATCGAGCAGTTGAAAGACGAAATTAACCGTATCGCTGACGGAACGAATTTTAATGGAATTAGCTTATTAGATGGTTCTTTGTCTGCTAAGGGCGGAGCTACTAATGTAACAATTGGCGGCAATGTATCCAGCTATAAATCTGCAGGAGTAAAGGGAGTCTTTGCTGCGGATACAACATGGGGAGCTGGTCCTATTAACTTTACTCAGGCGGGCGATACTTTTGAGTATACTGTATCACTTGAAGATGGCACAACCCACAATATCAAGCTGACTGCTGAGAAAGATTCATCTGGAAAGCTGAATAAATTAGTTGGCAGTGACGGACAGGTTTATGCAATGACAACGTCAGCAACTGGAGCTGCTGCAACTCAGACTGAAATTGACGCAGCTATTCTTGGTGAATTAAACAAAACTTCCCTTGCGAAAGATTACAATATTACGATGACTGGTGGTAAAGCTACATTCACGGCACTTAAGGAAGGTACAGACACTCCTGCTATTAAGGCTATAGATGCAGAATGGACAATAGGCGGTGCCAGACAGACACAGCCCAAGATTGGTGTTGATGTAACTACTGCTCCGCTTGATGCCGGCCGCGAGATTGATGCTTCTACCATTAATTTATATAATGGTAAGAATTACGAGGATGCAGTGTTTACTATTAACGGACATAAGTTTGTTGTTATGACTGGTAGTCTTGCCGGTGCTGATCTTGGTGAAGACGGAGATGATATGAACGCTACCTTTGGCCTGGGATCTGATGTTACTATTTTGATTTCAGATGGTACTCACAAAGGTTTAGATGAGGATGATACCAACTGGGATCAAAACCGCGAAAAAATAGAAGCAGTTACTGGCTTGAAAGTAGGTGCGGTTACTGGTAATGATACCGTAGCTGCTCAAGGTGGTATCCGCTTAAGCGCAGGCGAGGCATCCGGAGGTCTGGTTCTTCAGATTGGCGATACTTCCGATGACTTCAACAAGTTACGTGTATCTGTAAAAGATATGCATGCGAAGGCTATGGGTATTGCAGATATTGATGTCAGCACACAGACAGGCGCTGCTGCTGCAGTTGATAAGATCAAAGCTGCTATCAATTATGTATCCACTACTCGTGGCGACCTTGGAGCTATCCAGAACCGTCTGGAGCACACCATCAACAACCTGAGTGTAACAACAGAGAACATGACTGCTGCTGAGAGCCGTATCCGTGACGTTGACATGGCTGAGGAAATGATGGCTTACACCAAGAATAACATTCTTGTTCAGGCTTCACAGGCTATGCTTGCTCAGGCTAACCAGATTCCGCAGGGCGTTCTTCAGTTACTCCAGTAATTGGATTACAGTAGGAATTAAATAATAATCAGCAGGCACCTGCTTCCATGTTAAGAAGCAGGTGCCTGCTTTGCATTTCAGGAGAATAAAGATATGGGAAAGAAAGCAGGACATATAAAGATTTCACAATGCATGATTGTAAAAAATGAGGAGCAGAACATACGTCAGGCCCTCTCCTGGGGAAAAGGGGTCGTCTATGAGCAGATTGTCGTAGATACCGGTTCTACAGACAACACGGTGCAGATTGCTGAAGAGATGGGTGCAAAAGTATTCCATTTTGAATGGTGCGATGATTTTTCTGCGGCGAAGAACTATGCCATCGAGCAGGCCTCCGGGGACTGGATTGCATTTCTGGACGCAGACGAGTACTTTTCGGAAAGAGATGCACACCGGATTCCGGGGATGTTGAAAAAGATAGAAAATTTATCCCTGAAAGGTGGGAGAATCCATATGCTGAGGTCAGCATGGCTCCACTTGGACGACGCGGGAAAGGTCTTTTCCGCCGGACAGCAGGATCGGATCTTCCGCAATATAAAGGGACTGCGCTATAAGAACCGGGTGCACGAAGTCCTGACTTTTTCAAATGGCCAGCTACCGCGCTACAGCCTGACGGACCTTGCCATCATGCACACCGGGTACATGAAGTCGCTGGGCGCTGAAAAAGGGAACCGCAACATCCCTCTGCTGAAGAAATCTGTGGAGGAAGACCCTGAAAACTACGACTTGTGGTCATACTTAGGGGAATCCTACGCCGGAAGCGGACAGGCAGTTGAAGCAATTGAAAGTATGGAGCATGTGGTTGAGCGCGTTGCGGAGAATTTAAAGAATCCGGATACTCCGATTAAGATCAGTGAAGACCGGCTCTTTGCCGCTTTTTCGGTTTGGTTCGCGGCAGTATCCTTCCTGCCGGAAAGCGAACTGCCTTTCTATGAAGAACGTGCGCGCAGGTACTATGATGTATTCACAAAGACCGAGAAGCTGTTCCCAGACGTGGAGTTTTATATGGGCCGCTTCCTGATCCGTATCGGAAAGCAGGACGAAGGCGTACACTTCTTGGAGCTTGCCCTTAAGAAGCTTGAGCAGTATAAAGGGAGTTCTTCCTTAAAGCTGTCAGCACAGCTTAACCTTGCCTACAACATTCTCCGGCTGTGCTACGAACAACGGGGGGATGCCGCCAAGTGCGTTTATTATGGCACGCTTTCACTGCGTGTTGACCGGTATCAGGAAGATACGTTGGCTGCATTGGTAAGCCTGCTTCAAGGCGACCCAAATACTGCGGCAGGGCAAGCATATGATTTCCTGGCAAGGCTTTACCGCTTTGACAATCTGAAAGACATACTTTTTGTTTTAAGGACAGCCCTGAAATCAGGATATGCTGATTTGGCGGAGCTGCTTAGGCAGGCTGCGGCAGCACAGGGAGAAGAGATCTGATAACAGGATGTGGATTCGAACATAAGGAGAAAATATATGGAACAGCAGGATTTTCTTAATGCACTGAACGACTATGCCGGCATCTCCAGGATGCTGAAAACCCACAGCTACGAAGAGATACTTACGGCGGCTTCCGGCGTGGGGCAGTTAACGCCGGAAGAGTTGGAGCAATACCCTATGGGCGGGTATTCCAAGGGCAGGACAAGCGGGGCGTACCGCTTTGTACTGCTGGATCTGCTTAAGAATGTCGAACATTATGACTGGCTGTATTCCCGGTTGGAAGACGAGGTTTCGCGCCGGACGTTCAACAGCCTGATGGCCTACCGTTTATATCCCTCCCAGGAGTTTCTTAAGATAGCTTATGACGCAGAGCACCCCCAGTATTTTGACAAAAGTATCATTTCCTGTGATGAACAGGAGGTGTTGGCAGATTGCGGAGGTTTTACCGGTGATACCGTAGAAAGCTATATCCGGCAATTTGGGAAATACAAACGCATTTATGTATATGAGCCTTCGCAGGAAAATGCCGCCGTATGCCGCAAAAACTTGTCAAAATACAAGCGCATTACAATCCGGCAGTGCGGAGTCGGTGAAAAAGGCGCTTCCCTTACGATTCAGGGAAGCGGCTCGTCCAGTTCTTTCATAGAACAGAAGGCAGAAGGCGGCGCGGGTTCTGACAGCGTCCGGATTATATCCCTTGACGAGGACATCCGTGAAAAGATTACATTTCTTAAGATGGATGTGGAAGGATTTGAGATTCCGGCCCTTCTGGGAGCAAAACGTCATATCCGGGAGGATTTCCCCAAGCTTGCCATCTGCACTTACCATATCGTCAGTGATATGTGGGAAATCCCAAGACTGATCGATACCATCCGTCCCGGGTACCGCTTCTTCCTGCGCCATTATGAACTGACTCAGAACTGGGAGACAGTCATCTACGCAATCCCGCCGGATGACGGGCCGGGCGCCCTGCCTAAAGGAAAATCTTTATCAGAAACCGATACGGCGGATGCAAAGCCGAAACGAATCATCAGCCCTGCCCATAATGAAGGATGGTTTAACGCGCAGATATTGAAAGACTGCGGGGTTATCCCCTATCTGCTCCATAAGAACCACGGCTGTGATACCTGCATGGTTGGAGGACGCAGAGGAGAATACCCGAACCTTAGATATGTACCGGGGCTTAAGATGGAATTTCTCCCGGACGGAAGCCTTGGGAGTATGGCGGACTATATCGAAAAGGAAGCTGCGGATACCGACTGCCTTCTGCTGTACGGCTGCTATCCTTTTTATGAACCTCTGGCGGATATCTACAAACGGATAAATCCTGGCGGGAAAATAGCCCTGGCTTTGGACGCCAATTCCCATTGGATGGACCGGATTCAGTGGGATACGGAAAACTTCCGCCGCTTTATGGGACAGTGTGATGTGATCAGCGCCGCCGGGCGGACGATGCAGAGGCATCTGAATGAAAAATGGCCGTGGGCGATTGAATATATCCCTAATGGTTTTTATAACTTTTCCGATATTCCCATGGAGTTCGATTTCCATAAGAAGGAGAATGTCATTCTTACTGTCGGGCGGCTTGGGACAATGCAGAAAAGTACGCATGTACTTCTGGATGCATTCGCACTGGCTGCCAGAGATCTGCCCGGCTGGGAGCTGCATCTGGCCGGAGATGTTGTAAAGGAGTTTAATAGCGTCATTGAAAGCTACTGGAAACGTTTCCCGGAATTAAAGGAGCGCGTCCGGTTCCTCGGACATATCTCGGACAGGGACATGCTTTATAAAGAGTACCAAAAAGCCAAAGTATTCGCATTGCCCTCCACGTTCGAAGGCGGAGCCAATGTAATCGCCGAGGCGCTTTACGCGGGAAATGCCATCGCGATAACGAAGATTGATGAATACAAAGACGCGACAGACTGCGGACGATGCGGCATGGCTTCGGATATCGGTGATATCAGCGGCTTTGCCGATATCCTGAGAAAACTGTGCTCCAGTGAACATCTGGAAGAACTGTGCCGTCATGCGCACGAGTATGCAAGGGACAACTATGACATGGAGAAAATCGTGGCAAGACTCTACACGATGATTTTTGGATAGGTGGCTGTAAATATAAGCAAGTAAACAGGGAGGGATGATGATACGATGGGAAGTCTATACTATAATAATTCCAAATTTATATATGAAGGCCAGGGAGGTGAAAGACAGATTCTGTTGGACTGCGGCTGCTACCTGGCTAATAAGAGCCGTGTTCCCATGCACCGTTTGCCTGGGATGGAATATTTGACCATACCGGATCTGCTGCTCGGACTGCTTGAAAAGGAGAAGGGCCATGGAGAAGACCTGGAATTTTCAGCCGCCCTGCTGGACATCCTGCTTGCCTCCCGGCTGATAAAAACATCCTCCCCGGTAAATGTGCTGGAATATGGCTCTGCAAACGGAAGCCTGAGCTTTCATCTTGCGGAAGTATTAGGGTCATTTCACGAGGATTCGGTCCTTGTCTGTGCCTATGACACCATAGAACCGGAATGGATGGAGCGGATGGCCCAGATACAGCATCTCCCGAAGTTAAGCTACTTCGCGGGAGACTTCGGTCAGCTTAAGCTTTCGAAAAAATATTTTGATATCGTAGTTATCAATGGGATAGTAAACTATTTACAGCCGGAAGAAGTCATAAATGATGCGCTGCGTCTTGTAACGAAAGATGGAATCCTTATATGTTATTCCGAGGAAGCACCTCTGCTTGAGAGTACATTCAAATTGTACTTTGAGCAACGGGAGGAATATGAGATCACCCCTTGCCGGAAAGTGCTTTTGGCAAAGGCAAAGGACAAATGCTGGCAGAAGGCTTCCGAACAAAATCTTTACAGCCGGGTTCAGGAAGACTTAGAAAAAGCGAAAACCCTTTTATTACAGAAACAACCTTCGAAGAAGGAACTGTCGGAAACGTCAGAATGCCTGAAAAAAGATATCCAATCCGCTGTAGCAGCCGGAAAAACCGATTTAAAAATTCGGTTGATAGAGTGCAGGCAGGAGGTGTTGCGTATTTGAAGTAAAAAATAATGCAAATTGCTTTGGGAGAGCAAATTTAAGTGTCGGCGTTGAATGATACTAGTAGGATAAATTTTTGTTTTATGAAAAAGAAATGTATCTTGCAATTAATATATGCATATGCTATAATGCCGTCAGGCAAAAGAGATGCAAAAGTTCCATGTGAACAAAGAACGAAATCCCCGAACCGTGTTCCAGCACTGTCCGGGGATTCTTCTTTACTTTTATGGTGGCAAAACACCCACCAGGCTATTTGTTGCTCTTGTCGTCACCGTCTAACCATTTGATGATGTAGTGGCAAGTTACACCAACCACAACGGCGATAAAAAAAGATGCAAATAACTATGTGAACACCTCCGCCCATTTGTCTTCCTTAAGGCTATACAGGATGGTTGGGGACGTTCTACTGCAAAGACGCTTTTCCGAATATATTTTGTCCTGTCTTCTTCCACATCGCTTTACCTGCAGTAAGAAAGGACTGACGCTTCAATTAGGATTTTTTGAAAATATTTTTCCCTTTAACTCTATTTTTTAATATGGTTTCCATGTGTTCGAATCCACATCCTGTTATCAGATCTCTTCTCCCTGTGCTGCCGCAGCCTGCCTGAGCAGCTCCGCCAAATCAGCATATCCGGATTTCAGGGCTGTCCTTAAAACAAAAAGTATGTCTTTCAGATTGTCAAAACGGTAAAGCCTTGCCAGGAAATCATATGCCTGCCCTGCCGTAGTATTCGGGTCGCCTTGAAGCAGGCTTACCAATGCAGCCAACGTATCTTCCTGATATCGGTCAACACGCAGTGAAAGTGTGCCATAATAAACACACTTGGCGGCATCCCCCCGTTGTTCGTAGCACAGCCGGAGAATGTTGTAGGCAAGGTTAAGCTGTGCTGACAGCTTTAAGGAAGAACTCCCTTTATACTGCTCAAGCTTTTTAAGTGCAAGCTCCAAGAAGTGCACGCCTTCGTCCTGCTTTCCGATACGGATCAGGAAACGGCCCATATAAAACTCCACGTCTGGGAACAGCTTCCCTGTCTTTGTGAATATATCATAGTATCTGCGCGCACGTTCTTCATAGAAAGGCAGCTCATCTTCCGGCAGGAAGGATACTGCCGCGAACCAAACTGAAAAAGCGGCAAAGAGCCGGTCTTCGCCGATCTTAATCGGAGTATCCGGATTCTTTAAACTTTCTGCAACGCGCTCAACCACATGCTCCATACTTTCAATTGCTTCAACTGCCTGTCCGCTTCCGGCGTAGGATTCCCCTAAATATGACCACAGGTCGTAGTTTTCAGGGTCTTCCTCCACAGATTTCTTCAGCAGAGGGATGTTGCGGTTCCCTTTTTCAGCGCCCAGCGACTTCATGTACCCGGTGTGCATGATGGCAAGGTCCGTCAGGCTGCAGCGCGGTAGCTGGCCATTTGAAAAAGTCAGGACTTCGTGCACCCGGTTCTTATAGCGCAGTCCCTTTATATTGCGGAAGATTCGATCCTGCTGTCCGGCGGAAAAGACCTTTCCCGCGTCGTCCAAGTGGAGCCATGCTGACCTCAGCATATGGATTCTTCCACCTTTCAGGGATAAATTTTCTATCTTTTTCAACATCCCCGGAATCCGGTGTGCATCTCTTTCCGAAAAGTACTCGTCTGCGTCCAGAAATGCGATCCAGTCCCCGGACGCCTGCTCGATAGCATAGTTTTTCGCCGCAGAAAAATCATCGCACCATTCAAAATGGAATACTTTTGCACCCATCTCTTCAGCAATCTGCACCGTGTTGTCTGTAGAACCGGTATCTACGACAATCTGTTCATAGACGACCCCTTTTCCCCAGGAGAGGGCCTGACGTATGTTCTGCTCCTCATTTTTTACGATCATGCATTGTGAAATCTTTATATGTCCTGCTTTCTTTCCCATATCTTTATTCTCCTGAAATGCAAAGCAGGCACCTGCTTCTTAATATGGAAGCAGGCACCTGCTGATTATTATTTAATTCCTACTGTAATCCAATTACTGGAGTAACTGAAGAACACCCTGCGGAAGCTGGTTAGCCTGAGCAAGCATAGCCTGTGAAGCCTGAACAAGAATGTTATTCTTGGTGTAAGCCATCATTTCCTCAGCCATGTCAACGTCACGGATACGGCTCTCAGCAGCAGTCATGTTCTCTGTTGTTACACTCAGGTTGTTGATGGTGTGCTCCAGACGGTTCTGGATAGCTCCAAGGTCACCACGAGTGGTAGATACGTAGTTGATAGCAGCTTTGATCTTATCAACTGCAGCTGCTGCACCATTCTGTGTGCTTACATCGATGTCTGCAATTCCCATAGCCTTCGCATGCATATCTTTTACGGATACACGTAACTTGTTGAAATCATCAGAGGTATCGCCAATCTGAAGAACAAGTCCTCCGGATGCCTCACCTTTGCTTAAACGGATACCAGATCCAGCAGCTACTTTATCACCTGCACCATCTGCAACAGCATCTGTTACTTTAAGACCTGTCACTTCTGCAATCTTATCAATATTCTGCTGGAAGTTTTCATCAGCCTCTTTTAACCCGTTCCCAGTCGCAGTATCAGAAATCAGAATGGTAACATCTGAACCCAGCCCAAAAGTAGCGTTCATGTCGCCAGTTCCGTCGTCCTTCGTAAGATCAGCCGCGTCAATTTTATTAGTCATAAGCACGAATTTATGACCGTTAATCGTGAATACAGCATCCTCATAATTATTTCCAGTGTACAATTTAATACTATCTGCATCAATTTCCCGTCCTGCGTCGAGCGGAGCAGTATCTTCCGCAACGCCCATATCTGTCTTGCCACGAGTGCCGCCTACGTTCCATTCTGCATCAATTGCCTTGATCGCGGGAGTGTCTGTACCTTCATTAAGAGCTGTAAAGGTTGCTTTTCCGCCAGTCATCGCAATATTATAATCTTTGGCGAGAGATGTCTTATTTAATTCTCCCAAAATTGCTGCATCAATATCAGCAGTGCTTGCGTTAGCTGTCCCACCAGCAGCTGTCGTAATAGTATATACCTGTCCGCTGCTGCCTACCAGTCTGTTAATCTTTCCAGAGGAATCTTTTTCAGCGGTCAGCTTGACATTGTGGGTTGTGCCATCTTCAAGTGCTACAGTATATTCGAAAGTATCTCCTGCATTAAATGCAACATTGTTCTGTCCATGAGCTACACTTGCTGAATAAACACCTTTAACTCCTGCGGATTTATAACTGGACGCATTGCCGCCAATTGTTACGGTAGTAGCTCCGCCCTTAGCAGATAAAGATCCATCTAACAAGCTGATTCCATTAAAGTTTGTTCCGTCAGCAATACGGTTAATTTCATCTTTCAACTGTGTAATCTCGCTCTGCAGATTTGCACGGTCTTCATCCTGATATGTTCCGTTTGCAGACTGGTTAGCCAGCTCTACCATACGGTTCAGCATGGAGTGAACTTCTGTAAGAGCACCCTCTGCTGTCTGTACTAAAGAAATACCATCGTTCGCGTTCTTCTGTGCAGTCTTAAGACCTGTGATCTGTGCACGCATCTTCTCGGAAATAGCAAGACCTGCCGCGTCATCACCTGCACGGTTGATTCTGTAACCAGAAGACAGTTTCTCTAAGTTCTTAGCTACTGCGCTGTTGTTATTTGTCAAATTTCTGTACGCGCTTAATGCGGTAATGTTGTGTTGAATTCTCATAAATAAACCTCCTTGAATTGTACCGGAGACCTCCTTGTCTCCGCAGTTTCTTATTATGTTCCTGTGCCTGAGATATCTTTCGGCCGGCTTTACATCTGGCCGCATCATCAGGCCGCGCCGCCCCTTCCTTATGGGCCCTTCATCCGGAAAAACGGCGGTTTTTAAGCAGCATTTTATGGATAATTCCAAGTTGTTTTTGTTGCTTATGTTCTTATTATCGAACATTTCCAGATAAAATTAAGAGTGAATTATAAATTTTTTTCTTTTTTATTCAAGTATGATATATACACCTTCCGAGAATATAAAAGGAACAGCATACAATCCATGTCATACGCTGTTTCAATCTGAGACTGTTAGATTGAGAGGCTGATATACCTCAGAGCCGAACTATACCTGCGTCAGCCCGATCCACTGCCTGATCTCTTCTGCTGATATTTCTAAAATATCAGCAATATCTTCTACAGGCGTTCCCCGCCCATATAATATCTGCGCCAGCCTTTCATTCACTTTCTGCGTCTCTTGAGCCGCTGTTTCCTCCGCCTCCCGTATCACGCTTTCACGGCCTCCTGCGTTCTTCCTAACTTATGGATCTGTTCGTTGTAAATCCGGGTAAATGTCACATACTGGCTGATAATATCCCCTTTTCCCCATTATAAATCATCTTTACCTTTACTTCAACCGCACATTTCCTCCCGCTGAAGAATTCCTCTGACAGGCAGATGTATTCTGGTTTCTTCATATGGTCTCCGATATAGATGACATATAACTCCGCTTCCGGCAATGCGACCTTTTTACTGCTGTAAACATTCTGTTTTGTACTTTCTATGTACTCCTGATAGGTGTGAGCAAGGTACATCAGGCAGCGCATAATGATATTTTCTGTCCAGCCTGACTGACATTCCGTAAGTATGATCAATCGCTCCCCAACCCGAAAGCCCACATCATTATATGGCTGATTGAGAAAAACATTTTTAATCGTCACGTTGCTGATATCCTCAATCGTCGTTTCACAATCCTCAGGGTGAAACGCCCGGTATAACTGGATTAAGTATTTGGGTATCCCGAAGAGGTCAGTAAATACGTTATCTTTCGCCGTATGCTTTGCGATTTTCGTCAATGCATACGCAGCACCAGCCGTGTCAGTATTTTTCTTCTTTAATATATACATGCACCTCGATTCTCTTGTATAAATCCATATTCCTTCAAAAAGGGGAAATCATGTGAAAACAAAACAGGCGGCGATTTGCCTGTCCTAAAAGAGCAAAAGATTTTGCCTTGAAAAAACTTCTCTACATTTCATCCATTCCAACATTTTTGAAAACACATCTCAATATACCGTGGATTTACCGCATAACAAAAAAGCCGCCCGATTTTCGCCGGCCTGATTTTCCCGCAAATTATCCCTATATTTTTAGTATAGTGTCTCAATTCCGCCAGACAGGGGATTTAATATTTTTTTATCAAGATGCCAGTCCTAGAAGCTCCATTTTGTTCCGGGGATGCATACTGCGGAGGATCTCCGCCTGCATTCTTGCGGCTACATGAATATAAATCTGCGTTGTCCTGATCGAGCTGTGACCAAGAATCGGCTGCACGCAGCTGATGTCCACGCCTTCCTCTATTAAATAGGTAGCAAACGAATGCCGGAACATATGGGGCGTGATATTCCTTTCTATGCCGGCCAGACGGCTGTATTTTTTGACCATCAGCCGAATCGACTGCTCGGTATAGCGGTTTCCGTTCCGGTTTATGAAAAAATACCCGCTTTTGCGGATCGCCGCATCATTGACGCTGTAGTATTTCTTCATTAATTTTAAAACCGACGGTGACGCGATATTCAGATAGCGCTCTTTTCCGCCTTTTCCCATAATCCGCACGGTACCTGAGCTCAGATCCACACAATCCGCCCGCATATTGGATATTTCATATACCCGCGCGCCCACGGCAAAAAGCATCTCAACGATAGCTACATCCCGAAGCCAGTACCGGTTGTTTTTCGCAGGATGAGAATACATATAATTTAGCAGCTGCTCAAT
Source organism: Lachnospiraceae bacterium (assembly GCA_910575105.1). Lineage (GTDB taxonomy): Bacteria > Bacillota > Clostridia > Lachnospirales > Lachnospiraceae > MD308. The sequence continues at coordinate 119,479 of CAJTDK010000003.1, forward strand.
CTCCTTCCGGGGTATGATTCGGGGCAGCGTAAATGTTTCTTTAAATTTTACCTTGATTTTCCGAAATGGATTATCATTGATGAATTCTTCCTCTTCCATATATATGTAAAATGCTTTAATCGTGGCAATTTTACGTTTAACCGTCTTCTGCTTGTATTTTCTGTGTAAAACCGTAATATAATCTTCAATTTTCTGTTTGTTCAGAATATCTTCCCCAATAAAATCAAAGTACTGTTTTAAATCGATTCGGTATGCATTGATTGTTTTGATGTTTAATTCCTTTCGAAATTCACAATATTCCAAATATAGACGCCCTCTCTCCCTTATATTCATTTTTCTCCTCCTTTGTACTTTGCGTCCCGCGCGTTTTCATCAGTTTATCATAAATGTTCGATAATAAGAACATAAGCAATTACAATACTTTGCTTACATCCCGCTGTTTCTTCCGGATGAAGGGCCCATAAGGAAGGGACGGCACGCGCCTGATGATCCGGCCAGACGTAAAGCCGGCCGACAGATATCCCAGGCACAGGAACAGAATAAGAAACTGCGGAGACAAGGAGGTCTCCGGTACAATTCAAGGAGGTTTATTTATGAGAATCCAACACAATATTACCGCATTAAGCGCGTACAGAAATTTAACAAATAACAACAGCGCAGTAGCTAAAAACTTAGAGAAACTGTCTTCTGGTTACAGAATCAACCGTGCAGGTGATGACGCGGCAGGTCTTGCTATTTCCGAGAAGATGCGTGCACAGATCACTGGTCTTAAGACAGCACAGAAGAATGCAAACGATGGTATTTCTTTAGTACAGACAGCAGAGGGTGCTCTTACAGAAGTTCACTCTATGCTGAACCGTATGGTAGAGCTGGCTAACCAGTCCGCTAACGGAACATATCAGGATGAAGACCGTGCGAATCTTCAGAGCGAGATTTCACAGTTAAAAGATGAAATTGACCGTATCGCTGATGGAACAAACTTCAACGGTATCAACCTGTTAGACGGCTCCCTGTCTTCCACAGGCGGAACAAAGAACGTAACAATCAACGGCGTACCAAGCACAAAGTCTCTTGGATGCAAAGGTTCCTATGAAGCTAATACAGCATATTCAGCTGCTACATTCGATTTTAAATCAGGCGATACTTTTGAATATACAGTATCCCTGGAGAATGGTGAGTCTCATACTGTTAAATTGAAAGCAGAGAAGGATGCCAGCGGAAACGTTACAAAATTAGTTGGTTCAGACAATCAGTCCTATGCAATTACATCTGGTGCTGCAACAGTTGCTCAGGTTGACGCAGCTATCCTTGGTGAATTGAATAAGACTTCTCTTGCTAAGGACTTCAATATTACAGCTAACGCAGGTAAGATTAAGTTAGAAGCACTTAAAGCTGGTACTGATACTCCTCGTGTTACATCAATGGATGCTAACTGGACAGAAGACGGAACTTTGAATACAATCGCTAACACTGTAGATGTAGGTGTCAAAGAAGTTCAGGCATATGATGATGGCCGTGAGATTGCAGCCGATGATATCACTCTGTATAATGGTAAAAACTACGATGACGCAGTATTCACTATCAATGGTCACAAATTCGTAATCATGACTGGAAGCGACAAAGCGGCAAGCCTTGGTGAGAATGGTACAGATATGAATGCAACTGTTGGACTTGGTTCTGATGTTACTGTCCTGATCGCTGGTGATAATGCTGGTGATAAAGGTATCAATAAAGCTGATAAGAACTTCCAGCAAAATATCGATAAGATTAAAGAAGTTACAGGTCTGAATGTTACAGATGCTATTGACGAAAGCACTATTGGTGATGGAACTGGTACAGCTACCGGTCCAGATGCTGGCGAAGGTATCCGCTTAAGCAAGGGTGAGGCAAACGGAGGTCTGGTTCTCCAGATTGGTGATACCTCTGCTGAATTCAATAAGTTACGTGTATCTGTAAAAGATATGCATGCGAAGGCTATGGGTATTTCAAACATTGATGTCAGCACACAGGCTGGAGCTGCTGCTGCAGTTGATAAGATCAAAGCTGCTATCAACTATGTATCCTCTACTCGTGGTGACCTTGGAGCTATCCAGAACCGTCTGGAGCACACCATCAACAACCTGAGTGTAACAACAGAGAACATGACTGCTGCTGAGAGCCGTATCCGTGATGTTGACATGGCCGAGGAAATGATGGCTTACACCAAGAATAACATTCTTGTTCAGGCTTCTCAGGCTATGCTTGCTCAGGCTAACCAGATTCCGCAGGGCGTTCTTCAGTTACTCCAGTAATTGAGTTTACGGTCTGTAAGACAGTTACTATAATTTCGGCTTTCTTAAGGAAGGCTGGATAGGAACTAAATAAAAATCAGCAGGCGCCTGCTTCCATACTAAGAAGCAGGCGCCTGTCTTGTATTTCAGGAGAATAAACGATATGGGAAAGAAAGCAGGACAGATCAGGATATCACAGTGCATGATCGTAAAAAATGAAGAACAGGATATACGCCGCGCCCTCTCCTGGGGGAAAGGCATCGTCAGCGAGCAGATCGTCGTGGACACCGGTTCCACAGACAACACGGTGAAGATCGCAGAGGAGATGGGGGCGAAAGTATTCCATTTTGAATGGTGCGACGATTTTTCCGCTGCAAAGAATTACGCCATTGAACAGGCATCCGGAGACTGGATTGCCTTTCTGGATGCTGACGAATATTTTTCGGAAAAGGATGCCAGACAGATTCCCGGTTTACTAAAAAAGATAGAAAATGTTTCCCCGAAACAGGGAAGAATCCATCTGGTGCGGACGGCACTGCTCGATTTAAATGATGATGGCGAAATTTTTTCTGTCGGCCAGCAGGACCGAATCTTCCGCAACATGAAGGGACTACGCTATAAGAACCGTGTCCATGAGGTTTTATGCTTTTCAAGCGGCCAGCTCCCGCGCTGCATTACGGCGGATCTGTCTATCATGCACACCGGTTACAGGCAATCCATAAGTACGGAAAAAGGGAACCGCAATATCCCATTGCTAAAAAAATCAGTAGAGGAAGATCCGAAGAACTACGACTTGTGGGCGTACCTGGGAGAATCTTACGCCGGAAGCGGACAGGCAGAAGAAGCGATTGAGAGCATGGAGCATGTGATTGAGCGTGTGGCAGAGAATGATACATCCGGAAAGACTCCCATCAATATCAGTGAAGACCGTCTCCTTGTCTCCTTTGCAGTCTGGTTCTCTGCTGTATCTTTCCTTCCAGACGAAATGATAAGCTCTTATGAAGCTAAGGCGCGCCAGTATTATGATGTGTTTTCGCGGCTTAAAAAAACATTTCCGGACGTGGAATTTTATATGGGGCGCTTCTTAATCCGTATCGGGAAGCAGGATGAGGCTATGCACTTTTTAGAACTGTCTCTCGAGAAACTTGAGCAATATAAAGGGAGCGCCTCCTTAAAGCTGTCCGGAAGACTGGATTTTGTCTACAACCTACTACGGCTCTGCTATGAGCAGCGCAAGGATGCTGCCAAGTGTGTTTATTACGGCACTCTTTCGCTGCGTGTAAACCGCTATCAGGAAGATACCCTGACGGCGCTTTTGAGCCTTCTTCAAGGCGACCCCAATACTACCGCAGAACAGGCATATGATTTTCTGGGACGACTCTATCATTTTGAAACTCTGAAAGACAAGCTGTTTGTGCTGAAAGCAGCGATGAAGCTGGACTACTCCGAGTTTACCGATGCAATCCGGCTTAACATGTCTGACGACGAGAGAAAATGGCTGGATGGGCAGGACGTGAAAGCGGTATAAAACTTTATACCGACCTGTCAGAAGAACTTCGGGCGGGGATAGATTCCCGCCCACATACGTACAGAAAGAGCTGGTTTCAGAATTTCCGGCTATACTACTGCTTCACAATGAGGCTGTAAAAAATCTTGTGTCTATGGAATTTAAGACTTCCTGATAAGAATAAGATATGTAAAAAATCTCTGTCGATTTTACACTTTTTGTGATGTCGATTTGCTGTCGAAGATTTCTTTGTATCTATAGTATACCCAGATTCAGGAGGGTTATACAGTTATTTCTAATTTTTTGCATGTTTATTAAGGCTCTGTATTTATTGCTTTTTCGTTGGCTCTGCCCACACCCGGCCTCCGGAATAAGACCTAAGTTTTTTGGCAATCATACAGATGCCGATGGAATAAGGGTGGGATGGTTTGTTTGGATGATTGCCATCCCACCTTTTACTTTACAGGTATTTCGTGATTCTTTCGCTGTACAAAACAATCAATTGGTTCAATACCTGATCCCAGTTTCGATATCTCTGCGTCCATTTTTTTACTACATTCTCACTGGCCAGATATAGCATCTTTTCCAAAGATGTATCACTTGGGAATACACTTTTTGTCTTGGTGACTTTCCGATACTGGCGGTTTACACCCTCTATGATATTTGTCGTGTACATGATGCGTCTGATATCATCTGAAAATTGAAAAAATGAACTTACGTCTTCCCAGTTATTTTCCCAGTTACTAATGGCATAAGGATATTTTTTTCCCCATTTTTCTTTGATGATATCCAATTCTGTCAGTGCCGCTGATTCCGTTGGCGCGTTGTAGACAGCTTTGAAGTCTGTAGAAAACTTCTTCAAATCATTATAGTTGATATACTTGAAAGAATTCCTCAGCATATGGATCACGCATCTTTGTATTTCTGCCTGCGGATATACTGCCTGTATCGCTTCTTTAAAGCCGGGCAGGCCATCTACGCAGAAAAACAGTACGTCTTTTACTCCACGGTTTTTCAAATCGTTTAACATGCCAAGCCAGAACTTGCTGGTTTCATTTGCGCCTACCGTGATGCTCAGAATGTCCTTATACCCTTCAACAGTAACGCCTAATACCACATAAGCAGCACGGTTCAAGATCCGGCCATCTTCCCGCACTTTATAGTGGATACAATCCATGAACACAAAAGGATAAATTGGATTCAAAGGGCGGGACTGCCACTCTTTTACCTGGGGGAGGATCTTATCTGTGATTTTGCTTACCATTTCTGCAGATACTTCAATTCCAGAAATATCCCTCTGATACTTGGAAATGAGTTTTGGCTCAAATTCGCCATTTCTATCTCTGGGGACATCAATCTGGAACTCACCATACTGACTTTTAAGAGTCTTGGGAGAGTGTCCATTTCTCTTATTGTCTGTCAGTAAATCACCTTTTTGATTTTTCTCATATCCCAGAGTAGCATCCAGTTCTGCCTCCATAAGCTCCTGAAGGATGTCTTTGAAACTTTCTTTGAGAAGAGAATAAACATCTGCCACGCTGCTAATGTTATTTTGTGAAATAATTTGTCGAATTTGCTCCTTTGCAACTGCCATAAAAATACTCCTTTTCAGTAAGAATTGTCATATCTTAATTCTTACCAAAAAGGAGCCATTTTTAACCAAAGACACAAACTATTTTACACTACCTTCACAATTGTTCCTGGTCTCGTTCACGTATTTCCATTTTTATTCTTAATATAGCCAAACATTGCCGCAATCTCCGTTACCGGATTGAGTGGATTATACAAAATTTCCTTCCCCATAAGCAGGATTGCATATATCATCTTTCTTAGCTCCTTGAAACAAGAATCAGGGAGCTTCAACCTTCCCTGCAAAGTACTCGCCAATCCTAGCTATAAATCCCAGAACCTCTTCCCGCATCTCCCCTGGAAATGAATCCAGCACCGGAGCTGTCTCAAAGCTCAACACCTGATCAAAATGGATACCGCGCAGCCCGCGCATGAACCCGTCCCAATCTGTGGACGTCTTATTTTCCCTCGTTTTTGTAAAGGTAAACGGAAGCTGATGAAGGTCGGCAATTCCGTCATTATCATGGATATGGAGAACCTTAAGGCGCGCGCCGAGCGTCCTGATAAAGTCTTCCATATCTATCCCAACCAGATTCGCGTGTCCCGTATCAAAACAGAACCCCAAAACCTCCGCCTGATGTCTTTCATTAAACCTGTCTATCCTCTCCGCCGCCTTTCTCCCGTTGCAGCACGGACCTTCAACGAGATGCCCGCCGATGCTGGTGTAAAGATTCTCAATACAAATCGTAATCCCAAGCTCCCTTGCCAACGGAGCAATGGAATCCAAAAACCGTTCCGTCTCCCGCCACTCCAGCTCCTCCGAGCCAAGAAAATGGGACAGCTTAAATCCATGCACTACAATATACGGGCACTCGAAAAAAGCGCAGAGCCTCATACTCTTAGGCGTTACCACATTCCACAGATATTCATTCAATTCCCGGCTACCGCGCAGAACATACATCGGATAGGGCATATGCATCTGGTGAATCATAATCCCTGTTTCCTTCGCCGCAGTTTTGTGCCTCCGGAAAAAATCTTCCAGTTCTGCAACCGACTGACTGAAAAAATCATTCCTGGCATCCTCGTACAGCATGCGATTGGTCAAATATCCATTAAGACTGAAATCTACACATGTGAATCCAGCTCTTTTAAGTAATTCAAATCCTTTCTTCGGCGTTTCATCATTGATTACGCCTTTGGTCTGTACTCCTGTCTTTAACATCTCTTTGCATCTCCCGATTTAAAATATCAATCATAAAGGAAATCTTCCCTTCAGATATGAAAGCGTTGTATCAGGCACCAACTCCTGTATCAATTCCCAGTCTCTGCTTTCTAACAATTTTCTTACCCTGCTGGCAGAAATCACTTCTCAATTCTTCTCAATTCTAGATACTTCTTCAAACCGTATGCCATGCTGTGAAAGAATTGCCTCCATTGTCCGGTTGTACTGGTTCGTTACGGTATCAAGCGGCTCTGTCCCCGCAAACCGCACCTTAATATTGGCCACCGGAACAAGCTCATTCACGAAAAGCGTAATATCCTCTGAACTGTCTACAAAAATACTCCGAAAAAGTCAATGATGAAAGGATAAATTCCCCGCTGCCCGTCACACAGACATTTTCTAAATCGCTGCATCCTTCCTGTACAAGGCTGAGCCTATCCTCAAACAGAAAATAGGACTTGTCCTCCTGCACGACAAACACAATCAACATATCACATTTTTCTGCGCATGTTTCAATTAAATACCGATGCCCCAGAGTAAACGGATTACAATTCATGACTATTGCTGTATCCGATTATACTTTGAAAACTAGTCGGATACAGCACCACCCTATCATTTTCTTTGTCATAAATGACAAAAGAAAGCCCTCTTCTCTTGACTGCTCTTTCCTTTCCATTAATTGTCACACTGCACATACGCGGAGAATCAACTTTCTGCATCCCCGCACTTTTAACGAAAACTTCTGCATTTCCCAATGTAACGGTCATGCTGACAGAATGCGTATCCAAAATCTTTTCATCTATCTGCCCCCTCTCTATTACAGCACAGTAAGATGCTCCCCACTTATTACTGAGATTTGTTCCACTCTCTAACATTCTAAGCTTTTCGCCCAGCTCGTTCGTAAACCTTTGGCTTCCGCAAGGAGTATCCATCGATGTAATAATAATGCTATATCCATCTTTCACAGCCTGAAAAAGCAAATCAATATAACGTGAAAAATTCGTTTCTTCACGAAACTCTTCTATGTTGGTGCGCTCAATGCTAATATTATTCAGTCTCTCTTTCATACAATTGACTTGCTCTGACAGCTCTATGCATTCGCTCCCGGAAGACAGCATGCTGCCTAACTGCTTTAATGCGGCTGCCAGCTGATCGGCGTTTGCAATCCCCTCTACATATTGCATAATCATATCTACATAAAATATCATATCTGAAATAAGTTTTTTCTTTTTCATCAACCGCATTCATATTCGTTAATATGTCTACTGCCTCCTGCGGCGTGTTTAACAACTCATATATCTTATAATATTGCCGCTTTCTCATAAGCTTCCTTCCTGTCCCACTTCAGCATTACATCATTCTTCTGATTTCATCTCTTTCATCTCAAGCCGGTCAAAGTAAAAAGAAGGCATATACTCATCATTAAAATATTCTATTGGATTGTCAATTCCCATCTCAAGTAACTGTTCCCTAATCTCACAGTAATAGATATTACAGATAAATATCGCACAATCCTCCGGCAATTCTTTCAGACTTTCCGGATTTTTCACCATAACACCGCAAAACTCTGTACCCCATACAGACTTGTCATTGTCACAAGTATAAAAGGGCGGATATTTTTCACCATAGCATTTCATATAATTCCGGCACATATTTCCTGCACCGAAAAGGACTCTCGATGAGTATTTCTTTAATCTTGTCTCTATCTCTATCTGCCATTTCAAAAAATCTGCTATCTTTTTGGACAGCCGCAGGATTTCAGGGCGGAGAAGATGCGAAAACGCTGCGGCAGTATCCCTGATATCCATGATCAACTCACCGTCAAATCCAATCTCCCGCAAGCCCCGGATCAGGTTCAGCCAATCTGTCTGTGACTCCCCCCGATATACACTGGTAAAGGGAAGCATCGCACTTTCCTGGTTCCCGTTGCAGTCTCTCATGATCACAGCTTTAAGCCTGTCCCCAAGCCCTATGATGAAGTCATACATATTCTGCCCGCATAAGCTGCACACTCCGACATCCACGCAAAAGCCGAAACGTTCCTCTCCCGCCGCCTCATTCAGCCGGTCTACCCAATCCACGGCCTCTTCCGCCATGGCACAAATGCCGCGGACTAGATGCCCGTTTATGTCCTTACATTGATTCTCCAACAGGATACGGACATCCTGCTCTTTGGCCAGCTTTGCCAGCTCAAGATAAAAAGCTTTATTGCACTCCCATATGTCCGCGGGTGCTATTCCTGCAAATAAGGGACGTACTACCAGATTCTTACACCTTGCCAGACCACACAGCTTTATACTTTCCTTTGCCAGATGAAGCAGCAGTCCATTCAAATCCGCATGCTTTGTATCTCTTGGCAAATAGGGGGCATATGCTGCCGGCGTATGTATTCCCTGGATTTTGCACTGCTCTAATAGCGGCAGCATTGCTTCATTCATCTTTTCCGGATTCTCAAAGATCTTTAGCCTGTCCGTCTTTTCTTCTGCCGCTTTTTTTCTTCCTATCCGCTCTAACTCTCCGGAGGTACAGCATAGCGAAAAATCTAATAAAATATTCTTATATCCTGCCAAAGATATATTGCGAAGACCTTTATAAGGATTTTTTATGCCTACGATATTTGACGGCACGCATAATAGATTCAACTTTTTCTCCTCCAGATTAACCATTATCCTTTTTTCTGCTAATTACATCTTTAATCTCTGTCGAACTTGTCGTCTCTGTATACGGAAAAAACACCAGATCAGAACCATGCTGCTGCAAAAATACCTTTTTTGAAAGCCAGGCAGGATCATCGGCATAATCACTCCCCGAGAACTGCACATCAAAATGATACATATACCATGCATCTTCCGTATCTGGCTTATTGGCAGGAATTTCAACTGCCTCATCTACATATTTACATGCCTCAACAATCGCAAGACGTTCATCAAAAGGAATATACGGACGCGTTTTTTTACCCCGTACTACCTGTTCGTCAGTCACTACACCAACGATTAAATAATCGCACTGCTCCTTTGCCCTCCTGAATATATTCAGATGCCCGATATGAAACAGGTCAAAAACTCCCGCCACATAACCGATATGATACTTCTTGGATATGGCATCCTTCGGAGCACATGTCTGTTTCATCGGCCGATCGTAATCAAGACGCGGATCATATACCGAAACATTTCTAATATCCATCTCCTTCAACTGCAAAAGAACATCCTCAAAAAACTTAATGCAGATAAACACTTTAAAGGGAATTTCTATTTTCTTTAAAATTTCGGGCGAGTAGATTTCTATTCCCATCAATTTTTCTCCCCATCTGTCCCCATTATTATCAACAATCCCTGCAATATCGTAATACTTGCCAAACTGTTCAATAAACCGTTCTGCATATCTTCCGGAACCAAAAAGAAAGATTTTATTACTTCCAATTCCTTTAAAAATATTTGTGAACAGGCGCTCATACTCTTCCTGGCTATAATCCATCCTGTGTCTGTTGGAAATCATCGCCTTATAATCCCTTCGGCGCTGCTTATGATATCCCAACAATTCCTTTTCCTTTCTCAATTCCTCCAGAAATGCGTTGCCTTTCCCTCTCCATGCGTCCTGATATTCATAAAGTTTAAAATATCTTAGAATATCCTCTCGGGGATAGATCTTCTCCAGATCAGGACTGTCCCTGTATATAAACTCTATTGTCCGGATGAAAATGGCGTTTGCCGGAAAATTTTCTATGAAAAACTCCTGGTCGAAAAATACGAATCCATTTTCTGTATGAAAACAGTTAATGGAAACCATATCAATGTAGCCTCGTTTTAAAATCACCCCGATATTTTCTTTTTCTTCCTTTGTTCCAAACGCGCGATTCTGCCACTGGTCAATATTAGGATCGTCTTTTTTACGTCTTTCCCAATGAGGTTCAAACTGCTTCCAGTTCACTTCTTCATAAGCAACATGTTCCGATGAAGATAAGATGATCTTCTGAAATCTTTCAAGTTCCTGCAAAAACTTCTTCCGATCGTTTCGCAGTGTTTCCCTGAAATACTCCGTAGCAATCTGACCCTCAATATAAGGCATCACATAAGTATCGCCCTCACGCGTTCCTTCCACTACAGGAACGTCATGATTTCGCAAGTATTCCGTATTCTGAAACAGGGCATCTATTTTTTTTATCCCCTCCTTATACAAGGCTTTTCTGAACACTCTCGACGGACATTTTATTATTGTAGCCAATGCCTCCTTACGCCCCCTGTCCCCCTGCACGGTAACCTGATCAACTTCCGAAAGTACGCCATCAACAGTACATTCGATCAAAAAAGCGTTTGCCATCGGATGAAACATATGATTTTCCATCAATGTTTCATATAATCTCTCCTCCTCCAGATACAGCGTTCCCGGGTTTTGGTATTGAGGAAATATCCTCACGTCAATTGCTTCATTTGGTATGTAATCTTCTGCAATTAAGATCTGGGGGCGCATAAGCTCCGGCATGACCGCATAAAACTTGCATTTTTTAAAGCCTGCATGCGACAGCATTTTTTCGTATTCTGCCTTTGCGTATGCACGCCCGCCATTTATCTTTTGCCGTTTCTCACTCACCTTAATATAACCATCAATCCCGTCAAGGACATGTCTCGAAAAGGAATCCTGATCACCGCAAAAATAACGAATAGCAAGGCGGTTCTCTGCTCCTATTAACAACTTTCCCGAAGCTTTGAGCAGACTCTTCAGTCTCCTAAGCATCTCCTCCGGCATCTCGCTTCTTTCGATAATGCCTGCTGCCACAATATAATCAAATTTACCGTTGATTGTATGCAGCTGCATCGTATCTGCTTTTACCGGATCGATCCCTTTTTCTTTCATTGCATCAAAAAGTACTTCGCATTCCAGTTTTCCGCCTGAAATGAAAAGTACTTTTGAATCCTTCTGAAATTCATACCAACTAATAAGTGCTTTGGGTAAGTCCTTTATGATTACATCTGAAGCCATCTGAAAACCTCCGTATATCTTCCCGTATTATTTACCTAACCCATATAATATATCTTTGAGCGATACAATCGGAAACGTAATCTTATCCTTTAAATTGTTAGATATTTCATTAAAATAATATACTGCTGTAACAATCATCGCATCTGTCTCCGGCAAATCATCTTCTGGCGAATATACTTCTATATCAGAATAAATAGCCATTGCATTTCTATCAACAGCATATTTAATCTCAACATCACAGTCTTTCAGCTCTTCCAATAAACATCTCCCCACATGACTTAATCCATAAACGGCGACTGATTTATAACCTCTTTTTTCTAAATATTCTTTGATGTGTCTGCCTTCTTGTTTTGTTTTCATCCACTTATTCATAAGTAAAAATAAGTCAAGATTTTTATCCGTTAATTCTCTACAGTTATCTATTGCCTTGCATGTAATCTTTTCCATTACTGCCGCCCCACCAACAGTACCAATAAACACGCCTAACATCACTGATAAAAAATTGTTTTGTTTCATGTTGTACTCCTACTTTTTTTCTTCAAAATTCTTATCTCTTTTACAAATCTGCCAATATTCAATATATCTTTTTGCACCATGAGCACACGGAATACCATTGCTTCTTCTGGCAAGTTTATATCTGCCGCTAAACAAATTTTCTCCATCATGGGAATACACATACTCAGTACCTTCATTATTTGTAAATGTATCCAGCACAAACAATTTAACACGATTTTTCTCTAATACAGTATCCATTTCTTTTTTTAATTTTTCATACGAAATCATATGAATAAAATTTAACATAATCAGGCAATTGATATCTCCACAATCAATATCCGCAAATGACCCTTTACGGAATATGACCTTTGGGCACAGAAAAGCTCCCGCTTTCAATGTTTCTGTAGATATGTCATAACCTATTTTTCCGTATCTCCATTTTACACCTCCGATAATTTCACCCAACCCACATCCTACTTCTACAAACGGCATATATTGGGGAAATTTATTCTTGCTAATCAGTTTATTGAGTGTCCGAACAACTTCCAAACCATAAGGTCTGTCATTAATTGGTGTAAGATGCCATGACCCGAAGTTATAATATCTCTGTAGCATTTGATAAATTTTCTTTTTTATTCTCCCTGCTTTCTTACTTTCAATCCACCATTGTCTCATATCTTATAACTCTCCATATATTTCATACATTCTTTCTATCCCTACAATAATACCATACCGCCCATGCTACCCAAACTGTTCCAGCTTTGTTGAATCCAGCACCACGTATTCGATAGGTGTATGTTCTTTTTTCTCATTTTTATTGGAATTTCTCACAACACAGAACACCCCGGCCTTTCTTGCCAATATATCTGCAAATCCCGCAATCGTTACTCTCGAAGATGGATGTTTCTTTCAATGCATTTCTCAAATCATCTCTATATGTCTCAATTCGCAGATACATATTACTTTAGCCAGTCGTCCTTTCTTGCCATAAGCAGAGCCTTGAAGATTTCGATATCTTCTGTTGTCGTGATTTTAATATTCTTCTCAGAACCCGGACAGAAATATACCTTCTCTCCGAGTTCCACCATCAATGTACATGAAGCGGTTGAATTTGTAATTCCCCGTTTTTTCGCCTCGTCATGCGCCCACAATAGCTTGGAAAGCGGAAATGTCTGCGGTGTCTGCGTTCTTGCAAGCGCATCCCTTGAAATTAATGCCTTAGCACTTGTTCCGTTCTCTTCCTCACGCAATAACATCGCTTCCGCGCATGGAATAACTGTTATCGCCGAATCATGGAGCGTGCACTCTGCAATGCTGTTAGAAATAATCTCCTGAGATACATTTGGCCGGATTCCGTCATGCACCATCACCAGATCATCTTTTTTACATTCTTTCTCCAACTCGGTTAGGCCACGATGAATAGATTCCTGTCCATTTTTTCCGCCTGTCACAACCCATCTGAGCTTTGTTATATTAAATTGATGGGCATAAGCTTTCAGAATCTCCTGCCATCCGTCCAGACATACAATCAATATTGCATCTATCTCCGGATGCTTTTGAAAAGCCTGCATTGTGTATACAATAACTGGTTTATCATGAATATTCAAAAACTGCTTGGGAATATCCTGATTCATCCGGCTTCCTTTTCCACCAGCGATAATCATTGCTATATTCATCTGTAACACTTCCTCTTATATATAATTAAACTTTTCTAAAAAGTCTGTCATCTGCAAATATTCCTTAATTCCTAAACTTCCCATTCTTTCTTCCATATCGCGATAAGCTTTTGAGCCTGGTACTACTGCAAGCAAATACAGAGAATTAGGATAGCAATCATGAGCCTTTTCTATCTTTACCACTTTTTTATCTGCCACAAGATCATTCTTCGGCTCATCAGATACCGCAAAACATCTAATCTTACCATACAATCCTTCATTATAAAGAATCCGCATTGCAATATCACCCTGCTTACCCGCTCCGTAAATAATAACTCCCTCCGATTCCAAAATTTGGACTTTCACTTTTCTTTTCTTTTCTATAAGACTGTTACAATACTCCTCTGGTGCTTTTAAAAGCTCCCGTATCCAGTTATCTATATATCTGTTGTATTTGATATAAGCCTTATACTTCCCATAATCTTTCCGAATCTGACTTGTAAAGTCATATTTATATTTATCATCAATCCTGTAAAATGTTCCTTTTAACCTGACAAGCCTCGTCGAATAGACATATGGCAGTAAATACTCCTGTCTTCTTGCTTTTATCATCTTTTCGAGATATTCATATTCTCTTGTCATAGCCAGCATTTTCGATGTACTTTTTACGGAAGCTTCAGGATTATCCTGCCTGTAATAATAAAAGGCCTCATTTAACCACATTGCCCTTTTCGCATAGAAACATGTCTGCATCCAGAATCCATTATCCTGATATGACGCCCCGAGACTTTCATTAAAAGAAATGTTATTTTGAAGCAGAAAATCCTTTTTATATATCCCTGTCCAGATATTCATAAAAAAATCAAAAAATATATTTCTTTCATCTTCACCAAGAGTCTGATCATATAAAGCATTTAAATTATTATCATGTACCCGTTTCTGATAATTCAATTTTTCATACCAATAATAGGCATCCGATTTAACAAAATCCAGATTATTGTTCGAAGCAGTTTCGTATAACGTTTCATACATCTCAGAAGCTATCTTGTCATCGCTCTCAACAATCCCAATATACTCCCCCACTGCAAGCCTTAATCCCGCATTCATTGCCGCACCATAACCTTCATTCGATTTATGCAGCACTTTAATACGCGAATCCAACACCGCATACCGTTCTATAATCATACCTGACGAATCTGTCGAACCATCATCAATACAGATGATTTCTATATCCTTCATAGTTTGAGTCATGATGCTGTCCAGACACTGACACAAATATTGTTCCACATTATAGACAGGCACAATAATTGATACTTTCGGCATTCTCTTTCTCCTCTTATCTATCAAAGCCAATATGCTTCTATGTTATGTGCTAATGTACGTTTTTCTTCTGGCGGCCATTCTTCCCAGCCTTTCCCATAAAGATTGTCCAGATACTCTTGATATCCTTGCGGAATATTCACCATAATATCCTCAAAAGGCATTCGTAAGGTATTTTCATACACTAAGCGCGTTGTACAGTCTTTTTCATAATATCCCGTACCTAAAACGCCTACAAACTCTGAATCGTCAAATCTATATGTATCAAAAGAAGACTGTTCAGCATTACATATCTTCCTGAATTTATCCATGTCTCCACTGCACTTAAAAAACACCTCCCGCCTTCTTGCATTTATCTTTTCATATCTTCTGATATAGGCAGTTCTCTCTTCTTCATCTTTGGGAAGACCAACAATCGGCAATATTTCCACATTTGCTCCAACAAAATGATTGTAAAATGGATATTTTTCAACAAGCAATGTGCTCTTATCTGCCAAACGCGCAAATTTATAGTGCCCCCACACATCATTCTCATCGTCAACAATCTGGCACATTAATTTATCGTTCTCCCGAAACAACTCCAAAAACCTCTCATAATCAACATCTGGCATAAAGACATCAATATCATCATCCCATGGTATAAATCCTTTATGACGGATTGCTCCTAACATGGAGCCTCCGCTTAACCAATACCGAAGATTATTTTTTACACAAAATTGGTCAAAATAAAAAAGGATATCCTTTTCTATCATTTTTAATTCATCCATCGTAATTCTCTTTAATTTTTCTGTCTTTTTCCTGCAGCCGGTATTTCCCCAATCATACAAACAGTATATTTTATCTCTAGGTATATCTGTAGTATTGACTATCTTTTTTATTTCATCGGCACAATCCTCAGACGCATAAAGAATTATCCAGTTTTCATCTATTCCCCTTATCCACTCATCCACCGAAAAAATCCTGATGTATGAATCAGTCTTATTGAAATAATGGGAGAGCGCATGTTTAACACTTCTCCGAACCCTTTCTCTTCTTTCCTCTTTTTCCGATATATAACATTCAACCCTATATCCTCGATTCTCCAGCAAAGTCCTGATAGCAAATGAATGCTCGTCTAAACCCAAAATTGCCAGCTTATCAGAGTAATTTAATTTCCCCTCTTTTATTAAAGCTGCCAGTTGTTCATCCATCTGCTTTAAAATACTATAAAAATATTCCATTTCTCTGATATCTCCTCTCTATGGGGCCTCTATTTTTGCAAATTCGCAAAGTTATGATGTAATATCATATATTCTTCTAATCCAACTCCTGTGTAATGCCTGGATATCGCTTTAAATATAACATCCAAATGCTCATATAATCGCTCTATACCACCTTCAGTCTTAAACGTCGGGCTTCCTCCTGGCATTAATTCCGAAGAATGCAACATAAACATAAGATAATCATTATCAGATTGATAATTCTGTTCTATCACATAAAGCATTTCTTCCAAATTTCTTCTGTTCGGTCTCAGCCAAAGAGCTCTGTTTTTTTCTTCGGACCACAGTGTCGTCACTGGAATCTCAATTATTCCATTGCGGACAGATATCTCTGGTAATTCTTTTGAATAATCTGGACCTGCAAAATCCGGGGTTTGTCCTACGCTTGATCTCCAATCCACGTATGGAGTTACAGAACAATCTGCGATATACCCCTGCTCACGCAATAAGCTGAAATATGTATCACTCATCGCCCAACGCCCTGATCGGTGCGTAACAGGTCTTTTCCCAAATTTCCTTTGTATAGCATTTGTCATCGTTATGATTTTTTCTTTCATGATATCTTTCGGATACTCTATCAGATAGGAAAGGCCAGCGTTCTCTCCTCTCGGCAATTCGTAAAAAGGCGGCGTATTCCATGCGTGCAGATGCATACCGATCTCACATTGTTTTTTTCTTAAATATGCTTTTGCAAAAGTAACAAACCTGTCATCATTTACCATCTCCCAATTAGACATCCATGTTGGCTTAAACTGATACTGGTTACAAAGATTTTGGAATCTGGAAAGGTACTTCACATTTTCCGTTCCAATCGGAGTTCCTTCCCTCCATTCCCATAAGTTATCTCCCTCCGTATCTATTGTAATAATAAAATATTTACTCTTCTCCATAACCATACGTTCTCCCTGCAAAACATTGAAACCATACTCACAAAAAAAGTATCTTTTCCGTAGATAGCGGCACTAATCTTTTAATACTATCCATGTCTTTATCCTTGAGGCACTGCCGCACTTTAGACGCACTGATGATCTCTCCCTCGGATAATGCTCTTGACATCTCAATGACCTCTACCCCATATTCCGGCAAAATCCTTTTCATTGTCTCATTATATTTCTGCGTTACTTTATCAAAAGGTTCTTCTCCCACAAAACGGCAAGTGATTCCCAGCATATCTGCAACCACTTCTCCAAAAATCCGCACATCATAATCCATATCATCAATTTGCATCATAATTTGATCTTTTTCAAAATATTGTGAAAACGTTTCTTTCGATATGATATATTTCCCAGACGGAAATACCTTCACTTGTTCTAAATCTTTTGTTCCTTGACGGACCATTTCCATCCTATCTTCAAATTTAAAATACGACCTGTCCTCCTCAACCATAAATACATACAGTATATCCACCTGTTTACAAGCTTCTTCTATCAAGTACCTGTGTCCTAGCGTAAAAGGGTTACAATTCATTACAATCGCCCCTGTCTTTTTACCAGGAGTCTTATGTAATTCATGTTTTTCCATGTATTCCTCATAGTACGCAATTACATCCCATGGTATAAAATAATCCTGCAGAGCAACTCTCTGAGCCACGTCCTCATTACCTTCCGTTAGATAAGGCGAAATATCATTAAACATCTTCTGCGCTATTTTCTCATTCATCAAATAATTGCAATGGGGAATACTGTCGATGATACATTCCATCGGATGTTCCAGCTGCAAACACAACTTTCCCAGGTCACCTTTATACCTGTTTCCGAATACGTTTTCTACAGCCTCCGCCTTTTCTTCTCCCCATCGATTATACATTGGCATAAAATGATTCACAATAATTGCTATATCATCCGGTGACATCGACTCTGTCCACCAGCTTCCATATTCATTTGCAGTTGTTCCGGCATTCACAACCTCATAATTGCTGTAGCCTTTCTGATTAAGAAATTGCTGTAAATAACAGGCAATCGTTTCTTCATCCCGTACATAGTGTCCAAAGACAGTACACAAGCCAAATAACCATATCTTTCTTTTCGCATTTTCAGGCGCATTGGGAATCTGCCTGTATCCATTTGCAATATGGAATGTTCCGTTACTGCAATCACCATACCTGTATACACCATTCTTTTGAACTAAACGCAATTGTTTATAGTCTGCTGAAAACTGCTCCATATATTTTTCACAATAAGATTTACCCACAAATCCTCTTTGCTCCGCGGCAGACATTCCTTGAAAAATCTCTAAAGTATCTTCCACTGACTTCCTGTTTTCCAAAATTTTCTGTTGATCTTGCGTAAACGTTTTGAGCTTTGACGACAAATCATAATAGAATACCCTCGTATTGACCTTCTGATTAAACTTTCTAAACGTCTCTTTCCTCCAAAGATTCCTGCGTTCGCCTTCCAGTGTTCCTTTTAAACTGCTCTTGGAAACCGTCACTTCACCATTCTTTTTCCTTATTACGCCCAGCAAAATTTCATTCTTTATTACCGGAATTTCGTGAATCGTTTTTATCCTTTGAAAAAATCTTTCTGCTTTCACATAATCTGCCATCTCTTCCACATAACTGAATTTCAGGTTGATGGGAAGTGTTTCTTCTTCATTTCTATAGTATCGGTACATATCTCCTATTGATATTACCCCAAGCATCCGACCATTGTCAGTAATATAGAGCACTTCGTCATCTGAATCCATAAAATGTCGGTATATCTTATTAATTTTACCCCGTATCTCACAAATTTCATGAACAGACTGAAGATTTGCAACCGAAATAAACTCATATTTCCCTTTATTGGCAGAATTATCATTTCCTTCTATATCTATCACGTTTCATACCCTCTCCATATTCAGATGCCGGACTGCTCTATAACTTCAGATAGTGATACAATCGATATGGACGTTTTCCCTTCCAGTTTCTCCTTAATCTTTTCTGCATCGTACACCGGCGTAATGACAATACAATCGGCTTCCGGAATATCCTCTTCTCCCGTTATAACAGGAAAATCCTTAACCATATTAAATGCTCTTCTATCAATTGCACAAACAATACAAATACCACTGCCCTTTATATCTTCTAACAAATGATGGGTCATTTTCCCCATTCCATAAATTATAATACTTCTTATTCCCCGTTCTTCAAAATATCTGGCTGCACTTCTTTTATTTTCATGCAAAACCATCCATTTATCCAGTAATTGGTAATAACAAATATACATCTCAATGTTAATTTTTTTTGTTTCCAGCGCCTTTATGCTTTTTCGTTTTTCCAAATCTAATTCTAGTGTTTCCTTTATTTGTTTTGCAACAAGTTCTGATATCTCTTCCATCCATGCTTTCCCTATACGCCCCAAAGAAAAATATTCCGCTCTTTTGCACGCTTCTTTCGCCATTTCACATCTTAATTTATCATCCCGAAGTAAACGAATAATCTCATTCGCCATCAACTTTTCCTCATCTGTGAAATGACCTGTATAAAACTCCTTAATATTCGGAACTAATATTCCTCCTTCTCCTTGCATTGGAATTGTTATATTTTTTTGATAACTTAAAATATTAAGCTCTTCTCTTATACCTCCGGGACAATCACATGCCACTACAGGTACTCCCGCACTGAACGCTTCCAAAACAGCGCACGGCATTGCTTCTAAGTGAGATGTCAAAGTAAATACCTTTGCTTTTCCCAGATAATCCTGGACATTTGCGACACTCCCCGGCATCTCGACATCTCCAGCCAGTCCAAACTCTAATACAAGTTTCTCCAGTCTGTTTCTCAATTTCCCCTCGCCTAATATGATTAACTTGCTATCCGGACATTTTTTTTTCACCATTTTGAATACACGTATTATATGCCATTGCCGTTTTATACTATGCATTCTTCCTATTGCAATTATTATATTTTCTTTTTTATTACTCCCTTTAACAACCATGGAATGAACAGGATTATATATAGTTCTTGTAATATGATTCTTATCGCCATAATGCTCTATCCAATCTCTTTTACAATATTCCGACGGAAACGTAATTAAATCTGCAAATTGATATAGATTCTTAAAAGTATGTTCAGACCAATCAATTGTTTTACAACATTTCTTATATTCAGAAGTTACATTGTGAGTTGTAAGGATAACTTTCTCATGCTCCTTTGACATTATATTAAGATAATTTGCAAACTGCATAAAACTAATTGCAATATCAATCTGATACTGCTCTTTTAAGACTTTTAATTCCCCAATCTTTTTCTCCATCGCATCCTTTGATGATATCTTTCCATCTAAATTGTTCAGCGAATACGAAAAATCAACCAGTTTTCCCTTAAAATCATATAATATATCGCGCGATAAATCCGTAAATATAATGACATCATGCCCTTGTCTGCCAAAAAACATACTCAGATCTGCTGCACTTCTCTCTGCACCACCGGCCTGCAATGATGTCACAATAATTCCTATCGTATAATTCATACCCTTATGCACTCCCATAAGCTAATGTCTTGAAAGAATATTTTTCCAGAATTCAAGATGAGATTCTATCCGGCTCTTAGGATATACTACGTCATGTGCCAGTTTGCCCATTAGACTTAGTCGCTCCCGATGATTCGCCAGATATTCAATCCGTTCTGCCATCGCACGGTAATCTCCTATAGGAACTATATAGCCGTTCTCACCATCCGTGATATCTTCTCTGACTCCTGACGTTGCCGTAACAACAGGTACTGCTCCGTTCCCCATCGCCTCAATAATACTATGGCACCGACCCTCGTAATCTGCAACATTCACACATACATCCTGTTTTTTCCAAAAAGAAGGAATTTCCTGACGATCTATTTCCCCCAAAAGACGCACTTTCTTTTCCAAATGATTGGAAGCGATAAAATCCGCCAGCTCCTGACGTGCCACACCATCGCCTGCAATATCCATTACAAAGCAAATCTCCCTTGCTACGAGCACTTGCACTAACTTTATTAATAAATCCATCCTTTTCTGAGAATATTCCATCCTTCCCGCATAACCAACATGAATAGGAAAAGATACATTTTCCGTATATTCACGTGTAAGTGTCTCTTCACACTCAAATGGAACACACATGGAATAGACCTTCTTTGGCTCTATTCCCATTTGAATCAAATCTTTCATGATATCTTGGCTTACTCCAATAAAAGCATCAGGAATCTCTTTATAATCCATATATGCTTTATATATATCCTTACTTGCGCCCCTGATTGTTGTAATAATTTTAATCATTTCCGGATAGCAGCACTTTATCAGATATGGCGCTAGCATTGTATTGTCAGGCTGTGTTGTCACCACCTTACATGGCATCTTGTCTATTATGGTATCAATTACATTTAATATAGAATCCACAGAAAATATTTCCTGCTCATCAATGTATAGCATGCAATTTTGCAATAACGGAGGCACCTCATATTCATCTCTTGTCGCAACGACATATATGTTTTCTTTTCCATCCTTTATCAATGCTTCACAGATATCTTTCGTCCATGCCTGAATACCGCCTAATGAAAAACCATTATATGAAACGAACAGTATGCTTTCTTTCTCATAATTATTCGTTTTCACATTCTTATATATATATTGTTTTATTTCTTCATTTGCCTTAAGAGCCTCGAGACACAGTTCATTATAATGCACTTCGTTTTTCATATCATAATTCCAGACTTGCTGTAACGCCCCTCTTATTTCATCAGCAATATTCTCGTCAGCAACAGCAATGCATATATCTGCATCTGGAAAATTCTCTATTCTCTCTGGGGGAGATATTCGATATCGCCCTATTTTCATTCCCCATTTACTAGAATCTGTGTCTAAAATAGCAACAATCTCCATGTTACTGCAAGATTTTAACAATTTGCATATCTTTTTACAACGTTTTCCTGCCCCATACAAAACTAATTTCCGAATCACCATTTTGTCCTTCCCATTTGCCAAATAAACTCCGAAAAAACTTCCTATAATATCTGGTTTTATTTTTTTAATAACTCCTTTTAATATAGTCTAATACCTCAACCCCGAATGGAAGAAGGTTCCTCGAACTTCAGCAGACACCTTATCTGCACAGGCAATCAATTTTCTTTTAAAATTCCTTTCTTCCACGCCAACTCGGTAAAAATCACTACCTCCAACATTGAGATTAAGCAATTTGGTTTTACATCTTATCAATTCACAAAAATATGACCATTCCCGCTCTATCCACAATAGTTGCATTGCATCGTACATCGGAAGTTGTTCTAAAATTGTTTTTAAATCAGATAGTGTTTCAAAACAATAAATATGATTTAGATATTTTTTCTTCACTTTTTCTTTATACTCTTTTGCCTCCGTCAAAAGACTAAATTCTACATCGCTATACCTCTGAGCTATATTTTCAACTACTTGCTTAACGTATACGGAAAAGGAAGTGCTAAAAATCATTACTTTAATCCCATCTGTTCTAACTTCCTCCTTATTGAGGAGATCATATTGTATAAGTTTTTTATCTTTTGCTCGTAATCTTTGTGATTCTACCGGACATATTTCGTATTTTGCCATATTATTTTTTGTAGTTTTTCTGCACCAATATATTCTATCTTTATCTACTCCCATATTCTGTAATTGAATTAAAATTTCAACCGCATATTTATAAGAAGTAATAATAATATCGTCACTATATTGTTGTATTTCTGAAGGTGACTTCACCATATAACCTTCAAATTGAGTTCCCCACTTATCTTTATCATTATCTACGACAAATAAAATGTTATATTTATTTTTTAGTTGCCGAATAATAACTTTTCCGGCTTTCCCTATTCCAAATACTATTAAATTACACATTGTTTCACCTATAATATAATCTTTTTTTATATTAGCCTTTATTACACTATTCATTTAAAAGAAAAGCACTATCTTACTTCTATTTAACATTTCAGTATATTTTTTATAATTGATGTATCTGCTAGATATAAGGATCAACTGCCCATTATCCAATATTTCTTCCGGTTTTCTAATCAAATGTCCACTTATCACCTGTCCATACTTTTTTTCATCTTTATCAATTACACATGTTACCTCTATATTATGTTGTGATAAAAAATCCAATAGTGATTTTCCGTTTCTTCCTGCTCCCCAAACCACTATCTGCATATCTTTCTCTAAATAAATTTTAAGCAAATCTATTACTTTTTTACTATTCATGTTTAAATATCCCGACAAGATGGTTCCATTTTTATACCATCCTGTAGAAAATTCTAAATCATAAAAATTTTGTAACTGTATTTTAATATACTCATTAATTTTATGATAATATTCAAAAGATAAATTTATTAATCTACCAAGCCCTTCGTTTCGTAAAAAATCATAAAACTCACGTGCCCTCTTTTCTTGTTTTGTATTTAGTAAAGCTCCCTGCAAGGCAAAAAATAGTGTGCAATAATAATGTTGGAATACTTTGACAAACACTCCTCTTTGCACGAGTTCTTTTCCTAATTTTTCCATGGCCAAATAAGTACACATAGGATTTCTATTGTAAGAAATTCTTGTCGGGACACGATGATCCCGTGCGTAAACCATTACACGGCTATCATCCAACATAATTATTTTTTCAGCTAAAAATAACGCAATATTTACAAAATAAACATCATTGGCGGACGATAAATCTTGAAATACTATGTGATTAGACTCAATAAAGCTTTTTTTAAATAATTTATTACAAGGACTTGATGACCATCTTGTATATTCAATTGGTTCGTTTTTTTGCACAGAAAATGAATTGTAGCAATATTTTTCTCTAAATTTGTCACTATGTTGAATAAACTTCTTTTCATATATACATCCACTCGGTACATGCTGGTACTCAAATATCACAATGTCCACATCTTGCCTTTTCATCACATTATATAAAGCTTCCAACATTTCTTCTTCAAAAATATCATCTCCATCTAAAAAAGAAAGGTATTCGCCTTTCGCTTCACGCACTCCTATATTCCTAGATCTCGCCGCACCTAATCTTTCTTTATTAGAAAAAATCCTAATACGGTTATCCTCACTTTGAAACCGACGAAGTATATCTGTTGTAGTATCAGTAGACGCATCATCAATACAAATCAACTCATACTCTTTATATGTTTGTTTCTGTATGCACCGTAACGCTTCATCTAAATATTTTTCCGCATTATACAATGGCATTATAATTGAAATGCTTATCATGTTTTTATACACCTTTTCCTTACATCAACTTTTATTCCTTAATCACTACATATTACATAATTTCTAAATCCATTCATCTCTAAAACTTTTATCATTTCATTCTGCCATTTTTCCCCTACCGCAATAATCACTAACGCCACATCTCTATAATGTACTAGATCTGTGATATTGCGAATCACTTTTCCATGGAATTTCATTGTACTATTGTTCACACTTGTCACTGCCACTTCATAATCCATAATGCCATAATACTCCAATACGTCAGCAACTTTTTCACCATAACTGCCAGCCCCATATAGAATAATTCTTTCGGCACTTTTTATCTTATTTATGTCTTCATCTGTAATACATTCTTGATACAAAGGTTTTTTTTCTATAAAATAATGATAAAAATAGCTTGCTCTTTTACTTGTTTCTAACAAATCTCCCATATGCTCCCCTTGCGTCGTTTGATATATTCGATTAATATCAGAATGCATCATCCTGAAATATTTTTCTATCCATACATCCGTTTCTCCCGTATTCTCGCTTCTGTCCCATATATCCAATTCGCGCAAAAATTGCAAAATCGCTCCCGGTAAATATATTCCCTTTAGTGGTGCTGTTACAAGAGATTTTGCACGGTATCTTCTTTTATATAATATATCTGGAATACACATAACCCTCTCTGCAACCATATAAAAAGCAAAAACACTATCTGAGTTATAGCGCACACCTTCCGTCCAAAACAAATCATTTTCCACAAAAAACTTTTTATTAATAAAATTCATATAAGTATTTCCTGTAATGTCATGATTTTTGAAATATAATGCAAAAATTTCTGGCCCCTTATATATACCTTCATATTTTCCAGTTCTATGATATCTATTTATTCTATCTCCATTCCATTCCAAATCATCATCCCAAAATGTTTCTCCCTCAAAACTCAGAATATCTAACCTATATTCTTCGGCACACTCATACAACTTTGCCAGTCCGCCTTCTACCAACAAGTCATCCCCATCAATTACATAAAGATACTTCCCCCTCGCTGCTCTGCAGCCAATATTTCTGGATGATCCTGCTCCAATATTTTTTTCATTTATCAAAACACGTACGCGTTCATCTTGTGCTTCGTATTTTTTAAGTACTTCCACAGAATGGTCTGTTGAAGCATCATCTACACAAATCACTTCAATTTCCTTTTCCCGTTGAATTAAAACACTGTCCAAACATTCTCCTATATATTTTTCAATATTATAAACGGTTATCACCACAGATATATCTATTGTATTAATCGCCATTTTTTAATTCTCCCTATAGTCATTATTTTTAAAATATATAACCATTATTTTCTACTTTCCCCAGTACAATCCTTACGGGAACACCGTCTGCACCAACTACATTAAGCGGGAAACAAAAAAGCTGATATTCTCCTTCTTCTACACGATCCAATTTTAACGTTTCTGCTATTAATATTTCTTGAGAAAGCAAAATATTATGTATGCTTATTCCTTGAATACGCTTTTGTTTCGGTCTTTCTATCGTCATATAGTCAATACAGACCATCTTAATATTCTTCTTTACTAAATACTCTGCCGCCTTATAATCTAATGTCACATAATCATTCAACACCGTGTCACAATGAAACATCTTCGAATTATCTGTTTTCAACATGATAATATCCCCTTGGTTAATGTCATGCTTTTCTAATAGCTCTTTCGTTATTTCACCATATCCCCTTAGATCAAACAATTTAGCGACACCGTTCATCTCATCCAGTGTCAGTTGATCTATTGTCTTTCCTCCTTTAACGAAATGGCTCGGCACATCTATATGTGTACCAGTATGAGATCCCATTGAAATTAATGATATATTTGCTCTATCACCTTTTCCAATATCTTGTACCCGCTCAATTATAAATTCTGGATTAGCTGGATAAATTGCCATATCTTTACGATATGGAAACGAAACATCAATATATTTCACACTTTTTCTCCTATTTCCTTTTTGGTATTGCATAACATACTGTTTCTGAATCTGATAAAAACCTATAATGTCTTAAATAAATCTTATACTCTTCATTTAGTTGCGCCATCATCTGTGGTAAATATATGAAATCTTCTAAACTATGATAAGTCGAAATTGCTAATATGGGCTTTTCTTTTTTTATAATTGTTTCAGCCCCCATTAGCGCCTTTCTTTCGGCACCTTCTATATCCATTTTTATAAATGTAACCTTTTTATTCCCTAGAATATGATCTAAACTATCAACCTCTATGCCGTCCTTTGTCTCTATATTTACAATTCGACTACTCCCCGAACCAATACTATCAAAAGATAATCGTGTATGACTATCCCAACATCCAATATTATATAACTCTACATTACGAAATTCTTCCGCATTTAAACTTAATTGAGAAAAAACATTATTATCTGCCTCAAAACCGTAATATGCCATCCATTCTCCCTCTGTCCGTTTAGCATATTCACACATTGTGTCACCTATAAATGCGCCACAATCAACAAAACATTCTTTATCTGATAAATGTATGATTTCTTTATCAAAATACTGTTCGTTTTCATCATCAGTAATGTCTGCTAAATACTTAGTATTTCTAGAAATACGATACTTCAGTAATCCCTCAAAAACTCTTCTCGACTTTTCATCACAAAACAGTCTATAAGTAATATTTATATCGTGTATTCTCTTCACAATAAATTCATATGGTGTAGGATTTATTTGCATATTTCCAAATGTAAATTCTGTAATATCTTCTTCTGATATATCCATATCTATCAACTGCTTTTTTATAATATGTGCTGCTCCCGATGCAATAACGATTAATATCCCTCTTGACATATTTTCTTTGTAGCAAATGTCTAATTCATCTATTCCACTTATAGATATACCATGAAACATCTTATTTTTTTTTGAGTATCATTATCTATAACACACCTGATTTTATTTTCCATATTATTTTTATAAAGAAACTTCCATACTAATTCGGCCGTCCTCGCAGATCCAAATAATATTATATTTTCAACACCCGATACTTTTCTTCTACAACTGTCTAAATATTCTTTTACACCATCTTTCATATTCGCCACATTAATTTGAATGTCTATATCTTGTTTCATAAATCTCCCTCCTCCATCGACTGCATAACCTCAATAATCCCCTGTCCTAAATCATGATAACAGTTGCTCACAAGTTTATAATTACTATGTGGCTTATATGAGTATGGCGTTGTCTTATAATGCAGTTCCGCCTCTCCGCCGTCATATAACACTTCTAATCGTTTCCCCAGAATCTCACCAATCATATCAATAACCTGCTCACGTCGATACGCTTCATGCCCGGTCAATTGTATATGACAATTCGCATACTTATCTTTCAATATCTCTACACTCAATTCAGCAGCATCGCTTACATGAATGTACTCTCTCATATCATCGCCTGCACCAGGGCATTTAATTACATTTCCTTCCATCGCCTGCGCTACCATATCTCTCATACCGTTATTTTTTTCTGCCCTTGGTCCATATAGCGACCCATATCTCAAAATTGTATATGCTATACCATGTTTTCTTTCATATTCCTCTATATATATCTCAGCAGACTGCTTACTGCAACGATAGAACCCGCCTTTTCCACTGTTCGTGTAAAATGAACTCGCATATACAAACCGCCTGACACGATTCTCTACACACGCATCCAAGATATTACAAGTCCCCGCTACATTCAATATTACTGTATCCGCTGGTCTTGTAGATGCATCATCAAGGTCAGCAATACCAGCATAATTATATACAAAATCGCATCCTGCTACCGCGTCCCAGACTTGTTGCCTATCTAAGATATCTCCCAATATCATCTGCTGTCCCTGCCTAAGATACTTAGATTCACTTTTATCAAATATGACAACCTCATGTCCTTTTCTCTGCAGTTCATCTGCCACATGACTTCCCAAAAAACCGGAGCCACCAAATACAATCGCTCTCATTTACATTTCCCCTAAAATCTTTTCTATTTGTAATAAATTATCTACTTTATATAAAATATCTTGAAAGTCTCTTTGATTATCATCCGTTTTTCGGGCAATAAATTGCAAACCGGTATGATATGCTGCTTCTTTATCTGTAACTGCATCTCCAACAAAACACATTTGTTCTTTCCTGTATCCGTTCTTCTCACAGATATCTTCAACTATTTCTTCTTTTTTCATAGGTGTCCCATAATATTTTCTAAAAAATCTATCCAGTCCTCTTCCTCTTACAATTTGTTTCAATTCTTCTTCTGGTGTGCCAGATGCTATATATAAATCATATTTCTTATAATTTCTCTCTAAAAACTCCTTCGCTCCAGGAACAAACGAACACTCCATCACACGTTTAAATACAATCTCTGCAAACTTATTTGAAAATTTTTGTCCCTTTTCTACTGTATATGATTGTTTTAATATTTCTTCTATAAAATACTGGAACTTGACATGACGTGAAACCCCCATATGGTTCTTATGATATTCTACAAAAGCTTCTGCCTGCGGCTTCGGATACCCTTTTACCACTTCAGCAAAAGCGTTAGTCTTAATAGAGGCTGATTCCAAAACAACCCCGTCAAAATCTAGGACAATCGCCTTAATCATAATCAAGCCCCAATCCATCTAATAAATTACGCACTGCTTCCATCTCCATAACCGCTCGTCCTTCTTTCGCACTGGATGAAATATGAGGCGTCAGAACTACACAATCCAAACTACTCAGTTTACCTTTATATGGCTCTTCTCCATATACATCCAGTGCCGCACCCTGCAACCTACCTTCCTTCAGTGCCCTATACAGTGCTTCCTCATCAATATATTTTCCTCTGGAGGTATTTACAAGAAATGCTGTCTTTTTCATCCTGCAAATATCCCGTTCACCAATAATATACTCTCCCTCTTCACATTCTGATGCATGGACAGTTATAATATCTGCCCAAGAAAGGAGTGTCTGCTTATCCATATAAGTATATTCATTGCCTTGGTCTCGAATATCTGTATATGATATTTCCACTCCAAAACCCACAAGAAGCTCTGCTACCTTGCGTCCAATCCGGCCCAGACCAACAATTCCAACTTTTTTACCCTTCAGCATAAAACCTGTCATCTTATTCCATACGCCTGATTTCAAAGACTCGTTCATATTCGACACATTTTTCAAAAGATCCAGCAAAATAGTAACGGTCAGTTCCGCTACGGAATCCACTGGAGCATTAGGTGTATTGTATAATTTCACCTTAAATTCCCTGCATGCTTCCTGATCCACACTATCCATTCCTACTCCACATCTAGATATCACTTTAATGTTCGGCCGTTTCTCTAATGCTTCACGTGTAATTGTTTCCACACCGGCAATCACTGCATCCACGTCAACTGTCAGATTAATAAACTCCTCTGTTGTCAATTTTCTGCCATACGGATTTAAAATAACTTCAAGCTTTTCTTCGCAAAGCTTTAACGTGCGAACATCCGCCTTTCCAAATGAACTGGTTGAAATTAATACCTTCATCTCTGATTTCCCTCCAAAAAATCATCCAATAATTTCATAAACTCTTTCATTTGCTCCATAGGAAGCAGACCAATCCTGACCCAACCGCTAAGCTGCTGCATCCCAAATGGTCTGCGGATCATATATCTTTTTTCCATTATATAATCTCTAAAATGATCTACATTCATTACTTTCCCAAGTTCAACTGTTACAAAATGAATCTTGCTATCCGTTGTAGCAATATTTTTACAGCTAAATACATCTGTCACATATTTTCTAACCCTGTCCATTTCTTCTACATACTCTTTCATTACAATATCATGGTCAAGAAGAGTCTCCGCTACCATAATAGAAAAACTGGATAACTGATGCATCGGTTTCACTTGAAATAAATCATTGATAACATCTTTATTGGAAACAGCATACCCTACTCTCAGTCCTGCCATTCCCCACGCTTTAGACATCGTTCTTACCACAATCAAATTATTATATTTATCTATCAAATCAATAACCGATCCACCACAAAAATCAATATATGCTTCATCTATAATTGCCAACGTATTTGTCCTTGCGGCTGTTTTTACAAAACTTTCTACCTGTTGGTGTGAATAACAATTACCAATAGACCCATTTGGATTCTCCAAAACTGCTAATTTAGGCTTCTCACTGACAAGCTTTTCCTGATATTCCTCCAAATCAAATCTCCAATTCTCATCATATTGTTGTACAATTGATTCTGCCTGAAACATTTCCGCATACACACTATACATGGCATAAGCAGGTTTCTGTATCAAAACTTTATCTCCACGTGAAACATAAGTCTCATAAATTGATTTAATTACTAAATCAGAACCCGTATGAAAAATCAGATTTTCCGTTTTTACACCTAAATATTGAGCCATCTTAACATATAAAAGATCTATCTCCGGATAATTGGTAAATATTTCACTAGTAACGCTTTCCCTAATTTTTGACACAATTTCATCACTAAAAGCTAACGTTCGCTCATTGCGATCCATACGGAACATTCCCTGCCTTTTTTCGGACATGTCCCTCACTCTGATCAAGTCCTTAATTTCTTTTTTGATCCACATATCCCTTTTCCTCATTGCTTTTATTTTGTTCCTTTTTTATCTGAGCTGTACGCCACGGGCAGCCATTACAGTCATTCACCTCGTGCGATTTTCCTTTCATGTGACATTTCCTGATTTCCATCAACCTCTCATCGTGCCAACAGTCATATATTGTGCGTTCTAAAGCGTTACCAAGACAGATTCCTTTTAAATCGTCATTATTACAACCGTATACGTATCCATCCCACTCTATTGTCATTCTCTGCCACAATTGCGGGCATGCCCATTTCTCTTCGATATCTGTCACCCTGACAGATTCATCTGTATATTCCAAAGCCGCCACTTCATCAGCGTATACTTTCCATGTATTTACATACTTTTCCAAATCAAGCTCCGGCAGTTTAACTGTTTGAATACGTATTTTGGGATAGGTAACACCGTATTCCTCCCGAAGTTCTCTTAGCCTTTTTATATTAGATACCACTGTATCAAAATTTGCTCCTATACGGACTTTCTCATATTCTTCAGCATTCGTACCATCAATGGAAATAGAAATTCTGTCTAAATGTGCCTCTATCAAATCACGGCTGACATCTTCCGTAAGAAGCATACCATTTGTATTAAAATAAATATCTAATACGCCTCTATCTTTCGCATATTTAACCATTTTAGGAATTTCTTTATTCGTAAGCGGCTCCCCTCGATAACTAAGTTTCATTCCCCAAAGTCTTTTTCCCTTCTTGGGAGAAAACTGATCTAATATGTGTTTAAAAGTATCAAATGACATTTTACCCATTTGTTCATCCTGCACAAATAATTGTTTATCGCAAAATGTACACCGCAGATTACACACACTGGAAGCTTCTATATCCAAATCCAATGGTAAGTCATGCAAAATAAAGTTCCGTGGATTTTCTTCCCAGGCTCTTCGATAAATAAGATATTCTTCCGAAATATTATCTGGTTGATTGCTGCCTGCCAAAGAATTAAAATTGGAATTTGGATTAATCGAAATATGATTCATAATGTTTTCCCTTTCCCACCAGTTAATATGGCAGTTTGTCCTTTGTAAATCCATGCATTTTTAACCATGTTTCAGCTAATGGCATCTGCCACTCATAATCAACATCTACTCCTCCCCACTGTTTAATGGGATAAATTTTCTGCCCCATCCATCGTTGTGGCAAAATACCATAGCCCAAATCATCAAGACATCTTGGCCTTACCACCGACAAACATACATCTGCAAAATAAGTATCTCCCTGCTCATCCCTATCACAGCTAATCTTCATATCTTCCGGATAACACTCGAAGGGAATAAATGGATACAGCAAACCATCATCTCCGATTTTTCTAGCCCTAACCGTAGAATACATATTATACTTTGACACCGTAACTGCTGAATCATACTCTGGGTTTTGACGTAGTATTTTTATACCCTCATCTATCTGCTCTGGCAGTACGCAAGGTGCATTACAATGCAACAAAACCATGAACTCCACGTCTTTTCCGAGTTCATCCTTAATATACCTATAACCATGAACAAACGCATCTTCACCATGCGCTTCTTTGGTACATAAATAGTCTGGCCGTTTGATAATATTCACTCCATGCTTTTCCCCTATTTCCATAATTTCCGAAGAATCTGTTGAAATATAGACCTCATCTACTTTTCTTGCATTCAATGCCGCCAACAATGGGTATTCCATAAATGCTCTACCTAATATCGGATATGTATTTTTCCCTGGAAAACCTACACTTCCCTGTCTCCCAATCAATAATGCTGCTATCATAATTCCTCCTTCAAAAATCTTCATCCTATTTATTTGCTCCAAATAATGCATCGAAATTCACCCGTTCAAAAACCTCCAACATACCGCCGCGCGTAGCATTATAGATTTTAATACCATGTGAATCTGCATAATTCTTTGCAATTTTATAGCACGTCACCATGTCTTTTTCCACTTCGTTTTCTTCATATTTGTAATTGACCATATCTTTTTCTTGATCAGGCATGAAATGGTTGTTTCTACTTCCCTGCACATAATTGCAATCCACACCAAGTAGATATATCTCTTTAAATCCAAAATAAACTGCCAACTGTATGCATGTATATACTACTGTCGCACCACCGAATATCTTTTGACAAACATCTTCTGAAAACATCAAACTGTCCGTATTTTCTGTCAGCCAACGAAACGCATGGTGAAATAAGTAAATATTATCATGTTTATCATTCAAACCTTCAAGTATATCGGGAAGAAATGTCAAGTCACAAGCATAACTTAGTATATCTTTCTTGTGATTTTCCCAAAACAACCCATCTGTAACAACAAAAACATTTGGTTTCCATGCACTTTTTAAGAGACATATGGAATTCACTCCAATACAAAACTCATTATTCTTTCTTAGAGTTTCCAAATCAAAGGGACTCATACTTGGACCCGTTGCAGTAATAAAACATCTTTTTCTGTCTTGAAACAAGTTTTTAAACTTCTCTAGTTCCTCATGATAATATATTGGTAAATCATCAGAATATCCCAGCATATCCACGCTTACATATCTCTTAACTAAATAAGCGTCCTTCAAATTGATTTTCCTTACTGCAATCAAAACTTCCTCTGTGCCATTCATTTTATTCAATTCTTTTAATACAAAATTCGGATACTCCCTTTGTAGCCAATCAACAATCTCATCATCTCCGTTTGCTGGTGTAATACTAACTTTCGAGTCTGTACACAAATACTCATAAAGCATTAATGAGAAGGCGTTTAATCCATAAATTACATATTCTTTCCCTTGCTGTTTAAAATCTTTATAACATTCTTCAAATTTGCAATAACTATTCGTGTTAAATTCTGATGGCATATTCACCACGGGCGTAAATTGAAAAATATTCTCTTCAATCAGTTTATTTATAATCATTTTACAATGAAATGGTGATATAATAATGTAGCAATGCATATATTTCTTTTTATATTCATTTAAACTTATAATTCGTTTTCCGCAAAAGTCTCTTCCTATTTTTTTATCGCTTGAATCTATGAATACCACAACATTCTCTGCGCCTAAATACTCCAATACTTTTTTCCCTCTGTGTCCTGCTCCATATATAGCATATTTTACTTTTTTCACTAATTGCTTCCCTTCCTATTCCGCAATACAATACAGAACTGTCTCATCTTTGGTCATTGAGTAATGTCTCAGATATAATTTATATTCCGGCACATAACTCAATATCAATTTTGGTATTTCCCATATGTCCTCTTTATTATGGTACACACAAACTGCCAGCTTAGGCTTATATGTTTTTATAATTTTTTCCGCGCCTTTCAAGGCATTCTTTTCTGCTCCTTCTACATCCATTTTAATAAAAGAAACTTTCTCATGAATCAAATTGTCCAGTTTGTCCGCTTGAATTGTGATTTGTTTTTCGGTTGTTTCCGACCTGCTGCCACTTACATGAGAAGCTCCATTTAACCCTGAATCAAAAAACAACTGTTCCTGTTTATTCCATGCTCCGAAAGGCAACATCTCATATTCGACATCTAATTTTTCCAGTGTTTTTAAACATTTCTGTCTATTCTGTGGATCTGGTTCCAGTACAAATATTTTTTTATGTTTTTCTGTCCATTTCACAAACATAGCAGATGTTTGACCGTCAAAAGCCCCTACATCAACAAATACTTCTTGCTCTGTCTTATATTTTTTCAATTCTGGCAAATCAAAATATTGTATCTTGTTTGCATCATCAATCATCTTTCCTGCATCTATAATCAGTTCATCCGATATTTGATACTCTTTTAACTGACGATATATTTCCTCATGATATAATTTTGTAGAAATAATAACCGTCATATCTTCATTCTTTTTAATCCAGTCATCAAAATGTAAAGTCGATAACTCCCCATTATTTGTTCCGCACTTTCTCAAATCATTATCTACAAAACAATAAAAATCAATGTCTGGATTACTATCTACAATACTTTTTCCCCAAATCCCGCCCCCAAAGATACATATTTTTCTGTTCGCAATAACTGCTTGGTTTAACTTTTCTATAAATTCCCTGCCCCCGGAAAATGTTTTTATAACATTTCTCAAACTTCCTATATTGCCCGTCAAGCTATACGCCAGTCTGTTAATAAATACTTCTTGAGAAACCGTATCAGCAAGCCTGTCATATATCAATTTAATTTCATTCGCAAAAATATCCATAAAAAACTTCCTTGATCATTATAATTTTTATTACTGAAACATTTAATACGTAGAACACCCAATCTTATTCACATACTCCGCTTTCGCCGTATGCACTATGTCAAGCCACTTTCCCATCTCATAGTCTAAAGAATCAGGCTCATATGGCCTAAGTCCTGCCCAAGCTGTAAAGGATAATTCCGCCACATACAATTTTCCATCATTCTCAAAAAAATCCACTCTTACAAATGGAAAATCTTTTGAAAGCTTACGGCTAATTTCAAGCATCTCGTTGAGATGAGCTGGCTTTTTAATATCATTTCTAGTTGGAATATCTTTATAATTTGCATCAATATATTCCCAATCAGTAGTATAAAAACTCATAGGATAACCAACTTCTCTATTAATACCATTAGTAAAATGTTCTGTCTTAGCGTAGATAAATTTCGGTTCGCCATGGAAACACAAAACATCATAATCATCTGATTCTTTTAAAAATTCCTCTACATACACTTTCGGCTTTACTCCATAATAATAATTTGCAAAAGAATTTGTATGCAATTTCAATCGATTAAACCAATTCTCTTTAATCTCCTTCTCGACCTTTTCTAAATCAATTTGGCTTTTATCTGTCACAAGCAGAATATTAACTCCATCACTGCAACAGTTCGATTTCACTGCACACGGCTCTGGAATATTCCTAAAATCTACTTCCTCTGCTGATTCCCATATTTGGTATATCTTTGCTGTATAATCTTTACCTAGCTTTTCCTTTATATAATCCTTAAAAATAACTTTATCTACGCAACGTGTCATTGCGGGATCACAGTAATATAATTTAATCCATTGAAGCATCTCTGAAAACGTTTTTGGATTCTCCAAATCAAGCGGTCTTCCCATCCTTTCTTCAAACACTTTTTTTATATATTCCTCCCGTTTTTCAAGCGGCCATTTTGAAATATCCTCCATAATCGTGTTCATTGTCTTTCTCCTCTCTAAAAAATGTTCTGTACGATTCTGCATTCCATCATTCCATATATGATAAAATAAATAACTGAAACATTTAATACATAGAACACCTAATCTTTGTTCACATACTCCTCTTTCGCCGTATGTACTATATCAAGCCACTTCCCCATTTCATAATCCATAGTCTCAGGTTCATATGGTCTAAGACCTGCCCAAGGTGCAAATG
This sequence comes from Lachnospiraceae bacterium, assembly GCA_910575105.1. Taxonomy (GTDB): domain Bacteria; phylum Bacillota; class Clostridia; order Lachnospirales; family Lachnospiraceae; genus MD308. Next base: position 155,915 of record CAJTDK010000003.1, read on the forward strand.
AAAACTCTGCTATATATAATTTCCCGCCGTTCTCAAAAAAGTCTACCCTTACAAACGGGAATTCCTTTGAAAGCTTACGGCTGATTTCAAGCATCTCACTAAGATGAGGCGGTCTTTTCAGATCTGCTATGCTCGGAAACTCCCTATATTTTACATTCATATATTTCCAGTCGGTAGTATAAAAACTTACAGGATAACCTTCCGTATTGATTCCATTATTAAAGTGTGCTGTCTTAACATATATAAATTTAGGCTCACCGTGAAAGCAAAAAATATCATAATCATCTGGACTGTCTTCAGCTTCTTTGAGATATTCTTCTACATATACTTTGGGCTGCACTCCATAATAATAGCTTGCAAATGAATTTGTATGTAATTTCAGCCTATCAAACCAATTCTCTTTTATATCCTTTTCCTCTTTGGTAAAATCAACTTTACTTTTATCTGGCACAAGCAAAATATTAAATCCATCACTGGAACAATTTGATTTTATAACACATCGCTTTGGAATATTCTTAAGATCTACCTCCTCTGCTGATTCCCAGACCTCATATAGTTTAGCGGTATAACCTTCTCCCAACTTTTCCTTTATATAATTCTTAAAGGTAACTTTATCAACACAACGTGTCATGGCTGGATCACGATAATATAACTTAACCCATTGTATCATCTCTGAAAATGTTTTTGGATTCTCCAGATCAAGCGGCCTTCCCATCCTTTCTTCAAACACTTTTTTTATATATTCCTCCCTTTTTTCAATTGGCCACTTCGAGATATCTTCCATTATCTTATTCATGATTTCTCTCCATCCATCCTTTCTAAAATCTCATCCGCCCAAGGATCAAGCACATCTGCCTCTGTCGTAATATCATTCGGCATCATACATTCTTTACAATAAGGATGCTCAAAACGTCTTCCCTCAAGTTGGAGTTTAAGAAATGCTTTGTGCGCTTCCCCGTTCCATATATGATAAAGCGAATCTTTCCATACATTCCCATACTTTACATCCTGCGTGGCATCGCAGCATGCCGCCGTTACATCACCGTTGACACGAACCCGCATCCTGTAAAATGCCCTGTGGCACACCTTATTTATCTTCTCCTGATGGACATGCATCCTCCCATCAAGCACATCTTTATTAATATCTTTATCTATCCTGTCATAGTCCATCCCCGCATATATCGGAAGAATATGTTCTATATAAATTGAATCCGCCATACCTCCAAATATATCTTTAAACCGTTCTTCTCCATCCGGAATACCTTTTAACGCAATATCCGCCACTTTCATGCGTACTTTCATGCTTCCCCTCTGCTGATACAAATATTTAAGATTCGACAGAAACTGTTCAAAATCAATATTCACTCCTCCAAACTTTTTATACGCTGATGCATCTATCCCTTGTAATGAAATCCTTATGGTCTGTACCCCGCCATTTTCCATTATCCGATCTATCCTGTCCTTAGTAAGCATGACTCCATTTGTAGTGAATTCAACAGCATCCGCAACATCTGCCCTGTTTACCTTTCCGACAATATTCGGAAATCGGGGATGGCAAAGTGATTCCCCAAACCCGAAAAGATTTATTTTCTTTATCTTTCTCGGGAATTCTGCCAAATCATGTAATATTTTATCTATCAGCTCATCGGTCATATTTCCTTCATACTGTCCATGATTTGTTGAATGAGCACAGTATACACACTTCAAATTGCAGAAAGATGATATCTCAAGGGCTGCATTATATGGCGTGTCAAGAGGTACAACGTCTTTCAGGTACACTCTGTCTGTCTCTCTCCATTGGCGGAATTCTGCCATTCTACTTTTTCTCCTTTCTATTATCTGCCATTCTCACCCCGGCAAATATAGCGTCTATCAGGCTTTCCTCATTCGCCCGTCCTTCCCCTGCCTTGCCAAATGCAGTTCCATGATCCACAGATGCCCGTACGATCGGTAATCCAATCGTACAGTTAATCCCACTTACCGAATTATATTTATTATGCAGATGGTTATAATCAAAACCATTAAGTTTTAACGGGATGTGCCCCTGGTCATGATACATGGCAACAACGATATCATATTGCCCTGACTGACACTTTACAAATACTGTATCCGGCGGCTCCGGTCCGTCAACCTGTATTCCTTCTTCTCTTGCTTTTTCTATAGCAGGAATAATCTCTCTTTCCTCCTCGTCTCCAAAAAGGCCGTCTTCCGAGCTGTGAGGGTTTAATCCTGCCACTACAATCTTTGGATTCTCATACCCCAATTCTTTCATTCCACGTTCTGCAAGTTTAATTACTTTGTAAACCCTGTCTTTTTTCACCCGATCGCATGCCTCTCTTAAAGAACAATGCGTTGATACATGGATGACATGAAGGTACTTACTGGCAAGGAGCATGGCAAAATCCTTTGTTCCTGTATATTCCGCAAATATCTCTGTATGGCCATCGTAAGGAAGCCCCGCCATCCTTAAAGACTTTTTATTAATTGGTGCTGTTATGACAGCCCCGACCTTTTTATCCATTGCAAGGCTAATTGCATCTACGATATATTTAAAAGACGCCTCACCACATTTGGCATTGTTTTTCTTGTACTCCCAACCGTTCTCCTCAAAAAGTCCGAAGTCAATATAGTCAATTTCCCCGAACTTCCCTTGTGCATCTTCAACGTCTTCAACTTTGTTCAGCCGCATCGGCAAATCACAGAATCTAAGCGCATCCTTTAATACCGCCCGGTCGCCCATCACAACCGGTATGCACTTCTTATATACATCCACATGGGTTAATGCCTTTACGATAATCTCCGCCCCGACTCCTGCCGGATCGCCCATTGTAATCGCTACCCTCATTCTTGATTTCATATATTATCTCCATTCATAATCTTCTCGCGGATATCCGTTGTCGATATTCCTTTTGTATATGGAACATACACAACGTCCACATTGAATTCCGCCAGTACCTTCTCAAAATTATTCCAGCGTTCTGTTCCCTTCCAGTCATCTCCGATAAAAACCACGTCGAAATGATACAGCTCCCATAATTTCAATTTATCGCGGAACCGATTGATTTCTGCCCTGTCAACGCCTTTAATTGATTCAATGATTCGTTTCCGATCATCTTCATTGATGATTGGCTTGTGTTTCTTATAACCCTCCACCACATCATCTCCATGTACTCCGACTATCAGATATCCACAATATTTTTTTGCTGTCTGGATCATATTCAGGTGTCCCACATGAAACAAGTCGTATACCCCATCCGTATATCCTACTTTGTATTTCTTTTTTATTTCCAACCTTTATCACCTCTCAGGCAATCTTAATTTAGAAACCGGATGTGTTTTTTGCTTTTCCACCGGCGGCAGTTCCATATAATCTCCGTATTTTACCCGAAGGTATCCGTCATAATCCTGCGCTCCGGGAAGCATCATGTTCCCAAACTGATATTTTGACAATTGCGTATACCATCTTCTCTCATACCCATATATCCCTTTTGGAGTAGGAAATGTAAGGATGCGGACCAACCGCGTCTTTTTTCTTTGACCGACATCAATAAACCGCTGATAACTTTTTAAAATCATCTTCATCGGTATCCGTCTCATTATCTTATACGCAGCTCTTTTCCACCGATTTAACTCTGCCCGGCTCCCCACCTCTGACCAAAACAACTTTCGATACAAAAAACACCGAAAAAAATGAATCCTCTTTGACAGCCATCCATCCGGAACATTATCAAACGGCATAAGATCTATGAATATTCCCTGCTCGTATGGCATAAATTCCTGATCCATCCGTACAAACTCCGTTTCTTTTCTGCGAAGTTTCCCATATCCCCAGCGGTATCCTTCTGTATCCCGCAGATCCTGCATATAATATTTTTCATGATTCAGTTCTTCCTTACATGCTTGCCGGAATTTCTCATATTCTGTCCTCAGAAAGCCGATATCTGCATCATCGTCCCATGGAATATATCCTTTATGGCGAATTGCGCCCAACATTGTGCCCCCTACCATATTAAAATGGATATTGCATTTCTTACAAATCCGCGCTACTTCCCCAATCAATTCCTGCTGGACAGACTGAATTGTTTTCAATTCTTCTTCCGATATGTAATACTGCTGCTTATTTTGCTGTCTCATATCTCTGCCTTTCATACAAATAAAAATCTGATGCAAAATACGACAATTCCATACTTTACATCAGATTCTTCATTTCAATCTTATCTTCAATTATTAAAACCGTTCGCCCCGTCAGACTACAGCCTCCACGATCACCTTATCCCCAACCGTTACAATCCTCACGCCCGTTTCTTTTTGCTTATTAAAGTTAAAGCTGAGCAAATACCCTTTCCTTTGATGGTAGTAATCCAGGTACTCCGTAAGCTGCTGCTCTCCGCGTTCATTGTATTCATTCCCATGCCAGATTTTCATCTCCACGATAAACTGCTCTCCCGCATAATCCACGATTACATCTGTCCGTCTCACATCCCTTGTCTGTGCTTCGATATAATAATTCCCTCTGCCGTTTATGATCGGTTTCAGATACAAAAGAAAAAATTTACGCCCATAAGTCTCCACAAATTTTTCATCATTCTCACCGTAAATGTCTGTAAAATACTCCACAAATTTTTCGAGTACCTTATCCATATCAAGCGTTCCGTTAGAAATAAACAGACTCCCGTCCCTCTTTGCCGCCCTGCTAATCGCACTTGACAGCTCTTCCTCGGACAGAAAAAAGTTATAAAGCCTTGTTTCAAAAATACGATTTGCGATCCGTACGCTTCCATTATCATTAACAGCATATCCAAACATACACGCAAGCTCGATTGCCTTATTATCCGGATTGTAAGCAATCCGTTCCCCTTGAAACAGTATCACATACAGCATCTTTTTTAACTCCGAATATTCCCCTACATGCCTCATCATACTGCCAAATAACGGAACTCTCGCATTCAACAGGAGCTTTACTGCTTCCGCGATACCTTCTTTATTCCATACATTAGAATCGTCTTCAAACCCTCTTCTATCCGGAATATCTTCATCAAGACATTTACATATCGCCGAGACAAGATATGGATATCCGGAAGTATACTGATAGATCTCCTCTGCAACCGCCGTAATATCCATCCCTGTCCGGTAATCTGCTTCGTATTCCTCCAGCATATCTGTAATCTGAGTTGCCGAAAAGCTCATGCTTACTTTAAAATCTGCCGCTATATTCCATGGACTGTTATATTGATGCTCCTCATTCGAACGTATTTTCAATTTCAGGTTTTTTATATCATACACACCGGCAAGAATCACCGAATGGAAAATTGGCCGTTTTTCTCTCTCCAGATAATATCCTCTGAGCTGCGCCAGAAAATCGATAAACACTTGATTATTTGATGCACTGTCTACCTCATCAATCATCAAAACAATTGGTCTGGAACACGCCGCACAAATCCCGCTAAGACAAGTAAACAATTCACTTAATGTTTTACGTTGTTCCTGACCGTCCAAGAATTCTTTGAACTTATCCCCCGCCGTTGTCTCTTGTCTCTTAAATCTTTCTGCAAACATTCTCATGAAAGCTCTGGTAAATGTATATTCATCACGGTATTCTTCTGTACTGATTCCCTGAAAGTCCAAAGACACAACAAGATACTCGTCTTTCAGGTACTCTTTTAACGCCCTGAGCGTCGTCGTCTTCCCATACTGCCTGCCTCTGTTGATAACAAAATATTTCCCGCGCTTAACATACAGCCTCTTAATCTTCTCAAGCCTGTCGTCAAGCCGCACCATATAATGCTCCTCAGGTATACACAAGCCCTCTGTATTAAAGTACCGCGTCATACCTTTGCACCTCCCCTTCATGCGATAATATCCTGAACAGTTATATTCATTCTATCATCGCACTTAGGTTCTGTAAAGAAAGCACATTGTAAAATCTAATGTAAAGTATGAAATTGTCAAGGTTCAAATAATCTATCTATCAACCAAATATAAAGTAATCGTCAAATATATTTTAACTGCTATTTTTTCAATATAAAAATCCCCGATACAAATATTTTGTTTCCAAACTTTCATACTTATATCGGGAATCCTTATTCTTTTCGTTTTATTTACAATATTTTTCTATGATACACTCATGTTTCTTAGTTTTTTTATCATAGCTTATTCCAACCAATAATACATCGCCGCCATATCCTTCTAAAATCTGTGGGTACTGTTTATCCTCAATCTGCTTGATCGCACTCTCAGCACTCTTATTCCATTTCAGTTCAATCACCATTGCAGATTTATCCGAAACCTTCCTTGGCAGATACACCACATCCGCATAGCCCTTTCCTGACGGCAATTCCTGTATCTCCATATACTCTTCAATACAGCTGATATATGCAAAACGTATCACACTTCGAAGCGCCTGTTCATTATTATAAAAAGTGGGCGCTGTCGATGCATTGTGGACTTTCTCAATCGCTGCGGCAACACTCTCTGCATCCATCGCCAACGTATCATGCAGCAGCTTATCAGATAATGCAATTAATTCCGCTATCTCCTTATGTTTTCCATGTTTCACTGCCCTGACAAATTCCTGCCGCACTTCTTCATTTGGTATATAAACTGACTTTGCAGATATCTCATAAGCCAGATAACCCAAATGTACCAGCAATGTCAGCACATCATCCTTGCTGTGGATATTTGTCAGATCATTTTGAAAGGTTCTGATGTCAATCGGATAATGCTCTCCGCCTAGCATGAATACAATCGCCTGTTTCAGCCCGTCTAAATCCATATCAATGTATAGTTTCAATGATTCATAGGTCTCTGTCTCTGTCCAGTATGTCCCAAATTCGCCATTCTGTATTGCCTGCACTATAGCATTCGGATTATAGATGGATTCTGCCCCATTGAACGAATAACCGTCATACCATTTTTTTGTTTCTGTCAGATTCATATTATATGTTTTACAGAGTTCTCTTACCTCCTGCTCCGTAAAGCCCGTATATTTTGCCAGTTTTTTCGGGGACGTCATGGTATATTCCCTGAAGTCTGTCATGGCAGACTGTGTGCCATATTTTTTAATTGGCAAAATCCCAGTCATATAAGCAGCCTCTATCATTCCATCCGTAAGGCTGCTCTTAAACAGCCCCCGCAACAACTGAATATACGCTTTTTGCAAAGCATCATCCTCTTTTGCTTCACGGAATAATGCATCCCACTCATCTACAATGATAATAAATTTATTTCCACTTGATTTTGCAGCTTTGGAAATTGCCAGCGGAAGAGATGTCATTCCACTTAGATCAGGGTATTCCTCAACCAATTCTTCTATCACCTGCTCCTGGATATAACTGACAATATTCCTTCCCTTTTCACATATAGAAAGAAACCATGTGATATCCAGATATATGACATTGTATCGGTTCAAATACTTTTCAAAAGAAGAATCCCGCGCTATCTCCAAATCTTCAAACAATGCTCTTGAATCGCAGCTTTTGTCATAATAAGCACAAAGCATTTTTGTCGCATAGGATTTTCCGAATCGCCGCGGACGGCTTACACAAGTAAGTTTTTCTGGTGTACCCAACGTTTTATTGATATAGGAAATAAGACCTGTTTTATCTACATAAAGCCCTTTCCTGACCGACATGAATCCATCATTTCCCAGGTTCAAGTACATTCCCATAGCCTGCATATCTCCCTTCAAAAATTGATAATCTCATATTATCATGCCAATATTCTTTTCGCAAGCCGGACATCTGTCACAAATTCGATATAAGTATGAAATTGTCAAGGTTCAAATAATCTATCTATCAACCAAATATAAGGTAATCGTCATGCTATATATTACAAAGCTGCTCCTGACTGATTTGTTTCTGCTGCTATAGATAACATTCCGGCTCATTCAATATCACATCCGTAATCCCCTGCCGCTCCAAAGCTTCCATATCCAGCTTTGTTCCCGTAGGCTTCTCCGGATAAAGATGTCCTCCCATCCATGCCCGCACAGAATACTTCTTAAGCTCTTCTCCTGGCAGGTCCATCGCCCTCCAGAATGGATGGAGAGCATCCGCCCCGCAGCCGCCCTTTAACTTATACAGGCAGTCAGACACTTTTGAGTCTAAGATTCCCAGTTCCGCATCCGGCTCCAGTTCTCTCATCTTTTCCAAAGACTTTGCGGAGAACGAAGAGTACAACACCTGGTTTTCCAGGCCTCTCTGCCGAATCAGCCCTACAATCTGCTCTTCCATCCCCGCATACGGATAATTACCGTTTTTCAATTCTATATTCAGCTTTAGCCCTGCCCTTAGCCGCGGTTCCGCCAGATCCAGCACCTCTTCTATGGTCGGGATCTTCTGGCTGGGATAACCGCCTGCATAGATATGAAGCTTTCGGATCTCAGACAGGGTATAATCCCTTACAAAGCCGATCCCTTCCGTCGTCCGGTCCACTCTTTCATCATGGATGACAACCATCTTGCCGTCCTTTGTCAATTGAATATCCAGCTCAATCCCCGTAAGATTCTGTATCGCTGCCGCCTTTTCAAATGCAAGCATCGTATTTTCCGGATACCGCTGGCTGCATCCTCTGTGTGCCCATATCTTCAAACTATCGCCCTTCCTGTTCCAGAAATCTTTCTATAATATCCGCCATCACCGTGGATTCTCCCCGGGTAAGCTTAAAATCACTTTTTCTGCTTCCGTTTATCATATTTAGTAAATCCCTGATCTCGTACCGAAGCCCGTCTCCCAGAAAACGTTCCGAATATTTCTCAATCTGCGACGGATCTTCATAATGTACTTCAAAGTACGTCGTCTTCCACCACGGCGCCTCCGCCACAATGTACCCCTTTGTGCCGGCGATCAGAAGCTTTCCCTCTGATTTTACTCCCAGCCCGCAGGTCGCCGTTGCAATCCCGCGCGGAAAGGTAAGCGAAACCTTCGTGAATATATCCAGTCCTTCTTTGTTATGTACTGCGTCAAACCGAACATCCTCATACTTATTTCCAAAGAGCTTAATGATGGGCAGCAGACAGTAGCTGCCAAGCTCGGTAAAGCTTCCCCCGTATTTTTTATCCGTAAGTTCCCGGCTCGATGCCGCCTCAAGCTTTGTAAAACAGGCGTCTACATACCGGATACTTCCGATCATGCCGCTTCCGGCAATCCCCAAAAGTTTTTCAAACCCCGGACAGTAGGCCGTCTTAATCCCTTCAACCAGAATAAGCCCGCGGTCTTTCGCATAAGAAAAAAGCTCCTCCGCCTGTGCCTTTTTTAATGCAAGCGGCTTCTCACACAGCACATGCTTCCCTTGCTCCAGCGATGCCTTGATATAGCCGTAATGGGTCTCATGGGGCGATGCCACATAGACTACATCCACATCCTTCAAAAACACATCCAGATCGTCATAAGCATCGATCTCCCATTTCTCTGCAAATCTCCTGGCGCTCTCCTTGCGCGGATTATATACCGCCTGCGTGCTGACGCCGCTTACCAGCTTCGCCTCCGGGATAAAACGATTTGCGATCCTTCCGGATCCGATGATTCCGATCTTTTGGATACGCTTACTCCTCTCCCGCAGCATGGTACTGGAAATATTCTTTGTCCTTTCAAGATAAACTACCTTACAGTAATCATTAATATAATCAAAAACACCCGTCCAGTCAGACCCGACAGTAAAGATGTCAATGTGGTACTTTTGGATATCGCTGATCTTCTGTCCCAGGGTCTCTTCTATCACAATTTCATCCACAAAACCGGTTTTTTTCACATTTTCAATACGGATCGGCAGAGAATCGACGACATTAAGCTTTCCCCGTTCCAGATCATACTTCTCCGTCGTCACGCCGACGATCAGGTAGTCCCCCAGTGCCTTCGCCCTCTGGAGCAAACGGTAATGCCCTTCATGAAAAAGATCAAATGTCCCATAAGTAATTACCTTTGTCATTGTAACTTCCCTTTCACAAATTCATATACATTCCTGCCGCATGTCCCGTCCGTATTGGCATTTATCTTTGCAAATGCTTTCAACTGCCTTGCTTTGTCAAACTGATTCCCGGTGATATCGCCGTCAAGCAGATCCTTCAAAGAGTTGAATGCATTTTCATTTAAACAGTACTGCATCCACTCGGATTCCTCCATATATCCCGGCTCGTGCTTCATCAGATCATCATAGTCATATTCTATCGAAACTTCTTTATATTCCTTGGAATCAATATTAATATCGAAGAGCTTTTTCTCCGGCTCACACCATATCCTGCAGTCTGACTTTCCCCGCTGTGAAAGCGGAATCACAAACCCGCCCTTACTCCATGCCGTAAAATATCCATTCCTGCCGCTGTCAGAAAATGTTATCGGAAGCTCCCATTTCTCCATTTTCCCAGTTGCCCTGTCGAGGGAAAGATACATATTCCCCCAATATGGAGACAGCACGATCTTTTCACTGCCGCTCTCCCTTGAAACTGCAATATTTCCAAAGGGTCTTTCCTCACATTCGTATCCGTAAGGCGGTCTGGCCGACTGGAAATCCGGCGGCAGATCATCGTATTCCTTTACTTCCCCCGTCTTTGGATTCCAGCATGTCAGCACCATTCCATTTAGCGGCAGGAGCCACAGGTTCTCCCCGTCAGGCACGATCCCCTGGGTTCCCAGGCTACTTTCCGAATGACTGCTGACACTCCTAATCTTTAATGAATCAATATCCATAAACAAGAACTGATTATCCTCCGGGGAAGCGAAGACAAGTTCATTTCCATAAAAAGCAACGCCGCCTCTGCGCCACTCTCCCCTTACATTTCTCACCCAGAACTTCTGTATCCCATTTATATAGCGGATTTCTTCGGTATCCAGATCAAACCGGATAAGCTGAGGATTCCGGAACGGGAACAGAAACAGATACCTTTCGTTATACCAACAGCCCGAGAACGCTCCTCCTTGCCCGAATTGCTTTCTAAGCTCGATTTTCTTTATCTTTTTATTTTCAATAATCAATAAATGCTGAGCATTGCCTGGAATAACGTATATCTTATTTCCGATTTCTACGGCGTATGTATAATATCCTCCGCCAGAGTACCCGGTTCCAAGATCCATATAAAACTTATAATGGAAATCGTCGTTTTCAGAGAACCAAAGCTGATTATTTCTCGTAACCTGATATCTGGCTCTGCCCCAGACATCAAAAGAAGGGCAGTTGATCCTTTCCCCCCGCCAGTCGTCCTTTTCAGGAAGTGTATGAATGTTGTTATTAAAGATAAATAACGGTTTCCCGGCCACCCCGAACAATGATGTAACACTTGTCCCGGAATCCCCGATATAGACATCGGAGAGCGCTATGGTATTTTCGATAGCAGGCGTCAGATCCAGAATACCAATATCTTCTTCAATAAATCTTTTTTTCAGATCATCATACGCTGGCCTATACCCTTTCCGCATAGAATCAAAGGTTGATTCCAGCAGAGGATGCGGCCGCCAGAGAAGACATGCATCTTCTCGTCCGCGGAATATCTCGAATACATATTCCATCTTTTTTAAGAAAGCCTCTGTATTTCCCAACATTCCATTGATACTCGTATTATAGAAATATACTTTTTTTCCTGTCATCTTCCTTTGCCATTCTTCCGGCGGCTTCATCGGGTTCTGACATTTGTATATGATGCTGTCGAACTTCGGCGAACCAAACGCCAGGAACTTTTTATCCGGCAGCCCGGCGTCAAAAAATCCCCTGTACTTCGGCGCCTGTATGACAATATAATCGGCATTGGAATAAGCAGGACATAACGCCTGGCTCTCAGCCATCCCACCTGTTGTAGAATAATAAGGTATATATACTAATAAATCCGTATACTTTTTCAACTCTCCGGAATAAAAGCGGGGGTCTATCGTTGTAACATAATTCGAATTATCATATGGATTATGTATGTAGGCAGCATCCGGCCTTCTATTCTCGAAAGAATACTCCTCGTAATGGGTCACCGGTACATAAGTGGGAAGCTCTCTGCCCTCATAGTGGTATGTCCCTAACGACCCGTCAGGATTCCTGTCATAATAAGGAATCGGAACTACATACGCATCACAGTCCGGATCCGCGTCTGCTGCCTTCCACACGCTTTCCAGCGAATCCCACATAGACGCTTTATATGGAAGAAATACCATTTCTATTCGGTCTTTAATATCATTTTTCACACTATTTTCGATATTGATCAGTGATTTCCTCAGATTCTTATATATCCTGTTGGCGTTCACATCGCTGCCCTGGCAGATCGATTCGTGAATCTGAAAAACCAGTTCGCAATAGCTTTCAAGGCAGGAGATCGTCGGGGCGTCCTCCCCCTCCTCCTGCTCGATCAGTTCACCAATCTGGATCGCTCCCTGCTGGCATTGGCCCAACAGATCAGCCGCCTCAGCATACTGCTTCATCCCGATAACTTTTTTCAATTCTTCGTGCGCCTCTTCAAGGAGCGCCGTAAAATCTATGATCTGCTTTTTCTGTATTTTTCTCATAGCTATACTCCTCGTATTATTATCGGCAAAACTTTCAAAAAATTAATCTGCGTCATAAGCCATGTGCACTTCTGCTTCTTATATTGTACCAGCCTCTGGATTTTTTACAAGACATTTTATTAAGAAATTCTTTCCTGCGAAAAATCAAAAGTCTTGCGAACCCGGATTCCAAATGGTACAATTAACTGAACATTTTACGATCGGAGGATATTCATGATAGACATATCGACCATTCTCAACAATGAAACATTCACCCCAGAGGAACAACTGGAAATCATCAAATACATCGACGCGCAATTAGAACAGATGGAGCTTCTTCTCTACCGCTTAGACCAGCTTGCAAGGCAGGCTTCCAGAGATGATCTCCTGGACGCTGAGCGGCAGCGGCTTCAGGAAAAGACTAAACAGATCGAAGCAGAGATCGACCGGATATCCGAACGGCTCCCCAACACTTACATTATATCGAACGATATCTGATACGGCCTTTATCATTTATCCGTATTAGCTTCACCTATATTAACTTCACAAAGGAGCTTCGCATATGAAATCACTTGTCCTAGCCGAGAAACCATCCGTAGCCAGGGACATCGCCCGCGTCCTGAACTGCCATAAGAGCATTTCCGGCGCTATCGAAGGAAACAATTACATTGTAACCTGGGCATTAGGCCACCTTGTCACTCTGGCCGACCCGGAGGGCTACGATAAAAAATATAAAGAATGGAGTCTCTCCGTTCTCCCCATGGTGCCCCAAAAATGGGAGCTTGTGGTCATCAGACAGACCGCAAAGCAATACAGCAGCGTAAAAGCCCAGCTTTTCCGAAAAGATGTCGATCAGGTCATCATCGCCACAGACGCCGGGCGGGAGGGCGAACTGGTCGCCCGCTGGATCCTGGAAAAATCCGGATGCCGCAAACCGATCAAGCGGCTCTGGATCTCATCCGTCACCGACAAAGCGATCCGCGAGGGATTCGCCCACTTAAAGGACGGGCGCAGCTACAACGACCTTTACCACGCCGCCAGAAGCCGCGCCGAGGCAGACTGGCTGGTGGGTATCAACGCCACGCGGGCATTGACGTGCAAATATAACGCCCAGCTTTCCTGCGGCAGAGTACAGACGCCGACTCTCGCCATCATTGCAGGACGCGAGGCGCAGATCCGTTCCTTTAAGCCGGAGGCGTACTACGGCCTTACCTGCTCTGCCGGGAACGTCACCTGGACCTGGCAGCATAAAAAGAGCAAAAGCCTCCGTTCTTTTGAAAAGGATTACATCGACGGCCTGAAGGCTGCCCTGAAAGATCAGGCCTTAACGGTGGCAGAAGTTACGAAGGCCGCGAAGAAGACATTTTCTCCGGGACTTTATGACCTGACAGAACTTCAGCGGGACGCCAACAGACGGTTCGGATTTTCCGCGAAAGAGACGCTCAATATCATGCAGAGGCTCTACGAGAACCACAAGGTCCTCACCTATCCCCGGACAGATTCCCGCTATATCGGGACGGATATCGTCCCCACCATCAAGGAGCGGCTGAAAGCCTGTAATACCGGCCCTTACCGGCAGTTTATCCCAGAGCTTTTAAAAGCTCCGATAAAAACCAGCAGATCATTTGTCGATGATAAAAAGGTCAGCGACCACCACGCCATCATTCCTACAGAGGAATATGTCCAGCTTGAACATATGACAAATGATGAGCGCAAGATCTACGACCTTGTCGTCCGGCGTTTCATCAGCGTCCTCTATCCGGCTTTTGCGTATGAGCAGACCACCCTGAAAGCTTCTGCCGCCGGAGAGCTCTTTACCGCCAGAGGGAAGATCATAAAGGCCGCCGGGTGGAAGGCTGTCTGTTCTGGTCTTGGACCTTCCGGGGATTCGGGCGAAGATTTCGATGAAGACTTTGATCTGGATCTTGAGGAAAATCAGGCAGACCAGTCTCTGCCGCCGCTGAAAAAAGGCATGACGTTTACCATCACCCAGATCACGGTGACCGCCGGCAAGACGAAGCCGCCGGCAAGATTTACCGAGGCGACGCTTCTGTCCGCTATGGAAAATCCGGTAAAATATATGGACTCAAAGGACGCAAAAGCAAAGAAGACTCTTGGCGAGACAGGCGGGCTTGGAACTGTCGCCACCAGAGCCGACATTATCGAAAAGCTGTTCCACTCCTTCCTGATCGAGAAAAACGGACGGGATATCCTGATTACTTCAAAGGGAAAGCAGCTTCTTGAGCTTGTACCGGAAGATCTAAAAAAACCAGAGCTGACGGCACAGTGGGAGATGAAGCTTTCGGATATCGCGAAGGGCACACGCAGCGATTCTGCGTTTATTAAGGAAATCCAGAACTATACCTACAGCCTGATCGACGAGATCAAATCTGCGGACAAAACCTTCCGCCATGACAATCTCACGAACAGCAAATGCCCCCGCTGCGGCAAACACCTTCTCGCCGTCAACGGTAAAAATTCCCGCCTTCTCGTCTGCCAGGACAGAGAATGCGGTTACCGCGAGACCATCGCCCGCACGAGCAACGCCCGCTGCCCTAACTGCCACAAGAAGATGGAGCTTATCAAAAAAGGCAGCGAAGAGACCTTTGTCTGCGCCTGCGGATATAAAGAAAAGCTGTCCGCATTCAAGGCGAGGCGGGAAAAGGAGGGCGCAGGCGTCACGAAAAAGGACGTGCAGAAATATCTGAAAAACCAAACGCACGAGCCGGTTAATAATGCATTTGCAGCGGCCTTGTCTGGAATAAAGCTGGACGGCAGGTAATAGTTGGGCTCGCGGCAAAAATACAGGGATGCGTCCCATTTAAAGAATGCATCCCTATATGGTATTTCTAATTTTCACCCTTGCTTCCTGCCCGGCAGGCCACGATCAGATCCACCATCTGATCATAGCTTGCCACTCCCTCCGACTGGTCATTGGCCTTGAGATATGTATCATTTACCTTGTTGGACACCTCGGCAATCCGCCCGTCATACCGGTCCCAGAACTCGCGGTTCGCCGCCAAGTCCGGCTCCGCTTCTTCGGAGAGCTGTCCCCGGACTTCCTCCCACGCGTCATAGTCAGCCTTATAGAGCACATTCATGCAGTATGTCCAGCCCATAAGATATCCGCTGTACCGGAAATCATTATTTTCTGACCCGCTGCTTGCTAAGAATGCGATAAAATTCGCTTCTTCCTCCTGCATAAATCCCCTCAGATGGGAAAGCTCATGGCACATCGTGAACGGAATGTTATAATCCACGATTCCGCTGTTATAATTCGCCTCCACCGTAAATGGCGAATAGATGCCGGTCAACTGCTGGACGGATAAGATCCACGGGCATAGCAGCCCTTTCGGATTCGGATAATATCCCGACAGCTCCGGATAATCCTGCCCAAGACGCTCCATCGCCCTTACCGCCTCCCGATTCATCGCCCGACGGTCTGTCTCCCGCTCATCTGCCCCCGAATTGCTCCCGTTTTTCAGCCCAAGGCGCATTACCCCTTCCGCGTCCCTGTTCACTTTACCGCTCAAGCCGTTCACCTCACCTGTAAGCCACAGGCAGACATCCTTTAGCTCATCCGCCGTATAGCGCTCCACCTCTATGCCGGAGCTCTCCGAAAAGGACGCCCGGTGATAATTGATCCCGCAATTCAGCGCATACAGGCAGAAAAGCGCCCCTGCGAAGACGTAGAGCGTACCGCCCCATGCAGCAAATTCCCTCTTCACCTCGCATTTCGCCGCACATTTCTTCACCGCCCTTATCACAATCCTGAAAAATGTCAGGACCGTCAGAAGCAATACGGTATACAAAAGCGCCTCCGACACAGAAAAGGCGAAAAATCCCATAACCCTGCCGGTCATATTTACCCACAGCGGATAGATATGCGTGCTGTACCACTGGGCAAATGTCCGGGAAATCCGGGATATGTACATGAGGATAAAACCGGCAGCGATCAGAATACTGCCGGTGATGCATTTTCTTTTATTTGATGTTTCAAAAAATCTTTTCTTCATATAATATATATCCTGCTGCTTTCATCGATTCATTTGCAGTCTGCCTGTTTTTATGATAACATCTAATCGTACCGGGGGTCAAAAGGAAATTTCCCCCACAACAACTGGAGGCGATCAATTTGAAGGATTTACGAAAAACTATAGAAGCTTTGATCTTAGACGACGCTCATTATGCCAAGCTGATGGATACTGACGTCCTTCCGCTGCTCGAGGCCCGCAAGGAAGAGCTGTGGCTTCCCCGGGCGGATAACCCGCAGCAAAGGCTTTACTGCGGCAAGTTTACCGCGCCCTGCGGCGAAGAAGTCGTCCGCGGCATCGTCGTCATCTCTCACGGCTATACAGAAAATGCAGATAAATATCAGGAAGTCGTCTACTATTTCCTGAAAATGGGCTATCACGTGTACATTCCCGACCACTGCGGGCACGGGCGCAGCTACCGACTTGCCGAAGATCTGTTCTTAGTCCATGTGGACAGCTATAAAAGGTACGTGGAAGATCTCTTAAGCGTGGCCCACCGGGCAAGAGCCGACTACGAAGGACTCCCCCTCTATCTCTATGGACATTCCATGGGCGGGGGAATCGCCGCCGCTTCCGCCGCCGCAGAACCGGATCTATTTAAAAGGGTGATCCTCTCCTCTCCGATGATCCAGCCTGACACCCGGCCTCTGCCGTGGAAGCTGGCGGGATTCGCCGCCGGCGCAGCGTGCGTTTTGGGGCAGTCTGCACGTCATCTTCCGGGAGGCCGCCCTTTTGACGGTACGGAGACCTTTGAGTCAAGCAGCGCCGCTTCCCGGGCGCGCTTTGACTACCAGCAGCAGATCCGCAGGGCAGAGCCCCTTTTCCAGAACACCTGCGGCACTTACCAGTGGACCAGGAGCGCCGAGAAGCTTCACCGCCATCTGATGCATACCGCCTGGAAGCAGATCCGGGTTCCTTTGCTTTTGTTCCAGGCGGAAAATGACGGGCTTGTCTCCGCCAAAGCGCAGTACCAGTTCATCCGCAAAATCAGTCGGCGGTATCCAGCTCCCACATGGCTCATCAAAGTGCCGGGCAGCAAGCATGAGATCTACAATGCCGAGTACAAGACACTGGTAAAATACTGGACGAAGATTTTCCGTTTCCTTAATTGAAAAATATTGACAAACACTGCTTTTCGCGTTAAGATATGCTTAGTTTTCGCACTTTAAACTGTTAAAATTTTACAGTGCGGCTATGGAGGATTTATTATGATTATCGTACTGAAACCACGTACAAAACAACAGGAAATTGACCACGTTGTCAATCTGATCAAAAGCAAGGGATTGGACACCCATATTGTAGAAGGCTCCGAGATGACCATCATCGGCTGTATCGGAGATACGACCCGGATTGATTCCAAATTATTTGAAGTCAATCCGTCTGTCGATAAGGTCATGCATGTGCAGGAGCCTTATAAGCTGGCAAACCGTGCATTTCACCCGGAGGAGTCTATCGTGGACGTATCCGGAGTCAAGGTGGGAGGCGGCCATCTTGCCATGATCGCCGGCCCTTGTTCTGTAGAATCTACGGAGCAGGTGTTAGAGATCGCTCTCGCCGCCAAGGCATCCGGCGCTAATCTGCTGCGGGGCGGAGCATTTAAGCCCCGGACCAGCCCTTACTCCTTCCAGGGGCTTGGCTTAGAGGGACTTGACATTCTCTGTGAAGTAAAGAAAGAAACGGGGATGCCCATCGTGACGGAACTGATGTCCCCGGATCATCTCGACCTTTTTAATGAAAAGGTGGATCTGATCCAGATCGGCGCGCGCAACATGCAGAACTTCGACCTCTTAAAGCAGCTTGGGCAGCTTGACCGCCCGATCCTCTTAAAGCGCGGACTTAACGCCACCTACGAGGAGTGGATCATGTCTGCAGAGTACATTATGGCATCCGGCAATGAGAATGTCATTCTGTGCGAGCGGGGAATCCGTACCTTCGAGAGCTATACACGGAACACGCTGGATCTCCAGAGCATCCCGGTGCTTCGGAAGCTGACTCATCTGCCGGTCATCGTAGACCCGAGCCACGCGGGCGGGAAATGGTGGCTGGTGGACGCCATGTCGAGAGCTGCCATCGCCGCCGGAGCAGACGGCCTGATGGTCGAGGTTCACAACAATCCGGAATGCGCGCTGTGCGACGGTGCCCAGTCATTAAAGCCGGAGAAATATGACGAGCTGTTCCAGGATGTAGCGCAGATTGCAAAAGTGCTTGGTAAGACCGTTTCATAAAAATATTTTTAGCGCTTCTGAAGCAGGGCGCTGTTATCCCGTTGAGACACTACTGCTATCAGTACGCCTGTTATGGCTCCGGGGATATGGAGGGAAAGATGAAACTGACCGTTGACTTAGGGAAAAACAGTTATCCCATTTACATTGAGAACAAGATATTGACAAAAGCAGGGGAATATATCCCGCAGGTATTTTCCGGCAGGCGCATCATGATCATTTCCGATGACCATGTATACCCCCTGTACGGAGATGCACTGACAAAAAGTTTGAGCGAGACTTATGAATGCTATCATCTGGTTCTTCCCCACGGGGAGGCTACGAAAAGCTTCCAGAGCCTGCCAGAGATCTACCGGGCCATGCTTGAGGCTAGGATCTCCCGCAGCGATGCGGTCATCGCGCTGGGCGGCGGAGTGATCGGGGATCTGGCCGGGTTTGCTGCCGCAAGCTTTCTTCGCGGCGTAAAGTTCATCCAGGTGCCCACCTCCCTTCTGGCGCAGGTAGACTCTTCGGTGGGCGGCAAGGTCGCTGTTGACCTCCCGGAAGGAAAGAATCTTGTGGGCGCTTTTTACCAGCCATCTATCGTGCTCATCGACCCGATTGTGCTGAATAGCCTGCAGCCGCGGTTTATCAACGACGGCATGGGAGAAGTGATTAAGTACGGCTGCATCAAGGATGAAAGCCTGTTTGAGACGCTGGAGGAGTACGGCTCCTTTGACGCCTTAAGGGCGCGTCTGCCAGAGATTATTCAGCGCTGTGTGGATATCAAGAGAATCGTCGTGGAGCACGACCAGTTCGACACCGGAGAGCGGATGCTCCTTAACTTCGGGCATACTCTCGGTCATACGATAGAACAATATTATCAGTACGGGCGGGAAAGCCACGGCGAGGCAGTCGCCATCGGCATGTACCAGCTTACGCTCTTAGCAGAGCAGGACGGGCTCACGCCAGAAGGCACGGCAGGGCGTATATTACATGTGCTGAAGTCTTACGGGCTGCCCTCTGACAGCGGGCTTCCCATGGATGCCCTTACCGGAGCCATAAAGCTTGACAAAAAGAATCTTGGCAATCACCTGAACATCGTGCTTTTGCACGGGATCGGAGACAGCTATGTACATCCCGTTTCTATTGATTTTTTTGAGAAATATAAAACCCGTATGATATAGAGCAAAGGCAAAATATAAGCCTTTTTAAATCCGCGGATGCTCAGGCGGCAGAATGACGCGCCGTGTTATCATAAACATTCACAGGAGGAATTACGATATGAAACTTGAAGGAAAAATCGCGATCGTCACCGGCGCCGGCAAGGGCATCGGCCGCGATACTGCACTGGCGGCAGCCGCAGAAGGAGCGACAGTCGTGGCTGTCGCAAGAACCCAGGCAGATCTTGACACGACGGTCGCCATGATAGAAGAAAAGGGCGGACAGGCAGTTGCTCTTTCCCGTGACCTGACAGACAGCGCCCAGGTACAGTCTATGGTCGATGCTGTGGTGGAAAAGTTTGGCCGCATCGATATCCTGGTCAACAATGCCGGGGGATATCCTTCCGAAATCTATGACAGCGTCGGAAAGCAGGCGATCAAAATCTGGGAATGGACGGAGGAGCAGTGGGATCAGATCATCAAGACGAATCTGAAGATTCCGTTTTTGTGCATCAATAAAGTCATTCCCGTGATGCTCCGCCAAAAGAGCGGCGACATCGTGAGCGTCTCCTCCCGTATGGGGCGGATCGCGTCCCAGATGGGCGGATATGCCGTGGCAAAGGCGGGGATCATAACGATGACGAAGACTGCCGCTATCCAGACGAAGGAATTCGGCATCAAGGTCAATGCTGTGGCTCCGGGAATTGTCGATACTCCGGGACAGCGGGTCTATAACCATAACGTGGGGCAGGATGATGCTGTTATGGGAAGCTCTTCTGCGGTGGCAAAAGGGATTTTGTACCTTCTGGCTGATTCCCCGGCAGAGATGACGGGGCAGGTGCTGGATATGTTTACGACGGTTTAACTCTGTTTTCTGCCTATTAGGTATTATAAAGGGGGCAGCATATGCCGCCCCTTTAAATTATTTATTCCATCTGATCTTCTACAAATTCCCGCATCCCCTGTAAGATAAGCCATACAGAGGTCGCTCCCGCGTCCTGATATCCGACGGCCCTCTCCATCAGGGATTTGGCACGTCCGAATCTGGCCTGATACTTTTTCGTCGCCTCAACTCCCTGTGCCGCCGCTGTCTCTGCTGCCTTTAGCATTTCCAGAAGGCCTGCACCGCTGCAATTCTCCATCGCATCTACCGCTGGAACCAGCGCATCTACCATCGTCTTATCACCGACTTTCGCCTTGCCTCTTTCTTGAATGGCCTCAAGGCTCTTCCGCTCCATCCTAGATATGTCCTTTGCTGTCAACACACTTTTAGCTTCCATATCTTTCGCACCTGCAAGGTAGAGACTTCCAAAGATAACCCCGGATGCTCCCCCCATAGACAGAAGCATGGCTCTTCCTGCCGCCTCAAAGACTGCATAGACATTTTCTTCCCCTTCCATCTTAAGGAGTTCCTGCTTCGCCTTCTGCATACCGCCTGCCATTCCGATCCCATGATCCCCGTCTCCGATAGCACTGTCAATCTCCGTCAGATATGGTTTTCTGGCAATGATCTTATCCGCAATATAAATAAGCATATTCCTGGCATCTGCCGCGTTAAGCTCACTTAGAATACCTTCTTTGCTCCTTATAATTTCTGCTGATTCAATATCCGCTTTATCAAACTCAGGTTCTTTTTCTGCCAGATCTTCCTCTTCCCGCTCCAAAAGGCTTCCGCCGGTCAGCTCGCCCTTAGCATAGAACGGACAGTAGCAGGGCATATCGTAATACCGCTTAAGCTCTTCATCCAGCTTAAACAAAGTAATGGAAAATCCCCCCATCTCCTGGCTGGTACAGTAGCTGTTAAGATCTGTATCATATACTTTGATTCCCGCATTATCCAGCAATTTTTTTACTGCACGGTAAGCAATCGCAAGCTCTGTGACCGTAGTAGAGCCAAGTCCGTTCACTAATACGCACACCTCATCTCCCGCCTTAAGTTCAGCATCCTCCATAATCTGTGCGTACATTTTTTCCACCAGAACATCCGCATCCTGCCATGTGGTCCGTAGTACTCCTCTCTCTCCGTGAAGTCCCATGCCGTACTCAATCTCCCCCTCAGGCAGTTCAAAAATCGGTTTATCAATCCCCGGAAGCTGTGCCGGCGCTGTAGCGACTCCGATAGTTCTTGTATTATCTCTCGCTTTTTCTGTAATTCTTGTTACTTCCTCAAGGGATAGTCCTGCATCGCATGCCGCTCCGGCAATTTTTACCACGAACACATCTCCCGCAATCCCCCGGCGGTCTTCAATCCGCTCCTTCGGCGCGGAAGCTACATCATCCCGCACGCGCACATGAGCAGTCTGTATTCCGTCATCATTTAAAAACTCCTCCCCCATATCGAAGTTCAAATTATCCCCCGCGTAACAACCATATACAAAGATGACGCCTTTTCCCTGATTGACTGCTTTAGCCGTCTCATAGACTGTATTGGGGTCAGGGGAAGCAAAGATATTGCCGCATGCCGCCGCATCTGCAAGCCCTTTGCCGACAAAGCCAGAGAACATCGGCTCATGTCCGCTCCCTCCGCCGATCACAAGCGCTACTTTGTCCCTTCTTCTTTGTTTTAGGATAACGCCATTCACGTCTGGATGCTTTTCATAATATCTTCCATATGCGCTGATGTAACCTTCCATCATCTCTGATACAACATTATCCGGTGAGTTAATGATTTTTTTCATTTTTCAGTCTCCATCTCAAAACGACTTATTGTAATTCACAAATTCCATCTGCCAGCGCTTCCAAAATAGCACAGCAAGACGTTGCTCCTGCGTCCAAAACTCCTCTTGACCGTTCTCCTAATCTGCTGGAACGTCCGAATTTGGCAACCATATCCTTTGTAGAATCCCGCCCTGCTCTGGCCGCTTTTTTCATTTCTTCCAAAGCTGCCGTAAAGTCTTTTCCCGAATCTTTGGCCTGCCTCAAGGCATCCGCCGCAGGCGCCAAAGTATCTACCAGGGTTTTGTCTCCCACTTTAGCATCGACAATATCATAAAGTCCTGAAAGTCCGGCCTGCAGCATGTCTGCTAATCCTCCGCTTCCGATATCCTCCAGGCCATCTCCGGCCTCCGCCATTTCCATAAATATCGTTCCGTAAATCGGTCCCATAGACCCGCCGATCTCATTTAAAAGAATCATGCCAAGTTCACTAAGTCCTTCAGTAAAGCTGATATCTTCATCCTTGAATCTTTTCTCAAATACGGTAAACCCTTTATTCATGTTCATGCCATGGTCGCCATCACCGATCAGTCCGTCTACTTCGCCAAGATAGTCCTTATTTTCCTGAATGCACTTTACCATCTTTAACAGCACAGATTTTCCATTTGCATTTTTAAACCCATTCATCATTTCGCCCCCTAAAGCTGCCTCAGCCCCATACAGTTCGCAGGCATATCGATCAGCTCTTTCAGCTCGTCATCTACTTTCATAACCGTAAGTGTCGCTCCCATCATATCCAGGGAAGTAAAATAATCGCCAACGTAAGCTTTATATGTCCTGATACCCTTTTCTTTCAGGATACGGTCAATTTCATCGTAAAGCACATATAACTCCATCACAGGCGTCGCGCCCAAACCTGATACAAGCACAACGACCTCGTCTCCCTCTTTATACGGATAATCTGATACCACAATGTCGGTCATCCGTCTTGCCATCTGTGATGCCGTCTCAAGCGGACACACTTCTATTCCCGGCTCACCATGATGTCCAATCCCCACTTCCATCATCCCATCCTCAATTTCAAAATTAGGATGGCCCACTGCCGGAAGTGTACAAGGAGTAAGACCTATTCCTACGCTTCTTGTGTTGTCAATGGCTTTTTGCGCTGCTGCAATTACTTCATCCAGATCTCCGCCCTTTGCGGCTTTAGCTCCTCCGACTTTCCACATCAGCACTTCTCCTGCGACTCCTCTTCTCTTTTCACGCTGATCTTTCGGCGCAGACGCTGCATCATCGTTCGCGACCACTGTTTTTACCGTAATACCCGCCTTTTTTGCCATCTTGACCGCCATCTTAACATTCATGTTGTCGCCGGAATAATTGCCATACAGGCAGGCCACGCCCATTCCCTGATCTGCAGCTTTAAATGCATCCAAAAAGGCCGCCGCAGTAGGAGAGGAGCAGATCTCCCCTACCGCTGCCGCATCGCACATATTTTCTCCTACATACCCGACAAATGCCGGCTTATGCCCAGATCCTCCCCCGGTCACAATACCGACCTTATTTCCCGGGGTTTTTTTCGCTTTTATGACTCTCGGATTTTCTGCAGGCTCTACGATATCCGCATGAACTTTCAGAAAACCTTTCAGCATCTCATCTACAATATCATCTGGATTGTTCAATATTCTCTGCATATGCTCTCTCCTGTTTTCTATACGGCCGTTGGCACTTCCGGATTATTGTTTGCGAAGTTCTGCAGAATTACCAACGGTTGATAGCTGCTTGTATTTGTAATTTTAACGCCTTTTTTTGCAGTATTTTCAGATACAAAATATTCGTCACCAGTAATGTCCCCGAAACGCACCAGCTCCGGCGCCTCGCACTCAAACACTCCAAAACTTCCATGCCCCTGAACCACAACTGCACAATAGCACGCCTGATCCGTAAGCGTATAGGTCTGCCCTGGCATAATCGTAACCTCTTTCGCCGCAACCCAATCGTTCGCATATGCGACCCATTTTTCTACTGCTTCATCAGATTCATATTTTACCTTTGGCATTCTAAAATACGTTTCTTTATAATCCGGCCTTGTACTTTCCTCCCAGTCTATCTGGTTAAAGATAGCCTCCAGGTCATTCTTTTCCTCCTCTGGAGCACAATCCGTAAGAAGGTTATGCGGATTTACCTCGCCCATCGTCACATTTTCCATAATCGTATTTACATCACTGTTCCATTGCGGCTCAAACGTAACAAGAGATGCTGGCGCATGGATAACTCCTGCCGGCGTATACCAGCCTGTTCCAAGCTGAATGCGGTAAGCTCTTGAAAGCTCCGTAATCCGATTGTCCTTTATGTCATAATCTTTCAGGCACTGCATGACCTGTTCCTTTGTTGTTGACGGATCGAACCCAAAGTATGTAAGCGGCATTCTCCCGAGATAACCGCTGTTATACTGCGGCGGAAAATAATAGGACTCCGGCTTTCCATGCATTCCAATCTTATTCGCCATCTCTTCTGTCAAATGCAGGTGATGGAACAGCGGCTTGTCATAGTCGTACAGCTTCGCAAAGGTCGGCCATGTGCCATATTTTTTCATCAGGCCTTCACCGATTAACTCGGCTCCAAGCTCCTCCACATAGTCCTTAAAAAGACGGGTTGCCTTCGTCTTCACATCCTCCAAAACATAACTCATGCCTTCCGTTTCACCCGTTTTAGGCCCATTCAATGCCTTTGCAAGAGATCCAAGCCACCGCTCACAGATTCCGCCTCTGTCCATTCCCAATGCATAGTAATCGTCTGGATGAAGCTTTAACCTCTTTCCTGGTTCATTAAATCCTCTTGGTACCCATGTAGGCATCAGGTGCAAAATTCCTTCTCCGCGTTCAAACACTTCCTTAATTACTGACATTATAACTACCTCCTGTCTATACTTAATATTTTTCCACAACACCTTGTTACATTATCTTACCAGCGTCCGAAAGACTCCCTTTTAAGCCAGCATCTCCACATCAATGCCCAACATTTCACAAATCATTTTCAATTCTTCTACATAATCCCCATAAACCGCATGGCAATGATTTGCATCGAACTTATCCAGGAAAATATGATGCTCAAACGGGAGCTTCGCAAATACATGCGGCCATTCTTTTGTTGTTTCTGCCTCTTTTTCTTTTGGCAGTTCGACAAAATCCGCCGGGATAATGGTCATTCGATATTTTCCTTCATACCGGTTCAGCCGCGCGATCGTAGCATGTCCCGGCTTTGTCTGAAGATTGACATGACACCCTCCGCCCGCATACATTTCCAGGCATGGATATAATGTCGTCTTTGCCAGGTTTGCTTTATAATCATTCGTTCCTGTCGCATAATATGTAGACTGAGAACCGCAGTTACAAAATACCATAACATCATTCTCTGCGTCATAATGACGGACATCCATAAAAATAACCGGATCATTTGTCAGAAGCTTTAAGATCTGCATCGTAAGTGCAGCGTCTGAGTCTGCTTCACATGCACATATCACCGGCTCTTTTTCCCCGTCCCAGTCATACGGGTCATTCATAAAGGCTGCACTTAGACACTCTGTGCAATAGTGGCGGCTCATCTCATAGTGACATTTCACACCAATAAAATCATAATTATTCTCTTTTACAATTGATTTTGTCGCCTCATAATGACGAATCTGTTCTTTTAACTTTTCCTCAGTCAGGCGGTTTCCATCAAATTCTATAGCTCCTACATTCTCCTTCAGCCACGCAAACGCTTTCTCAACCTGCGCATCGTCTACCTCGGCTGCCTTACGCACAATCTCTGATTGATCCATGTGATCAACATCAACACCGAAAATGCGCTCCCAGTCCTGCATACTTACCGTACTGCTGTACATACCCAGACTTCTTCCTCCTAAAAGGCCATATTTCTGTCCATTCAAGGATGACACAACCTTCGCACATTTTCCGAACTGAATGATCTTTCCAAGCACCTCTGGATCTTTAAAATCACCTGCCGCCCGAAAATGCTCAATCCCCAGATGATGAAGCGCGCCTCCTGCTGCCAGCATAGCAACCATGCCCGGCCAATCCGGATTCAAATTCGCCGCGAGCAGATACGGCCCTTTTCCATTCTTCGCTGCAATCGCAGAGAAATTCGGGAATGCAAATACGCCATAGGAAAAGATCGTTCCGTCTACGCCCCTGCCTTTCAGCTTCTCCGCCTCCTCTTTTGCGCTTTCCGCAGAGTTCACAAGCCTGTCCGCAACAATCACATCCACCGTACCGTCTCTTTTAAGCTCTGCTGCAATGACATCCACCTGCGCCTGTACAATATTCTTTAACTGCTCATGCACCTCTGGATCTCCGTCTGAAAATCCAATTAATCCTAATAATGGCTTCCTCATTATTTTCACCTCTCCTATTTGATAACGCCCATACGTTTCCTGTCGACTGTCATACATACTGCAAAAATCAAGATTATTCCCTTTACTACTTTCTGGATATCCGCAGACAAGCCTATGATATTCATACCATTACTCAGAATACAGATTATCAGCGTGCCCAACACCGTTGTTAGGACACTTCCGATACCGCCTGACATCGGTGTTCCTCCAAGCACGACTGCTGCGATGACATCCATTTCTATTCCGTCGCCCATTGTTGGCGTCGCAGCATAAGATCTTGCGGACTGGAAGCATCCGGCAATACCTGCCATGACACCGCAGAGTACGAATACTCCCACCTTGATCTTGTTAATCTTAATACCTGCCAGTGTTGCTACCTTCTCTGCTCCTCCAACCGCTCTTACCTCTCTGGCAAACGCAAAATTCTTAAACACATACCACATAATTGCTGTGATAATTACTACCATGATTACGTTATTGTTCACGCCCGCGATATACTGGCCATTATAAAAGTTTAAGAAAGAGCGGTTAGTGATCATAATCTGCGAGCCGCCTGTAAGAATCAATACAAGACCTCTGAAAGATGTCATCGTACCCATCGTTACAATAAAAGTCGGAATCTTCAGGAACGTAAAGCAGCAACCGTTGATAAGCCCGCAGGCAACTCCCACCAATATGGCCGGAATAATCGCCAATGCTCCAAGCTGTTCTACCGTCATCGTAACGGCAATCGCCGACAAAGCCACTATGCCGCCCACAGACAGGTCAATGCTTCCCTCTACAATTACAAACAGCATTCCCAACGCTGCAATCAATGTTACAACCATCTGCTGTGCAATAACCATAAAGTTCCTGAATGTCAAAAACCGAGAATTACCTATGGTAAATATTGCTACTAATATTATCAATAAAATAAATGGAAAATATTTTTTCAGCTTACCCATCTTTTCATTCATCTTTTAATCCTCCCTTTAGACAATATAACTAATAACATCCTCTTCCGTCAGGCTGTTATTTTCTTCAAATATCTTGCTGATCGCATTATGTCTGGTAATGATGATCCGATCACTCATACCTAAAAGCTCCAGCAGATCCTCTGTCAGCATGATAATTGCCATTCCATCATCCGCAAGCCCCCGGATTAACGAATAGATTTCCTGTCTCGCGCTGATATCAATACCTCGCGTCGGGTTATTAAGAAGCAATATTTTAGGTTCTGTAGCCAGACATTTTCCTATTACTACCTTCTGCATATTGCCGCCGCTAAGAGAGGATGCAGGATTATTGGGATTATCTGTCTTAATTTTTACCTGTTCAACATATTTTTCAATTAATTCATTCTCTTTTTTCTTATCTCTAAGTACCCCTTTCTTGGGCCCGGCAGACATAATAATATTGTCACCTATACTGAAATTTACGATCAGTCCTTCCAGCGTCCGCTCTCCAGGCAAAAGGGAAATCTTTCTCTTAAGACTTACCGCCGGCGCCGTCTGGCTATAGGCCTCTCCCTCTACTATGACTTTTCCCTTCTTTATTGGCACAGCCCCAAAAATAGCATTGATAATTGCGTCTCCTCCAGATTCCTTTAACCCGCCGATCCCCAGTATCTCACCTTTATAAAGTTCAAAGGACGCGTTATTGAGCTGATTTTCCACTTCAAGATTCTCAACTTTAAGAACTACTTCCTTTGCAGGAATTTTCCGTCTCTCAGGATATAATTTATCTCCGATATTCCTGCCTACCATCGCAGCCTCTAACCGCTCCTGATTAACTTCTTCACGCTCCATCTCCATAATGAAATTACCATCCCGCATTATTGTGATGCGGTCTGCCAAATCATAGACTTCCTGCATATGGTGAGACACAAATCCGATTGCCATTCCTTTTTCGCGCAGTTTTTTTACCGATTCTACAAAGCTTACTGCCTCATTGTGATTCAAAAACGCTGTCGATTCATCCAGCAGGAGAATCTTCGGATTATACGCTAAAGCTCTTGCAACCTCTATCAGCTTCCACTGTCCAAGATTCAAAGACCTTATGTCCTTCTTTACGTCTATATCAGATTCCATGGAATCTAATATTTCCTGCGCATCCCGATTGATTTTCTTCCAGTTGATTCCCCGGAAAGGTTTTCCGTATTCATGTAATCTGTCTATAAATATATTTTCCGCAATACTGATAAACGGGTCAATCGTGCTTTCCTGAAATACAATACTTATTCCATTAGCATAAGCTTCTTTCATATTTGCTACTTCGATTTCCTTATCATCAATGGTAATATTTCCGCTATCAATGCTATGTACTCCCGCAATAGCTTTCAATATTGTAGACTTTCCCGCACCATTTTCGCCAACCAGAGCATTAACCTCTCCTGAACGTAACTGGACATATGCATTATTTAACGCTACCGTTGCGCCAAATGTTTTACAAATATTCCGTGCTTCTAAGATCATTATATTCCCTCCAGTCTTTGGAGATATTCTTGTTTTACCGACTATTTTCAAAAAGGGGCCTTACTAAAACCCTCTCAGTAAAGCCCCTCCTAAAATTTATTCGCTGAACTTAAATTCAAATGAAGAGTAATTAGCATCTCCGCCATTCATCTGGCTTGCAGACTTGATATCAAAGTTCTTCGGAATATTATCCGGATAATCTGTATAGAACTTATTTACAGTATCCTTTGTAATCGGTAATAACTTCAGGATTGTTTTTGGTGTTTCAATCGTCTTACCATTCAGATAATCATACATCTGGATCACAGCATATCCACCAACTAACCAGTGACCTCCGATATCGTACTGAAGTTCTCCGTTTTCTACGGCCTCAACATTGGAAGAATTCAAATCCATTCCTACGATTGTGATATCTTTGCCCGGTGTCAGGCCTGCATTTTTACATGCAGCCATTACACCTGTAGCTGTTCCGCCGTTTGCTGACCAGATTCCATTTATCTTCTCAGCAGACTGAAGAAGGTCTTCTGTTGCAGGAAGGGAAGTCTCAGCGGCAAAGTCACCATTTACACGTCCAACAACCTCAATCTTCATTCCCTTATCTGTATACTCTTTCAGCGCCTTGTCAAATCCCTTTTCACGGTTAATTGCAACTGCTGTACCAGGAGTCCCCTGCACTACGCCCACGTATAATGTACCATCTGCATCTGGTTTTGCATTTTCAAAAAGATTACATGCCATATTGTATCCTGCATCTGCATCATCCGGCCCGATGAAGCTGATATACTGCTTATAATCACCCTGCGGGTCAAACTCCTCAATATCAGAGTCAAATGCGATCATTGGAATTCCCTGCGCTTCGCACATCTCAGCGCACTTCGTACCTGATGCATAATACGGATCGATCAGGATACCATCAATGCCCGCTGCCATTGCATCTTCTACATTCTTATTCATCGTATCAGCATTATTATCTGCACTGTATACATCAACCGTACATCCCAACTCTTTCGCACACTGCTCGGAAAACTCAACACAATTTTCGAAATACTCGTGATTCATCGTCGGCACCAGTATCGCGAATTTGTATCCGCCGCCCGCTGAATCATCACCTCCCGATTCACTGCTTTCTTCGTTCTTCCCGTCATCGCCGGAAGTTTCGCCGCCACCTGATGAGCTGCAGCCAACCGCTAACGTCGCTACCATCGCAACACACAAAAGTATGCTTAAAATTTTTCTTCTCATAATTTCTTCTCCTTTTTAAACTTTTGTAAAGATAAATTGTTTTATTACAAATAAGTATTAGGCCTAACTTATTTATTAACCGCTCTGAATTCTCTTTATAATCCCGAAATTAGAGAACACTAAACCAAGCCCCCCATATAATTTGAGAAGATTCTTGAACTATAATGCTACCGCTTATTTTGGTAAATTTTTTTATCTAACTAATACTCTGTACAAATATTGGATAAATATGCACTACGCTTTGAAAATCAGCATGGACTTCTACTTTTCCCCAATACCCATGCTTATATTCTTGTGCTAATGAACCGCTTTATAACTTGTGTTTATTATATACCCTTCTTCCTAGTTGTGTCAACATATTTTTTCATATTTGCTAATTCTATTCCCATATATGGAAATATTGATTTTTAAATTCAAATTTGATATATTATTGTTAATGTAAAAATAATGAAAGGTATATTAAAAAATCTCATGGAAAGTAAAAATGAAAACCAAAATTTTCCGCCCGCCGCGGAACGGACTCTACAGATTTTAGACTACTTTGCAAATGATCCTTCATCAAAAACGTTAAAAACTATTGCAGACAAGTTATCTATTCCTTCGACATCACTTTATAGAATCATTAATTGTATGCAAGAGTATCGTTATATTGTTGAAGACCCGAAGAGGCCAAATTATTTTAAGCCTGGATACAAGCTATCACAGTTTTCCAATATCGTCTCCACCGAAAAGGATCTCATCAAGCTGGCAAGACCTTATATGGAAGAACTGGCCGAAAAATCAAGCCAGGCCTGCCAGCTCTGTACTTTGACCGAGAGCGGAATCTGCACTATTGACCAGTGTCTACCGTATTCCGGCATCACCTACATATCAAAATTGGGCGAGACACTTCCCGTTAATGTCAGCGCTGCCGGAAAACTCCTGACAGCTTTGCTCCCTCCCAAAAAACAGAAATCTTTCCTGAAAAGAGCTATGACTTTGTTCCGACAGCATACTTCCAACACAATTATCGATATGGAGCTATTTCAGAAGGAACTGGACCGAATTAAAAAGCTGCGGTATGGAACCGACACAGAAGAATATGCAATGGGAATCGGATGTATCGCAGTACCCATACACAACGCTAACAAAGAACCAATTGCAGCAATCGGAGTTACTGGACCAATAGAATTTTATCAAAACATGAATAATTTTAATACAACGCTCGGTGAATTGCTTGAAATAAGCTCGAAGATAGAACAGCTTCTTTAAGCCATTTGAAAAATTGAATTTGTAAATTGTTTCATCCGGCCAAAACCAAGCCTCATGTAGTGCATGAGACAGAGTTCTGGCCGGATGGAATAATTGTTATAAAATCTGGCTACGGCTAGAAAATCTAACGCAGCAACTGGAAAATCAGACAGGTGATATGGCTCGTTACTTATTATTCAGTGTACTAGGATTCACATGCACCATACAGTGTTTCACATCACTGGCTCCGCGCTCAATGGCATGGTGGACATTCTCCGCCACCTCATGAGCTGCCCGGAGGGTCATATCCCCGTCCGCCTCGATCTCTACGTCCACATATATTCTTGAGCCGAATATGCGCGTCGTCAGCTTGCTGATCCCAAGGACTCCCGACTGGCCTAGGATGATTTTGCGGAGTTTTTTCACCGTATCCTTGTCGCAGGCCGTATCCAGCATCTTGTCAACCGCGTCCTTGAAAATGTCGTACGCCGCCTTGATGACAAATGCACAGATCACCACGCTGGCAGCACAGTCAAGAAACGGATACCCCATCCTTGCCCCTGCGATACCAAACAGCGCGCCCACTGAAGACAGCGCATCCGAGCGATGATGCCACGCATCCGCCTTAAGCGCGCCAGAATTAATCTTCTTAGCCGCCAGCACCGTATACCAGTACATCCACTCCTTAACCCCGATAGATATAACTGCCGCCGCAAGCGCAAATGCTCCCGGAACTCTTATCTCCTTATAACCGCCGCCCAGCAGCTGGTCAAGTCCATTGTATCCGATCGCAAGCCCTGTAGCAAACAGCACCGCCGCAAGCACGATAGCCGCCACGCACTCCATCCGCTCATGGCCGTAAGGATGCTCCTCATCAGCCTCCTTGCTGGCCATATGCACGCCGATCATCACTACAAATGTGCTGAATACGTCCGATGCGGAATGTACCGCATCCGACACCATCGCCCCTGAATGCGCGATAAGCCCTGCTGCCAGCTTAAGCACCGACAGCAGGAGATTCACTGTCACACTTACAACAGACACACGCAGCGCAATCTGTTTTCCATTATCCGCCATGATTATTTCTGCCTCCCCTTCGCGTTTTCTGATCTATTTTGCGTATTCCGCTATAGATCCCCTTACTCAGGCTTGATCGTTGCAAGGAACCGCTCTGCATATTTTTTTACCTTATATTCTCCGATTCCGCTGATCTTAAGCATATCCGCAGTATTTTTGGGCCTGTTCAGGCATATGAGCACAAGAGTCTTATCGGAAAATATAATGTATGGCGGAACCCTTTCCTCTGCCGCGATCTCACGCCGCAGCGCCCGAAGCTCCTCGAATAATTCCATATCCTGCTCCCGGAGCGCAGACGCCGCCCCTGCCTTCTTCCTTTTCCTTCCCCTTGCACTTCCTGACTCTCCTCCGGCATCACTGCCGTCTGCTCTCTCCTGCTCCTTCGGCAGCTTTAAGACTATCCGCGCAGTCTCCTCATTTTTTGCCAGCACCTCTTTCGCACCCTCTGCCAGCTTAAGCACCGGGTAAGTCTCTCCGGAAAGCTCAAGGTATCCCTGATACAGCATCTCCTGTATAATCTGTCTGAGCCGGCTTGCTGACTGACCGCTAAGCTGTCCGTACTGGGTATTTTTATCCAAATTCTTCCCGAGTATCCGCTGACTCTTTGCCCCCTTAAGGATATCGATAATTACCGTAACGCCGTAAGCCGTCCAGTTCTCTTTGATGCATTTTATAATTGATGCCACTTCCCTTGTGATATCCACCTCTTCAAACTGCGTCAGGCAGTTGAAGCAATTCCCACAATACCCGGAAGTCTCCTCGCCAAAATATTTTAATATATAATGCCTTAAGCACTCTGACGTAAAGCAGTAAAATGTCATCTGCTTAAGCCGCCACCTGTCCCGCTCCGCAATCAGCGCCTTCGCCGTCTCGTCAAGCATCTCGTTATTCTCATTATTTCCGATAAACATCTGATTCATCCTGACATCTGACGGCTCATAGTAGAGGATGCACTCCGCCGGAGCGCCGTCCCTCCCGGCGCGCCCCGCTTCCTGATAATAGCTCTCCATATTCTTCGGCATATTATAATGAACGACAAACCGCACGTCCGACTTGTCAATCCCCATCCCAAAAGCATTGGTCGCCACCATCACATGCCGCCTGTCATAGATGAAATCATCCTGATTATCCCGCCGCTCTTCATCGGAAAGCCCCGCATGATACCGGGTCGCGGAGAATCCTTCCTGCCTCAGCCGATAGCAGATATCCTCCACACTCTTTCTGGTCAGGCAGTAGATGATCCCGCTGCAGCCGGAAAGCTCCTTCTCCTTGTTCCGCAGATAAGCGATCAGCTCCTTATATTTATCCACGGGCTTTTTCACCGCAAAATACAGATTATCCCGGTCAAAGCCCGTCACTGCCACCGCCGGATCCCTAAGCTCCAAAAGCTCTATGATATCCCCGCGCACTTCTTCCGTGGCAGTAGCAGTATATGCACTGACTACCGGTCTATGCGGAAGTTTCCGGATAAATTCTGCAATTTTTAAATATCCCGGCCTGAAATCCTGCCCCCACTGGGACACACAGTGAGCCTCGTCCACCGCGACCATGGATATCCTGATCCCGCTGTTTTGCGCAAAATCAAGAAACCCTTCCGTCATCAGCCGCTCCGGTGCCACATAGATGATCTTATATCTTCCCTCTTTTGCAAATCGCAGTGCTTTCACATACTGGCCCACGGTCAGGGAGCTGTTCAGATATGCCGCATGGACGCCCGCCTGGTTCAGCGCGCTGACTTGATCCTTCATCA
Organism: Lachnospiraceae bacterium; assembly: GCA_910575105.1. Taxonomy (GTDB): domain Bacteria; phylum Bacillota; class Clostridia; order Lachnospirales; family Lachnospiraceae; genus MD308. Next base: position 190,571 of record CAJTDK010000003.1, read on the forward strand.
GCGAGATCAGCGGGGATATGACAAGAGTGATCCCCTCCGCCATCAGCGCCGGCACCTGAAAACAGATGGATTTCCCTGCGCCCGTAGGCATGATGCCAAGGGCGTCCCGCCCGCCAAGGACCGCGCCGATCAGCCCCGCCTGTCCTTCCCTGAAATCTTCATAACCAAAATATTGCTTTAAAATCTGTCTTGCCTGTTCTATCTCTCTTACTTCCTTTCTGCTAATCGCGGCCGCCGCGCTATACGCCGCTTCCCATCCATTCGCTAACTACTGCCATTCAGCATACATTTACTGCCGCTGTCTCTCAGTATCCGCTCCATACTACTGCCGCCCGTCATCTATCGCTGCAAGAAATAATTCATAAAAATCATCCTGTCCTGCAAGCATAGGTGAATTTTCCCCGCCGCCGTTAGTGCTGCGCTTCATGGCCGCATGAAAATCTTCTCCCGCGCAGACAAGCTCCATCTCGTAGACGCCGTATCCCTCATCACGGCAGACACGGCAAAATGCGCTGACCGGGGAAGGATCGTCCCTTGTTGCAAGAAATCTTTCTTTAAGCTTCTCATCCCGAAGCGCCTTGTTCTGCAATTCATCCAACATTCCGATAATATCCGCCACTTTATCACACCCGCCTTTCCCTGCTATTGCCCACTTAACTGACTACTATATCATTACATAATCTCCCGCACAGCATTTGCTCACACGCCCACCTTTTTACAGATGTCCGCAAGACAACACTTATCGCAGTACGGCTTCGTCCGTGCCGTGCACACATCCCGCCCGTGATAGACAAGCCTATGGCAGAAGTCGCTCCCTTCCTCTGGCGGTATGATCTTCCAGAGCGCCATCTCCACCTTTTTCGGCTCCTTGATGCCGTCCACAAGGCCCATGCGGTTCACCAAACGGATACAGTGCGTATCCGTCACGATCGCCGGCTCCCCGAACACGTCGCCCATGATCAGGTTGGCACTCTTTCTTCCAACGCCCGGCAGCTTTAAAAGCGCGTCAAAATCCCTCGGTATCTTTCCGCCGTACTCCTCCTTCAGCATCCTCATACACGCGCTGATATCTCTCGCCTTGCTCTTTCCAAGCCCGCATGGCCTTACAATCTCTTCAATATCCGCCACATCCGCCGTCGCCAGCGCGTCAATATCCGGATATTTCTCATAAAGCCCTTCGACCACAACATTCACCCGCGCATCCGTACACTGCGCCGCAAGCCTCACGCTGACCAGCAATTTCCACGCCTGATCATAGTCAAGCGTACAGCCCGCATCCGGATATTCCTTCTTCAGCCGCCCGATGATCTCAAGCGCCCGCTCCTTCTTTCGCATATGAAACAACTCCTTTTATGTAAAAAATGATACGTCAATAACGCCAAACATTTGTTTACAAGATTAACATATTTTGGGCGGGAGTGCAACTTTACCGCGCCAATTTACCGGCAACTTTCCTAATATTATACGGAAAACTCACCAGCCTGTTATTATGCACTACATTTCCCGTTTTTTTTCTGACATTATGAATAAATGAACTTCCCGCTAAATATGGTATAATTTCCCCATTAGCACACAAGGAGGAATTTTACCCATGGGAATCGTTTACAATAAAGAAGATAACACGATTACACTGCACACGAAAAACACTTCTTACCAGATGAAGATCGGGAACCTGGATTATCTGTTCCACCTTTATTACGGCCCAACCCTGCATGATGCGGACCTAAGCTACCAGATCATGCAGTACGACCGGGGCTTTTCCGGCAACCCTTACGAATCGCGGAACGAGCGCACCTTCTCTCTGGACGCACAGCCACAGGAATTCTCCACCCAGCAGCAGGGAGATTTCCGTACCGCCAGCATCGAAGTGGTAAACGGCGACGGCAGCTATTCCTTTAGCGGAAAGGCCGCCAAGATCACTATCGAAAAAGAAAAATATCGTCTGGAGACGCTCCCCACAGTTTTTGCAAATGAAAGCGACACCGTCCATTCTCTGGAGATCACTCTGTCCGACAGTGTCAGCGAAGTTGACGTGATTCTTTTATACAGTGTATTTGAAGAGGCTGATATCATCACCAGGGCTGTCAAGGTGAAAAACAACGGCAAGACATCGATCCATCTAAAAAAAATCATGTCGCTCTGCCTGGATTTCATCAACGGCTCTGGCATGGATCTCTTAAGCCTTCCGGGACGGTACGGACAGGAACGGCAGGTTGAGCGCCAGCCCATGACCCACCACATCCACACGATCAGCAGCGTGCGCGGCTCCTCAAGCCACCAGCAGAATCCTTTCGTCGTTCTCTGTGACCAGGATGCGACAGAGGATTTCGGAAAGTGCTACGGATTTTCCCTGATGTACAGCGGCAATTTCCTCGCCGAGGCAGAGCTTGACCAGTATGACCAGCTCCGCCTGGTGATGGGTATCCACCCGAAACAATTCGTCTACGAAGTAAGGCCGGGCGAGACCTTTGAAGGCCCGGAAGTCGTGATGGCATTTACCGAAAAGGGACTGACCGGGCTTTCCCATCTTTTCCATGATTTTTACCGCACGAACCTGTGCAGAAGCAGATTTGTAACGCAGACAGAACGTCCTGTACTGATCAATAGCTGGGAGGCGGCTTTCATGGATTTTGACGACAAAAAGCTGGTGGAGATCGCAAAAGCTGCGAAGAACATGGGCGTGGAGCTGCTGGTCATGGATGACGGGTGGTTTGGGAAACGCGATGACGACAACAGCGGCCTGGGAGACTGGGTCGTAAACGAAGATAAGATCAAATGCGGTCTTCACGCTCTTGTGGAGCAGATCAATGATCTTGGCATGAAGTTCGGTATCTGGTTCGAGCCGGAGATGGTCTCTGAAGACAGTGACCTTTACCGCGCGCACCCGGAATGGGCCATGAAGATCCCCGGGCGCCCGGAGGTCAGGAGCCGCAACCAGATCGCCCTGGATATGAGCCGGAAGGACGTGCAGGATTATCTCATCGAGAAGGTCAACGCTATCCTGGACGATGCCAATATCTACTATGTTAAGTGGGACATCAACCGATCCCTCGCAGACATCTGGTCCAATGCGCTGCCCGCAGACAAGCAGGGCGAGGTATACCACCGCTATATCTTAGGCTTATACCGCATCATGGATGCGATCATCAAGACCCACCCAGATATTCTGTTTGAAGGCTGCAGCGGCGGCGGCGGACGCTTTGACGCGGCGATGCTCCACTATTACCCACAATACTGGGTCAGCGACAATAATCATCCAATCGACCGCTTAAAGCTGCACTACGGGACATCTTTCGTCTATCCGCCATCCTGCATGGGCGCACATATTTCCGACAGCGGAAAACTTGTCCCCTTAAAGACTAAGGCAGTTGTCGCTATGGGCGGCACCTTCGGGTACGAACTGGACGCGACACATCTGACTGAAGAAGAACAGAAGCTGTGCCGGGAGCAGAGCGCGCTCTTCCGGAAATATTACCATATTATCATCAAGGGGGACTATTACCGCCTCAGTAACCCGTTCGAGACAGGCAATATGACTGCATGGCAGCATGTGACAAAGGACAGGCAGGAATCCCTCTTAAGCGTAGTTGTTACGAACCTCACCTGCAACGGTCCGCAGGAGTACGTGCGCGCCAAAGGACTTGAGACTGACACCGTGTATTCGGTCAACGACGGGCAGTACACGCTCTCCGGCTCTGCCCTGATGAACGCAGGACTTCCGATTCCAAGGGAAGTGCCGGAATATACGGCTTTCCAATTCCACATGAAAGCCGTATAAATGCTGCCGTTCACTGCACAAGGACTTTTTTGTTTTCTTCATCGTCTGTAAGAAAGCGATTCTGAAATGCGGGCGGCAATGCCCAAATATCGGTATTTCACCTGTCACCCTCCAAAAATTGACAGTGAAATCATATAAACAGGAGCAGGCATTATATATTTCTTCCTTCTTTTTCGGGCAGCCTGCTCCTGATCTCTAAAATCTAACTGATAACCAACGTATCATACCCCGCCTGCCTAAGCCTCTGCTCCATAGCAACAGCCGCATTCAGGTTATTATACCCGCCTACCAGAACTCTGTTAAATTCACCCACATTATCGACAAATGCGGGGAAATCCTGTGCCAGAAGCTCTTCTAAAAGGCGGTTAGCATTCGTATTATTCCGGAACAGGCCTACCTGCACTCTGTAATACGCCTCACGGACCGCCCCGATATTGGACAGGGTATCAAGGATCCCTCTGGCGATTGCCTCTGCGATATCCTGAAAATTATCGTCAAATAACTGGTTATCCGTATTTGAATTGATGAAGCCCGCCTCCACCAGCACAGAAGGCATATTGGTCCGTCTCAGCACCACCAGGTTTGGTCTCGCCTTAACCCCCAGATCCACGAAGCCCACTGCTTCAAGCTGCTCGTCAATATTCTGCGCCATCTCATATTTGATGCCGGACAGATCGTAGACAAGACTCTCCACTCCCATCACCTGATTATCCACGGGAAAAGAATTCCGGTGAATAGAAACAAAGAAATCAGCCCCCGCATTATTGGCCTCCATGGCTTTCTCATAAGGACTTTCATATACATCCGTCGTCCGCGTATATTCCACATCTATTCCGTTGTTCTGCAGGATTTCTCCTATTGCTAATGTCAGCCGGAGTGTATCGTCCTTTTCCTGACGTCCGCTGTAGACTGCTCCTGGATCACTTCCCCCGTGGCCCGCATCCAGCATAACCGAATAAGGCATGTCTGTCACATCCTCTTTCTCTTTTACTGTTAGTATATGCCGGACACAGCCGGTGCGCTACATCATCCTTCCCCTCTCTTCCGGGCCGGTATAAAGTCAAAGAGCTGACGCTCCGCAGACGGTTCTTGCCCGTCTTTGGAGCATCAGCTCATCATTTTTTATCTCAGGTCATTACTCAAAGGACTGTTCTGTCCTCTCGATGATCTCATCCTGCAATGGCTTATCTAAGTTGCGGAAGAAATCACTGTATCCAGCAACACGCACGATCAGGTCCTTATACTCCTCCGGATTCTTCTGGGCATCGATCAGCGTCTGTCTGTCGATGACGTTGAACTGGATATGGTGTCCGTCCATGGAGAAGTAAGAACGGATCAGGCTGGCCATATTGTCAAGCCCCTTCTCTCCTGCCACCACATTCGGCGTGAACTTTTGGTTCAGGAGTGTACCTGCCGTTGCAAGGTGGTCCATCTTAGAACAGGACTTGATCACTGCCGTCGGCCCGTTAGTGTCCGCAGATTTCTCCGGGGAGATTCCCTCCGACACCGGCTTGTGTGCCTTTCTGCCGTTAGGCGTCGCCAGGATCACATCGCCGAAATACACATGGCAGGTGGTCGGCAGCATATCCACACCGTACTTTCCGCCCTTCATATTCGGACGTCCCGTGATCTCACTGCGGTAAAGCTCGAATACCTCCTGCATAATATCATCTGCATAGTCGTCATCGTTGCCGTACTTTGGCGTCTTGTCATGTACCATGCGGTAAATGGCGTCATAGCCTTCAAAATCATGCTCCATGGCCTTGATCAGCTCTTCCATGGTGAAGTTCTGCTTGTCGTATACGTTGTATTTTACAGCTGCAAGGCAGTCGGTAACGGTACCGATCCCTACGCCCTGGATATAGTTGGTGTTATATCTTGCGCCGCCCGCGTTATAATCCTTTGCATTGGAAATGCAGTCGTTGGTCACAACGGAAAGACAAGGCGCCGGCATCTCCTGCGCATAGAGCTGCTCGATGACGTTGTTGCCGCGGATCTTGATATTCACGATGTGCTGCAGCTGTTTTTTAAATGCTTCCCAAAGCTCATCATAAGTCTTGAAGTCTTTTCCATAGCCAAGCTCAAGCCCGATCTGTTTTCCGGAATACTGGTCGAATCCATTGAACAGCGTGAGCTGGAACACCTTCGGGATATTTAAGTATCCAGTCAGGATATACGCCTCGCTGCCCCATGCTCCGGTCTCCACGCATCCGGAGGAACCGCCGCGTCTTGCATCTTCAAGATTCTTTCCGGCATTGATCAGCTCCATGATCTGCGCTTCTGTATTATAGAATGCAGGCTGACCCCATCCCTTTCTGGAGACTTCGCATGCTCTCTTAAGGAACTTCGCCGGAGTCTTCTTACTGATGGTCACGTTGGAATTGGGCTGAACCAGCTTCATCTCGTCCATACAGTCAAGGATCAGATAGCTTACATTATTGACGCCGTTTCGTCCGTCCGGTGTAACGCCGCCGGTATTGATATTGGCAAAGTCAGTGTAGGTCGCGCTTTCTTTCAGGGTAATGCCCACCTTGACCGGGGCCGGCTGGTTGTAGAATTTCACCCACAGGCACTCTAAAAGCTCTAAGGCCTTCTCATCATCAAGAATCCCTGCTTCTACATCCCGCTCATAATATGGGTTCAAATGCTGGTCAAGCCTTCCCGGGCTGAACGCATCCCACGGATTCAGCTCGGTAGTGACTGCAAGGTGTGTGAACCAGTAAAGCTGAATTGCCTGCCAGTAGGTCTGAGGCTTATGCGCCGGAATAACCTCAAGATTTGCCGCGATCTGAAGAAGCTCTTCCTTTCTTGTCTCATCCTTCTCCTTCTCTGCCATCTCAAGGGCAAGCTTACGGTAACGCTCTCCAAGAATACATACCGCGTCGCAGGAGATCGCCATAGCCTTTAACTCTTCGCATTTATTCACCGCGTCCGGATCATTGATATAATCCAGCTCATCCATAGTCTTCTGGATCTTCTCTTTGTAATCTAAGTACCCGGTAGTAAATACCTGCTCGCCGCCGCAGGTGTGCCCCGGTCCTCTCTGCTCCATGAACTCGGTGAACATACCCGCACTGTAACACTCATGCCACTCCGGAGTCATCCGCGCAAGAATCTTCTCCCGCATGCTTCTTCCCGTCCAGTAGGGAATGATCTCCTCCGCCTGCAGCTTCCTGTCCTCCTCTGTCGTCTTAAAGGACACCAGCTCACGCTCGCTCATCACGACCATATCCTCCACACTGTGGCAGCAAAGCTCCGGGAATGTGGGGGATGCCTGCGGGTCTTTTCCCTTCTCCCCGATGATCAATTCCCCGTCCCCAAGATACAGTGTCTTTTTGGAAAAATACTCCTTAAGAACCATCGCCCGCATAACCGGAATCGAGTATTTCCCATCATTTTCTTTGTAAAAATCCGTCTCGATCTTTGCCCGCTCAAGGTCAATGTGTACAGGTGTCGTCACACTGAGCTCCCGGAGCTTTTGAATTCTTTCATTCATACCACGCAGTTTCGCCATCTCTTTACCCTCCTATTTTGGTGTTCTGGAATCCGGCATCGATAAAGAGCTTTCTTAACTCTTCCATCTCATCCTTATCCGGTGTATGTAGATCTTTACCCTTATATTCCATATCCAGCTTCGGATATTTGCCGCTGCCCGTATCATGGTACGGCAGCAGGTTAATCTGAGGCGGATGAATATCGTGCTCTTTCAGAAACGCTATGGTCTCTTTCATATTTTCCTCATTGCCATTGACTTCCTTAACCGTCGGGATCCGGATGTAGATCCGCGCCCCGTCAGCAGACAGCCGGGACAGATTTTCCAGAATCAGCTTATTGTCCGCTCCCATATACTGCTGATGTATCTTTGGATCCATCGCCTTCACATCATAGAGAAATGTATCCACATACGGAAGAAGCGCCTGAAATTTCTCATAAGGGACGTATCCGCATGTGTCGATCGTAAGGCTGATACCCTGGCGCTTAAGCTCTCTGGCCACCGCCAGGATGTAATCGATGTCCATGGCCATCACTTCCCCGCCGGAAAGCGTCACTCCGCCGCCGGACTCTTCGTAAAACATCTGATCCTTCATAAGCTCCTTCATAAGCTCCTTCACCGTGTATTCGCGGCCGATGATCTCCCGGAGTCCTGCCGGACAGAAATTCTCACACTTGCCGCACAGTGTACAGGCGCCTTTGTCAAGCGCCGGCCTTCCGTCCTTCATGGTGAGCGCATGGTTCGGGCAGGCCTTCGCGCAGACGCCGCAGCCTGTGCATCTGCCCAGGTCAACCTGCATCTCCCTCTCGTACCTTTGCGTCTCCGGATTGTGACACCACTTGCACCTTAAGGGACACCCCTTAAAAAATACAGATGTGCGGATTCCGTCTCCATCATGGATAGAGAATTTTTGTATGTTCGTAATATTCTTCATCCCGTTTTCCTCTCAGAACGATATCACTGTCCACTCCCGCGTCCTTTTTTCACGGTCAGTACACGAAATGCGCAAACCGATGTGAACAGCAGCCAATCTATTTCTCATACTTCTGCATCTATGTGCAGGTGGTTAAAAACCGTAATTTAGACTATAGTTTATACCATGGTTTAAATATAGCACTTTGCCATAAAATTGTCAATATCTTATGCCTGTTTTCAGCAAAACTCCCGGAAGAACCGTAATAAGTCTTCCGGGAGTTTCTTATTTTTCATTTCTATTTATTCAGCATAAGGCTTTGCTATCTCGGCAAAGCGTTCTGCGTGGCCTTCATACCACTCGTCATACTTCATCCCCGACTGGGACACCTCTGCTCCAAGCTCCTTTAAAAAGGCCGGGATATCGCTTTCTAATATGGTTCCGATCTGCTCGCCGAACCTCTCTTTTCCTTCCGCGTCCTCGCCGTTTACCGTAAGCACAAAGGCCGGCTGCATCGTACCGTCCGCTTTCTTGACCCCGCCGCGGAAACCGATCCTTCCGATCTGATGCGTACCGCAAGAGGACGGACAGCCGGAGATATGGATCTTCGGAAGCACGCCGTCTGCATAGCCCCACTTTTTCGCTTCCTCCACAAGCGTCGCAAGAAGCTTCTGTGAATCTCTCACGCCCACCTGACATATGGATGCGCCGATACAAGCCACGGATGATTCGAACAATGTATCTGCACTGTCCGCTGTGATATCCAGAAGCTTCCGCGCCTCGCTGCCGGTGCAGTTGATGATGTAGACCGTCTCGTCCGGGGCGATCCTCATCTCTGTCTGCTCCATATCTGCCATCGCCTCATAGATTTCCTTAAGCTTCGAGGGCTCAGGGCATCCTCCGACCGGATGATACGCCACGGCATAGAGTCCTTCCTGCTTCTGAGGAACCGCTCTTTTGTCTTCCACTGCCGTACCGTCAGGCTCCTTGGTAATCTTGCGGGGCTTAACCTGGATATCCAACTCTTCCTCTTTCTTAACCTCGTCAAGCTTCTCCCTGAAGCTTTCCGCATACTTGTCCCCAAGTACTTCCTGCATATAGCGTGTCCTTGCCTTGGCACGGTTTTCATAATTGCCGTAGGCCACGAACAGCTTCACCATAGCTTTGATATAATACAGGATCTGGCTGCCGTCAACAGCCTCTGCTACCTTCACGCCCATCTTCGGATTATTGCCCAGACCGCCCGCGCTGTAGACATCGAACCTTCCGTCTGCCCGCGCCACGAATCCCAAGTCCCTGAACGTCGCGTGCGGCACATTTTCCGGGGAATTGGAAAAGCATACCTTCAGCTTCCTAGGAAGCTTCACTGTCTTTATAAAGCCCATCAGATAGTCCGCTGCCGCCTCCGCATACGGGGACACGTCAAAATATTCGCCCTTTTCCACGCCCGACAAGGGAGAGACCATGACATTTCTCGGGAAGTCTCCGCCGCCTCCCCGCGTCACGATCCCGCAGTCCAGCGCCTCTACAGCAAGCGCGCACACGGAATCCGCATTCAGATTGTGAAGCTGTATGGTCTGGCAGGTGGTAAAATGTACCTTATCAATATGGTATTTTTCAACCGCATCCACGACAAACTTAAGCTTTTCGCGGCTCACCCTGCCGCCCGGAAGACGCAGCCTAAGCATACTCGCCTTGCCGCCCCGCTGCGCATAGCTTCCAAAGCCGCCGGAGAATCCCTTATACTTCTGAGCCGGAACTTCTCCCGCATAAAATTGCCTGGTCACTTCCTCAAACTCCTCGTAATCCTTCTTCCAATCAACTGCCTGCATATTCCTTCTCCTTTACCATTCTATAATCCCTGCCGCCTATTTATCTTCCTCGATCGCCATGATCATATCAACCCTGGTCTGGTGACGGCCCCCCATAAATTCTGCGTTCAGCCACTCATCGACGATCATCTTCGCCATCTCTATACCGATCACCCTCGCCCCGAATGCCAGCACATTGGTATCGTTGTGCTGCCTGGACAGTTTCGCAGAATATGGCTCCGAACATACGACAGCCCTGACGCCCTTCACTTTATTTGCCGCGAGGGAAATACCCACGCCCGTCCCACAGATCAAGATCCCCAGATCCACCTCTCCGGCCACGACAGCCCTTCCTACCTTCTCACCATATTCTGGATAACTGCAGCTCTCATGAGTGTCTGTCCCGTAATTCACTACCTCATAGCCTTTCTCCTTCAGATATGCCGCCACATCATTCTTCATCTCAACCGCCGCATGGTCATTACCAATTCCAATCTTCATCCTTATCTACCTGTCCTTTCTGAAAATGTACTACTTTCTATTATAAACATCCAGCCGCAAATCCGCAACGCCAAACATGCGCTACCTCCATAGGATATACATAAAAAATGCTGCATATACCGCCAGAAGCAGAACTCCTTCCATTCTTTTTATCCCGCCCTTGCCGCGAGCCGCCCAATAGACGAGGACATTGGCGATGATCAGAATCACTGTATCATAAACCGCTGTGATATCTAGGCGGATCGGCGTGATCACAGAAGATATGCCAAGAATCAGAAGAATGTTGAAGATATTGGAACCTACCACATTTCCAACTGCCAGATCATTCTCTCCCCGTCCTGCTGCCACCATGGAAGTCACAAGCTCCGGCAGGGAAGTTCCGAGCGCTACGATCGTAAGGCCGATAAACGTCTGGCTCATCCCGAAATACTCCGCTATATTGCAGGCGCTGTCCACCACAAAATCTCCGCCAAGTACGATTCCTGCAAGTCCGCCGACGATGAATAGCCCGCTCTTTAGGGGCGTCATCACTTCATATTCCTCTTCCTCCCCGTCCTGCTGCGCCCTTGATGACAGCGCCTCCCGTACTGTAGCCGTCAAAAAGACGGCGAACAGTATCAGAAACAGCGCACCTCCCATCCTTCCCAGGACAAACGTTCCCTCTCCGCTCAGCACCTTCATCACAGAAAAGTCTGAATTCAAAAGAAGGAGAATCACACTGATGAAAATAGAAAAAGGAAACTCCTTCTTAAGGAGCGATTCCTTCGCCCGCACAGGATAGATGACCGCGCAGCAGCCAAGCACTACCAGCAGATTGAAGATATTCGAACCCAGCACATTGCTCACCGCAAGATCATTATTCCCCATAAGTGCCGCCGTCACACTCACCGAAAGCTCCGGCATACTTGTTCCGAAGGCTACCACCGTAAGGCCGATGATGATCGTCGGAATCTTAAGAAGCTTCGCCACGCTGGAGCTGCCGCCCACAAAAAAATCCGCTCCCTTGATCAGCAGCACAAAACCCAAAATCAATAATATATAATCCATCTGTCATCCTCCTAAAGACAATTAATAATTGCATCTTTTCTTTCTCTGTGTTTAAATGATAAAGGTAAACGATGATAAAATCAAGGAGATCTCATATGCGTCCTAATTCTTTAAATCTATTATATGAAGACAAACACCTGCTTGTCTGCGTCAAGCCCTCCGGCACCGCTACGCAGAGCAGAAGCGTCAAACACCCGGATATGGAAAGCCTCTTAAAAAATCACATTGCGAAAAACTGCTCCTCCACACCGTCTTCCGGGAAGCCCTATCTTGCCGTCATCCATCGGTTGGATCAGCCGGTTCAGGGGATCATGGTCTTTGCAAAGACACCCTTTGCCGCCGGGGAACTAAGCAAAGAGCTGCAAAGCGGCGGCTTTGGAAAATATTACCGCGCCCTTGTCTGCGGCGCGCCGCCACATCCCGCCGGTACTCTTGAACACTATATCCAAAAGGAGTCCGCGGCCAACACTTCCCGCATTTGCCAGAAGGAAGCTGCCGGAGCTAAATACGCGTGTCTGACCTACCAGACCGTGCCGGAAGAAGAGCACTACTTCCCACTGTCCCCGGATGAGCAGCAAGGCTCTGCTTTTACCGAGCTTGATATCCATCTGCAGACCGGACGGCACCATCAGATCCGCGTGCAGCTCGCCGGCATCGGCTGCCCGATTGCCGGAGATACAAAATACAATCCTGCTTTAGCGCCGGCATCCGGCTATCAGGAGTTAAAGCTGTGCTCCTACCGTCTTTCCTTCACGCACCCAAAGACAAAAAAGGCCATGCAGTTTACGCTTATCTAAAAAGCTATGCTATTGTGCAGACCAGACATACGTCTCCCAATCCGCATAAACAGATTTTTCTATAATATCTCTATCATAGAGAAAGGATGCCCGAAGGCTATACGACATATAACCTCCGGACATCCCCAAACTCTCGATAAATATTACATAGCATCTTCTAACAGCGCTTTCTCGTATTCCTCGAGAATAATACTCTGAATGCGCTCTCTGGTGCCTGAATTAATCGGATGTGCAATATCCCGATATTCGCCATCTACTGCTTTCTTACTCGGCATTGCAATAAACAAGCCTTTCTCCCCTTCGATAACCTTGATATCGTGTACTACAAATTCTCCATCCATAGTAACTGATACGACTGCCTTTAGTTTCCCTTCCTTCGCCACTTTGCGTGCACGTACATCTGTGATCTGCATTTTCATGGCTCCTTTCTGTCCAATCGTTGAACTATAGTGCATATCTCTCATTTTTTTCAACAACCACTTTTACACCATTTTCTCCTACGTGACGCGTATTAGCGCGAATTGTGTCACGACTTTCTACAATACAGTTTTCTACATACGTATTGTCCCCGAGATAGACGTCGTTCAGAATTATTGAATTCTTAATCACGCAATTATTTCCGACAAATGTCTTCTTAAAAAGAATCGAATTTTCTACAGTTCCATTGATGATACTCCCACTTGCTATAATGCTGTTTTTAACTACTGCCCCCGGGTTGTACTTTGCCGGCGGCAAATCGCTGACTTTGGAATAAATCGCCGGCAGCTCTTTGAAAAAATAACTTCTTACTTCAGGCTTTAGGAAATCCATATTTGTCTGATAGTACGCATCCACCGCTGAAATGTTGCTCCAGTAATCTTTTATTTTATAACCGAATATCTTTTTCAGATTCTTATACCTGATCAAAATATCGGTCACAAAATCGTGCCTGTCCTCTTCTGCGCAGTGCTCGATCAAATCAATGAGAAGCCTTCTCCGGATAACATAAATACCGGTAGAAACTACACTTGAATTAGCCACCATCGGCTTCTCCTCGAACTCCTCAATGCGCATAGATTCGTTCATCTTAATTGTACCAAATCTGCTGGCCTCCGTATGGGAATCCAGCTCTTTATATCCAACCGTAATATCCGCCTTCTTCGCGATATGATATTCCAGTATCTTATTATAATCCATCTTGTAGACCGCATCGCCCGAAGCGATAATGACATAGGGTTCATGGCACTTCCTCAGAAACTCCAGATTCTGGTAGATCGCATCCGCGGTTCCCCTGTACCAGTTCCCGTTGTCTGCCGTGATCGTCGGAGTGAATACAAAAAGTCCTCCGTGCTTTCTCCCGAAATCCCACCACTTGGAGGAATTCAGATGCTCATTCAACGAGCGGGCGTTGTACTGTGTCAGCACCGCCACCTTCTGAATATGGGAGTTCGACATGTTGCTGAGCGTAAAATCAATCGCCCGGTAGCTTCCCGCCATAGGCATGGCAGCCACCGCCCTCTTTCTGGTCAGCTCACGCATCTTATAGCTGTTGCCGCCCGCCAGTATAAGTCCTACTGCTCTCATAAACGCTCACCTGCCTTTATCAAAGTCTCTCCGCTCTCCAGTATCCCATTCGGATAGTCATACTTTTCTGTAACACCGCTTATGGCCGTGTTCTTTCCAATCTGCACGCCGTCAGGTATTTTGGAATTCTCCCCGATCGTCACAAGCCCGAAGGAATATACGGAAGGCTTCAGCTTGTTCGGAATCTCCTTGCCGATCCCAATGGTACAGCCCTTTCCAATCTCACTGTTCTCTGCGATTATCGCCTTGTCGATCACGCAGCCGTCCCCGATCTTCACATCCTGCATAATGATGGAATCCCGGACAACCGCATCTTGTCCGATCGTTACACCTGCTCCCACCACACAATTATGCACCTCTCCGTATGCCTCACAGCCGTTGCTGATGATACTCTTCTCTATCACGGAATTCGCGGAAATATACTGCGGCGGGAGCGTTCCGCTGTTCGTATAGATCTTCCAGAACTCCTCGTACAGGTTGAACTCCGGAATAATATCGATCAACTCCATATTGGCCTCCCAGTAGGAGCCAAGCGTCCCCACATCCTTCCAGTAACCGTTGTATTCGTATGCAAATAACCGGCTTCCTCTCCCGTGGCAATAGGGAATGATGTGCTTGCCGAAATCACAGCCGTGCACCTCCCGTAGCGCAATCAGCGCATCCTTAAGGACCTGCCAGCTAAAGATATAGATTCCCATCGATGCCAGATTGCTCTTAGGCTGCTCCGGCTTCTCCTGAAACTCCGAGATCTTGCCGTCCTCCTCCGCCACGACTATGCCGAACCGGCTGGCCTCCTCCATAGGAACAGGCATGGCTGCGATCGTGACATCCGCGTGATTCTCCTTATGATAGTCCAGCATAACCTCATAATCCATCTTATAGATATGATCCCCCGAAAGGATCAGCACATAATCCGGGTTGAACGTCTCCATATAATCAAGGTTCTGATAGATCGCATTGGCCGTTCCCGTATACCACTCGCTGCTCCCGCTCTTTTCATAAGGAGGCAGGATAGACACGCCGCCAAAGTTACGGTCTAAGTCCCACGGAATACCGATACCTATATGTGTATTCAGACGCAAGGGCTGATATTGCGTCAGCACCCCGACAGTATCAATTCCTGAGTTAATGCAGTTACTGAGCGGGAAATCGATAATACGATACTTTCCGCCAAAAGCAACTGCCGGCTTGGCCACCTTTGCCGTAAGGACTCCCAGCCTGCTGCCCTGTCCGCCTGCCAGCAGCATTGCGATCATCTCTTTTTTTCTCATGCTATCACCCCTTCTCAGTTCTTCACTAAAGTCATTATAGCACACTTTTTTACCATAGTGAACGATTTTTACAATATTTTTATCTTTTCCTATATCTTTTTATGGAAAAATAACAAACAACTTAATCTTGGTTTTTTCTGCATATATGTTTATAATAATATGGCAGAAGCATATATTATATGATATATTGTAAAATAATATTAACTGTAAATGTGTATAAATTCTTGGCGCTAATGCCATTATATGGAACAGGAAGGTGTTTATGTATAAAATAAATTTCAAAAAACCCATACACGTACATTTTATCGGAATTGGCGGCATCAGCATGAGCGGCCTGGCCAAGATCCTTCTTAAAGAAGGCTTTACGGTCTCCGGATCCGACAATAAGCGCTCCCCACTGACAGAACAGCTTGAAACAGCCGGCGCCGCAGTATTTTACGGCCAGAAAGCTTCTAATATTATAGACGGCATTGATGTCGTCGTCTACACTGCCGCGATCCATGATGATAATGAGGAATATAAAGCCGCTGTAAAAAAGGGGCTTTCCATGCTGACGCGGGCGCAGCTCCTCGGGCAGCTGATGACCAATTACGAGATGCCAATCGCCGTTGCCGGAACACACGGCAAGACGACTACCACCTCCATGTTAGCGCACATCCTTCTGGCTGCGGATACAGACCCTACCGTTTCCGTGGGCGGGATACTTCATGCGATCGGTGGCAATATCCGTGTAGGGAATTCGGAGATATTTTTGACCGAAGCCTGCGAATATACCAACAGCTTTCTTGAATTTTTCCCTAAGATCGGCGTGATCTTGAATATCGATGAGGATCATCTGGATTTCTTCAGGGATCTGGATGATATCCGCCGCTCCTTCCACAGGTTTGCCGGGCTGCTCCCGTCAGACGGGTATCTGGTGATCAGCGGGGATACCGAACGGCTAAGCGACGTTACGAACGGGCTTACCTGCAATGTCGTCACTTTTGGAAATGACAGCTCTATGGACTACGCCGCTGCCAACATCCTGCACAACGAGCTGGGCAACGCTTCTTTTGACTTTATCAAAAAGGGGAACTTTGCAGGGCGCATCACCCTGTCTGTCAACGGCGACCACAATGTCTCCAACGCGCTGGCTGCGCTGGCCGTTGCAGATCTGCTTGGCATATCCGCCGATGAAGCAATGGCTGGACTTAAGAAGTTCCGCGGCACGAAGCGCCGCTTTGAATACAAGGGTGAGGTAGAGGGCATCACCGTGATCGACGATTACGCTCACCATCCGACAGAGATACGGGCGTCCCTTCTGGCCGCAAGGCACTACCCCCACCGGGAGATCTGGTGTGTATTCCAGCCCCATACCTACACAAGGACCAAGGCCCTTTTCCATGATTTTACTGAGGCATTGTCCTACACAGACCATGTGATTCTGGCGGATATCTACGCAGCCAGGGAAACCGACACCTTAGGTGTTTCATCCGCAGACCTGGCAGAGGAACTGCGCGCAAACGGCGTGGATGCATACTATCTGCCTTCCTTTGAAGAGATCGAAGCATTTTGTCTCGAAAAATGTCAAAAAGGCGATATGTTGATAACTATGGGCGCCGGAGACGTTGTAAACATTGGAGAAGAGCTTCTGAAAGCCTAGTTATCCACATTTTCCACAGAATTTTATCCACAAAAAACCTCGTTTTTGGCTCAAAAATTTCTTTTTTTGTCAGCCCTGTTAAGCTATAATAGGTCTTGCACAACGGGGGAGGACATCCCCTTCATAAACATTTATCTGTCTTGGAGGACTGGCAAAACTATGACAAAGTTAACCCTTACAAACCATGTGCAGACGAACACGACCGTTTTAGAGAACGAGTTCATCGATGAGCACATGGCAAAAGCTAATGGGGAGTATGTAAAGGTTTACCTATTTTTGCTGCGCCATCTGAAAGGGCCAGGAGGTATCCCGACGATCTCGCAGATCGCGGATGCCCTTGACGATACAGAGAAGGATGTTATCCGCGCATTGAAT
Source organism: Lachnospiraceae bacterium (assembly GCA_910575105.1). GTDB lineage: Bacteria > Bacillota > Clostridia > Lachnospirales > Lachnospiraceae > MD308. Next base: position 207,762 of record CAJTDK010000003.1, read on the forward strand.
TATTGGAAAAACCAGGGGTTATTAGACTACGAAATACGCACAGAGTCAGAGGTTCCGGCAGCAGTTCCTTCTGCCGGCCCAAGCGCGTCAGACGTATCCGACATCGAACGTTTCCGGTCACGCAAGGAGTTCAGGGAAATACTCCATGTAACAGAGCAATATTTGCAAAAGACACTGTCTCATACGGAGATGGACGCTATTACATACTTTTATGAGTCGCTCGGCATGTCCGCAGATCTGATCGAATATCTGATCGAATACTGCGTCGAGAACAACCATAAGAGCATCCACTACATCAGGAAGGTAGCGCTGTCCTGGCATGAGCAGAATATTACTACCGTGGCGCAGGCCAAGTGCAACACGGTTTTCTACAACAAAAATTATTATACTGTTTTGAATGCTTACGGAATTAAGGGACGGGCTCCCGCCTCTTCGGAGATTTCTTTTATCAAGAGGTGGTACGAGGAATACGGCTTTTCTTCCGCAGTGGTTATAGAAGCGGTTAACCGCACGATGGATACCATCCACCAGCCGAGCTTCGATTATACAGAATCGATCTTGAAGCGCTGGTTTGATAAGGGCATCCACAATCTGGAAGACATCGCCGCTGCCGATTCCGATTATCTGAAAGCAAAAGAACAGAGGGCTGCATGCCGCGAGAACGCGAAAGCACAGAAAAATACTGCCGCAGGGCGAAAGACGAATAATAAATTCAACAATTTTGACAGCCGTTCCTACGATATGGACGACTTGGAACGGAGGCTCCTGCAGCAGTAAGCAGACAGCATAAGGAGACTGCTTTTATGGCACTTTCTAATTCACAGTACGACCAGTTGATGCGTACTTACGAGGTCAGACAACTTGATAATGAACACAGGCTCCGTGACCGTTACGAAACTGCCTATGCCCGTATTCCAAAGCTGAAGGAATTAGACGGTACGATCTCTTCGCTGAGCGTTTCCTACGGCAGGCTTCTTCTCGAAGGCGATGACTCTGCCTTGGTGCAGTTAAAGGAACAGTTATCGTTTTTGTTCACCAGGAAAAAGGAGCTTCTTAAGTCTGCGGGGCTGCCCGCAGATTACCTGGAGCTTCACTACACATGTCCGGACTGCCGGGACACCGGCTATATCGGAACGGATAAATGCCACTGCCTGCAGAAGGCGATCGTGGATTTATTATACATGCAGTCTAATCTGCAGGATATACTTGCGCAGGAGAACTTCTCTACATTCTGCACAGATTACTATTCCAGCAATTGTATCGACCCGCTCACCGGCAGGTCTTCGCAGGAATCCATGCAGACCGCGCTGAGAGTCTGCCGTCAGTTCGCGGACAGTTTTTCAGAGGAGTTCTGCAACATATTATTATACGGGGACACCGGTGTCGGAAAGACCTTTCTCACCCACTGCATTGCAAAGGAACTGATGGACAAGTCTTACTCTGTCATTTACTTTTCTGCAGTACAGCTTTTTGATTATTTTGCGAAAAGCACCTTTGGTAAGAAGGGTGAAGCGGATACCGATGTTTTTTACCATGTCTATGACTGTGACCTGCTTATTATTGATGATCTGGGCACGGAACTTTCTAATTCCTTTACGGTGTCACAGTTATTTGTATGCTTAAACGAGAGGATTTTGCGCAGGAAACCGACTGTTATTTCTACAAACCTTACACTTGATGACATCAACTCTATTTACTCGGAGCGGATCTTTTCCCGTATCAGCAGCAATTATATGATACTGCGGCTTACCGGGGACGATATCCGTATTCAGAAGAAATTATTGAATTTGGGAGGTACGAATGATGTTACGCCGTAATGAACGTGTTCTTGAAAACATTCCCGTAGGCGCACTTGGGATCATCGCTTTGGATGGCTGCAAGGATATGGGCAACCGCGTGAATGATTACATCGTAAAGTGGCGTCATGAGGACGGCCATACGTTCAAGGATGATGTGGTCTTCAACGGCTACGAGAAGGACACCTATCTTATCGACGCAAAAGTTCCCCGCTTTGGCTCGGGGGAAGCCAAAGGCATTATCGCAGAGTCCGTCCGGGGACGGGACATCTATCTCATGGTAGATGTGTGCAACTACAGCCTTACCTATTCTCTGACCGGATGTATTAACCATATGTCACCGGACGACCATTATCAGAACCTTAAGAGAGTCATCGCTGCTATCGGCGGGAAAGCCCGGCGTATCAATGTGATCATGCCATTTTTGTATGAAAGCCGCCAGCATAAAAGAAGCGGCCGCGAATCCTTAGACTGCGCGCTGGCGCTTCAGGAACTGGTCCGCATGGGCGTGGACAATATCATCACCTTCGATGCCCACGATCCGCGGGTACAGAACGCTATACCGCTGAGCGGATTTGAGACTGTACGCCCGACCTATCAGTTTGTAAAGGGACTATTGCGCAAGTACAAAGACCTTAAGATCGACAGCGGCCATATGATGGCCATCAGCCCCGACGAAGGCGCTACGGAGCGCGCCGTCTATCTTGCTAATGTCCTGAATCTGGATATGGGAATGTTCTATAAAAGACGCGACTATACGAAGATCGTCGACGGGCGCAATCCCATCGTCGCCCATGAATTCCTCGGTTCCTCCGTGGAAGGGAAAGATGTCATCATCTTGGACGATATGATATCCTCCGGCGACAGTATCCTGGACGTGGCACAGCAGCTAAAGAACCGCCGTGCGAAACGTATCTTTGCCGCCGCAACCTTCGGCCTGTTCACCAACGGGCTTGAGAAGTTTGACAACGCCTATGATAACGGCCTGATCGACGGACTCCTGACCTCCAACCTGATCTACCAGACGCCGGAGCTGCTTGAACGGCCTTACTACATCGACTGCGACATGAGCAAATATGTCGCCCTCATGATCGACACCTTGAACCATGACGGCTCCATCAACAGCATACTGAATCCAAGCGAGCGAATCGTAGATATTGTAGAACGATATAACAGAGGAGAAGAAGTTTGAGCGGATATCTAATTTGTCCTTGCTCTTTTTCCCAGAATATGGTATCCTGATTATGTAACAGGATAAGCATATGACTTATCCAAAAAAATATTATTAATTAACCTAACCCTTAACATTCACCGCCATTACATCCGTAATGGCGGTAATGTTTTCTTTCTGTAATTTTTATCCCTTGTTTTATATCTTAATCTTCCTGTATCTTATCCCCAATTGCTTAAGCGCCTCTTCCTCCCGGTTCTGGCAGGTAAACAAGATCACCTGGCTCTTATTGACAGCCAGCCAGCTCAGCGTATTTTTAAGCCGCGTATCGTCATAGTATGCGAACGTATCATCCAGCAGCACCGGCAGCTCCTCGTCCTGGAAAACCATTGCCGACACCATACGCAGCGCCAGATATACCTGCTCCGCAGTTCCTCTGCTAAGATGCTCGATTGGAATCCTTCTCCCATCCTGCAAAAGGCTCATCTTGAGGCCGTCTCCGATCACGAGACGGGTGTACTTCCCTCCGGTAAGCTCCTCGATCATCCCCGACAGCAGATCGTTCATCTTCTGCTCCATCTGCTTTTGAAGTATTACGGACAGCTCATTGATCTTATCCGCCGCAAGGTCTACCGCCTCCCGCTGCCGCTCCTGCTCCCAGAACTCCTCGCCCATCTCATCCATCTCTTCTAATTGTTCGCGGAGATTATTGTACTGCACCTTCTTTTCCCCAAGCTCCTCCCCGCTTCGTTCAAACTCCCAGCAGAGCTTTTCCAGCGGAATCTTTTCCTCCTCCGGCGTAATCTCCTCCAGGAGCTTTTCCGGCTCGGTCTTCTCCTGTTTTTTACTGACCTTAAGCCGGTTCCACGTATAGATCAGACACAGCAGGGCAAGCACGATCGCCACAAGGTAATTCCATGGCCGGTGAATGAACATAAATGCCAGCACAACCGCTATGACAAAAGTAAGGATCTCCAGCGGATGAATCCGCCACTTCCCCGGGCGCAGCTCGTCGATGACCCGGTTATTCTCCGGCTCTTCCTTCTGGGGCTGATGCTCTCTGCGGTATGCGATCCTTTCTTTCAGATTATCTCTCTCTGTCTGCAGTCTGTGAACCTCCCGCCAGATGTAGGATGCCTCCTGCTCGACCCGCTCCCGCCTCGCCTGTTTTTTCCGGAAATCTTCCTTGATCTGCCGGTCGATCTCCTTCCTCCGCTCCTTAAGTCGAAGAAGCGCCCCGTCAATATCCAGATCCCCGCCACCCGACGCGTAATAATTCGTGGCATAGCTGCGAAGCGCCGCTGCCAGGGCTTCCCCCGGCCGGACATTAAGCTGGCCGACAGACACCGTATTGCTATATACACCTTCGGAAAATTCTCCGAGAAGCATCTGCAGGTCTCCGTCGTCGACAGACAGCTCTTCCCCGTCATCCTCGCAGAACAGCTCTGCCCTTTTCGTGTATCGGTCAAAATTCCTGTCGAGCACAAAAGGCTTACCGCCGCTCTCGAACCGCACCGCACCGGAATAATGGCCGGGATTCTCCCACGGCTCATAAAGACTGTAGGTATCATTGGCCGCAGCCCTTCCCCTCGCCCGCTCAAGCCCAAAAAACATCGCCCGTATAAAGGTATGCACCGTAGACTTTCCGGATTCATTCTCACCATATATCAGATTTATCCCATCTGCCAGCTCGATGTGCCTGTCCGATAACTTGCCAAAATTTCTGATCTTCAAATCCAAAATCTTCATCCGGTCAGTCCCTTCTCGTTTCCATCAATGCCTGTACTCCTTCGCACATCGCCCTGTACTGAAGCGAATCTTCGCCGAATCCTTCAAACTGTTCGATGAATTTTCCTAAGATATTGTCCTTATTCTGCCGTCTGATCTTTTTAAAATCATAAGAAGGCTTCGTATCATCGATCAGCTCGACGATGTTCCCGTACACATCCATCGCCTTAAGGTCGAAGCAAATATCAGGGCTTCGGAAACCCTTTATCATGATCTTATATATATTTTCAACGCCGCTTTGCTCAATGAACTTTTTCAGCTTTTCCTTTAGTTCGCTGCCGCTCATGCCGCCCTCCGCCTGAACCTCGGTATGGATATACTGCCTGGCAGCCGACGGAACAAACTTGATCCTGCACGCCTTATCCACGATCTCACCGCGGATATATCCATGCTTTCCCATATCGTTTTGGTCAACCGGCTCTAACGCGCCGCTGTACGCCATCTTCCCGGGGATGATCTGCTGCGGCTTGTGAATATGCCCAAGGGCGATATAGTCATAGCCGAGCTGCGCCACATCCTCCTTTTTCACCGGCACATGGCGCCCGTCTCCGCCGTGGATCATCAGGATCTCCGCCGGGCGCAGCCCCTTCGCCCGTTTCCCCTCATAAGGCCTGTCCTCCCTCTCCCGGGATTCATAACTGAAGCCATATACCGCTGCCCCGATCTCCGGCAGATCTACCGTCTCAAGGCCGCTTCCCAGTATCATATGTACATGCTTCGCCCACGGAAATGTCCGGTAATAGGAATCTTTTTTCAGATAGTCATGGTTGCCCGCGCAGAGCACGACCTGCGTCTTATCAAGCCTTAAAAACAGCCCGTTTACTTCTTTTAACTCCCGGAGCAGAGGCTGCCTGTGGAACAGATCTCCGGCGATCAGAAGCAGGTCTGTCTCCTCATCCCTGCACAGATCAATGATCCTTTCCAGCCCCGTCCAGATCTCTCCCCCGCGCGATGGTCCGTATGCGCTTCCTGCGTCTGGACTTGCCCCCAAATGCACGTCTGCGATGTGTATGAATCTCATCTGTATCCCTTTCTGCCTCCTCCTGTACCTTTGACGGCAGCGTCACGATAAACTGCGTCTTCAGGTCATCGCTCTTTGCCATGACACGCCCGCCGTGAAGCTCCACGATCTCCTTGGCAATAGCCAGCCCAAGGCCAGCCCCGCCCGTGCCGCTGGATCTCGAACCGTCCACGCGGTAGAATTTTTCAAAAATCGTCTGAAGCATCGCCCCCGGTATCTTGTCTCCTTCATTGGTAAACGTAATCTCTACATCCCGCCCTTTTCTCCTGGCGCCGATAAGGATCTTCGTATTCCCATAACAGTAGGCGATCGCATTTCTTAAGATATTGTCAAAAACCCTGGCCAGCTTATCCGGGTCGCCGTAGACCTCCAGATTCTCCTCCACCTCTACCTCGCAGGACAGATTCTTTTCCAGCAAAACGCCGTATAGCTCATCGGCAAGCTGCTCCAGCATCAGCGACAGATTGATCTCCACAGGCTCCAGCTCGATATCCTGCAGATTGTAGCGTGTGATGTCAAAAAACTCGTTGATCAGATCACCCAGCCGCATAGATTTCTCCAGTGCGATATGAATGTATTTCTCCCGCTCATCGGGATTCATATCCGGGTGCCCGTCAAGCATAGTAAGATACGCCACTACCGAAGTCAGCGGCGTCTTCAGATCATGGGCCAGAAACAGCACCAGGTCGTTCTTCTTCTGTTCGCTCTCCACCGACTCCAGCTCCTGGCGCCGAAGCGTCGCCTTGATCTCATTCAGCCGGATCTCTATAGGCTTAAGCTCCGTGATCAGGTGTACCGGCTCGTTGGATTCAGATATGATATTCTCGATGCCGTCTCCCACCTGATCCAGATATTTGGTCATCTTCGACAGCGCCACGTAAAAAAACAGTGCAAATAAAAGAAGAAATCCCAGAATCATATAAAATGTCTTGTTATTGCCGATCAGGCTCCAGTACAGGCTGATCGCCGTTTCCTCTTTTACATGCATAGACATCAGGACGCTTACAAAGGTCTTTGCAAAGCTGTCGTTGTAGATGCCGTCGACAACGTAATTAAGCAAAAAACCGCCTACCAGAACAGTGATCGCCGTGACAAGGACCGTCTGCAGGAGTATGCTGAGCTTTAATTTCAGATAATTATTCTTCAATCTTATATCCCACTCCCCAAACAGTCTTGATAAAGTCCGACTTTCCCGTAGGCCCGCTCATCTTTTCCCTAAGGTGCCGGATATGTACCATCACTGTATTGTTGCTGTTTTTATAATATTTCTCATGCCAGACCTTCTCGAAAAGCTCCTCGGAGCTGATAACCTTGCCCCGGTTCTCGCACAAAAGCCAGAGCACATCGAATTCGATCGGCGTCAGCGTCAGCGGGATCTCATTGTAGACGCACTCGTGGGAAGTGCGGTTGAGAAACAGCCCCCCGATGTCGATGATATCTCCGGTCTCCTTACCGCCGTCATTATACTGGGTGTAACGCCGAAGCTGTGCCTTTACCCTCGCCACCAGCTCCAGCGGGTTGAAGGGTTTCGGAATATAGTCGTCTGCCCCCAGAGTCAGCCCTGTGATCTTGTCCATATACTCTGTCTTCGCTGTCAGCATGATGACCGGAAAGGTATATTTTTCCCTTATCTGCTTCAGAATCTGAAATCCGTCCACATCCGGCAGCATGATATCCAGAATCGCAAGATCGATCTTCATGCTCCGGACACAGGCAAGGGCATCCTCGCCGGTATAATATTTATATACATTATACTGATCGTTCTGGAGATAAAGCTCAATAACATCTGCAATTTCCTTCTCGTCATCCACTACTAAAATGTTCATTTCAGATTCCTCCTTTATGCACAGGGACGCCTATCCGGCGCTTATCCCTTCGTCGCCGCACCTGCGTCCCTTAAAAACTACAATTGCCATACGGCCTACAGGTCACAATTATTAACGGTTCTGGGGAAGGGGATGACATCGCGGATATTGCCCATGCCGGTCAGGTACATCACGCAGCGCTCGAAGCCCAGCCCGAAGCCGGAATGCCTGGTAGAACCGTATTTGCGCAGATCCAGGTAGAAGCCATAATCCTCCTCCTTAAGTCCCATCTCCTTCATCCGTGCCAGAAGCTTTCCATAGTCGTCTTCCCTCTGGCTGCCGCCGATGATCTCGCCGATGCCAGGCACCAGGCAGTCAACAGCCGCCACGGTTTTGTTGTCGTCGTTCATCTTCATATAGAAAGCTTTGATATCCTTCGGGTAATCGGTCACGAATACCGGACGCTTGTATACCTGCTCGGTCAGATAACGCTCATGCTCCGTCTGCAGATCAGCTCCCCAGGATACCTTATATTCAAAATTCTCATTGTTCTTTTCCAGCAGCGCGACCGCCTCAGTATATGTCACACGCGCAAAATCGGAGGATGCCACATTCCGCAGCCGCTCGATCAGCCCCTTGTCCACGAAAGAATTAAAGAAATTCATCTCCTCCGGCGCATGCTCCACTACATAGTTGATAATATATTTCAGCATATCCTCTGCCAGCGCCATATTATCATCCAGGTCAGCAAACGCCATCTCCGGCTCGATCATCCAGAACTCTGCCGCATGTCTCGTCGTGTTGGAATTCTCCGCGCGGAAGGTCGGCCCAAAGGTATAGATATTGCGGAATGCCTGGGCGTAGGTCTCCCCGTTGAGCTGCCCGCTCACGGTAAGGTTCGTCTCCTTACCGAAAAAATCCTGGGAATAATCGATGCTGCCATCTTCATTCTTCGGAGGATTATCCATATCCAGAGTCGTAACCCTGAACATCTCTCCCGCGCCCTCGCAATCGCTTCCCGTGATCAGCGGGGTGTGCACATACACAAAATCCCTCTCCTGGAAAAACTTATGGATCGCATATGCCGTCAGAGAACGTACGCGGAATACTGCCTGAAACGTATTCGTCCTGGGCCTTAAATGAGATACCGTCCTTAGATATTCAAATCCGTGCCGCTTCTTCTGCAGCGGGTAATCCGGCGCCGACGCACCCTCTACCATGACACTGTCCGCCTGGATCTCGAAAGGCTGCTTCGCCTGGGGCGTCGCAACCAGCGTTCCCGTCACGATGATCGCCGCACCCACGTTCAGCCTGGATACCTCCGCAAAGTTATCAAGCTTATCGCTGTACACTACCTGCAGGGGACTGAAAAACGTCCCGTCATTTACTACGATAAAGCCGAAGGTCTTCGAGTCACGGATACTTCTCACCCATCCGCCGACAGTCACCTTTTTGTCAATGTAATTCTCCTGTTTTTTATATAATTCTCTGATCGTTACCAAATCCATGTTAAATAACTCCTTTTTCTCACATTCCTTTTTTTCCGGGATATGCTTTTCCATCCACAGATAGCAGTCCCCGTACACCCGCACGCGGCCTGTCTCGTTGAGTATCTCATGCCGTTTCCCCTCATACAGGCGAAGCTCTGTGTCCTGTATCCCGGCCCTTACGTACTCCTTATGAACCTTGCGCACCCCCTTGCCAAATGCTCCCACGGGATCGTCCTCCCCTGAGATGAACAGCATCGGCAGATCTTTGCGGATCTTATCTATATTCTTACGCTTTTCCAGGCACTTCATACCCTCAAACATATGATAGTACCCATTTACCGTGAAAACAAAGCCGCAGCGGGGGTCTTCAATATACTCATCCCGCTTCGCCCTGTCCGATGTCAGCCAGTCCAGATCTGTCTCGCAGGGCCTGAACTTACGATTAAATCCGCCGAAGCCTATGGCATTGACAACCCGGCTTTTATACTTCCAGCCTCTAAACGCCGCCACTGCCCTGCACAATGCCTGCCCCGCCAGCATCTCAGGCACGCTGTGGTATCCGGTCCCCATGACCACCGCGCCGGAAAGCCCTTCACTGTGACGGGTCAGATACTGGCGCAATAGGAAAGATCCCATACTGTGCCCCAGCATAAAATACGGGATATGCGGATGATGCTTATTTATCCAGTAGCGGAGCTTGTGGATATCGCCTGTAACGCACGCATTTCCCTCTGTCTCGTGAAAATATCCGTAATACTCTTCGCCCTGCACGGACTGGCCGTGGCCTAGATGGTCATGCCCGGCGACGTAAAAGCCCTTCTCCGTCAAATAGGCTGCAAAATCATCATACCGGGCGATATGCTCTGTCATACCGTGGCAGATCTGCAGGACCGCCCGGATCTCTCCCTCCGGGATCCATTCTATCGCATGGATCTTCGTTACTCCGTCGCAGGATCTGAAGAAAAACTCTCTCTTTTTCATATCGCATTACCTCCGGCTCTTCCTACCGGTCATGTATCGGCACATAATCACGGTGAGGCGCAAGCGGCTTGTATGCGGGACGGATGATCTTATCTACATTCTGCAGCTCTTCCAGCCTGTGCGCACTCCAGCCAACCACACGGGCAGCCGCGAATATCGGCGTATAAAGTGATTTCGGCAGGTTCAGCATACTGTAGACCAGCCCGCTGTAGAAGTCCACATTCGCATTAACACCCTTGTAGATCTTACGCTTCTCCCCGATCACCTTCGGCGCAAGCTTCTCCACCGACTCATACAGCGCGTACTCTTTCTCCCTGCCCTTCTCTTTGGCAAGGCGCTTCACGAATTTTTTAAAGATATCCGCTCTCGGGTCAGAGATGGAATATACCGCATGTCCCATCCCGTAGATCAGCCCCTTCTGATCAAATGCTTTCTTTTCCAGCAGATCATAGAGATACTGACGTACCTCTTCCTCGTCCTGCCAATCGGAAACCTTCTCCTTCATATCCTCGAACATCTCTGTCACCTTGATGTTGGCGCCGCCGTGCTTTGGCCCCTTGAGGGAAGCCATAGCTGCCGCCATAGTCGAATAGGTGTCCGTCCCCGAGGATGTGACAACGTGTGTCGTAAATGTAGAATTATTACCGCCGCCGTGGTCCATATGAAGAACCAGAGCCATATCAAGGATCTTCGCCTCAAGCTTGGAATATTTGCGGTCTTCCCTGAGCATCATCAGGATATTCTCCGCCATGGAAAGCTCCGGCGACGGAGCATAGATAAACAGATCCTCGCCCCTCCGGTAATTATACGCATGATAGCCATATACCATCATCATCGGGAACTGGCTGATCAGATTCAGGCACTGTCTCAGTACATTCGGGATCGACGTGTCATCCGCTTTCATATCATAGCTGTAAAGATTCAGGATAGAACGTGAAAGACTGTTCATCATATCGCGGCTGGGCGCCTTCATGATCACATCCCGCACAAAATTCGGCGGAAGTGTACGTCTTTCGATCAGTTCATCCCTGAACTCCGCGAACCGCTTCTCTGTCGGCAGCTCACCGAACAGAAGCAGATAGGTGATCTCCTCGAAGCCAAAGTGCTTTTCCTTCAAAAAGCCATTGACAAGGTCCTTGATATTATATCCGCGGTAATAAAGCTTACCTGCGCACGGAACCTCTTTTCCGTTCACCCGCTTCTTCGCACATACGTCCGAAACGTTGGTAAGCCCGGCCAGAACGCCTTTGCCGTTCAGATCGCGCAAGCCTCTCTTGACCTCGTACTCTGTATACAGTTCCTTGTCGATTGCATTATTCTTTACACACAATTCGGCAAAATGTTCAATCTCCGGTGTGATTTCAAATAACGCTCTTTCTACGTTGTTTGTCATCCTATCATCCTTTCTGTCTGAATTGTAATAATTTATGAGTTACCAGTCTAGCTTTGAAGCCTTGCCAGATAGTTGCTCAATCCGGCAAAATCCTCAAGGGTGAGCGCTTCTCCGCGCACCCCAGGCCCCTTCCCCAGACGTTCTACCGCCTCCATAATAGCCTCCTTTGTAAAATCCAGTCTGTCCGAATTCTTCAATCCATTGGCAAGAGTCTTTCTTCTCTGATTAAAAGAAGCCCGTATAATGTCAAACATCAGCCTTTCATCCACAACCTCCACCGGCGGCTTTTCATAGCGGTTAAGCCGGATCACTGCAGATCCTACCTTCGGCCGGGGCATAAAGCAGTTTGGCGGCACATTAGCCACGATATAGGTGTCCGCATAATACTGGACCGCCAGGGAGAGCGCCCCGTAATCCTTGCTTCCCGGCCCGGTCTGCATCCGGTCCGCCACCTCTTTTTGCACCATAACGGTAATACTAACGACGGGTACGTGCTCCTCGAAAAGCCCCATGATGATCGGTGTCGTGATATAATATGGAAGATTCGCCACTACCTTGATGGGCCTTCCTTCATTCTCCTCCCAAACGAGCCTGTGGATATCCAGCTTCAGCACATCTTCATTGATAATGCGGACGTTATCATAACCGCCCAGCGTATCTTCTAAGATCGGGATAAGGTTCCTGTCGATCTCCACCGCAATGACCTTCCCGGCCTCCTTTGCCAAGTACTGCGTCATCGTCCCGATACCCGGGCCGATCTCCAGCACCATATCGTCCTTGCCGATATCCGCCGCACGGATGATCTTATCCAGCACATGGGTATCAATGAGAAAATTCTGCCCGAATCTCTTCTGAAAAGAAAACTGATATTTTTGTAAGATTTCTATTGTATTGTGCGGATTTCCAAGCGTCGGCTTTTCCATATGTTCACTCCTGAAAAAATAAGTATTCTGTTATTATACAATAGATTGGGGATTTATGATATATAAAAAAAATTAAATAATCATTAAGAAGCGGCGGGAATTGTTAATTAGTTTGAAAAAACAGTTAAACCATTTATATTACTTGTTCAGACCGGATTGGCTGTGCTATAATGTGCCGGAAGGAAAATACTGTTCTACGGAGGATAAATTGATGAAGAAAATACACATTATTACTGCCGTCATTGCATCCATCGCCCTGATCACGGTGGGTTTTATGGGTGCGCGGCTTTTAGACAAAGGCGATGAGCCAAGGGTAACGGCGACATCCATCGAAGAGCGTTTAAGTAAATGCAGCGACCTCACTACTGCAAGGCTCGACTACCGGGGTATCATCAAGTATGAGGAAGGCGATATCCAGTACATCAACAAAAAAAGCTTTTCCATGATCTACGATGCCCACATCAAGGCCGGCATCGACTTGTCAGAGGCACAAGTGACGGTGAAGGATAAAGAAATCACCGTATCCTTCCCAGAGCCTGAGATACAGGATATCACGGTAGATCCGGACTCTCTGGAGTTTTACGATGAAAAGCTGGCTCTCTTCAACTGGACAAAAAAAGAAGATACACAAAATGCTATGAAAAAAGCAGAGGAAGATGCTGCGGAAAAAGCTGCCCGAACCGATCTTTTAAGTCAGGCGGCAGAGCAGGCCAGAACCGTAGTTACCGCACTTCTTATGCCGATGGCAGAAGATGACGAAGAATATCATATCGAAGTAATTCAGCCTTGACAGATTCTCTGCCAAGGCTGTTTTTCGGTTCCCGGTATATTTATATACTCTTCGCAGGCCAGAAGACCGCCCACATAACTGAGCAGAGAGCAGACTGGATACAGTCTCTTTCTCATTAATCTCTGGACTGGATATATCACAGCCATGTCTAAAAAAACTGATAACAATCTCCCTTTCAAAGAATGTGCAGGCTGCTATTGTAAATATTAAGAATGCAGAAGCCAAATCTGTGGAATACTGATAATTATCGGGAATCAGCCGGCGACCCAAGACCGTAACGGCAAATCCTCCCGCCCCCAAACAATATATCCATTTTTTAGCGGATTATCTATCGCTGCGCCAGCAGCATCATCTTCCTAATACAGCCCCGCAAATACCGCTGCTCCCGCCACGGTACACACCCCGCTGATCACGATCGCAAGGCTGCTCATCGCTCCTTCCACTTCCCCCATCTCCATAGCCTTTGCCGTTCCGATGGCGTGGGACGCTGAACCGATAGCGATCCCTTTTGATATGGCATGCTTTATCCGGAACACCCGGCAAAGCTGCTCCGCGGTCATATTTCCCAATACGCCTGTGACAATGATCACTGCCGTAGTGATCACCACATACCCGCCCAGCTCCTCCGATACGCCAATCCCGATCGCCGTGGTGATAGACTTTGGTAGAAGCGTTACATATTCCTCATGGGACAGCCGGAAAAGGGCTGCAAGCGCCAGCACCGAACACAGCGACGCCAGCACCCCGGAGAGAATCCCGATGCAGACCGCCGCCATATTTTTCTTCAGCAGCTCCATCTGCTGATACAGCGGGACCGCCAGGCTGACCGTCGCCGGGGTCAGAAGATAGCTCAAATATCTGGCGCTCCCATTGTAGGCATCGTAATCCACCCGAAAAAGCAGTAAGAATCCGATGACCAGCACGATTGAGATCAGCAGCGGATTAAGGACAGGCCATTTCCATCTTCTTTTTATCTCCGTTCCGATGAAATAGCTGGCAAGGCTTAAGACCACACCTGCCGCCGCGGAATTCAAGAAAAAATCATTCATCCCGTTTCCCTTTCTTTTTCTCGATCATATAGTCTGTCGCCTTACCCGCCGCAAACATGACAAAGCACGTGGTGAAGGGTACGATCACGCACAGCGGGAGCACAATCCCGCTGATCTGCTCCCATGAGGTCACAAGCCCCGCTGCCGCCGGAATGAACATTACCGGCATGATCTCGATGAGAAACGTCCCCGCCTCCTTCACCTGTTCTAGCCGGATCACCTTAAATGCCAGCAGCGCAAGTAAGATCAGCAGCCCATAGATGCCCGCCGGAACCGGCAGCGGTATCAGGTATCTGCACGCCTCGCCCGCGCAGGTCACCCCGAGGATGATCCCGAATTGTCTGATATACTTCATACGCTACTCCCCGGCAACCAGGATATTCTCACACTCTTCATATCCTGCCGCCTTTTTTTCCGTTATGAATACCGTCCCGTAAAAGGGGGCAAATGTCACGGAGCTCACATGATCGAACTTTGAACTGTCACAGAGCACGAAGCACTCCCTGCACTGCTCCATCGCCGTCTGCTTGATCATCGCCTCATTGGCATCCGGAGTCGTACAGCCGCTTTTCCTGGCAGCGGCATTGGTCCCGAAGAAGCCTTTTGTAAAATGATACCCCTGTATCATCCGCATAGCCTGGCTGCCCACCACCGCCTCCGTAGAGGCTTTAAGCTCACCGCCCACAAGGAGCACCTTCATGCCCATAGCTACAAGCCGCTGGGCGTGGGCGACTGCATTGGTCACAAAGGTCGCCTTTCTCTCCCCGATATAATCCAGCATATACCCGGTGGTGGTTCCCGCATCCAGATAGACGAAATCCTCCGGTCCGATGAGCGCCGCCGCATATTTGGCGATCTGCTTCTTCTCCTCGCGATTAAAATCAAGCTTCTGGGCAACGGTGTATTCATGCGCCGTCACCGCGTCCTCTTTTGCCGCCACCGCACCGCCGAACACTTTGACAAGCTTTCCCTCCCGGTCAAGGGCCGTGATATCCCGCCGCACCGTAGATTCCGATGCGTCTAGCAGGTCCTTCACCTCCGCCACCGTGACGCTTCCATTCTCCTCCAGAAGTTTTAATATCAGTTCATGCCGCTGTTTAGTCAACATTTATCTTCCCGCCTTGTATTCTTCCACATTCGTCTCCAATACGATCTTGCGGATCGGCAGAATACTTCCCGGCGATACTGACAGCTCATCCACACCCATAGCGAGAAATTCCCGCGTAAGCGTCTGGTCTGCGCCAAGCTCCCCGCAGATGCCCGCCCAGATGCCCGCTTTGTGTGCATTTTCCACCACCATCGAGATCATCCGCAGGATCGCCGGATGGTGGGAATCGTAAAATTCGTCCAGCTTCGTATTCTGACGGTCGATGGCCAGGGTGTACTGAGTCAGGTCATTGGTGCCGATGCTGAAGAAGTCAACCTCCTTCGCCAGCTCGTCACTGATGACTGCTGCCGCCGGAGTCTCGATCATGATACCCTGCTCCGGCTCGCCAAACTCTATTCCCTGATCCGTAAGCTCTGCTTTCACTAAAGCCACGATCTCCTGAATCCGTTTCACTTCCCTGACACTGGTGATCATAGGATACATGATAGCGATCTTTCCGTATGCGCTGGCTCTGAAAAGCGCCCGAAGCTGTGTCTTAAACACCTCAGGCCGTGTCAGGCAGATGCGGATCGCCCGGTACCCAAGGGCCGGATTCTCCTCATGCTCCATCTGAAAATAATCGCACTGCTTGTCAGCGCCGATATCCAGGGTACGGATGATCACCCGCTTGCCCGCCATCGTCTCCGCCACCTGCTTATAAATCTGGAACTGCTCCTCCTCGGCAGGATAATCCTCCTTCTCCAGATAAATGAACTCGCTCCGGAAAAGCCCGATTCCGCCCGCATCGTTCTGCAGAACTGTCGCAAGATCTTTAATATTTCCTATATTAGCATACAGCATGACCTTTTTGCCGTCAAGAGTGACATTCTCCCTGCCTTTAAGCGTCTGGAGAAGCTCTTTTCTCTCCGCCTCCTCCTGCTGTCTCTTTTTCATGCGGGATAAAGTCTCTTCGTCCGGGTCTATGTAGATCTTCCCCTCTGCCCCGTCCACGATCCCAAACTTGCCGTCTACCGTATCGTCAAGAGGCAGCGGCGTGCCTACAAGCGCCGGGATCGCCATAGTCCTGGCAAGGATGGCGGTGTGGGAGTTAAGCGACCCGTGGACAGTAACAAAGGACAGCACCATGTCCTTGTCAAGCTGCACAGTCTCCGACGGCGCAAGATCATCCGCCACGATGATGGACGGCTCCTTTGCCACGGCAGACTCGCCCCCGGCCCCATTTAATATAGTAAGGACACGCTCAGAGATATCCTTGACGTCCGCCGCCCTCTCCCGCATGTAATCGTCGTCCATCGCCGCAAACATCTGAGCGAAATTGTCAGCGGTCGCTGCTACTGCGTACTCTGCGTTGATCCCCTGTGTACGGATCATATTTTCTATGGAATCATTGTAATCGTCGTCATCAAGCATCATCTGGTGAACCTCGAAGATCGCTGCATTCGCCTCACCCACTTCCCGCAGCGCCTTTTCATACAACCCGGAAAGCTGCCTGACCGCCGTTTCCTTTGCCGTCTCAAAGCGCGCGATCTCCGCCTCCATATCCGCCACCTTCACCCGCTTTACCTGCTGCTCTCCTTTTTTGTAGACACTGATCTTTCCGATAGCCACTCCGTTAAATACGCTCTTGCCTTCATATATGTTCATAATCGGTCTCCTTCACAAAAGGGGACACCTGGCGGCATCCCCATGATCTCTATGTTTCACGTTCAGTTACATCTGTCTTCCGTCCGTCCCTTGCCGGCTTCCCGGCGTTTCGGTCACGCCTACAGGTTCTCCTCCATAAATTTGCTTACAGTCTCGCATGCCTTCTCTTCGTCCTCTCCGTCGAAAGTAAGCGTCACTTCATCGCCTTTCTTAGCGCCAAGTCCCATCACTCCGAAGATAGCTTTCGCATTCATTGCCTTTCCACCCTTTGCGATCTTGATGTCGCAGGCAAACTCCTTTACCGTCTTTACCAGGATTCCTGCCGGACGTGCGTGGATTCCTTCTGGGTCTGTAATTACGTACTTGAATTCTTTCATTTTAAAAATCCTCCATTTTCTTTTTATTTGAATTTTAAATTTACCCGACTTATTCTTCTCAATTTCCGTTCTTATTCCTTCAACTGTTGATCGTTACCTTCCCTATAAAGCTTAATTCTCAGCAAACATTCCTTCTATCGCCGTTCTCCTGCTTTGCCGTACGACTTACGCCTCCTTAAGCTGCCGGTACACTGCCTCGATCTCCGGTTTTGTGGCAAGATTTTCCGAAAATGCGCTGGCGCTTCCTGCCGCCACTCCCATATGGAATGCGTACCGGTAATCCTGCCTTTCCATGTAGCCTGCCATAAATCCGGCCACCATAGAGTCACCTGCGCCCACGCCATTTTTCAGCGTCCCCTTCGGCGCCGGGGCGTCGTAGACATCTCCGTCGGCGCTTACCAGTACCGCGCCTTCTCCCGCCATGGACACCAGTACGTTCTGCGCGCCCTTCTCCCTAAGCTTCTTGGCATAAGGCACCACCGACTCTCTCGTCCTCAGCTCTACCCCGAAGATCTCACCAAGCTCGTGATTGTTGGGCTTGATCAGAAATGGATGATAAGGCAGGACATTCATCAGCAGCTCCTTCGTCGCGTCCACCGCGATACGCACTTTCCGGCCGTCAAGCATCTCCATGATCTTCTGGTATGCGTCGTCCGGCATGGATGCCGGGATACTTCCTGACAGGAACAGGACGTCCCCTTCGCCCAGCGTATTAAGCTTATCCATCAAAAGCTGCACCTTCTCCCCGCTGATCTTAGGACCCATGCCGTTGATCTCTGTCCCGTCAATGGTCTTAAGCTTTAAATTAATCCGCGTAAAGCCTTCGCCGATATGGATAAAGCCATTCTTAACGCCCATCTTTTCTAAGCGCCTTATGACTTCCTCTCCGGTAAATCCGGCAGTAAAGCCCAGCGCCGTGCTCTCGATGCCGAGATTCATAAGAACCGTCGAGACATTGATCCCCTTGCCTCCCGGAAGTAAAAGCTCAGAATTCGTACGGTTCGTAAGCCCAAGCTTAAAATCATCCACCGCTACGATGTAATCCAGTGACGGATTAAATGTCACTGTGTAAATCATTGTTACGCCACCTCCTTGTTTCACACGTTTTTGCTCGTGTTTGACTTTCTGAACCTATTATAACGCCAAATTCGCTCATAGTCAATCAAACTATTTCACAAAATGCGTGACTGATTTTGGTTGAATTTGCACAAAAGCGGATGTTTACAAAAAGAGACTGACCGTCTCTGCTCTGACGGTCAGTCTCCTTGAATTCTCCTGATACTGATGATTCATTACTATTCCAGGCCCAGAGGCCGCCCATAGCAACGACTATTCACTTTTCACAGCCGGTACAGCCTTCTTGCATTCTCCTCCGTCCGGCATATTACTTCTTCAGCGGCGACGCCTTTGATCCGCGCGATCTCCTCCGCCGTATATTTGATATAAGAAGAGTTATTGCGCTTTCCCCGATACGGCTCCGGCGCAAGGTAAGGGCAGTCCGTCTCCAGCACGATAGAAGCAAGCGGCACCGCCTCCACCGTCTCCCTGAGACGTCTTGCATTTTTAAAGGTCACCACGCCCCCGACCCCAATGTAAAATCCCATCTTCACATACTGAAGCGCCATCTCCTTGGAGTAAGAATAGCAGTGGATCACGCCGTCAAGACCTTCTCCGTGCTCCTTCATAATCTCCATGGTATCCTGCGCTGCGTCGCGGCTGTGGATATTGACCGGAAGACCTAACTCCCGGGCAAGGCTAAGCTGCCGGATAAACCATTCCTTCTGAAGCTCGTGAGATTCATTGTCCCAGTAGTAATCAAGGCCGATCTCCCCTACCGCCACCACCTTTTCATTTTGAAAAAGCTCCTTCATACGGGCAAACTTTTCTTCATCAAGACTGCCTACCTCATCTGGGTGAACGCCCGCCATAGCGTACATAAACGGGTACTTCTCTGCCATACGGATGACGCGCCCGCATGACTCATATGCAGCGCTGGCATTGACGATGGTGCCGACGCCATTTGCCGCCATAGAATTAAGCAGCTCGTCCCTGTCAATGTCAAACTGTTCATCGTCATAATGTGCATGTGTATCAAAGATCATTCCGGATGCCTCCTTTTTTCGCAAAAATCCTGATTTTAATGTATCGTTGTGGTCATAGCCCGTCAAGATAAGCAGAATATTTGCTTTATTCAAATGAAAAATGTAATTTTTCTGTTTCTTTATCCGGGTAAACTTATCATCTCATTTTGCTAAAAAGCATTACTAAACGGATCCGCTCATATTACGCCGGATGACTAAAGCATCTGCGCCCGCAGCTCCTCTGCCGTCTTCTGTGACAGCAGGCCCGGCGCGATATCAAACACGCTCTTCGCCCCGCTCTCTCCGGACTTCGCAAGCCGGTACGCCGCCCGCGCGTAGCAGATCAGCACGCTGGAGGTAAACTCCGGATTGGAATCTAACTTCAGGGAATACTCGATCACATGCTTATTCCCCTCGCAGCCCGTCTCTCCGCTGCGGATGACGAATCCGCCGTGAGGCATCTTACTGTGGTTTTCCTTCAATTCTTCCTCTGTGACAAAGGTTACCGTCGTATCATACTCGTCAAAATAATTCGGCATCGTCTTGATCGCCTGCTCAATCGCTCCACGGTTCGCTCCGTCTTCGGCAACCACATAGCACTCTCTCAGGTGCTTATCTCTCGTAGTAAGTTCTGGCCCGCTGCCGCTCCTTACCCGGTTCACCGCCTCCTCGATGGGAACCGTGTACTGGATCGCATTCTTCACCCCGTCAATGCGGCGGATGGCATCAGAGTGTCCCTGGCTCACGCCCTTTCCCCAGAACGTATAGGTATTTCCCTGCGCCAGGATGGACTCCGCATACAGCCGGTTCAAAGAGAACATCCCTGGATCCCAGCCCACAGAGATAATGCTCACATTGCCGCCGGCCTTCGCCGCCTTGTCCACATTTGCAAAATACTCCGGGATCTTTGCGTGGGTATCAAAGCTGTCAATCGTATTAAAGTTCGCCGCAACCTCCGGCCCGATCACCGGAAGATCCGTAGCCGATCCGCCGCAGAGCACCATCACGTCAATCTCTCCCTTCATGGATGCCATATCGTCAAAATGCTTCACTGCCGCGCCCTCTGTCTTAACCGTGACAGCCGCCGGATCCCTCCTTGTGAAAACCGCCTTTAATTCCATATCCGCATTGCGCTTTACCGCCTGCTCAACACCGCGTCCGATATTACCATAACCTACAATACCGATTCTGATTTTTTCCATATGATACATCTCTCCTTTTACCCAAATTAAATACGTCGCCGAAATGCGCAGCCAGTGCGCATTCCTGACCCGTGAACACTAAGAAACCTCTGCCGGACATCCCACTAGCAGATCTCCGCTCCCGCCGGCATCTCCTTCTCCGGCGTCATGAGCGCCAGATTCCCGTCCGCGTCCTCCGCGCACAAAAGCATACCCTCCGACAGCACTCCGGCCAGCTTCGCAGGCTTCAGATTCACAAGCACCATCACCTTCTTGCCAACCATCTCCTCTGCCGTATAGTAAGCCTTGATCCCCGACACGATCTGCTTTACCTGGCTGCCGATCTTGACCTGGGAGCAGAGAAGCTTGCGCGACTTCTTCACTTCCTCGCAGGCGATGATCTCGCCCACCTGGAACTGCATCTTCCCAAATTCCTCGAAAGTAATCTCCGGCTTCGCCTCCATATCGACCGCTGCGTCCTTTCCCGCTGCCCCTTCGCCGTCTGCCGCTGCTTTACCTGCCGCAGCTTCAGCTTCTTCTACCGGCGGATGAAGCTCCTCTACTTTCTTAAGCACGTCATCCAGATTAAGCCGGGCAAATAAAATCTCCGGTTTCTCCACTACCTTGCCGTCGCCAAGCTGCGCCAGGATCTTTTCCGCTGTCTCCGGCATAAATGGCGCGATCTGCCTCGCTCCAGACTTGATGCTCTCAAGAAGGTTGTAAAGAACCGTCTCCAGCCGGTCCCTTTTCTCCTCCTCTTTGGCAAGCGCCCAGGGCATCGTCTCATCAATATATTTGTTGCACCGCTTGAACAGATTGAAGATCTCCGTAATCGCATCCGCCACACGCAGGCTCTCCATCTTCTTCTCCACAACCTGAGGCGTCTGCTCTACGACCGCCTTGAGATCAGCGTCAACCGCACCGTCTTCATCGCAAAGAACCGCGCCCTTGTCTTTCACCGTGCCGCCGAAATATTTATTCGTCATGGTTATCGTCCGGTTCACCAGATTGCCCAGCGTATTCGCAAGCTCAGAATTGATCCGCTCCACCAGAAGCTCCCAGGAGATCACTCCGTCATTGTCGAACGGCATCTCATGGAGCACGAAGAAACGCACCGCATCCACACCGAAGAAATCCACAAGCTCATCCGCATAGAGTACATTTCCCCGGGACTTGCTCATCTTCCCGTCGCCCTGTATAAGCCACGGATGCCCGAAGATCTGCTTCGGCAGCGGAAGATCCAGCGCCATCAAAAAGATCGGCCAGTAGATTGTATGGAAGCGGATGATATCCTTCCCGATCAGATGCAGGTCCGCCGGCCAGTTCTTCTTAAACTGCTCCGTCCCTTCCCCTTCTGCGTCATATCCGATGCCCGTAATGTAGTTGGTCAGCGCGTCCAGCCACACATACACCACATGTCTGTCGTCAAAATCCACCGGGATCCCCCACTTGAAGGATGTCCTGGACACGCACAGATCCTGCAGGCCCGGAAGAAGGAAATTGTTCATCATCTCATTTTTGCGGGACACCGGCTGGATAAACTCCGGATGAGTATTGATATGCTCGATCAGACGGTCCGCATATTTGCTCATCTTAAAGAAGTAAGCCTCTTCCTTCGCCGGCTTCACCTCGCGGCCGCAGTCCGGGCATTTCCCGTCCACCAGCTGCGACTCCGTCCAGAAGGACTCGCAAGGCGTACAGTAAAGCCCCTCATAAGAGCCTTTGTAAATGTCCCCCTGTTCGTAAAGCTTCTTAAAGATCTTCTGCACTTCCCGCTCATGACCCGCATCCGTAGTCCGGATAAATTTGTCATGGGAGGAATTCATCATATTCCAGATATCCTTCACTTGGCCGGCTACATTGTCCACATACTCCTTCGGCGTGATGCCCGCCTCCTGCGCCTTCAGCTCAATCTTCTGACCGTGCTCGTCCGTCCCGGTCTGGAAGAACACGTCATACCCCTGACTTCTCTTATATCTGGCGATAGCGTCCGCCAGGACGATCTCATAGGTATTGCCGATATGGGGCTTACCTGATGTGTAGGCGATCGCCGTCGTCATATAATACTTTTTCTTTTCCATATTTTCAGCTCTCCTTTTCGTAAAATCTTGCATCGCAGCATTCCTCTTCCCGCGGCAGGACGCCCCCGCCCGGAGTGGCGCTGTCCCCTTCATGGCCGGCAACAAAAAATCTTCCCCGATTATAAAATCAGGGAAGACGAGAAACCCGTGTTACCACTTCCATTCATCCGCGCCTTACAGCGCAGACCTCATCAGGTGCCAGATCTGTCCAGCTCAGACAAAGCAAGGGTTACACCCCGCCAGCCACGGCTGCGCCCGACATCTTGCCGCTGTAAAGGGCGGACCCATTACGGCTTACAGGATGGAAAATCCTCCGGCTGCGCCTTCGCCGCCTTCAGCTAACACCGGATAACACCTCCGGCAGGTACCCGTCTCTGTTCACCGCACCGCTCAGAAGCCATCTTCTGCACATCTCCCTCTCGTCCCTCTCAGCATCCTCCCTGTCAGCAGGCTGCAAATCCGGCTTGCTGTCCGTAATGGCTATGATCACGGACGTTTCAGATAAGCGCCGCAGCTCCGTCCGCCGCTGAATCTCCAAGGAATCAGGACTTCTCTGTAAAGTCTTCAATATGCATACTCTCTTCGTCACTGCGTTTGTATTATTCTCTGTTATACTCAATGACTGATAATCAGATATTTTGAATCGTAGCATATAACCCCGAGGGATGTCAAGAGGGGACGAAAAAATTTGGCCAACATTTCTGCCTCTTCGTTACTATTCACGGCCCAAGGGCCGTTCATAGCAACGAGTCGTGTCGGCATTCCGAGTTTTGCTGCGCAAAAGCCGCCCCTCACTCCTGGATCATGTTCTTACGGAATGCGTAAACGCTTATTTCACTCTCCGCATAACTCCTCCCATTTCTGCATATAAATTTAAAAAAATACTTCGAGGCTTTCTTATGTCTAAAAAGCGCTCCGCGGCCGTCGCCGCCATATTTCTTGCGGTACTGTCCGTCACTGTCCTCAGCGTGCATCATTTTTATAAAAATGAAAACCAGCGGTTTGAGGAATACACCCACAACCTATTCTGCCAGGAGGTTTCCGGCAACACAATCTCCCTCCACTACACACTGAAAAATCCTGCCGCGTACGGCATCACCGACGCCCCGGTGTCCATCGGCTCCTGCACTACCGACACCGCTTCAATCTGTGCTTCCATCGAAAATGCCCTTGCCCTCCTGAAATCCTACGACCGGCGCAGGCTGTCGGCAGAAAATAAGCTGACCTATGATGTCCTTGAGGATTATTATACAACAGCGTTCGATCTTGCGCCATATTCTCTGTATGAGGAGCCTCTTGCACCCCTCACTGGTACCCAGTCGCAGCTCCCGGTAATTTTGTCCGAATATCAGTTTTACAGCATTTCGGATGTTGACACTTACTTAAAGCTGCTGAAAAAAGTGCCCGCATACTTTGATTCTATCCTTGAATTTGAACAGGCGCGAGCCCAAAAGGGATTCTTCATGTCCGAGGATTCCCTTGACGACCTCATCGCCGAATGCCGTGCATTTGTAAAGCTTGGCGAAGACAATTATCTCTACTCCTCCTTTGCAGAGCGGCTTGAGGCCCTTGAAGATGAACTTCCCAAAAGAGATCAGAGGACCTTTGACCAGAAAAAATACATCCGGCTTCACAGCAAATATATAAAAAAATACATATTTCCTGCCTATAAAAGTCTGGCCAGAGGGCTTGATGACCTGCGCGACGACTGTTCGGATGATACCACCTCAGGCGGCCTGTGCAATCTCCCGGGCGGCCAGAAATATTATGAGCTTACAGCCGCCAGTGAAACGGGTTCTGACCGCAGCATCCCCAAACTTCAGGAGCTGGTGAGACGGCAGATCATGGAAGATCTGGGGACTATGCAGACCTCGCTGGCAAAGCTCGGTGTATCCGACCTTTCCTCCGAGGATTCCGGCTCCCGCTCCTCAGACCTGTTCTCCTCTCAGGGCGCGATTCTCGAGGACTCCAATCCCGTGTCCATCCTGAACACACTGGAAAATAAGATGAAGGACGATTTCCCGAAGCCGCCGGCCGTAGACGTCCAGATAAAATACGTCCAGAAATCCCTGGAGGAATACTTGAGTCCGGCATTTTATATGATTCCTGCCATTGACAATTCCGAGTCCAATGTGATCTATATCAATGCAGGACATATTCCCGACGACCTGTCCCTCTTTACCACCCTTGCCCACGAGGGATATCCCGGGCATCTGTACCAGAACGTCTATTATATGAACCAGAACCCGGACCCTATCCGCTGCCTTATCGGCTACGGCGGTTACACCGAAGGGTGGGCGACCTACTGTGAGATGCTAAGCTACTACTACGCGCCTATCCCCAAAGCGGAGGCAACCATCATGCAGAAAAATACTTCCATCCTTCTAGGACTTTATGCCCTTGCGGACATGGGAATCCATCATGACGGCTGGACCGTTTCGGACACCGTATCCTTTTTCCGGGACTACGGGATCACCGACGCACAGACGATCTCCGAAATCTACAGCCTGATCGTCTCCGACCCGGCAAACTACCTGAAATACTATATCGGCTACCTGGAATTTTTAGAGCTTAAGAAATATGCGATCGAAAAATGGGGCGAAAAGTTCACTCAGGAACGTTTTCACCGGATCGTGCTGGAGACAGGGCCTGCCCCCTTCAACATCCTCCGTAGGCAGATGTAGCGCAAAAAGGCTAAAACAGGCGATAGAAAAAGGCTATGGATGAACTCTCCCCATAGCCTTTTATCACGTTTTGCGCCTTCCGCCGCTATCCCTGCCGTGCTGCTCGCTGCGCTCCTGCTGGCACTATTCCCTGGCACATTGCTCACATCGATCCTGCAAGCACTGCGCTTGCCACAAGGCCTGCGAAGGTAGCTAGCATCGCTCCTGTCAGCGTGTACCTCGTCTTTCTCACCTTTGCCGTCATAAAATACACGCTCATGGTGTAAAATATGGTCTCCGTGCACGACATGCTGATGGACGCCACCAGCCCGATGTAAGAATCCGTACCGTATTCTTTAAAGGCATCAAGAAGCAGCCCTGTCGCCGCCGAAGACGAGAACATCTTGACCACGGTAAGGGGCACAAGCTCACTGGGGAAGCCAACGTACTTCATCACGCCTCCGATCAGCCCTGACAGATAATCCAGGAACCCCGACGCTCTTAAGATCCCCACCGCCACCATAAGCCCGATCAGCGTAGGCATGATCTTAATCACGGTGAAAAATCCGTCCTTCGCTCCTTTGATAAAGGAATCATAGACATTTACCTTCATCAGTACGCCGTAGCTGACTACCAGAAAAATCACCATCGGCACGATAAGGTCTGCGATATACAGCAATATTTTCACGAAACCGCCTCATTTCCGCATAAAATCTATTTTCCATTATATGAGCTGTGTTTTGCGTTTATTTCACCTGTTTGTCTCACGGAGGTTGAAAATAAACGGCCGGCATTTTATACTGATAAGGAACTGTTTAGTGGTTATTTCTGAGCAGTTGCTTTCCTTAAAATTAATTTTCAATGAAACGGTGATGGCAGAACGATGAAACATTTTACTGATACAAAGAGAGATTTCGGACAGGGGAGTGTGGCGGCCAATATCCTGCGCCTGGCGATTCCCATGACGCTGGCGCAGCTGATCAATGTGCTTTACAATGTGGTGGACCGCGCCTACATCGGCCATATTCCAGGTACCTCCACGGACGCTCTGACCGGCATCGGCCTGACACTGCCGGTCATTACGGTCATCATGGCATTTGCCAATCTGTTCGGCATGGGCGGCGCCCCTTTATTTTCCATCGCAAGAGGCGCTAACGAACCCAAAAAAGCGGAAAGGATCATGGGAAATTCCTTTTCCATGCTGCTCATCTCCGGTACCGCCCTGTCTGCTGCCTGCTGCCTGTTCCGAAAACCTCTTTTATACCTGTTTGGGGCAAGCGATATTACATACCCCTATGCGGACGCCTATGTCACACTCTACCTTCTCGGCACTCTGTTTGTCATGATCAGCCTTGGCATGAACAACTTTATCAATGCACAGGGATTCGGCGTCACCGGGATGCTCACTGTCTCCATTGGGGCTATGCTTAATCTCCTGCTGGACCCGCTCTTTATCTTCTCCTTTCACATGGGCGTGCGGGGCGCGGCTCTGGCAACGATCATCTCACAGGGAATCTCTGCCCTGTGGGTGCTCCGTTTCCTTACAGGGCCAAGGGCGCCAATCAGGCTGACCGCAAGGAGTATGGCGCCCTGTCTTCCCCTGATAAAAGAAATAACGGCTCTTGGCCTGTCCGGCTTTGTCATGGCCGTCACTAATGGCTCTGTCCAGATTATTTGCAACGCCACGCTCCAGCGCTATGGCGGCGACCTCTATGTCGGGATCATGACGGTCATCAATTCTGTCCGCGAAGTCGTCACTATCCCGGTGACCGGGCTTTCCAACGGCGCGCAGCCTGTTATGAGCTTTAATTACGGAGCGAAAAAATATGGCCGGGTGAAGTCAGCCATAAAGCTGACCACTATATTCTCCATTGTATTTACCTTTGTGATGTGGGCGCTCATCTTTTTCTTTCCGCAGCTTTTCATCCGGCCTTTCAGCAGCGGGAAGGAGCTTTTGCGGGAGGGTGTCCCCGCCATGCACCTGTACTTTTTCGGGATCTTCCTGATGGCGCTGCAGTTCTCCGGGCAGTCTGCATTTGTAGCCCTGGGAAAATCAAGGCAGGCGGTATTTTTCTCCCTGCTGCGCAAGGCTGTCATCGTGATCCCGCTTACCCTCTGCCTTCCTGCCGTCGGCAATTTGGGCACTGACGGAGTATTTTTAGCGGAGCCCATCTCCAACCTTATCGGCGGCACCGCATGCTTTACCACCATGATGATAACGGTATGGCGGCGGCTGGGAGATGAAACGAATAAGCTGTAAGCCGCCTGCATATGTTAATCTAAAGGAGCTTTACAAAGGGAAACTTATGCTGAACTATCTATGGGCGGGAATGATACTCGTCGGAATCATATTCGCGGCATTCACCGGACGGATGCCGGATATCACCAATGCCGCGCTGGACTCCTCGAAGGAGGCGGTGGCTTTATGTATTACCATGATGGGAGTGATGTCGTTTTGGGTCGGGCTCATGGAAATCGCGGCAAATGCGGGGATCATCGAGAGCGCCTCAAAAAAGATCCGCCCTCTGATCCGTTTTCTCTTTCCGAACCTTCCCTGCGGGCATTCGGCGGAGGAGCATATCACGACGAATATCATCGCCAATGTACTGGGGCTTGGATGGGCAGCGACACCTGCGGGATTACGGGCGATGGAGGAACTTTCTAAGCTGGAAGAGGACAGGAGACATGGCAGACTTCCGGGACCGGTGAGGAAGAAAGGAATTGCCAGTAATGAGATGTGTACATTTTTGATTATCAATATTTCCTCCTTACAGTTGATTCCAGTGAATGTAATCGCGTATCGGAGTCAGTACGGGAGCGTGAACCCGACGGCGATCGTGGGGCCGGGGATCGTGGCTACGGCGGTGAGTACGATTGTGGCAGTTTTATATTGCAAAATGATGGATGGGAAGCGGAGAGTGTAGCGCTCTCCGTTTTTGTAATAAGAATGAGTTGTTACGTATAAAACTGATAAAAATGTGTTAAATCGGATAAAAAGGGTTTAAATATAGTATATAAGTAGTATAATAAATAAAAAGGAAAAAGGAGAGGCTGATAATGGGATTAAAGGCGGAAGATGTGTTCAGACCAGGGGCATTTCCTGAATATACTTATATATCACGTAAATCTACGGTTTCAGATCTGCCATATGAATTTCGTTTAATGCAGGCAATAAAGGTGTCCGGTTTTTTGACTTCTTTGGTAGGCCCTTCTAAGATGGGAAAAACGATTCTGTGCGAAAAGGTTATAGGATTTGAAAAGATTGTGGAAGTCTCAGGAGCAGATTTTAGTTTAGAGATAGATTTTTGGAAAGTGGTTGCCGCAAAAGTTGGTTTGGCTTATGAGGGAGAGTTTTCTTCAGAGAAAATGATTGCTGATACCAGAGATAAATATTCGAAAAAAGAAACCTATTCTTTGACAAAAGATAAAATTATAGAATACTACAAAAAAGAAAATTTGGTTTTGGTTATCGATGATTTCCATTACGCGCCGGAAGAGAAACGGATGCAGATTGCACAGCAGCTGAAAGATGCAATCCGAAGAGGATTTAAGGCAATTGTTGTTTCTTTGCCCCACAGGGCAGATGAAGCAATCCGCAGGAACGCAGACCTTTCAGGACGATTAAGCATGATCAATATGGAATCATGGGAAGTAAATGATCTAAAGGAAATTGCAAAAATAGGATTTAAAAAATTGGGTGTACAGATTGAAGAAGATGTTGCAACGCAGATTGCGATAGAAAGTTTATCTTCTCCGCAGTTGATGCAGTACATCTGCTTAAATATCTGTACGATTTTGGAAATGTCAGGTAGAGATGATTGGTGTGTAAAACCGGAAATTTTGAAAATTGCATATCGATATACAACTGCAAATTTTGAATATGGTGATGTGGTATCCCTGATGCAAAAGGGGCCAAACATGAGAGGAAAAAGCAGAAACAGATTTCGAGCAGATAATGGGAAGGATTATGATATTTATGAATTGATTGTAAAATCCATTGCAGAAAATCCACCTATTATGAAATTGGAATTTGAGGATGTTAAAGAGCGTATTTATTGTTTGATTGCTGATGATTGTAAAAAACCTACTCCGCAAGCTATAAAAGAAAGTTTGGTTAAGCTACAGGAATTATTGGATGGCCGGGAGGATATATTCAAAGTTCTTGATTGGAAGGAAGGAGTATTGTATATTTTAGACCCTTTATTTTTGTTCTATTTACGCTGGGGAGGGGGCGGAAATAAAGATGTTTAGTAATTCCGGTAGTATACAACAAGCTATGGAAAGATTGGTGTGCGCAAAGGACAGTCAGTCATTTCAAGCCGCGACAAGCGCTTTAAGAGAGCAGATGAAAAGAACAGGAATGGATTCGCAATATTTAATTGATTTGGAAAGAAGGGCCTACTATCTCCCAAATGAATATTCTGATAAAGATACAAAAGAAAAGATGCTTGAAGCCAAAAAGAGAGTAATAGAGTACATGAATGAGATTATGAATGTAAATGAAAACGGCAGATTGCTTTTGGATGTACTGGAAAACTTTTATCTTTTTTTGGAAAATCTTTTCGAAAGGAGACTTCATAAAAAAGGAGGGATTCAAAAAGAGCAGTTAGAAGGATTAAGAATAAAAAATGAGTACGATGTCCAACATTTGTTGTATGCATATCTTAAACCACTCTATCCAATGGCAAGAGCAGAGGTAAATGAGGATACGGGATATGGTACAGTCAGGTCGGATATTTTGTTGGATTCGGAAAATACTATTGAAGTAAAGTGCACGAGAAAAGGAATGGTATTGAAGAAGCTGGTCGAGGAAATAGAAGCGGATATGGTACATTATAGCGCAAAAAATATTTATTTTTTCATATATGATAAAGAAAAATTGATTGATAACCCTTGTAATTTTAAGAGCATTTATGAAGAAAAGATGAAGGACAAGCATATTTATATTATTATTCACCAACCTAAGATATTATAAATTTCGATACTTAGTATCTACAAAAGATGAATCGCTTCTTCGTGAAGAGCCGGAATGCTGTTATGATAATGGAAACTAATTAGACAAATAGGAGAACAATTTTTTAGTCTTAGCTTGACACAACCGTTTCGAAGCCAGTACGGGAGCGTGAACCCGGCAGCGGTCGTGGGGCCGGGGATTGTGGCTACGGCGGTGAGCACGATTGTGGCAGTGATATATTGTAAGATGATGGATGGGAAGCGGAGGATATAACCTCTTCCGCTTTTTAACATTTCTTTAAAAAGCTATTTGAATAATGTGATTCCAATTGTATAAAAAGGGAAAAAGGGGTATTATAGAGAACATATAAAATGCGTATGTGGGTGATGCATATGTATAGGGAAGCAATAAAACAGTTAGAATTATGGAAATATTGAGTCAACTGAAAACCATTGATACTACGAGGGGCACGACAGGTAGGAAAACATGGATTATGAAAGAGTTTGGTAAGAAATATTATGAAATAAGCGCTTATATCAGTATGGATGGGAATGAGAGGATGAAGGAGATTTTCGGGAAGCGTTTGATATTAACAGAATTATCGAAATATTGGTAATTGAAGTGGGCTTTAAAATTGATCCTGAGAAGACACTTATTATTTTTGATGAAGTGCAGGAAATGTCTGCCGTACCCATTTTAAACTTGGAAGGGACTGGCAACACACTGGATGTCTCCAATGAATTCCAATACAGCCAGAAGCACGAGAAAGCTCTTAAGCGCCTGAAGAACTTCCGGTTACTGGACGATGATTTTTGCACAAAAGTGTTTGAAGATATTGAACGTGTGGAGCTGTTACTGCGTATCATATTAGAGAAAGATAATCTGAAAGTAACCGAAGTACATTCCCAATATAATATAAAGAATCTCCAGGGGCGCTCAGCAAGGCTCGATATATTTGCCATTAATGATACCGGAGCGGAGCTGAATGTGGAAGTACAAAAAAGCGACAAGGGCGCAGCCCCAAGACGGGCGAGATACCATTCCAGCCTGATTGACGCAAACATCACAGAACCTGGTATACGTCAAACCCAGCAAATGCACTCCCGAAACTGCCATAAAATATATCGGCCGATATCTTGGACGTCCTGTCATTGCCACCTCCAGGACCGATAAATATGATGGAGACTTTGTTACTTTCCATTACAACCGCCATGAAGACGATGCATATGTGGAAGGAACCATTCCAGTTATGGAATTCATTGAACGCCTCATCCAGCACATACCGCAAAAGCATTACAAAATGATCCGCCATGCCCATATGTTCGATAAATTTCTGTTTATTTTTCCTATAAAGTAAATAAATGGACGGAAAACAGAGAGCGTAAAAACCTCTCTGTTTTTTTATTTCCTATCTATAACATTTGCTGAGAACGTGGTATAATTTATTATATGTAACAAAAATCACAATAGGATGGAGAGCGATATGAAAAAGATGCCAAAAAGAAATCGGAGAAACACCTTGTTTCTTTCCATTATATTAGTTTTTTGTATATTAGGACTTATTGTATTATCTGTTGCCAGAAAGATTTCTGCAGAGATGTCCACCTCTGCGATCCATAACTTAAGCGCCAGCCTCGGCCTGATCAAAAATACGATTGAATCCATCTTAATCAAGGAAACGGAGTTCCAGTTACTCATCGCCCAGGAGATCGCATCCTCCGATGATCCCTATGAGTTCATCCGTTCCTATAAGAACAACCACACACTGGCCAAACTGTCTCTCATCCTTTCTGGGGAGACGGAAGGTATCTCCAGCCTTGGGGAAATATTTACCGAGGATGAGCTTGATTTTTCTTTTGGAAAGACAGTCAATAACATGCCCCTCTCCCAGTCTTACCTCAATAGTATGGGGACATGGGCATACACGATGAAGTGTCCGGTCATCAAAGATGACCGGGAGATTGCCACGCTTTATGTGGAGTATACCTTCGACTCCTTCGAGGAGGCGCTGCCAGACGGCTTTTATGATAACCACGCCCAGCTCTATATTATGGACACCAAAAGCCAGCGGCTTGTGTTAAAGCCGACAGGCATAGGCGAACGGGATGCAGGACATCTGAATCTTGCCGATTTTTACCGGGCCAATAATATCCTTGAGGAGAATCTCCAGAAAGAAGTGTCAGAGAGTGTTGAAAGCGGAAGCGATATCTTGTTCTACCATGATATCCGGAACCGGAATTCCCTAATATACATGTGGGCCGTGAACGACGGGGCGATCTATCTTATCGGATATGTGCCGATCGAGGCGATCCAGCAGGAAGGGCGTTCGGTAAACCAGAACATTTTTATCGTCGTAATCGTCATGCTGGCCGCTTTCCTCCTCTGCTGCATACTGTACTATTTCAGCAGGCAGGAAGACGAAAAGCTCCGGAAAGAGCGCGAAGCCGAAAGGGAGATTCACAATAAGCAACTTGCAGAAGCGCTGCAGGCTGCCCAGATCGCAAGTAAATCCAAGACCACATTCCTCTCCAATATGTCCCACGACATCCGCACCCCGATGAATGCGATTCTCGGATTCACCACATTGCTTGCCAAGGACGCGGATAACCCGGCCAAGGTCAGGGATTATACGAAAAAGATAACCTCATCGGGCCAGCATCTTTTAAGCCTGATTAACGACGTGTTAGATGTATCCAAGATTGAGAGCGGCAAGGTCGTTCTTACTACCGGCGAATTCACGCTGAGCAGCCTGGTATCTTCCGTGGATGCCATCATCCGTCCTATGGCCAAGGAAAAAGCACAGAATTTCTATGTCTCGGTGACCGATATCAAGCATGAGTACCTGGTAGGCGACGAGACAAGGATCAACCAGATCCTAATCAACCTGCTCTCTAATTCCGTAAAGTACACGCAGGAGCGCGGCAGCATCTGGTTCAGGATCATCGGAGTCGAACAACGTTCCGGTCAGTTTGAGCACATCCGGATTGAGGTCGAGGACAATGGCTACGGCATGACGCCAGAATATTTGGAGACTATATTTGACGCATTTACCCGGGCGGAGAACAGCACGACCAACAAGGTCCAGGGCACTGGGCTCGGCATGGCGATCACAAAGAATATCGTTGAACTGATGGGCGGAACGATCGACGTTTCCAGCGAAGTTAACAAGGGTACCCTTTTCCGCGTAGATCTGGAGCTTCGCATACCGAGCGGGCTGTCTGACGAGCAGTTCTGGGCTGACAGCGGCCTTTCCCGGATTCTTGCCGTAGATGATGATATCGAGATCTTAAAGAGCGTCCAGACACTGATGAAGGATACGGACATCCCGGTAGATACCGCCCTCTCCGGTAAAGAGGCCATCGCCATGGCGCAGGCTTCCTGCGACAACGATGGGGGTTATGACGTCATCCTGCTGGACTGGAAAATGCCGGAGATGGACGGGATTGAGACGGCAAAGAAACTCCGCGGGATCATCCCCGAAACTGTCCCCATCCTGTTTCTTACCGCTTACGACGGGGACGAAGTCCAGGATGAGGCTTATTCCATGGAAAATACGGGATTCCTTGCAAAGCCATTTTTCGTATCCGCATTTAAAGAAGCGCTTCTTAAGCTGCGTAAAGACCAGAGCCATAAAAACCACATACCGGAGACAGCTTCGGATAGCTGTCTCAACGGTCTTCGCTTCCTCGTCGCAGAGGACAATGATATAAATGCCGAGATCCTCTCCGAACTTTTAGACCTCGAAGGCGCTGTCTGTGAGATTGTGGAAAACGGACAACTCGCATTGGAACGTTTTGCCGGCGCTGCTGCGGGCGAATTTGACGCTATCCTGATGGACGTCCAGATGCCGGTCATGAACGGTTATGAAGCATCGAGAAGAATCCGGGCATTAGAACGGGCGGACGCGGCAGACATCCCGATCATCGCCATGACAGCCAACGCTTTTGCCGAGGATGTCAAAGACGCCCTGAATGCAGGCATGAACGTCCACATCGCCAAGCCGATTGATATGGGATTATTAAAAAAGACCGTAAAACAATACGTCAGCAAAAATCAGCCATCATAAGAAAGGAGCATGACATGAAAGGAAATACAGCAAAAAACCGCAAAAGAATATCAGCAGCTATTTTAGCGGCCGTGATGACCTTCGGCTTAGCGGCCTGCAGCCATACTCCCGACACCAGCGAGAATCTCATACAAAATGATAAAGAAGAAAAAAAATTCATCAACCTTTTCGGCCCTATGGAGAAATCCAAGCCCAACGCCACCAATGCGGCGCGCAATGCCTTTGACCAGACGATAGAGATGGCGGAAGAAAAGCTTGGGCTGACCGTTGAATACAGAACCTACACAGCGGAAAATTATCAGGAAAAGTCATATGACGATGTAACTCTCGACAGAGTGCGCAACGATATGGACGATCTCTATCTGCTGAATTCGGATACGATACAGATTTTAGGTTCAGAAGGCAGGCTCCTGGACTTATCCGGCCTTGACTGCGTGAACAATCTGAGGGACGTCGTGAAGGCAGCCAATACCATTGACGGAAAGCTGGTCGCCATACCTCAGGAAGTCGTAGCCAACGGCTTGTTTGTCAACAAGGATATGTTTGACAAATATGATCTAAAGCTTCCCAACACGCCGGAGGAGTTCCTGGAATGCTGCAGGGTATTTAAGGAGAACGGCATCGAGACGCCCGTCGGCGCAAACCGCTGGTGGCTGGAAAACTTCGTCCTCGCCCAGGGCTATGCAGACCTGTATAACGGCGAAGATACGGATGCTGAGATCGCTGCCCTCAACACGGGCGAAGCAAGGTACAGTGATTATATGCGCCCCGGCTTTGAATTTCTAAAGGAAATGATGGACAAAGGCTATATCGACGCTAAAACCGCTTATACTTACGAAGCCATAGAGGGGGAAGGCCCTGACTTCTTAGCCCAGAAGACGCCGATCGTAATGGCATACTGGGGCGCGGCCAACGCAGAGACCGCTTACGGAAAGCCAGACTTTAACCTACAGGTCATCGGCTTCCCAAGCAAGCTTGGCCAGATGCCTGTCGTATCCATAACCGGTTACGGGATTTGCGCAGGCTCAGATCATATCGACGACACATTAAGCGTTCTGGATATCATCCTGTCCGACGAGGCGCTCCAATTATACACCGAGACCAACAAGGTTATCTCCCCGTCGAAAAATGTGGAAGTGGACTGTATCCCTGCATTAAAGCCGCTGAACGACCGGATAAAAGAGAACATCTACGTACTGGGTTCCAACGCAGGTATGAATGTAGAACAATGGGGCAATACGTGCCTGATCGTGCGGGAGCTCCTGAACGGCTCCACAGTGGATGAGTGCATGGAAATGTTCGACAAGCTGCAGGACGAAGCTTTGAACAAATCAGGGTCTTCTGAAAACCAGGAATAATATAATACTACTTGTCACGGCATGAACAATAGCAATAATAATGATAATGATAATAGCAGAGCAAGCATTAAAACCGAATTAGTGCTTGCTTTTTTTGTCTTTTGGGTATAATATGAATATATATCTAATATAGTTTTAAAAACTACATGTTGTTATTATCATATTTACAAGGAGGTGTATCACATGTCAGATACTATCAACCGTTATGTAAAGGATCCCGGAAGCGCAATCACTCATTTTATTGGAATGCTCATGGCCATATTCGCAGCAGTTCCGCTTATCATCAAGGCCGCTCACGAGCCGGGACGTATCTATCTGGTCTCTATCATCATATATGCGGCGAGCCTGATCTTATTGTATGCAGCAAGCACTACTTATCATACCTTCAACCGTTCAGAGCAGGTCAACACGATACTAAAAAAGATCGACCACATGATGATCAGCATTCTGATCGCCGGCAGCTACACACCCATCTGCCTGCTCGTATTGGGCGGCAGGAGAGGGCTTTTCCTTCTGACGGTCGTGTGGAGCTTTGCCGTCGTCGGCATCCTGATCAAAGCATTCTGGGTATACTGCCCAAGATGGGTTTCCTCTGTACTGTATATCGGTATGGGATGGACCTGTGTCCTGGCTTTTACACAGATTCTAAATTCCATGTCAGCAGCGGCGTTCCTCTGGCTGCTTGCAGGAGGCGTCATCTATACGGCAGGAGGCGTCATCTATGCACTCAAGCTCCCGATCTTCAATCTAAAGCACAAAAACTTCGGAAGCCACGAGATCTTCCACCTGTTTGTCATGGGTGGCAGCGCGTGCCATTTTGTTGTCATGTATGTGTTCGTTCTTTAATTCCTGTATCTTTTTCTCACGGAACGAGCAGCATGTACACCTTCCTGACCCATAAATGATAGCTTTAATTCCCTTATCACTGAAAATACCGTTGTTCAAAAAAAGAAGCGTCCTACTCAGGGCAGCTTCCTTTTTTGATCAGCTTCAATTTCTCCTGCCTGGTCATACGCTTTATCGCATATTCCCGCTTCATCGCCTCGCTTTTCGTCGTGTGCTCCTCTGCATATACCAGCTTCACTGGACGTCGGCTCCTGGTATATTTCGCCCCTTTCCCCGAGTTATGTACTTCTATACGCTTCTTAAGATCCGCCGTCCAGCCTGTGTACAGACTTTTGTCCCTGCACTCTACGATATAGGTATAATTCATATTCTCACCTGCTGTCTTTACATCCTTAAGCCTTCCATATCATTATAGAATATCCGGCGAAAAAATAACAGCCCGGTATGCCGCCAGACTGCTACTTTTTTACTATTCACGGCTTAAAGGACGCTCATCGCAGTGATTCGCTGGGCATTCCCGGTTTTGCTGCGCAAAAGCCGCCCCTCTCTCCTTCATCATGTTCTCACGGAATGCGCAGCCAGTGCGCATTCCTGACCCGCGAACAGTAACACTTTTTGCTTCTTCTCTTCATTTTACTCTACCAGATAATCCATCGGATTAACCGGCTGTCCGTCTTTTCTCATCTCAAAATATACATTGCAGCCCTCTACGCTGTAATAGATCGTCGGATCTCCCACATATCCGAGCACGGACTTGCTGTCCACATAATCCCCCGTCTTAACCTTCACGTCATTTAACTGGCCGTAGAACAGCTCGTACCCCCCGCCGATATCAACATTGATCGTCGTTCCGGTCTCTGCCGTCTTGTCGATAGATTTTACGATTCCCGGCGCGGAAGAGATCACCTGATCGCCCTTCTCCCCGGCGATCACCAGCGCAGGATTGTACTTAAACTGGTCCAGAGTGGAGAAGTATACCGTCTTGTCCATACTGTAATTCATCAGGAGCGTCCCTTCCACCGGCCACAGAAGCTTGCTGTCCCCGGCAAAATTCACGGCATTGCTCTTGCCGGCAGTCTGCTCAGTACTCTCCGCCTGAGAAGCTTCCGGTTCTTCCTCTTCTTCTGTCTCTGTCTCTTTCTCAGAAGCTGCCTCTGCCACCTTGGCCAGAGTATCGTCTTCCTTCTCATTGATGATCAGATCCGTGTTGGTCGGCTTCGAATCCTCAGTCTTTTCTCTCTGTTCCTCCGTTTTTGCCTGCGACAGCTCCATCTGTTCGATTTCCCGCTGCGATTCTCTGTAGTCCTTAAACGTATATGTTCCCACAATTGCAATTGCTGCTGTGAAGCACAGCACTGCAGCGACGGCTGCCCCTCTGTTTTTTCGTTTCGGCTTAAATCTTGGAGTTTGTTGCCTTTCATTCATATTAATCACCACCTCTGACTCTATTTTTGCCAGATAGCGGCTGACTTATTCTTATAAATACAATTAATTCTAAGTTTGATGAAAAGGCTGTTCATACCGCAGCCGATAACCGCTCCTTTACCTCCGGTCTGCCGATACGATATCTGTCACCTCCTTTATCTCGGTATCCGTAAAGAACTCTTCCAGTATCTCCTCATAATTCCGCCCGGCCTTCGCCAGCTCATTTGCCGTATTCTGGCTCATACCCAAGCCGTGTCCTACGCCTCTCGTCGTGATCCTGAGCTTCCCGTTATACTTCTGCAGGGTAAAGCAGCTTGACGCGAGATGGTAATTGGTCCGGAATTCCTCGCCGCTTACCTTCTCCTTGCCTACCCGCACACTGAGCACGTACCCGGCAGTGTCGCATTTTTCCACCTCCGCGTCCATATCCTCTAAGGTCACCGTCTGGATCTGCTCCTCCGCCTCGATATCAAAGGGGCACTCGGTAATCTTAAGATACGGATACCCTTTCCCCAGCACCTCTTTCCCGTCCCTGGTGCTCCCGTTGCTTAGCCGGAAAAATGGTGTCATCGCAGGCTTACCGTCATACATAAGCACCTGTCCTTCCGTATCCCTCCACGCGCTTCTGAGCTTGTTGTAGTAGCGGGAATACCTGCTCACCCCCCACGCCTTCTCCATCTCCTTCTGTGTCCAGAAGGAATCCTCCAGCACCATATCGCTGCCCTCTTTCTCAATCCTGCGGTAAACATCCGTCCGCACAAGGATTGCCTGCGCCTTAAGCATCTCCTTGTCATAGTCCGGCAATACTTCCTTCGCCATAATCCCTATACAGTAATCTTCGATGGGAAGCTCGGCAATGCCGCCTTCTGTATCCGAACCGCTATCACCGTCATCCCCGGCGCTCTCCGCCTCCTTAAGCTCCCCCCTCTCCCCGTCCAATGCCTGGCTCTCGCCGAGCCGGACCTTCACATATGTCCCGTCTACATGGGACGATGTCGCTATGCTTGGCCCATTTATAAATACCGTTATCACATAAGGCAATAATACGATGATGATCAGATAATACCCGAATTGCTTGAATTTCTGCCGCATAAAAAGCCCTCCCATACATTACTGTATGAGAGGGCCGCTGCTTTTATTCATCTATATCGGAAAAATGCTGGATTCCTGAGTCTGTCTGTCTTCAACCTTGATCTTATCCAGTTTCCAGATATCTTCCACATATTCCTCAATCGTCCGGTCAGAGGAGAATTTGCCGCAGCAGGCCGTGTTAAGAAGCGCCATCTTCGCCCATCTCTCCTCATCCTTATAAGCCTCTTCCACCTTCTCCTGAGCCTCTGCATAAGAGCGGAAATCCTTCAGGATAAAGTACATATCCGGCCGGTCGCTTCCCTTCTTCGTCAGCAGGCTGTTATACAGATCGCGGTATCTCTCCGGATCGCCCTCTGCATAGGTGCCGTCTACAAGCTGGTTCACTACGCGGCGGATCTCCTCGTCACTGTTGTAGATGTCGTACGGATTGTAGCCGCCGTTCTTCTCGTATCCCATGACCTCATCAGAGCTCATACCGAAGATAAATGCATTCTCCTCGCCTACTTCTTCTACGATCTCAACGTTGGCGCCGTCCATCGTTCCCAGCGTCGGCGCGCCATTCAGCATGAACTTCATATTACCTGTACCCGAAGCTTCCTTGGATGCCGTAGAGATCTGCTCGCTCACATCCGCCGCCGCAAAGATCCACTCTGCAATAGACACACGGTAATCTTCGATAAATACGACCTTAAGCTTCCCGTTGATGCTGCGGTCATTGTTCACCACGTCTGCCACAGAGTTAATGAGCTTGATGATCCCCTTCGCGCGGACATAACCAGCCGAAGCCTTCGCGCCGAAGATAAATGTCCTCGGATAAAAGCTCATCTCCGGATGGCTCTTGATCTTATTATACAGATACATGACATGCATGATGTTAAGGAACTGTCTCTTGTACTCATGAAGCCGCTTTACCTGTACGTCAAAGATAGAATCCGGATCGACCTCGATCCCGTTATGCTCCATAATATACGCTGCAAGACGCTCTTTATTCTTGCG
The DNA here is from genome assembly GCA_910575105.1 of Lachnospiraceae bacterium. GTDB lineage: Bacteria > Bacillota > Clostridia > Lachnospirales > Lachnospiraceae > MD308. Next base: position 247,841 of record CAJTDK010000003.1, read on the forward strand.
CTTGATCGCCATAAATTCCTTGAGGGATGTCGCATCATCTGCATATTTCTTAAGCCCCTCCATCAGAGTAAGGTCTGTCACCCAGTCTTTGGTGCACAGCTTCTTTGTCACCCACTCAGCAAGCAGCGGGTTGCCGTGCATGAGGAAACGTCTCTGGGTAATACCGTTGGTCTTATTGTTGAACTTCTCCGGCATCATCTCGTAGAAATCCTTCAGTTCGCGTTTCTTAAGAATCTCTGTGTGAAGTCTTGCCACGCCATTTACCGAATAGCCCGCAACGATAGCAAGATGCGCCATCTTCACCTGGCCGTCGCGCAAGATTCCCATCATCCTGACCTTCTCCTCGTCGCCCGGATACATCTCGCGTACCCGGATAATAAAGCGGCGGTCAATCTCCTGGATGATCTGATACACACGCGGAAGCAGCTTTGAGAACAGGTCGATGGGCCATTTCTCAAGAGCCTCCGCCATAATGGTATGGTTCGTGTAAGCGCAGGCTTTCGTCGTAACCTCCCACGCCTCATTCCATCCAAGCTGGTAGTCATCGAGAAGGATCCTCATCAGCTCTGCTACCGCAACCGTCGGATGCGTATCATTCATCTGGAAGGTCGCCTTCTCGTAAAGCTTTCTCACGTCGTCATGGCTTCTCATATATTTTGCAACTGCTGCCTGCAGACTTGCGGATACGAAGAAATACTGCTGTTTCAGGCGCAGCTCCTTTCCGGCATAGTGGTTATCATTCGGATAAAGCACCTCTACGATATTCTTGGCAAGGTTCTGCTGCTCAACCGCTTTGTGGTAATCGCCCCGGTCAAAGGACTCAAGCTGGAAGTCCACGATCGGCTCTGCGTCCCAGATCCGCAGCGTATTTACCTGATTATTATTGTATCCCACGATCGGGTAATCATACGGAACGGCACGCACGGACTCATAGTTCTCCTGCTTAAATACCGTCTTTCCCGTCTCGTCATACTCTACGCGGATATTGCCGCCGAAGCGGATCTCCTTGGCATACTCGGGTCTGCGAAGCTCAAAGGGGTTGCCGTTTATCAGCCAATTATCCGGCACTTCTACCTGATACCCGTCTTTGATCATCTGCTTAAACATCCCATAGCGGTAACGGATGCCGCAGCCGTAAGCCGCATAGCCGAGAGAAGCCAGTGAATCAAGGAAACATGCGGCCAGACGTCCTAAGCCTCCGTTTCCAAGAGCTGGATCTGGCTCCTCATCCTCGAGCACATTGAGATCTATCCCCAGCTCCTCCAGCGCTTCTGCCACCTCGCTATATGCGGTCATATTAATCAGATTATTTCCAAGGGCGCGCCCCATTAAAAATTCCATGGACATATAGTATACGATCTTCGGGTCATCCTTGTCGAACTGTCTCTGCGTCGCGATCCAGTCGTCAATGATCGCTTCCTTCACCGCGTAGGACACCGCCTGGAACTTCTCCTGCGGATTTGCCTCATCTAATTCCTTGCGGAACAACCTTCTGACATTCTCCCGCACATCTCTCTTAAATATTGATTTGCTAAATCTTGAATTCATCTGCCTAAATCCTTTCTACACCCAGTGTAACTTTTTCTCCGTTGATCTTCCATTCCTTTACGTATCCTGCCGGAGTCTTCTCCTCAACAGAAACCGCCAGTGTCTCCTCGCCGATAGCCGCTGCATGGCCGGCAAATACCGCTCTGGCCTTCTCGGTTCCTTCGTAAGTTACAGCAATCTTATCCATAACCTCAAAACCAGCCTCCTTGCGCATCGTCTGGACCTTGCTGATGATCTCTCTCACAAAGCCTTCCTCTAAAAGCTCATCAGACAGATTCGTATCCAGGACAACCGTGATTCCATTATCATTCTCAGATACATACCCTTCTGTCTGCGCGGACTCGATCAGCAGATCCTCCCTGAACAGGGTGATCTCCTGCCCGTTCACCTCTAGCTTCAATGCACCTGCAGCGTTCAGCTCATCCATAGCTGCATTGCCGTCTATCTCACTGAGCACTGCTTTGATTCCTCCTAACATTTTACCATATTTTGGCCCCACTGTCTTTAGTTGAGGTTTAAAAGAATAGGAGGTGAAATCTCTTACTTCTTGTGTAAATGTTACAGTTTTCACATTCAGCTCATCCGCAACGATATCCTCGTAGAACTTCGGCAGGCAGAAGTCTGCCTTCACGTACATCTGCCCGATCGGCTGACGGTTCTTGATGTTCGCCGTATTCCTGCAGGCGCGGCCCATGACGACAAGCTTGAGCACATTGTCCATGTCCGCCTCCAGCTCCTTGTCGATGAAGCTTTCTTCCGCCTTTGGGAAGCTGCACAGATGGATGCTCTCCGGCGCGCACTTATCGATACTTCTCACCAGATTCTGGTAAATATCCTCCGTCATGAACGGGATGAGCGGAGCCGCTGTCTTGCTGCAGACAACAAGCGCCGTATAAAGCGTCAGATAAGCGTTGATCTTATCCTGCTCCATCCCCTTCGCCCAGAAGCGCTCACGGCTTCTTCTGACATACCAGTTGCTCATATCATCCACGAAATCCTGCAGCGCCCTTGCCGCCTCCGGGATCCGGTAACCGCCAAGATCTTCGTCCACCTCTTTCACCAGGGTGTTCAGCTTAGAGAGGAGCCATTTATCCATTACGGACAATTTATCATAAACTAACGTATATTTTGTTGCGTCAAAATGATCAATATTCGCGTACAGTACGAAAAATGCATAGGTGTTCCACAATGTACCCATGAACTTGCGCTGTCCTTCCACTACTGCCTTATCGTGGAAACGGTTGGGCAGCCACGGCGCGCTGTTCACGTAGAAATACCAGCGGATAGCGTCTGCGCCGAATTCTTCCAGCGCTTTAAAAGGATCCACTGCATTTCCCTTGGACTTGCTCATCTTCTGCCCCTTCTCGTCCTGCACATGCCCCAGAACGATAACGTTCTTATACGGAGCCTTGTTGAAAATAAGCGTAGAGATCGCAAGCAGCGAGTAGAACCATCCTCTTGTCTGGTCTACCGCCTCGGAAATAAAGTCCGCCGGGAACTGCTGTTCAAACACGTCCTGGTTCTCGAAGGGATAATGATGCTGCGCAAAAGGCATGGCCCCGGAATCAAACCAGCAGTCGATAACCTCCGGCACACGGTGCATCTCTTTGCCGCACTTCGGGCAGCAAATCGTCACCTCATCAATATACGGGCGGTGAAGCTCGATATCCTCCGGGCAGTTGCCGGACATCGACTTTAATTCTTCGATGCTTCCCACCGAATGCTGATGCCCGCACTCGCACTCCCAGATATTCAGCGGAGTACCCCAGTAGCGGTTACGGCTGATGCCCCAATCCTGCACATTCTCCAGCCAATCTCCGAAGCGGCCTTTGCCGATGCTCTCCGGGATCCAGTTGATCGTATTGTTATTGGCGATCAGATCGTCCTTTACCGCCGTCATCTTAATAAACCATGATTCGCGGGCATAGTAGATGAGCGGCGTGTCGCATCGCCAGCAGTGAGGATAGCTGTGCTCGAAGTTCGGCGCTTCAAAAAGAAGCCCCCGCTCCTCTAGATCTTTAAGCACCTCCGGGTCAGCTTTTTTTACAAATAATCCGGCAAACGGCGTAGATTCTGCCATATTGCCCTTCTCGTCTACAAGCTGTACGAAAGGCATATCGTATTTGCGGCATACCTTCGCATCATCCTCGCCAAAGGCCGGCGCGATGTGTACGACTCCTGTACCGTCTGTCAGCGTTACATAATCGTCGCAGGTCACGTAGAACGCCTTCTTGTGCTGGTTCTCGATACCGTCCGCCGCGCACTGGTAGAGAGGCTCGTATTCCTTGTACTCTAATTCCTTACCGGTATAAGTCTCAAGCACCTCGTAGGCCGCTTCCCCGTCCTTCGCCAGAGGAGAAAGCACGGTGTCAAGAAGCGCCTCTGCCATATAATAAGTGTTGCCGTCGATACATTTTACCTTAGCATACGTCTCCTTGGGGTTCACACATAACCCTAAGTTCGAAGGAAGGGTCCACGGCGTGGTCGTCCAGGCCAGAAGATAGGCATCCTCTCCTGCCGCCTTAAAACGCACGATCGCAGAGCGTTCCTTTACATCCTTGTACCCCTGCGCCACCTCCTGGGCAGAAAGCGGCGTACCGCAGCGCGGGCAGTAGGGCACGATCTTGAAGCCTTTATAAAGCAGTCCCTTATCCCAGATCTTCTTAAGCGCCCACCACTCGGACTCGATATAATCATTGTGGTAGGTCACATACGGATCGTCCATATCCGCCCAGAAGCCTACCGTACCGGAGAAATCCTCCCACATGCCCTTGTACTTCCATACGCTTTCCTTGCATTTGTCGATAAACGGCTCTAAGCCATACTCTTCGATCTGCTCCTTGCCGTCAAGCCCCAGCGCCTTTTCCACCTCAAGCTCTACCGGAAGGCCGTGGGTATCCCATCCTGCCTTTCTCGGCACCTGATAGCCTTTCATGGTGCGGTATCTCGGAATCATATCCTTGATCACGCGGGTCAGCACGTGTCCGATGTGAGGCTTGCCGTTGGCTGTCGGCGGCCCGTCATAAAACGTATAGATGTCATTGCCGTCCTTTTCCTTCATGCTCTTCTCGAAGATCTTATTGTCCTCCCAGAATTTTAAGACGGCCTTTTCCCTGTCTACAAAATTCAAGTCTGTCGAAACTTTTTTGTACATGGTAATCCTCCTTCTTAATAAATGTGTCTCCTGAAAACAGTTCCTTTAAAACAAAAAAAGCTCCTGCCCTGTATAGGACAAAAGCTGCGCTCCTGTTTATCAACCACCTAAACATACCATCATATGTCTCCCGTATAACGGCGGGACTCCGTCAGCTCCTACTAACCTCCTAAGACGTTCGAAAACTGCAACTCGGAAGTGATATTCAGATACACCCTACTAGCACCGGGCTCACACCGTCCCCGGCTCGCTGTGCCGTTTGAATATAGCCTACTGTCTTCGTCTGCGTTTTTTCTTGTGGATATTATTATAGGTAAAAACTGCCGGCTCGTCAAGGGTTTTCTTATGGAATGTCATGGAATAAAAAGAAACCCTGGCGGCCGCCAAGGCTTCTATCCGTTAAAATTATGAGCGGAGAAAGAGGGATTTGAACCCTCGCGCCGGTCACCCGACCTACACCCTTAGCAGGGGCGCCTCTTCAGCCTCTTGAGTATTTCTCCAACAATGGCATTATACTAAAGCTTCTGCCTGTTGTCAATCCTTTTTTCTCATTTTTCCCCAATATACACCCCAAGCATCTTCCTGACCTTCTCCATCTCCCCGGCCGTCTTCGGATCAGAATAAGGAATCCGGTCTATAATCCGCTCCGCATACCTTTTCTCCCGTATGATATCCAGCGTCTCACTAAAATTAATATCAAAGAAATATGCCAGATAAGAAAGCCAGTAATCCATCTTCGTCTTTCTCGCAGAGGACAAGATGGATTCTTTTCTCAAAAACTGCTCCATCACCTCCGGACTGATCTGATCCCTGCCCACTTCCTCCGCCGTCACTCCGATGATGGTTTCCACAGAATCCACGATCTTCACCCGGCAGTTATCCAGTTTATCCGCGTCCCGGATGATCTTCGCATGAAGCAGCGCCCTCTCGCCGCTGACTCCCTGAAGCTTAAAGTCGCTGTGCCTGGCGATCGCCGTGCGGATAATATCATCCCACGCCTCCTCCTTCACAAATTGCCGGATCATACCCTCTTCAAAAAGAATCCGCACCCCGAACGCCGCGTGATCCATGACGTCCGACTCAAAGCTGTCAAAGCGTTTTATCTGCTCGAATCGCCCGATATCATGCAGTAGGCCGATAAGCTGCGCAAGCTCCCTGTCCTCCTCACAAAGCCCCATGCGCCCGGTGATCTGGCGGCTGCACTCTGTCACGCCGTAGGTATGGACGATCTTCAGCCGCACCTTATCGTCTGCCCTGTCATAATTATCAAGATACTGTTCAAACTGCCGTTTTGCATATTGTAAATCCATCACACATTCTCCTAAAGCTTTTGACTAATTCCATTATGTACGTTATCATGGTATAGTGTACTGTATCATTCACCATTCGTCAAATGATGCGGTATACTAAAATATATCAGGATCCAAATTTTGAACCAGCATTGTGATCCGATGAATCCAAATCTGCAAGGAGAACTTCACCGATGAATATGAATTTTAACCAGCTTGCCCTGCTGCAGCAGCTCAGATCCGGCATGGGCCGTTTCCGGGCCAACCACCCCAAATTCCCGATGTTTCTTAAAGCGGTGTCTCAGGACGCACTGAAAGAAGGCTCGGTCATCGAGATCAATATCACTACCCCCGAGGGAAAAAACTACTGTTCCAACGTCAGGCTCAAGGCTGACGATATGGAATTTATCGAGGCATTGAAAAATATGGGTGTACATTAAGCGGCAGATATGGCGGGCGCACTGCTCAAACGCATTTTCCCAAAGAAAACCTGATAAAACCTTGAAATAATACGATTTTTAAGCTAAAATTTGTTTATCTGTCTAAAAAGATAAAATTACTTAGTGAGGTGTATGAGATGAAACCGATAAAAGAAGGAAAGGTCCGTGAGATTTACGATAACGGCGACAGCCTGATCATGGTCGCCACTGACCGTATAAGCTGTTTTGACGTGATCTTGAAAAATGTTGTGGCAAAGAAGGGTACCGTCCTTACCCAGATGTCCAAATTCTGGTTTGATATGACAAAGGATATCCTGCCTAACCATATGATTTCCGTAGATGTGAAGGATATGCCGGAATTCTTCCGCCAGCCGCAGTTTGACGGCAACAGTATGATGTGCAAAAAGCTAAAGATGCTGCCGATCGAGTGTATCGTGCGTGGCTACATCACCGGCAGCGGCTGGGCAAGCTACAAAAAGGACGGAACAGTGTGCCAGATTACGCTCCCGGAAGGGCTTAAAGAATCCGACAAGCTTCCGGAGCCGATCTACACGCCTTCCACGAAGGCAGAGATCGGCGACCATGACGAGAACATTTCCTACGAGCAGAGCATCGCCCACCTCGAGAAATATTTTCCAGGGAAAGGGGAAGAGTACGCCGCGAAGCTTCGCGACTACACTCTCGCTCTCTATAAAAAATGTGCGGATTATGCCTTAAGCAAAGGGATTATCATCGCCGACACCAAATTCGAGTTCGGCCTCGACGAGAACGGCAATATCGTGATCGGCGACGAGATGCTGACGCCGGACAGCTCCCGTTTCTGGCCTGCCGACGGATATGAGCCGGGACACGGCCAGCCGTCCTTTGACAAGCAGTTCGCAAGAGACTGGCTGAAGGACAATCCGGACAATGACTGGACGCTGCCGGAGGATATCGTGGAGAAGACGATCGGCAAATATCTCCAGGGATACGAGATGCTGACAGGCGAAAAGCTTTAATTTTATCCTGTTTAAAGTGGCGCCGCTCCATAGACGATCGATCATCTATGGAGCGGCGCCACTTTTTTCTGTCTCACAGATCTATACACTTTTCGCCGCCGCGCCTGCCTACTCTTCTTTTTTCTCAAAATGCTGGTAATCCTTTGAATTGTTCCAGTCGCCGCCCCACGTAAATCCATGCTTTGCAAATACCTGATAGCAGATATCGTCATGAGTAATCATGTGCTTTCCCTTCTGTTCACGGTCGGTATACTTTTCCATATCCTTGTAATACTTGGCAAAGCTGCCGTCACTGTTGTATTTCACATACGGATTCTGCAGCGGGTTGATGTCGATAGCAAAGCCCGCCGCGTGATTAGAGAGCCGGTCTGTGTTCGGCACGACCCGGTAATTGAACGCAGAAGTATTGTTATGCTCAATGGAATTAGTATCCGAATCCACGCTGTCTCCTGTCCAGAATCTGTCGATCAGATATATCGACGCAATCTCATACTCCTCTGAAAACAGCTCCCGGAAAACCTTTCTGCAGTCTTTCGCGATTTTTCTATTCACGATCAGCTCCCCCACCTGGATCTCGTGGTCATAATTATAATGCAGAACCTTCAGATACCTGAGGTCATCCAGCCGGATCTTGTCGTTCTCGACATACGACTTGCCATGGATATACTGGAAAATGTCATCACTGATCTTGCTGACGGTAAAATATTCTGCCGCCCGCGCAAGGTCGATCTCTCCGGCATCAAGCACTGTTCCCGGATCGATGTCAGCGATACTTTCAAGATACACCGGGGCACCCGCTTCCGCTGCTTCTGTTGCCGCGTCCTCTCTCTTCTCTGCAGGACTGCTGCCGCCTCCTGCCTCAGATGCTTCCCGCCCGAAAGCCGCGTGGTCTTTGCCGCCCTTCCCAATATCCCCGCCGCGAAAAAGCAGAATTCCCACAAGAATGAGGAACATGATTCCCGTACAGAACCAGGCTCCTCTATTCCGCCTTTTTCTCCGCTTTATTCTCTGTCTGCTTCTATGTCTTGCCATATTCTGCCTGACCGCCTTTATTATCCCGCAGCTGTCATGCCGCAGGCATTCCCTGTGCCGCTAGCATCCAGCTTCGTTTAATCAATACTTTAACACAGAAAAAGCAGTGCAGCAATATTTTTCTTCTATCCTTTGACTGCCCCCGCGGTCATCCCTTCCACAAAATATTTCTGTACCATCGCGAACAGCACAATAACCGGCAAGGTTGTAATCGTTCCAAGGGACATGATAATTCCCCAGTCAATATGCGTAGAGCTGATGTAATTTGCAATCCCTACTGTCAGAGTCTTCATACTCTCTTTATTCACAAGAACACTTGAAAGCAGGAATTCATTCCATGACATGATAAATGCCATAATCCCTGTACTTAAAACACCTGGAATACATAACGGCAAATCTACCTTTATAAATACCTGCCACTCATTTGCCCCATCCATAACAGCCGCCTCGTCAATCCCCTGCGGCAGTTTTTTAAAAAACGAAACCATAAGCCAGACAGAAAATGGAAGCGTCACTGTCAGATGACCGATGATCACGCCTGCATGGGAGCCGGAGAGCTGCAGCATATTCATGATTCTGTACATAGGAAGCATCAGCATAATCGGCGGAACACAATAGGCTGCAAGCACGCACATTAAGATGAACCTGCGTCCACGGAAACTGAACCGCGTAAGGCTGTAGGCCGTCATACTGCCAATCACCATATCTATGATCATCACTGTAGACGCAATAAACAGGCTGTTAAAGAAATAATGAATTACGTTTTCATTAGCCAGCGCCTGTTTATACCACTCAAGCGACCAATTCTGCGGAAATATCCTCGGAGGGATCGTGAAAAGCTCCACGCCCGGTTTGACAGAACTTAGCGCCATCCACGCAATGGGAAACCCCACCATAAAAATACAGGCAATAATTAAAACAGCTATTAAAATATTTGAAGCATACTTCTTCGTCTTTGCTTTCTTCATCCCGCTCCTCCTAACTGTCCGCCGCATCTGACTTGGACACATAGAAAATAATACAGATAAACATCAGCACACCCAGAATCATAGAAATCGCCGAAGCATATCCTATCTGGAACGAACCGAAGGAAGACTGATAGATCAGTATCGGAAGATGTGTCGTCGAACCAGCTGGCCCGCCGCCTGTAACCATATAGATCAAGTCATAATAGGTAGCCGTCCATATCACTCTAAGCACCGCCAGGACGATAGTAGTATTTTTAAGCTCCGGCAATGTAATGTGAAGAAATGTTCTCCATTTAGATGCCCCGTCTACTGCTGCCGCCTCCATAACCTCCCTGTCAATCCCCTTTATCGCAGCCCAGTAGATAAGCATAGGGAACGGATAGGACCGCCAGATATTTAAAAGAATGACTACCCACATCGCCGGACCCTGAAGGGCAAGCAGCGACTGCCGTCCATCCAAAACCCCTGCCTGCTGCATCCAGTAGCTTACGATGCCATAATCACTGTTCATGATCCACTTTGTCACCAACGCCAGCGCCACTGCCGGAACAACATAGGGAATCAGAAGGAAACTGCGCAGTGCCGTCCCGCCTCTCATGGGCCTGCTGATCAAAAGTGCAAGCCCAAGCCCCAAAAGCAGCTGCCCCAATACAGACCAAAACGTCCACACACACGTATTCCAAAAATATTTCTTGAATAATTTGTTACTAAAAATCCTTACATAATTGTCAATACCGACAAATTCACTTGTACCTGTCATGAGAGAGGCATTGGTAAAGCTCAGCCAAATATTATAAACAACCGGGTAGAGGACAAACACCAGCAAAAATATAATAACCGGTATCGAAAAAGCCAACCCAATCATACTGTGCTTCTTTCTGTAGCCATTAACAACATGCTTCTTTTTCACTCTTATATCTGAGCTCATACCATACCTCCCATTAATCATTTTTCTGCCCGCATACGGCTCTACATGGACGCTGCAAATGCCATCAGATCTTCATTGATCAGATCATAAGCCTCTTCAGCACTATAAGTCCCATCACAAGCCCCCTGGAGCGCCTCCCCGAAAATCGTCGTCGATTCTATATATGCGGACATGCTGGACAATCCTGCTTCCATGCCATACCAATACCAGTTGCCATTCTCAAATTGGTCAAAAATATAATCCACTTCTTCCTTAAATTCAGCCACCTTATCACTTTCCCGATATAGATCAAAAGATGGGATATAGGATGGAAATGCGAACATCGGCCTGGAAAGCGCACGCTCTGCTGCACGCTCCGGCGTGTAAAGAGCGGTCAGAAAATCCGACACAAGTGTATTTCTGACTCCTTCCTGTGGAGATGCTACAAAGCAGTATCCCGAACCGAAGGACGCTTCCTTTTTGCCGTCAACGCCCGGAAAATCAAAGCACCCAAGCTTCCCTGTCATATCTGGATTATTTTCCTGTGCATTTCCGATTACTGCACCCATATCTAAAGTCATCGCACAGGTGCCTGTAACAGAAAGCGCGTTGCGGTAATCGCCCCAAGACCATGTAAGGGAACCCGCCGGTGATGCGTTTTTATATAAGGACACCAGATACTCAATAACTTTTACCGCCTCATCCTTTTTCTGATCAAAGCAATATTCTCCTGTTTCCGGATCCATAAAATATACCCCGGCTGAACACATTATTTCATACAACGTCTGCGCCGCCACCTGAACACCGTCCAGCGGAACGGCAAAGCCTGATACGTCCTTAGTATTCACTTTTTCTGCCGCTGCGAGAAAATCCTCCCAGGTTCCCGGAATCTCTATCTCATTATCCTCAAAAATATCCTTGCGGTACCATACCGAAGTATGCATCGCCCAATCAGGCAGGCCATAGATCTGTCCGTCACTTCCGGTAAGCACTGTCTTATATGCCTCAGAAAAATCATCTGCTCCTATTCTATTGATGATATCATCCATAGGCATAATGCTCTTTGCCGCATAAAGGTAAGCCGTACCACCAAAATTAGTATGCATAATATCCGGCACCTCCCCCGAAGTTGCAGCCGTTGAAAGCTTTTCATACATTTCGTTAAACGCTACCTTCTCTACAGAAACCTCAACCCCCATCTCATCAGCAAGCTCCGCGAACTGTTTATTCAGCACATCATACTGCGCGTCTGCAGTAAGGTTGGTCCAGATTATCAACTTTTCTCCTTCGTAAGACCCGGAAACGTCCTCTCGCCCGTTCTCTGTATCCGCTGCTTCATCCTTAGACGATCCACACGCCGCAAGCAACAATACAAGTATCATTGCAAGCATAACCGACAACCATTTTTTTATCATAACCCTCTCTCCTTCTCATCACGCACCCTATAGAATCCCACCGTGTTCCAGAAGCTTTTCCTGAAGCGCTTTCACGTCTACATTACGGACAGTTACCTGTTCTTTCACCGCCAAGGCCGCAGCGATCCCTGCTGCTTCACCCATGACCATGCACTGCGGCATACAGCGGATACAGTTTGCAACCTCTATTTCATAAGAAGCACACCGGCCTGCAACCAGAAGATTTTCCTTTCCCTTGACCACCATACAGCGGTATGGAATCGTCATCGACCTTCCGGGTTCAAGATCGTAGACACACATCGTCTCCCCCTCAGGTGTATGAAAGCCGGCAGGCATAGCTCCCCTTCCTATACTATCCGGAAATTCTGCCGCATTTAAAAAGTCATCAAATTTCACTTCATAATCGCAGATCACTCTCCGGCTTTCCCTCACGCCAAGCATAGAAGCTATCGCTGTCAGATAAGAATTTTCAAAGCCAGGAATATATTTTTTCATCGCCCACGCAACATCATACAGACATTTCTGCGAAAAATTCTCCTGCTCGGTCCTTGTCTCAAAGCCTTTCGTACTGTCTGCCTCCAACGCACCGGAACAGTTGATCGTCATCTCACCAGGATTAGGCGTAGATGTAAAGATGCCAAGCCATTGACGCAGATATTCTTTATCCTCAGGAAGCTTTGCGTCCTTTAACTCGTCTTTCAGGCCAAAATGCATCATCCCCGGAAAGCTTTTGAAATCATGCCATGCGGGAGGCATCATCGTATCCTCTACCGGCGGATTTTCTTTATAATACTGACTGACCTTATCCATGTCTACACCGGCCATCTTCCCGATCAGTGTCATCGGCTGAATCTCACGTTCCTCCCGAATGGCAAATTCTGCACCCGCTTTCGCGCTTACTGCCGCATCTCCGGTACAGTCAATCACTACTTTTCCGTATACATTTACAAGCCGCATCTCCGAAAGAACCGTAAGACCGGTAACCCTCTCTCCTTCCTTGAGCACATCCGCAATCTGGGTATTCAGATAAACCGTAAGGTTCGGCTCATTTTTGGCCAGTTCGTCCAGCACTACCTTAGCCAGTTCTGTATCGTACAGATAACATACATCCTTGTCCGGATCCTTGTCTACGATTCCATGATGCTCGTTTAAAATATTCCTAAGCTCCCAGGTCATCCCGCCTACACAACGTTTTAATTTGTCGCTGAATCCGACCCATGCGCCCTGCATACCAGAAGTAAACTGACCCCCAAGGCATCTATTCTTCTCAATGATCAAAGTCTGCGCTCCCTCTCTTGCCGCCGCAAGTCCCGCGATCACACCAGCCGTTCCTCCTCCGGCAACGATAACATCAAAATGTCTTTCTCCCATTTGTCCGCCCCCTTTTTCGTACAAACAGATATCTTTCTGCTATGCAAGATATCCATAATGTTTTAGTGTATCCTTAAGCCGATTCATCGTCTCTTCCGGCAGCTCTGATAATACAGGCCTGCGGCAATATCCAGCATCGACTCCTCTAAGTTTTAAGCCTTCTTTAATAATCTGGAGCCACAGAATATCTCCGTTAGAATCAGCCTCCGAGAACAGGTGAAGATACGGCCATACCTCCTTTTCCTGCGCTTCCATCGCTTTTGCAGTCTCCTTAGCCGCAGCAAGCGTATATACCTTTGTATTCTCCTTCGGGAATAAGTTGCCTGTTCCGCAAACCCAGCCATCCGTCCAGCAGGTGAGACATTCTACCGGACATACATCATAACCATAGAACACCGCAAAATTATCATCCGTAAGTCTTCTGAGATTCTGCTGACGGTAAACATCTGCCTGACGTTCTTTCACCGCATCGATACATCCCTCATTGTAAAGCTTCGCCATAAATTCATCGCTCATCAATACTGTAGAATAATAAGGATTATGATACAGCATGACCGGAATATTGATCGCATCATGTACAGCCTTATAATGCCCAAATAGCTCTTTCTCATTCGGCCCCATATACCACGGAGTGACAGCCATGATCCCGTCTGCTCCGTCGCTTTCCGCCGCTTTTGACATCTCAACAACATCCATTGTACGGTATGCACCTGTAGACGCTACTATTTTTAGCCCATTTTCATGTCCCGCCTCAATGTATGCCTTATTGACCGCAATCTGCTCCTCCTTTGTAAGTGCAATCATCTCCCCTGTAGAACCAGAAGGAATAATACCCGTAACACCATTGTCTCCCAAAAATTTTGCCACCTCTTTAATTCCCTGAAAATTAATGGATTCATCCTTATTAAAGGGTGTAATTACCGGAATATAGATACCTGTCAGTTTCTCTCTTGTCATTTTTTCTTTCTCCTTTTCACTTTTTTGAATATTTATTCCAACAAATATTTTCAGTAAATATCCTATACAGTTTTTTGTATTAGATTTCTTTTTATCTTTATTGGAATAGTTATTCCTTATTTAGAGCATACAACATTATTCCACATATGTCAATCCTTTTTATTCTTATTTTTTTGTACTCTTTTTATATTATTTCTAAATTTTTCAAAATATTTTGTATATTATTACCTTGAAACGCTATGCGTTCCTTGATTTTTTGGCAATTTTCGGAATATTTATTCCTTATTTTATCATTCATACTAATTTCTATTTTTCATTATCATCTTGCCAACTACTTTTCCGCTCTGTTTATTGACATATTTCTTATAAAATGGTATATTTTTAAATATGTAAATATTTATTTAATCATGGAATAATATTTCCAATTATTAATGGAGGCATAGTATGGAAAAACAAAATACTGAAACGATCAAAATGGTAGACCGTGCTTTGAATGTATTAGACACTCTGCGTATCAGCCCTATTCCTATTGGAGTAAATGATATTGCAAAGCAATGTTCCTTAAGTCCTTCAACCGCTTTCCGAATATTAAAAACATTAGAAACAAACGGATGGATTTACCAGTGTAATGATGACCGATACATTACCGGCCAGAAATTAAGTTTTATGACAGAAAAAAACAACCTCTACCTTGCCCTCAAAGAAGTGGCCGCTCTTACCATGAACAAGTATACGCAAAAATACGATCGCGCTATGAATCTGATCGTCAGGGAGATTGACAACTGCTATATACTACAACAGTCGCGCACAAAAAATTTAGTTGATTATGTCCCACCAGTAAATTCCATCCTTCCCTTTTACGCATGTGCAGGCGGTAAGATCCTCCTGTCCGAGCTTCCAATTATTCTGGCAAGCCATATCATCGAATCTTGTACGATGGTTCCGCTGACGCCTTACACGATCACAGACCCGGATAAGTTCTGGCAGGAACTACGCGCTATTGCAAAACAAAAGTATGCGCTGGACCACATGGAGTCCTCAGAAAATGGAAGCTGTATCTCCGTTGCGGTGCGTGACCACGAGGGCACGATTATCGCCGCGCTTTCCTTTAGCGGCTTTATCGGCATTCAGGATACCGATGATCTACTGGAGTATGTACCAGTGTTAAAAGAAGCCGCCAGCGAGATCTCACGCAACCTTTTCGCCTGTTGGGAAAAATAAGATGCGCTCCCTTATGCAGGCAGCACAGGACATGAAAAGCCGCCACCCAACTAGGGCAGCGGCTTTTCGCATATATTATCTGCTATTAGTTTCCTCTCCCATACACCCCGATTTCCGCGATGCAGGTATCATCCCACTGACTTCCTTCATAGACGGATCTTATCACCACATCTACCTCTGATGCCAGGCACTCTTTAGAAAATTCTACCCAGTATTCCGTCTTTCCGTCCGGGAATGTGATGGTCTGGTTCACGTCACCCACCGTGATCTCAAGCTCCCTTGGCCTGTTGTTCCCGTCATAATATTCCCAGGAGTTCCAGTTGCCAAGCTGAAAGGACATATATTTTACATTATATGCTTTTTCCAGCTCAACATGCAGGCTTTCACCGATGCCGTCCCCGGACACGCCCTCCTGCCAGGAGGTTTTCTCATTGCCGTCCACAGCTTTTCTCGCGCCGTTATCCGTCCCCTCCTGGGAGATCACAGAGCTTGCCGCCGCATCCTTAACAGGCAGCTTGTAATACTCTCCAAAATCATCCGGCTCGCTGACAAATGACATCTTAATCTCTTCCCCGTCATCGTCCGCCCCTGTCTCTCCGGCGTCTTCATCTCTGTCCTTCGGCTTGTTCTTTGCCTCAAGCTCGGCTTCCTGCCGCTCCCTGACCGCCTGCTCCCGCTCCTCCCGAAGCCGCCTTTCGTTGGCATCCATAGTCGTGAATACCATCCAGATGGCTATGATGAAAACTGCCATAACGGCTACGACCAGCCCGATCACTCCAAGATATCTTTTCGACTGCTTCGGCCGCCGCCCACGCATATACTCCTGCCTCTCCTCTCTGTCCCAGGATGCAGACGGAAGCTCTCCTGTAACCTCCCTTGAAAGCTGCCTCAGGAGCTGGTCCTGCAGCTCATCCAGAGAATCCTCCTCCACGTCCTGCCCGCAGTAAGGACAGAACACGGAATCATCCGGTATCTCGCGGTCACAATGTATACATCTCATATCGATCACCCTTATCCAGCTACTGCATTAATATTTTACAGAATTTCTTCTTTCCTCTCTTCAGGACAAGCCCTTCGCCTGACAGTTCCTTTCTCGTGTAGGATTTGTAAATGTCCTCCACCTTCTCTCCATCCACAGTCACACCGCCCTGCTGCACCGCGCGCCGCGCCTCAGAGCGAGATGGGACAAGCCCAGATTTCACAAGCATGGACAGGATATCGACGGCGCCATCGTCCAAATCCTCAGCAGAAAGGGTGGTCTTTGGCATATCCGCCGCATTTCCCTGGCTGAAAAGGGCTTTGGCCGCCGACTGCGCTTTATCCGCCTCTTCCTCTCCGTGAACCAGCTTAGTAAGCTCGTACGCCAGGATCTCCTTCGCCTGATTAAGCTGCGCGCCTTCCCAGGCATCCATCTTGTCGATCTCCTCCAGAGGCAGGAAGGTCAGCATACGGATACACTTCAGGACATCTGCGTCCGCCACATTTCTCCAGTACTGGTAGAACTCAAACGGCGAAGTCTTCTCCGGGTCAAGCCACACGGCTCCGCTCTGGGTCTTGCCCATCTTCTTGCCTTCAGAATTCAGAAGGAGAGTGATGGTCATAGCGCTCGCGTCCTTTCCCAGCTTGCGGCGGATAAGCTCCGTGCCTCCAAGCATGTTGCTCCACTGGTCGTCGCCGCCGAACTGGAGATTGCAGCCGTATTTCTGGAACAGCATGTAAAAATCGTAGCTCTGCATGATCATGTAGTTAAATTCAAGGAAGCTAAGCCCCTTCTCCATCCTCTGCTTATAGCACTCCGCCGTAAGCATACGGTTCACACTGAAATGCGAACCGACCTCCCGGAGCACCTCGATGTAATTCAAGCCAAGCAGCCAGTCTGCATTATTTACCATCAGCGCTTTCCCTTCGGAAAAATCGATGAAACGGCTCATCTGCCTTTTAAAGCAGTCGCAGTTGTGCTGGATGGTCTCTGTCGTCATCATCTGACGCATGTCGCTTCTGCCTGACGGATCACCGATCATGGCCGTGCCGCCGCCGATCAGCGCAATCGGCTTATTCCCCGCCTCCTGCAGCCGCTTCATCAGGCAGAGCGCCATAAAGTGGCCGACGTGGAGACTGTCCGCCGTCGGGTCAAACCCGATGTAAAATGTCGCCTTCCCATTGTTGACCAGGTCTCTGATCAGCTCCTCGTCTGTCACCTGTGCGATCAGACCCCTCGCCTGTAATTCCTCATAGATTCCCATACTTTCATCTCTCCTTTTTACATATTTTTCAGTAAACGAAAAAAACACCCCTGTCTGCACAGACAAGGGCGAAATTCCATTCGCGGTACCACCTTTTTCACCGGCAATTCGCACTGCCGGCCTTCGTAAGCTGCAGATATACAGCTCTGGCATTGTAACGTATGCCGCCACGTCACAGCTTACTCATGTATATGGACACCATATGGTAATCCATGCATTTTCAGTGTGCAGCTCCAAGATGTATTCACAAGCCTCTTCCTTCATGCGCCTCTCACCGCCCGGCAGCTCTCTGTATGGGTGTAGGGACTGCTACTTATTCTTTTCAAAGCCTTTATATATTTATTGAAAGTCTAAAGGATTCTGCGGGTTTTGTCAACTGGAATTTGAAGGTTTACAAAATCCTTTTGGAAATATCCATAAAGCATTAGCAACAATCCGCTCCGGACACGTTCAAAATCAAATTCATGTTTCCTATTAATCTGAACCAACAGGTTTTTAGAACGCTCGATAGGACCTGCAACTAACTGTGGAAAGAATGACACAAACAGCGCATATTTTAAAAAATTGTGCTCCGCATAGATTTCTTTTCTTATACGTCCATCGTATAGCTTAATGCCTGAAAAGTATAAAACGAAATTCCAACCGGAAGAACTATATCAAATGCCGGAGCCTGTGTCTGGATACCCAAACGGGGCAGCATAAAGAATGAGCTAGATATCATTATCTTCGCAAGTCGATATTATTTTTTCGAAATATTGGCACGCAATATCTGGTAATTTTCGTCCCTCATCCAGCAATTCTGGATCTTCCATCTCATATACAGTAAAATCCAAAATAGAACCTTTCAAATATGTTTTAGAATGGAAATCCTCATTTTTAAAAACTCCCATCTGCTATGATATTCCAAAAACGGTAAATAGAATGACAATTTTTCTTTTATCGAAAGCTCATCTAAAAAATCATGAACCATCTCCCACTTCACACGTCCCATCCGCATACCATCGAATCCCATTCTCAAAGAAGCTTCTTCCATATATTTTCTGTCAAAATAAAAATAATACGACTCCAACAAAAGAATTTTTGGCTTTTGATAATTTAAAGCTTCTTTTAGCAAATAATATGAACTGGCTATACTTTGCTTCTGACTGCACATCACATATGAAGTCTGTCCAAACTCATTCTACAATATATTCGGCTGAATAGCAGAGTATCCTTGACTACTTCCCAAGCAGAGAACGTCTATTGTATCCCTCTCTATTTCGTAAAAAGAATGAATCATATCTGTTTCACCGCCCGATTTTCTCCGTAAAATATCAGAAATATTCAAAAATAGTATTATGCCAATTAAAATAAATACGATTGCAGAAATTACCCACTTCCTTAATTTTCCCATCTCTCTTTCTCCACTATCAATTGTTCATGAAAATATTTTATCCGAACCATTATCCCCTACGTTTTCGTCAATATAAAAAAGAATTCCTAGCGAACTTTTCAAAAAACAAATAGATGGCAGAAAAACACAAAAGGAATCAAACTGTATACCTGTCTCTTTTTTAATTACAATCGACCAGGTAATAATCCGGATTATGTCAGGCATGCTACAGCAAACCAATAATAAACGACAAAAACTTTGTAACCAAATTTAAGGGAAATTACGACAAAATATATCGACTATATAGAATAAACTAGCTAGAATCATCTCCACAGATATTACGAGACGAATAAAATTTAAAGCTGCCCCTGTTTTACACGTTTTAGGACAGATCCCAGATTGTTATTTTCTTCTCCCTATGTTATTCTGGATATAATTAAACTGTTACTGTCCATTATGCAGCCAGTAACGTCAAAATACTACAGATCCGGAGGCAACACCTATGAAATTAATGATCGCATCTGATATCCACGGCTCTTCTTATTACTGCCGGAAAATGATCGGCGCATTCCAAAAAGAGAACGCAGACCGTCTTCTCCTTCTGGGCGATATCCTGTACCACGGTCCCAGAAACGATCTTCCGAAGGATTACGATCCCAAAGAAGTCATCGCCATGCTCAATCCCATGAAGCAAAAGCTTCTCTGCGTCCGCGGGAACTGCGACACAGAAGTTGACCAGATGGTACTTGAGTTTCCCATCCTCGCCGACTATTGTCTCCTTGAGCTTGACGGCCAGACAATCTTCGCATCCCACGGCCACCACCACAACCCACAGTGCCCGCCGCCCTTGAAAAGCGGCGATATCCTCCTGAACGGGCATACCCATATACCGGCAAATAAGGATATGGGCACATACACCTATATGAATCCGGGTTCAGTCTCCATCCCAAAGGACGGGTCCGCCCACGGCTATATGATCTACGACAAAGGCTTTTTCTGGAAAGAATTAGTGTAGCGTACCATTTCACTGACATTCTCTTCCTATCTCTGATAATTAAGCCTTTTCAGGCTTCCCTCAGGAAAGGTATACTCCGGCGTCACAAACGGATATTCCACCTCTCGCTCATAATACCACGGATCCTCATCATGCAGCGGATTTTTGAGCAGATGGAATTCCTGCGCCGGCATATACCTCTGCGCCAGAAGGAACGCTTTCTGTCCCTCTTCATTCTCACAGACATCCGCTACAAGGACTACATGCCCCGGGCTCCCGCCCTTCAAGAACACATTCCCGCAGGCAAGGTCTGACAGCGGGATATGTTCGGACTCCGCCTCCCTTCTGTATCATGCATTTACCGCCCGTATATTCAGCCTTCGAAATGTTCAATGTTCCAAAATATGTTCCGCAAAATCAATTTCATACCGCGTCCCATGAGACAAAA
This sequence comes from Lachnospiraceae bacterium, assembly GCA_910575105.1. Lineage (GTDB taxonomy): Bacteria > Bacillota > Clostridia > Lachnospirales > Lachnospiraceae > MD308. The sequence continues at coordinate 268,198 of CAJTDK010000003.1, forward strand.
GAAGTCCGTCGGTCAGCCTGATCTGCAATATGCAAGTATTTCTATCATTAAAATCATTGTGCCCGTTATCGATCCATTTCGCGAAAGCACCTCGCAGCTTCTTCGCATAATGGTTCCTCCTACTTATCACCGATGGGATCTGACTTTGTAAACAGTTTATAGATACAGTATACCAGCGAATTTCGAGGTGAACAAGTACATTTTACTGAAGCTGCTGCGCTCTCCAAATGGACCGGATATTTGGCCGGAAGTTTTTATGAAACTATTGACTTTACCATGAAAATACGCTAAACTACAGAAAATAGTTACTCTGCCACCGGGTAGATATGCGAAAGCATTCGTTGCGCATCGTTAGGTCTTAGAAGATGTGCGTACGAGTGCTTTTTATTCATACGGAGGGATTTATATGTTATCTAAAAAAGCTTTGCTGACATATTTTACAAAAGGGGAGCTTTTCTTGTGGTGCACTTCGGTTGTGCTGACCGCCGGATCCTTTTTTGTTTTTGACAGGGAAAATTACTGGACATTAGCCGCGTCTCTGATCGGCGTAACTTCTTTGATCTTCAACGCGAAGGGCAATCCGTTTGGACAATTCCTTATGATCCTCTTCAGCGCTTTATACGGTATGATTTCCTTTTCCTTTGCCTACTATGGGGAGATGATCACCTACTTAGGAATGACTGCGCCAATGGCTGTTTTTGCATTGATTTCGTGGTTAAGAAATCCATATAACGGGAACCGGGCAGAGGTAAAGGTGAACCGGCTAAAGAGAAAAGAAATTGGTTTTATGCTTTTGCTGACCGCTGTGGTCACCTGTATCTTTTACTTGATATTGGCAGATTTTCATACGTCCAATTTAATACTGAGCACAATATCCGTTACAACAAGTTTTCTTGCCGTATACTTGACCTTTAGAAGAAGCGCTTTTTTTGCCGCCGCTTATGCTGCGAATGATATCGTCCTGATCTTCTTGTGGCTATTGGCGACATTTTCAAATATCAGCTACTTATCAGTGGTGATCTGCTTTGTCATGTTTTTCGCCAATGATATTTATGGATTAGTTAACTGGTCAAAAATGCAAAAACAGCAAGAAGCGGATCATATGACTCCTGCCAATGGCAATCTTGAATTTTAGAAAGGAATAGATGAGAAATGTTTAGAGAAATGAGAAGAAAAAGACAGCTTCTGAGCGCTGGGGAAAGTATGGATATATTAGACAACGGAACAGTCGGTGTATTAGCTTTGTCCGGAGATGACGATTATCCCTATGCCGTACCAGTCAGCTACGTATACGATAATTCCAAGATATATTTTCACGGCGCTAAAACAGGCCATAAGATAGATGCGATCAGAAAATGCAGCAAAGCATCCTTTTGCGTGATAGACCAGGACAAGATCATTCCCGAAGAATACACCACGTATTTTAGAAGTGTAATTGCTTTTGGAAAAGTGCGCATACTGGAAAATGAAGATGATATAAGAGACGCGATCGAAAAACTGGCAGTCAAGTATCATCCAAAAGATAGCGAGGCAAACCGAAAGCAGGCAATCGCCAGAGAATGGAAGCCTTTATGTATGATCGAATTTTCTATCGAGCATATGACAGGCAAAGAAGCGATCGAACTGGTGAAAGATAAAAACCAGCTTGAATAGCTGTTTTTCGCCATAGATAATCCGTTAGCGCTTTATCCTCATTCAAAGGTGTAATTGCATGTCAGTCGTGCCAGGTACTTTTTCGTCTCCTCCCTGGACCGAAAGATCACGATATCTGTCTTTCCCTTATATTGCTCCAGCAGCTCATAGATCTGCGGCAGCTCATTCTCCGGGAAGCCCATGATCCACCGCTTAAATTCCTCGTCGAACTCTGTTTCCAGCCACGGCAGGTCCTCGCGCTTCACCCCGATGCGCGACTCTGCTCCCGCAAGGCAGACCTCCAGCGGGTAATCCAGCAGAAATACGGTGTCGCACTCTTTTAGGCGCATCTTGAGCGTCCGCTGGTAATTCCCGTCAATGATCCATCTGTCCTTTTGGACGATCTCTCCAAGCCGCGTATCGAATTCCTCTTTCAGGATATTCGTCCGGTCCGGCTTATGCCACAGCATGTCCAGATAATACAGGGGCAGCCCCGTCACCTCATGTAACCGCTTTGCAAATGTACTTTTTCCCGCGCCCGGGCATCCGATAACTATCGCCTTTCGCATCACGCACTCCTTCCACCTCGAAGCTCTCTCAAAAATCCTACCTCTTCAGACAGATCAGCCTGGCATACTTATTTTTAGAATCCTCTGTAACCTTGATCTTTCCTTCCCCGATAAACTTCTCTATCCGCTTCGCGTACCACCAGTCCCCGACACCGATCGGGCAGTTTCCCATGATATCTCCAATCAGCCTCGCCTCTTTTACCGGCTCCTTCGTAAGCCTTTTCCAGATGAGGAAATCATAAAAAGAATCCGGCACGCCCACTACCCTGCCATTAACAACAGCGCGCAGCGGACGGTTATCCTCCCGAAGCTCACCCCATAATCCGGCATACAGCCGTATCATTTCCCGGTCAAGCGCCCGTTCCTCAGACAAAAATCCGGCGAATTCCTCCGCCGCCACCTCTCCCCAGTTATGAAAGCTCTGAATAACCGAACCCCTCTGGATATATTCCGGCAGCTTTACCACCCTGACCTCATTGCCGTACTCCCGCAGAATACTGCACAGATGATAAAATCCGCACATCGAATAAGGCGCCGTGCTGTACCACACCCGGGCTGCCTCCCCCTCCTCAAGAAACCGCTTAAGCCGCCCAAGCTCATCCCCGTAAAATGCTCCCACATTCCGCAGCTCTTCATCCAGCTTATCATCCTGACCCCACTGCCCCTGCGCGTACATGGCATAGATCAGCTTCCTGCGGTATACGCTGTCCGCATCCTCCCTGATATCGCCGATATCCAGCAAAAATCCAAGACAGACCACCTCATCAGACATCCCCTCGATCCATCCGCATCCTTCCCTTTCCGGCGGCCTCTTTTTGCCGGCGATCCACACAGACGTCGGGCCGTTGTTTGCCGTACTGATTACCACCTTATTTTTTGCCGCTTTCATCGAAGCTGCTTCACTATCACCGAACAATACCTCTATCATCCATGTCCTTCCTTTCTAATCCAAAAATAATCCTCCGTCCACATTGCTGTAGACGATTTTATTCATTTTTATATAATGCATAATAATCCGCCTCTACATTATCCATCATCCGCCCATACCATACTCTTGCATCATCAAGAGCTTTATTATAGACGATCGGAGCCATCTTCTGTTCAAATAATTCCAATAGCTGCATCTGCTCGATCATCCCGATCTCCTCGCCCCGCTCATCCAGATAAAACGCCTTGATCTCCTCATTAAGCTTTTCTCTCTGGGAATCAGACAATTTTATCTGGGGCAAATGTTCTCTCCGTCTCATCTGTTCTCTCCTTTACTTCTCCTTACGAATCCTCCGCTTCCGTCACGGTAACAAATACCTCGTCCCCCGGCTGTTTCCCGATCCTGCTGCGGATATCCTTCCGGATTCCGATAATATAGCAGACAGAGCCGTCCGCATGTTTCACACCCATATTGACGATACTTCCGCAATATGGCTCGCCGTCGAAGGTCGCCTTCACCTTTACCCGCCCTTTGCCGAATTCCTCCCGGATGTCATAAGGAAAACGTATATACGCGCCGCCCTTGTCCGGTACAGACTCGATAACCGCGCGAAACTCGTAAGCCTTCCGCCCCCGGACTGCTATGTAACGGCAGTGGGGCATGTCCACGCCGCGGTAATGCTTTGTCCACGTATCTGACGCTGTCATGCCATTTCTTAGGGCTACCTTCTGCGAGGCAGTATTCGTATCCCGGATGATCGAGCAGACCTCTTCTGCCCCAAGCTCATCAAAAGCATATCTTTTGCACGCCCTGGCCGCTTCTGTGGCATAGCCCTTATGCCAGTATTCCCGCCTGAACAAATAGCCGATCTCCAGCACTTCACTGTCCTTCCATTGCTGCATGGTCAGCCCGCACTGTCCGATCAGCTCCCCGGATTCCTTCAGGATAACCGCCCACAGCCCGTACCCCAGCTTCTGATAGCGTAAGACCTGCCTGTCGATCCACTCCCACACCTCATCGTCACTAAATGCGCCTTCATACGCATACATCGTCTCCTCATCCTGCAGAATCCTGCAAATGGAGCCAAAATCAGAACGGGTCATTTCCCTCATGTACAATCTTTTGGTTTCAAGAATCATATTTCTACCTCCCTTCTACCGCTCCTTTTTCATGCAGACAACCGACATCCGCTTTACGCCCAACGGCTCTGCTACAAGATCGCACTTTGCCATAAACAGGAAAAACAGGTTCTCTTTCCCGCAGTCCTGCAGCCCTTCGTAGTTCCCCTGCCCCTTACAGATAACGACATCTGCCGCGCTGAAGATTTCCTGAAAGTGCGGAGACGTTTTAGGCAAGACCGTCCCAAGCGACCCGTCGCCGTTGGAAATCACTTCCGCAGCCTCCTCCATCCCCACCTCGCTGGCATCATCTGCGGTAACATCATTCACGATTGGCTGCCCCCGCACTCCGTAATATACATAAAGCTCTGGGTTATACTCCTTAAGCAGCGAGATAAAATGCTTATCTAATACGATCTCGCCGCAGTTATCTCCGAGATACAGCAGAGTACGGCTGCCCTTTACTGCCCAAAACAACTGCTTTGAATGATCGACCGCTATTTCAGTCTCAGCAATGTCCTGTATCAGTTCCTTAAACGTATTTTCATCAAAGCTGTGCCTTGCCGCAAAGTCAATAAGATTTCCCGCTATGGCAAGCTTTAAGCCGCATTCCAGACGTCCGCTGCTTTGATTGATAAGACTGCGGATCATGTCCGACATGGATAGCACAAGCTGATTATAGTAGCTTTTTATCTCTCCATAAGGATTATCCGTCCCAATAACATCTTTGATCAACCCCCATATCCCGCCCATGATCTCTGGATTCGTCTTTGTCATATCGCAGGCCTTAAGATAATCACCTGCAAGCCTGGTGAGCCGACCTTCCATTTCCTTGTCCAGCTGTAAAAATGCACTGATCTTTTTCATCTGATCAAGATCACAGTCAAAGCATTCCTGATGCATCCTGTTTTCCACTCCTTTATCTTCCGGCGCTTTTGCTGTCCGTTCATGAGATGCCGGCGGTTTGCACTGCCTGATATATCTTTTGGCACTTTTTTCCGCCGTTTAACTGTTAGCAATGATGAGCAGCGCAAAGAACGCCACCACAACGGCCGTGCCCGCCGACGCAAGTATATTTAAGATCCTGACGGTCTTTTTACCCAGTATTTTCGAGCAGACGGCAAACAGCCCGATACCGATAATCCCTCCCAGGGTATTGCCCAGCAGATCCGTAATGTCACTTGCGCCGATCGCAAAGCAATACTGCACCACTTCATACATCAGGCTTACCGCAAATATAGGCAGAACCTTCATGAGAAAGCTGATTTTCTCATCTAACATCGAAAGATATACTCCAAACGGGATAAACACCGCGATATTCAAAAGAATCTCCGACACATCTGCCTTGCCATTGACAATTGCGGAGCCCGCAAATGGAATAAGGTTTATACTTCGGAGATTCATGGCACGGAGCAATTCTAGGTCAAGTTCCATCTTGAATAATATCACCCACGTCAACACAGCCAGATACACCACAAGCAGTCCTAATGTTACCTTTTTTGCCCCTGTATTTCTCTTTCCTTTCATCAGACCAACTCCTTTATTTAGAAATTTCAAATGTACCGTCCAGTTTATATTTATCCAAACCCCTCCCAAACGCAGGCGCAGCGTGCTGCGCTGACGCTTAGGAATAGTTCTGCCAGAAAATAGACAAGAACGTTTGCTAAATATAATCGGGTGAGTGCATTAGCTATATTATAGTCTCATCCGAAAAGGTATTCAACACGGTATTCCCTTAATATGTATTAAGATTTTTTGAATTCGCCGGTCACGGAGCGAGCCGTAACTTTTGAAAGGAAGTTCATCAGGCCAGACCCCGCGCGGCCGGCAAAACTGCCGCTGTTTTCCACACTATTCCTTTCTCTTTCTAATCCATTATATCTTCCGCACCTTAAAATAGCAATATACCGCGCTGACCACATCCAGGCAGAACATAAGCTGCATAATCAGAAGGACAGTCATCTCTTTTCTGGACAGCTTCCCCTTCGCACTGCACGCCAGAATCCCGCTCACCCCGTACATAGACGACGGCAGCAGCAGTGAATAATCAAACAGCACCAGGAACGGGGCCATCGGCAGGATGAAGATATGCAGCAAGAGTACGAGCAGAATCACCAGCGCATACACCGGAATATTGGCAAGCTTAAGAAGCAGGCTCCAGAACAAAAGCTGCTCTCCTTCATATCCCAGCCGGGGAAGGATAAACGCGTATACCATATTCGGCAGATAGATCAGCACACACAGGAAGGCCCACGCAAGCAGGACATATCCTCCCATTCCTTTTTTTACACAAACTGCGATAAAAACATAAGGCGCTGCCAAAAGCAGCAGCATCGGAATCTTTTTCATCTTAGAAATCTCCTTTTTCGTTCTGTTGGTTTTTGCTATTATAATGCAGTCCAGACGCTTTATCCGATAAAACTTTCCGTAAAAAAGTCATCTTATAGCCTTGATTTTTCATCTCATTTTCCCAACTGAGTATTGCCTGCTTCGCAAATCCTTTACTGCGGTATTCCTCTTTAATAAATAGAAAATTCATAAACGGGAACTGATCCCACAAAAGACAATATGCCATTTTCGCTGTACTGGCACGCATTATCCTTTTATAACAATTTTTCATAAAGATTATACCAGGGCAGCCCGTACGCTTCATATCCCAGACTTACCGTCCCGACAAACTGATATCCGCATTTTTGATAAAGCCGCTCTGCGGGAACATTATCTTTTACCACATCAAGCCTAAGGCTTACGCACTCTTCTTCCCGCGCCGCCTGTTCAGCAAACAGCAGCAGTTCTGTCCCTACACCGCACTTGAGATATCCGGGATGGACAGCAAGCGTATAGACGACATAAATATGCTCATAATCATCCGCAGTCAGCCATTTTCCGTTTTTATACCCCTCTTCCGGCTCATGTTTCAGCATAAGCGTTCCTACGATTCTTTTTCCGGTCTGGGCAACGTACAGCGCATTTTCCATAAGCCCCTTTTCCGCATCGCAGCGGGCCGGATAAATACCCTTTTTCCACCCCGGATAATTCCGATGCGTTTCTAAGTAATCGCACGCGTCTTCATACAGCCTCTCAATACATTCAAGGTCTGCCTCCACAGCCTTTCTGATCTGAATATCCTGTTTCACCATCTAATCCTCCATATCTTCATTTACCATTTCCTGCAACTATTTATTTCTTTTGAAGTCCTGATCTATATATTCAGTAATTTCCCGTACAGGTTAACGATTGTTCCGGTCTGTATCAGCAGTATCAATACCAATGATATCAAAGATCCATATACCAGACTGAATAATCGTTTTTTCTTTGCCGGAATCGCAGCCAGCAAAGAAAGCGCCATACACAAATAGACGATAAACAGCAATAACTTATCTTGAACGGTATAATACCCATCAGTAAAAACGGTTAAATCCCATTCGATAATCAATAAAATAAAAGGTAATGAAGCGATCTGGGAGCCTGGAAAAAACTTTAAAACCAGAACCGTATACCCATAATATGCAGATAGCATTCCGATAAAAAAAGCAAAGGAACGGGCTGCTGCAAGTAAAGGTGTTTTAGAACGAACCGCGATCAATGCGGCCGCCCAAACCCATATTCCAAACCGTCTCATGATATCATCGAATATAGGAAAATCGCACGTGATATATGGCACATCCACAAGTTTCGCAGTTATTCCTAAAACAACACTGATGACAAACGGCAAAATAAGTGAGCGGCAATCCAACTCTTTCTGCATTCGTCCATCCTCCGAAAATCCTATTTTTGCTTGAATCCGGAAAAAGTTTATGTGGTAACAATACAAGTTCAGGATTTAACTTTTTCGCTCATACACCAGATCCGTTATCCCATTATAAGACTGCGTTTTCCGCAGCTTTAAGTTTATCTCCCGGTCCAGCCCGCCAAACAGACGGATGCCCTTTCCCAGTATCACCGGAATGACCGTAAGATAATAAATATCGATCAAATCTTCTCTCATAAGCTGCCGGACAACCTCCGCCCCTCCGCAGATCCAGATATCCTTCCCTTCCTCCTTCGCCAGCCGTCTCACCAGATCACACGGATTCTCCTGTGAAAATACGACCTTCTCCCCAAAAACAGCTTCCCTGTGGGTGATAACGTAGCTTTTCAGATCAGCATAAATCCACTCTGACGGCGACAGCTCCGTAACGATCTGATGATACGTATTCCACCCCATGACAACGGTATCCACGCCCTTCACAAAATCCGAATATACGTCAATATCCTCCCCATCCTCGTCCTGCCCCTTAAGCCAGTCCACGCCGCCCTCACGGTCAGCGATATATCCGTCAAGACTCATGGCAATAAACAAAACGACTCTTCTCATATTCATTCCTCCCCGCTCAGGCTTTCTAAACATCAAGCATTACCCTCCAATACGCAAATGGCAGCAATAGCTCATCTCATCAAAACCTTTCTGCTCCTTCATCTGCATATCGCTTCATTTTTTTCATAAGGCACAGGCTCTGGATTTTCCATATGCAGCCGGGCGATTTTATCGCAGATGATATCATACAGGTCGTCTTCCACATAAGCGATCCTGTACATATCGATCTCATCATAGGGAATCTCCCCGTCATTCACTTTTCTGCTATATTCGCCGTACGATTTCAGCCTGGCCATAATTGACACCGCTTCATCCTTTGCAGCATCGGAAAATATAGGCTGCTCCGATAATGTGCTGCTGATAAAGTCGCAGAAATACGCGAAATCCTCATCCCAGTTGATATTGCCGTTTTCCTGGGCCTCCCAGCGCAGCTTCTCGATCTCCCTTAACAGCTCTCCCTGCAGATTATCAGCCTGTCCTTCTTCGGGGACATAATTTTTCCAGATATATCTGCACACCTCTGTATAGTTTTGTTTATACCCAAGGGGTGTTTCAGAGATATGGCCTTCCGGCCCGGCGCCCTCTGCAGGCGCCGTACTCTTGCGTTTCCTCAGTCTGTCAAATATACCCATACGTTCTATCCCCCTCTTTCGCAGGCCATACTGCCATTTGCGCGTTATGTTCCGCCGCTTTTGGCAGCAGATTACTCTCCCCTGCAGTATACGTCAAAATTATTCCTTATCATAAATCCATGATTCTCCCGTGAAGTTTTTCGGCCCTCTGCCGGAATCTCAGCCATTTCCTTTTCGCCTGTCTTAATCCGGCTTTCAAGCTCCTCAAGCTTCTTTTCCAGCAATTCGATACTTTCTTCTGAGGCCACGCTGTCTCCTGATGTAGTCCTCAAAAGCAGCAGCGAATTTTGTATGGATTTCCTTTCCTCTTCCAACGTCCTTTGTTTCTTTTCATTTCCCTCTGCCGTGTTCACATCCGCGGGATTCATCTGGCTGTTCTGGCGCATTGCGGCCTGTGGGTTTACATACTCCGATCTTAACACATTCATCATTTTCTTCTTTCTCCTTTTCCTGTCTTTATCCGCACACCATACTTCCAGCGGACATATTGTCCGCCAGGATATCCATGCGGTATACAGATATATCGGAGCATCTTCGCGCTGCGGCAAGCCGTTTTTCGCAAACGGTCACTCTCCCTTCGCAGACGGTTTGAGACACAGCAGTATACTGAGGCTGAACCTCCCCTGAACTCTCTCTGCCGCCATGGTCCCTTCATATTTCTTAACTGTCTGCTTTATATTTTTCAACCCGGTTCCGTAATCCTTTTCACAAAACATCGTCTGCCTTCCTCCGCCGGAACCAGATACCGTTGGTTGGCCGGAGGGTTCATCCGTATTGGTCACATTGATAAATAGAAAATGCTGTTTCATGCCTTCCTTAACTATGATTTCAGCCTTCTTCCGCGCCCTCTTCATACACGCCTGTACCGCGTTGTCCATGGCATTTGCCAGAAGAGTGCACAGATCTGCATCCTCGATATAAAAGCTTTTTGAAAAATAAGCGTCACAGTTTACCTGTATCCCCCTCTCCTTTGCAAAGCTTATCTTCTCCTTTAAAAGAACATCTGCCGCCAAAATGCCCGTTACCGCCAACTGTACCGCGCTCCCCATCTGCTCACTCATGGTTTTCTGCACAAGACGGCTCATAAATACAGCCTGAAATCCTTCCATAAAGGTGTACAGCGTAAGGATAACCGCAACAGAGGCAATCGCCTCAAACACCTTAAGCTTCATAGAAAATACTGCAAAGCAGAAAATTACTCCTGTATGCAGGAGTAATCTGCTCATCCCAGAACTTTGCAGATACATGACCAGAAAGGTAATTACGCAGTTGACACAAAGCAAAGCCCGCACATGCGCTTTCTTCCTGACTCCGGTAAGGTTCTGTAAAAACAGCATTTCAAAAAAACAGAGAAAGCCATTGAGAAAAATCCACCAGACATAAAACCCGACGGAATAAAGTCCTATCTCTCCCATCCCGTCACCTCATCCTTCAGAAAAAACAAAAGTCTCTGCATTATTTCCTGCTGCCTTCTCCTTGATACCAATACCCTGTCCCCGCTGTCAAGAACCGCCGTTCCTCTGTCCACCGAAAGGATATGCGCCATATTTACAAGAAAGCTTCTATGGCAGCGGAAGAAACGCCCGTCAAGCTGCCCCTCCAGCATATCCAGCGTCCCAGAATACTCATAGCAGCTATCTGCCGTATAAATACAGAGCCGGTGTCCAAATACTTCGCAGTACATAATATTATCGGTCAGAATCCGTTCAAACCCTCCGTTTTTTATCAGAGCGAGGGTTCTGCATCCTGTCTGTCCAAGCTGCTCTCTGGCCCTGTCAAGCACAAGGAAAAGCCTCTCCTTTGTAACCGGCTTCACCAGATAATGCACCGCCCCTACGTCAAAGGCATCCAGCGCGTATTCTTTATAGGCTGTGACAAAGATGATCCGACTTCTTCCGCCAAATCTTCTCGCCACCTCCACGCCGTCCATACCGGGGAGCATCAAATCTAACAGGAGCACGTCATACTCCCCTGACTCCCCCACCAGCTCTTCTCCTGAGAAAAATACCCGTATGCCGGTGTGCAGGCCCTTACTTCTCACATACCATTCCGCCATTTCCTTTATTTTTCCCAGCATATAACCGTCGTCTTCACATATGGCTAATGAATTTATCCTTACACCGCCTTCTCCCTCTAAGCTTCCGTTTTATACGCAAACGGCAAAAGCTCCTTCGCCCTGATCTTTTTCTCCTTCCGCTCCTTTTTCATACGCGATACGCGGCGAGCCGTCCTCCACATGGATGATGCCGCATTTTTGAAATCCGCTCTTCACGATCAGATGCTGCATCACATGATTATCTTCGTGGGTATCTATACGCAGATGGCTGACCTTCTCCTCGCAAAATGCTACTGCCGCCGCAAATATACCATGCACCGTCCCGTCCCCGGCAACGCGGTGGAGCGTCCCATATTCTGTATCAGAAAGCCATCTGCCCTGTTCAATCCTTGCATATGTCGGATCATCTCCGATGATAAATGCGAACACGCCATGTATCGTTTTATCCTTTACGTCCCTTACGACGTACAAATGCCCGGCCCTGATATCCTCCGCCAGCAGGCTTTCCGGCGGAAAGCCGTCCTTCCACTGGGAAGTATTGCCCGACTCCTTCATAAACCTTCTGGCACGGCCGTAGATCTGTAATATCCGTGGCAGATCGCCGCTGTCTGCCAGACTGACCGCAAACTCAGCATTTGCCCGGACGTCATGCGTCAGCTCCCCGGACAAAGCATCGACAATGTCCTGATATGCAAAGCTGCCGTCAAGGGTTGTCCCAAATGTATCGACCCAGCACGGTATATACCCGCATCTGGCCGCCACCATCTGGGAACCGATATTCGTCACAGATGCCGAGTAGAAAGGGACGATATCCCTCTCCTGTAATTCTTTCGTAAGCCCGCTTACCAGCCCGCTTGCGATCCCCTTATTCCGATATCCCTCCCTGACATCTACGCCAACCTCCCATACTCCGTCTGCCAGAGTTTTTGCCGCGCCTGCGGCTCCGATGATTTTCCCGCCGTCCCTAGCAATATATGCAGCCTGTGCAGCTGTCCCTCCGTCTCCGTCAAACGCCAGTGAATTTTCAAAACCTGTCAGCCCATTCAGCGAGCGGATATCATTTCCAAAAAGAATTTCACAATGGAAATCTGATGGTATTGAATTTCCGCCGGTAGGAACATGATCAGGGATATAGTGTATCGTCTGCCCATATACAAAGGGAAGTTCAAATATCTCGTCCCTGTTTTTATTCCGCAAAAGTCTCCGTATATCTCCGGCTATGTCTTCTGATGTGCAGACGGTTACGCAGTTCCTGTATGCAAGTATTTTGAGAAACGGCTTTTCTGTATGAGATTTGACCGTGTATAAGACGCCATTACCGTTTAATTGTGCGGGAGTACAGCAGAACTCCTCTGCCAGCATTTTTTCGATTTTACTTTTATGTATTTGGTTCATCGTCATCCCTCCATCGATTGCTCCACATTACTTAAACGATGCAAATAGTACATGTTTTTGAATATATTTAATAGTACCTTATCTAAACAATGCCGTCAATAGAACTGAATCTTCAAAAAATAAATCCAATATTGGATTTTAGGATAGTTTTAAGATTACTTAGCAGCCAGCACGCATTCCTGACCCATGAACAGTAACCATAAAACTCCCAAAAGTACGCATGTAAAAATCCATACTTGAGTTCTTGTTATGATTATGTTATATTGAACGCAAAGAAAAGCATCTGCGGGAACAGATGCCTCCCTAACGAATAGTATCCTACTCCAAAAGTGGATGCTCCCAAGCCTATGGATTAACGTCCTAAAGGACACTGCCCAGCCTGTTTTCACGACAGGTTAGGCAGTTTTATTTTCGCTTGTTCTTCCACGTTATATCGCCATTATCTGGAGGATGCGGGTTCTATCTACAATCCCCGCTCCGTAGTCAGCGCCATATAGCTGCCGGATCGAGCCATATTCTTTTGTAAAGCCGTAATACTCCGGTATCCTAACGAACATATAGATTGAAAGCGGCTGCTGGTATCAGCCAGCAGCATTACTTCAATTCTTTACCAAGCCTTTTCGCACAGATCACGAGTACAATAGCAGTTGCGATAAGAAATTCCGCGAAGATCACTGACATATTCCATATCTCAAAATAAAAATGCCCAATGAAATATACCGCAAAAAAGAGCAGATATATTGCCGCCGAATACATGGCACATCCGAAAATCTGCCGCCTTCTCTGTTCCCGGACGAGTATCGCCTGCTGCTGCTTCTCCAGCATCTCCGTTTTCACCGACAGATCATCTATCTCTGATGATTTCAGCAGATAATCCGTTGTGACGTCAAAGACCGCGCTCAATGCGACGATTTTCTCCAGATCCGGGGACGCCTGAGCGCTCTCCCATTTTGAGATGGACTGTCTGGAAACATCCAGCTTTTCTGCAAGCTGTTCCTGTGTGAGATCCTTTGCCTTCCGCAGTGATAATAATTTTTCTGAAAAATTCATCCTGTTTTTATCCTCCTTGTTTTGATACCTGAACGATACCAAATAATCCGGTTGCCTTCCATACATAACTCTGTACATCTATGCAACCAGCGGTGGAAATCGTGCGTCATTGCGCGGAATCTGTTTCCACACTCCCATCATGCCGCCGATGAAGCATCATGCTTTCATAAATCTTCCAACCTGTCCCCGCAATATTCAAGCAATTCCCTCTCTACCCTTACGAACTCCGGAATATAGCTTTCCAGAATACGTTTCACCAGTACTTTTGCCGCATTTCCATTATAAATACGCGCCATATCGTTTCTGTCCTTTAGCATATTAAGCCAGATATTCCCGCCAAAAAATGGATGAACCGTATAAGCCTCTTTGATCACTCCTCTTGGCGAGCCTGTTAATGCGGCTCTGCTGCCTTCATAAGACAATAACTTCTTTAAAGCCTTCCATCCAAACTCAAACTGGATAGAGAATTTGTCTATAATCCCGCTGATAATAAACTCATTGTCCAGACTCTCTTTCTCGGCCCTCGCCAGCACGCGCAGATTAGATACATAATTGTCAAATTTTTTCATACAATACAACGCCTTCTGTTTTAATTGCAATTTTCAGATCTTCCTGCACATTTCCATCCAGATCCACCATATCATATCTCAGCGGCGTTGACGTCTCTTCTTCCACATCCAGCGCAAACCGGCAGATGTCTCCTCCCCGCACAGCAAGATCGATATCGCTGGCGCGCCCGTAATCTCCCCTCTCCCTGGAACCGAACAAGATCATTTCTTTTATATTATGCTTTTTGCAAGACCTATCAGCTCTTCGATGACGATCTCTTTAATCCCTGCCTGCAGCATAAACCTGTCTTACCTCTCTCCGGTTTTTATAAATTCAATCAGCTCTTCTAAATCCGCAAAATCGTCATAATCTCCGTATATGCCCTCCCGATGATAGACAACGCCGTTTTTTTCATTTCTTTCGAGGCAGTCAAGCAAAGCTTCAACCCCATACCGTTTAGCAAATACCGTAAATCCGTATGGTTTGATCTTTGATAAAAGACCTATCCTACAGTCGTCTTCACAGAGAAAACAATTAGCTATCCCCTTCCCGATGGAACATTTGCGGTTTTCACACCATTCTTTACCAGTACATTCGCCAGAATTGCAGCCGTTACAATTTGCATTTTCAGAACACAGACAACAGGCCAGGCCACATCGTGCAATTCCAAGTTCTCTTTTCATACTATCACCTCCAACTAAAATCTACCATCCTTTTTCCGCAAGGATCTTATCAAACTTCTTCTCTGACAATATCTTATATGTGACAAATTCTCTATCGTAAAAAGGGCTGTGGCGGAAGTCTGCATTATTCATTTCTTCCCATATGCCAAGAAAATCTGTAGTGTTCTTGTTGCGTAACCATTTTTCTATTAGGGCAGGTCAGTTGTCAATTTTCCTCACCATATCGGTTAATGAGATATAATCATCTTCTTCAGTCAGTAAGACCTGTATCTCTGTTCCGTCAACGTCAAGTTTCCCCATAGACGCTCTCCTGTGTTTTAAATTAACATTTCATTTTTGGATTATTAGCAATATTACATCATAACAAAATTTTTATCAAGCCATTTTGCAACACCATCCTCATCATTTGAGGAGATAATTGAGGTCGCAATTCTTTTGAGATCTTCATGTGCATTTTTAACTGCATAGCTTTCATCTGCCAGTTCAAACATATCTATATCATTTTTTCCATCACCAAAAACAACTAACTTCTCACATTTCAAAAGTGATTGCAGCTGCTTTATTGCTTTTGCCTTTGAAGCATTCGAAGGCATGATTTCGAGCCATTGTTCTTTTGTATAAATATCCGTCTGATAGACACAATGGAAGGAAGTCTTGTATTTCTTATATAATGGTTCGAGTTTTTTCGGTTCATTTATACAAGTGATATAGAAAATCTTTCCTGCTTTCAAAGCATTTATTTCTCTTACTGCATTGGCACGAATATCTCCCTTTCTGCTCTCAAGAAACTTATTCGTTCCATCCGAGCACAATTTGGGAACAAATGAAAACTTCTCCTTGCCGTCTATGTGCGCATAAACGATGGGATATACTTTATTTGCAAACAAATCATCCAGCACAAAATCCACCCTATCATCAAAATAGTTTTTTATCAAAATATCATCTGAAAGATTATCTATTACAAAAGCGCCATTATACACGATTAGGGGGATTTTAGCGTTTATTCCGCTTGCTGCTTTTTTAGCGGTTATCAACGAACGGGCAGTAGCATAAGAAAAAATCATTCCCTTTTCAGTCAGACTATTTATTACATTATTTGTATATTCTGACGTTTTTTCATCACTTCTCAATAATGTTCCATCTAAATCTGACACATATAATGTATCCATTCTTTTCACCTCCGCTGCCAACTTATTTTATATCCATATGAATAAATGCTGTTTTGTCTTCTCTGTTATGCCCTGCCTTTCTGTAAAAATCCAATGTGCTTTCTGACCTTTAAGCAGCAGCCTTTCTTGATGTTCGTTCCATTCCTCATAAAATTCTTACATTACATAGGTGTTCCCACCTCGATCAAATTACCGTCTAAATCATAAAAACGAATTACCTTTTGTCCCCAGTTATGCGTCATCAGCCGATTGACATATTGAACCCCGGGATACAATTTCTCCAAATTTGCAATAAATGCTTCTATATCTTGTTCTTCAAAATACAGTTCACAAGAATTGCTTTTCGGAATAATTTCTTTTCCCAAAAACTTCTTCCAGATTTTCTCGTCCTGGAGTACAAGACCTTCCGTTAAAATCATGTTGCCGTCATGATCATGCACCAGATCAAGACCGAACAAGTCGTGATAAAATCGTTTCGATTTTTCAATATCTTTAACAACAATCAAAATATTTTTTAATTTCATTGTCCGTACCTCCTCAAACGATGATTTGCCTGATTCTGAATTCCGTAATTAGGAACAAGTATTTGTGTTCTAAAGAAGCTTTATTTCGTCCTTTGAACATTAAACCGTTGAATTGCAAATTCAATCAACTTCGCTCCGATACCTTCATTTTGAAAGAGAGAACCTACATATAACTCTATAATCTCCCTGCCTTCTATGTGATGCATTCCCTTCACAAATTCATATTCATTCTTTTGGTAAAAATCAATATTTCCGCCAACTATGAATCTTGTATATCCGCTTTTCTGATGCAGTCCATAGATTTACCTCTTCTTCACATATCCCCGCAAAATGCTGTAATTACTCATCGTTCCCGCTTCTCCAGATCATGTCATATTCTTTTTCGCCAGTATGCTCATCCATGCCTTCTCCTTGAATCACGAATTTTTCTCTTTCATAAAAGCTTACCGCCCGCTTATTCTTCTGATATACGCTCAGGCGCAATTGCTGTTTTTCGCCTTTTACGAAATCCAGCAGCCGTTTTCCTATGCCGCTGGACTGCTGATTGCTCCTGACAAAGATTCCGGCGATGTAATCACCGTCCAGGCCGATAAAACCCACGATGTCTTTCTCATCTTCGTATACATACACCTCTGCCTGCCCGAGCATCCTTCGCACAGCCTCGAAGTTATCCCGCCAATACCGGGCAGGGATAAAGCCGTGTGCTTTCACATTGGTGTCAAGCCAAATCTCTGCAACCTCATCTATATCTTTTTTCTGTAGCTCTCTGACCATAACATATCCTCTCGAAAAAATATTCATCCGCTATTTTTCTGTCAGGCTTTTCCGAACCACTCGCCCTCAGGCTTCATCCGGCTGCTGTCCGTCGTGCGCCTTCCAGCAGCATTCCGTAAGTTCCATATGAGAAAACACGGCTTTAAACGAAGAATCCTCCGGCGAGCAGGCATAGATCCCGAACCGGATCTTCCCTTTACCATTATGCATATGACAGACCCGCATCTGCTGGAATCTGATTCCGTCCACAGAACATTCGATGCAATAATCATCTTCTCTCCGGCTGAATCTGTACCACATGGATTTTACCGAAGCGTCGATCACTGTCGTCGCCCAGTCTGAATATCCGTGGTTAGTGACAACGCTCCCCAGATGCTGGAATTTTTCATTCTCATACTCGATGGAGCCTTTCAGCCAGTTCTCGCTGTCCAGATACATGACGATCCCGCATTGGTCAAACCGGTGATGGCTCTCTGCAAATTCTGTCTTCACTGCAAAGCTGAAATATTCTTCCTCCGTCTCCATCTGAAAGACCGGGGCATTGTCATTCCGAAAATGATAATAGGTCCTCTGCCACAGATCCGTATGTGGTTTTGTGACAACCTCAATCTTTCCCTCTTTTACCGTATAACTCTCCGGCTCTCTCGTCCATCTAAATTTCGTCAGATCCATCTATTGTTCCTCCTGGCAAATTCATTTTATCTTCTCTTATACACTATCTTCTCTTATACACTACGATCTCCGAATCCTCCCCATTGCAGCCATATTCGCACACAAGAAGATAGCGCTCATCCGCCGCCATGCCATAGCACCTGTCACTGCCGGGTATCTCCACCTGATTCCCCAAATAAACCTGGTTATCTTCCAACAGCTTTACCGACTGCCCATTTGCTAACTGATATTCCATATTCACAAAAAAGCCATTGAGCAGATTCAGTTCACTGATATGTAAATCCTTGATTCCAAGTGAGTTGAACTCTTCTATCAGCACTTTTTTTAAGTTCTGCAGTTCCTCAACTCCACCCTTCTTTACGCATTCAGCCGCAATGCACCTTCCCCCGAAGGGATGCCCGTCTGTTTCTGCACAGCCGCCGCAGTCTTTTGCTTTGTCACATCCGCTGCAGCAATCTACACCACAAAGTGATAACATCAATACACCTCCTATGCTGAAATTAACTATTAACTATATCATATACTCAAATAGGACATTTGAAAAGTGTGATAAGTCATTTTCCCAAATATAAACGATTTTACACCTTCAAATATCCCTCCGACTTATCCCGCATGATACGCAGTCCTTTATCCATCTTCGCCATATCGAATCAATATGATATCAGCCAATCTAGAAAAATCCGCCCATGTTCCAACATAGTCAGGGCATATGCCGGGATACTATTAATGATTTAATCACTGATATTTCTGCAATGCTGTACTAATACAGCCTCTCATGGCGTGACCGGCGGCCTTTTTCCTCTCAGATATTCATCCGCCGCCAGCTTCGCACGTATCTCGGAATAATTAGCTTTCCGCAGGAATACGTCATCATATTCCTCCGCTATGCGCAAGAAATACACATCTATCTCTCTCTCCAGCCATTCTCTGTCGTCATACTCGTCCAGATCCACCTTCGCGATCTCCGGCGCACAATCAAGGCTCCTGCTCAGAAAATACTCCAGATCCTCCGCTCTCTTCTCCTGCACATGCCCGAGATTATAGCGGATCACCGCCGCATCCGGCCTCGAGAAAGCAAGCAGGATATACATCACGCTCACCACCGCCGTGATATACCCAAACAGCGGAAAACTTCTTCTGTACATGCTCACAATCACACCGCCCATAATGAAAGCCAGCACCCCGAGAAACCACAATACCAGAACTCTCAGGAAAGTCAGGTGATATACCCCGACATACAAGATCATCCGATAGGCCGCCGAAAAAAGCATGATAAACGTACAGCCCGATATCACCGTCAGGATCATCTTGAGCGCCAAATTATCCCGGAACAGATACATACACAAAAGCACCATAATAAAATTGATGATCCCCACAAACAGAAGCTCCCAGAACCCGCCCCTGGCATACTGGGCATAGGTCACTCCCTCCGGAAGGCCGATGCTTAACCGTCCGAACAGATACATAATCTGGATCAGACAGTACAGCACATAGATCACACTGATGATCCCGGTAAATGTAATCCCGGTCACCGGATGATAATACTTTATCCGCCGCACTTCCTCCTTTTGGAGATTATATTTGCAGAGCGCCGCAAAAAAGCCATAGCACAGCATCGTCCCTGCAAGAAATGTCATTCCGATCCCGATTATCGTGGCAAAGTTAACGTATTTCAAAAGCTGCCCAAAAAGCTTCGAGAACATCATATCTGATTTCAGCAGAAGTGGCAGGATCACGCACAGCAGCCCGGCCGCTGTCACTATACCGATACCCGCCGCCACTATAGTACGGTTTTTCTCGTTCTTGTTTCCCGCAGCATGGCTGATCCCGTGCCGCACCGGATACTGCAGACACTCCGCCGTCGTCCCGGCCAAGATCAGGAGACGTTTCAAATACCCCGGAAAATCCCACTGGGCATCATCGTAAAACTGACGGATCATAAAAACGAAAAAAAGCAGAATAATTCCGATCAAATTGAAAAAATGAAAGAAAAAATCCGAGGTATACGCTGTCGAAATCCCCAAAAGCACCATGCCGGCCACATAAGGCGCAGACCGCTTCGCCACCCTGAACTCTATTCTTCGCAGAAGCAGCACAGAAAATCCGACCGTCACAGCCACGCATACCGGAAAGGTAATTCCATGAAGATTTTTATACAGGCAGAAGGTAAACACAAGTCCATATAGGACGCTTAATCCTCCGAAAAACCGATAATCCTCGCGCATCCTGCGAAGCAGCAAAGGCTCGGCGGTCCCTTTCCTTAACATATCCCCTGCCGGTGTTCCTTCCTCAGTGCTACCGGTATGATTTCCCACATACTCATATCCGTTACTCTGTAAACTCATATCCGTCACTCCTATTCTAATCTATTTGCTCATAGTCCATTGCGTGTATGCAATAACGTATCACTCAACGGTTAATCCTCTTCATATTCAATGATGTCCCCCGGCTGGCATCCAAGCTCCCTGCATATGGCCTCCAGCGTGGAAAACCGGATCGCCTTCGCTTTATTATTTTTTAAAATCGACAGATTCGCCGGCGTGATCTCCACCCGCTTCGCGAGCTCGACCAGCCCGGTCTTTTTCTGTGCCATCAGCACATCAAGATTGATCTTAATCCCCATCGCAGCTTCCCCCTATATCGTCAGGTCGTTTTCTTCTTTATAGCTGACCGCTTTCTCAAATACATGCGAGAGCACCTGGCTGAACAATGCCGCGATAAAAAACACAAGAACGACCACCGCAGTCGCAGGCGTAGGCATCACAAACAGCTTTGTCAGCGTCACGCCGGCAATAACGATGCTGAACACTGCCATCTTCTGGAGGCTCTCTACATTCGCATACACAAAACAGTTCCCTCCGATCACCGTCCGCATCATCCTACGGAGCTGCGCAATGATAAGAATCCCGAACACACCGCAGACGGCAAGAGAGACCAGCATGATCAGGAAATTCTCCTCAATCTTCGCAGAATAATACTTTCCCAGCAGCTTCAAACTCACCGGGAGTGTAAAAAGCACAAAAAAACCGCCGCCGAACATAACATCCAATACGGTCTTTGTAAATTTGACCAGTTTCGAATCCAATATCGTCACATCCTTTTCTACTATATTTTCTACTTTTCAACTATTTTCCGCCGCCAATCCTAACCACTTTTCAATTCATCCTCACAGGCTGTATCGCATTATGTCTTCAGCCTGTGTTTTCAATATATCACACTATTTATTGAATTTCAATATTAATTTATTGATTTTCAATAAATATTTTCCTATAAACAACAAATCAAGGTGAAACCCACCATATTCCATAACACACCTGCAATACAAACCAGTATAAACAAGGCCATAAACAATTTAAAAAGCCGGCAGAAACACTTCTGCCGGCCAGGTCAATCTTATCTGTTATCTTATTTTTGCACTACTTTCTGCACCATTAAGAAATACTGCTGTCCGATGGATAATCCGTGCCGAAAAGCCCATTGATCAAGCCTACGACTGACCGCACAGACAGCGTAAGAATCTTTTTAAACACGCTGTCATAGACATGCGCAACTCTGTCAGAATGCGTATTTCTCCCTTCTTCCACTTTTACATAGGCAGAATTTCCCCCTTATTTCTCTCCATAAGCAATATCATCTGCATGGAATGATCACACATTACTGTCCGCTCCACGACCATTAACCCATGCCTTCCCCTTTCATAAATAAATCCTATCAGTAAACAAAAAACGGGTATCTAAAAAGAACCTTTCAAATAAATCTACCGACAATCCAAAACTCTGGATCAAGCAAGCCAAACTGCCAATTATTTAATATTCGCTGTACTAGGCTAAGCGGTTACCGAATCGTTGCTATGCGGTTACTACGATAACGCGATGATTCTATTTTACAACATGACTGATCTTTGTTATAATGAAACATATTTCATAAAATATCCCGAAAATATTCCACAAAATATTTCCCAGAATCGAAAAAGGAGTACCTATGGCAAGTATAAGAGATGTTGCAAAAAAAGCCGGAGTCGCAGCCTGCACAGTCTCGAGAGTGCTGAACGGAACGGCGGCAGTAAGCCAGGAGACAAGGACTAAGATTGAAAAAGCCATGAAGGAACTGGACTATATCCCAAACGAGCTGGCCAGGGGAATGTTCCGGCAGAAGTCAGGAATCATCGCCATGCTTGTCCCCAGCATAAAGCATCCGTTTTTCTCATCACTGGCAGACTATATCGAAAAAGAATTATACGTAAAAGGGTATAAACTCATGCTCTGCAGCACCTCCGGCAGCATAGAGCGGGAGCAGGAATACTTAAATACCTTCAAGTCAAATCTGGTTGACGGAATCATCATGGCAGTCAACAGCCTCCATGAAACGGTATATGAACAGTTCACGAAACCTATGGTCATGCTGGACTGCCAGATCTCAGAGAATATCCCCTTTGTCGTATCCGACCACAGGATGGGCGGCCGGTTAGCCGCAGAGGAATTTATCAAAAATAACTGCCGCCATGTCCTGCATCTGTGCGCGGAAAAAGAGGAAAAGAAAATTCTCTCCTACGAAGGGCATGAGATGCTCGAGCAGGTACTTACCGCCCATGGAATCAGGACAAGAGGCCAGGAGATCCGCTGGAACAGTTTTGACCTAAACGGCTATCGAGAGCTGGCAGCGCTGATCCTTAAGAATTACCCGGATATCGACGGCATCATGGCTGCAGATATGGCCGCCCTGGCATTTTACGAGGCCGGAAAAAAGCTGGGCAGGCACATCCCGGATGATCTGTGCATTATCGCATATGACGGAACATATATCCTGGATGTTATGGATACAAGCCTGACGACCATCGTACAGAATCTGGAACAATATTCTGCAGAAGTTGTGGACACCATATTAACGCTGATTGAAAATCCTGGCCGGCACGTCGAAAATACCTATGTGCCTGTTTCATTAAAAAAAGGAGAAACTAGTATAACCCAGCTTAAATAACCTTATGTTTCACTTGTCTAAATTCATATTGACATAACAAAGAATAGATGTTATGATATAGAAGATGAAACATGTTTCACTTCAAAACATCCCGATGGACTCAACGCAGAGTCCTAAAAAAATACACACAATGAAACATGTTTCATACAGATATTCTAAGAATAAAAAATAAAAGGAGTGACAAACGTGAGAGCAAAGTACATAGGTATTGCGGCGGCGATCGGCCTGACCGCGATCACAGTGTCTGGGTGCGGGGAAAGAGAAAAGGATTATGACGTGTATTTTTTCAACGGGAAATCCGAGATCGCAGAAAGCCTTGAATCAGTGGCTGACGAATACGAGGCAGAGACAGGAAAAAAAGTAAAGGTATTCACTGTGGGAACCTCTGAATCCAGCGAGACCCTCAGGTCGGAGATCAAGTCGAAGGATTACCCGACCGTATTCGCCTCAAACGCCATCGGCATCGAAGAGTGGAAGTCCGCAGGCTTTGCCATGGATGCATCAGAGGTTCAGAATCCACAGTTAAAGGCGCTTTACGAGAGCATCCCGGATTCTATGAAACTTGAGTTCGAGGGCAAAGGTAACTACGGAATCCCCTACAACATCGAAGGCTACGGCCTGATCGCCAACAAAAAGATGCTGGCAGAAATCCTGGAGACCGACGATATCGACCAGTTTAAGCAAGATTATAAAGCCGCCAGCTACACCGAATTTCAGAACATGATCGAATCACTGGACAGCTACATTAAAAACGGCTCGGGAAAAGATTTCACCTTAAACGGGCAGACTTACCATATCCGCAGCGGAAAAACGGCCTATACCGGGAGCCTGACCGGAGTACTGGCAATTGCAGGCGCGGAAAAATGGACCTATGGCAACCATTACGGTAATTTCCCCATCAGCGCCGTCTACAGCACCATATACGATGTGCGGGAATCCGGGCCTGAAAAGGCAGACAGTTTAAAGGAACCTATTGTCAAGTCATTAAAGGAACTGGAATTCGCCACTAATTATGCAGCAGGGGCAGACGGCCCTATCGGGCGCGGCGCGCAGTTTATCAATTCCACCGCTACCGGCTACGACCAGGCGATCCAGATGCTGGCGGAGAAAAAAGCCATTTTCATGAAAAACGGCAACTGGATCTACTCCAATGTCCAGAAGATCTCCGAAGAGACGGCCAAAAACCTGATCATGCTCCCAGTGAAGGTAAGCTTCGATGAAAACGACGTCACGGCAGACGGCATGACGCCGGAGAAGATGAACCGTTCTATCCCCGAATTCGTGTCGCAGTATTATGTCATCAATGCAAAAGCAACCGCAGAAGAGAGGAAGGATGCTGAAGACTTCGTCTACTGGCTGAATACTTCGGAAAAAGGACTTGACTTTATCATCAATGACTTTGCATTCGTACCATTTAACGCGGATGAAAACACACAGCTCGACAATCCTCTCTCTAACGACCTGATCGAATATAAGCTGGCGGACGGCCTGCTTGCAAACCCCTTTGACGCAGCTCCTGCAAGCTGGGGACTGGAAAGTTATGGAAAATATGTCATGGAAGAATTATTTGTGCAGAAGGAAAACTGGTCGGATAAGCAGCTCAACGAGATCGCTGAAAAATGCATCAAAGACTGGAAATCCGGCATGGAAGAGTGGTAGGGAGGAAATGAGATGGAAAATTTTTATAAAAGATGGTTTAAAATCTTAGTGATACCGGCAGTAATTTTATTCTTTGTTGTCATCATCATACCGTTTATCATGGGAATTACCTATTCCTTCACGGCGTGGAGAGGCTCCTATTTCAAAGGCTCCGAAAACTGGTGGGGCGCGCTGGTCGGGGTAACGAACTATATAAAGGTATTCCGGTCGGAGAAATTCCTGTCGGCGCTGGTATTTACCGTAAAGTTTACCGTGGTCGCAGTCATCATAAAAAATATCGCAAGCCTCGGCATGGCGATGATGGTGAAAAAGGTAAGCGCCGGAAAAGGATTCTTCCGGACAGTTTTCTTCTTTCCGAACCTTCTCGGAGGGCTCGCCATGGGTTTTGTCTGGAGCTTCATCTTCCAGAATATCTTTTCGCTGGTGCTCTTCGGCGGGGAATCCGCCATTAAGATACCTTTCCTCTGCGATATGCTGCAGGATCCGAACAAGGCAATCTTCGCCATGGCTCTTATGGCCACATGGCAGTCGGCAGGATATATGCTTTTGATCTATTTAAACGGATTGAACAACATCCCTGATGATCTCTACGAGGCTGCGTCTATCGACGGCGCGACCCCCTGGCAGAAATTCAAAAACATCACGCTGCCTATGCTGATGCCTGCATTTACCATCGTATTCTTCCTGACCTTGTCGCAAAGCTTCAAGATGCTGGATGAAAACCTTGCGCTGACGAGCGGCAACTTCGGAACAAGGATGCTGTCGCTGCAGATCCTTCTGTCAACCAGAGAAAACATCCCTGCAAACTACGGTATGGCACAGGCACAGGCGATCATATTCTTCATTCTGATCGCAGTGATATCCGTAGCACAGGTTACCGTAACTAAGAGAAAGGAGATTGAGGCATAATGAAAAAATCCATGGGCACGAAGAAAAAAGCAAGCCAGATCATGCTGTTTGCGGTCTTAGGCATCATTGCGGTCTACACCGTATTTCCCATATACTTTTTGTTTGTAAATTCGTTCAAAAGCCAGAAGGAGATCGTAGCGTCTCCTATGGCGTTTCCAAAATCATGGAATCTTACGTACCTAAAAAGCGCTGCCGAGCAGATCGATCTTGGCCCATCGCTGTTTAATACGCTGGTCATCACCGTCGTCGCTGTAACGGTCATCGTACTGGTCTCGGCTGTCACCGCATGGCTGATGGTGAGGAATAAGACAAAAGCAAGCCAGGCTTTATTCCTGATTTTTACAGCGGCAATGCTGATCCCGTTCCAGTCCGTTATGTATCCTCTGGTGAACCTGATGGAGATGCTTGGCCTTAAGAATACCGGCGGCCTGATCGTTATGTACTGCGGCTTTGGCCTTAGCATGACCGTGTTTTTATATCATGGATTTATGAAATCCGTGCCGATATCACTGGAAGAAGCTGCCCTGATCGACGGTGCCAATATTTTCCAGGTATTCTTTAAGGTTGTCTTTCCGCTGGTAAAGCCGATCACCGTAACGACAATTATCACCAACGCCATGTGGATATGGAACGATTACCTGCTCCCATTCCTCATCATCGGCAATAATGACAAAAAGACGCTGACGCTGAGCCTGTACTACGCAAAAAGCCTGTCCGGGCAGTACGGAAACCCCTGGGAATTGATCTTCCCGGCAGTGCTGATCTGCGCGGTGCCGATTCTCGTCATCTTTATCTTCCTTCAGAAAAATATCATCGAAGGAATCGCAGCCGGCGCAGTAAAAGGTTAGTAACGGAGGACAGCTATGAAAAAATCAGATTGGTGGAAACATGCAGTTGTATACCAGATATATCCAAAAAGTTTTCAGGACAGCAACGGGGACGGGATCGGAGACCTTAAAGGCATCATAAGCCGGCTTGACTATCTGAAACGGCTCGGGGTCAATGTGCTATGGCTGTGCCCGGTATACCAGTCCCCCATGGACGACGGAGGCTATGATATCTCTGATTACTATCATATACATCCCATGTTCGGGGACGATGCGGATATGGACGAACTGATCCGGAAAGCTGATGGAATGGGAATTAAGATTCTGATGGATCTGGTCGTGAACCATACTTCCGACGAGCACGAGTGGTTTCAGCAAGCGCTGAAAGACCCGGACAGTAAATATGCGGACTATTACATTTTCAAAGAAACTGCGGACGGGAACCCGCCCAACAACTGGCGTTCTTATTTTGGGGAGCCGGCATGGACGAGAGTGGAAGGGACGAACCGGTTCTATCTCCATGAATTTTCCAGAAAGCAGCCGGATCTCAACTGGGAAAACGAAGCGCTGCGGGAAGAGATCTACCGGATGGTAAACTACTGGCTGGATAAAGGGCTGGCCGGATTCCGGATAGACGCCATCGGCAATATCAAGAAACGGCTGGAATATGAAACCTTCCAGCCGGACGGCGAAGACGGGCTGCGCTACATCGGCGACTGGGTACTAAATCAGCCGGGCATCGAAGTATTTCTGCAGGAGCTGAATGAAAGAACCTTCCGCCCTCACAACAGCATGACCGTTGCCGAGGCAAACGTACCGGAGGAGCTGCTAAACTTATTTATCGGAGAAGAGGGCTTCTTTTCGATGGTATTTGATTTCAGCTATACGGATATCGACGTGCCGGCTACGGGGGAATGGTTCCGCCCGAGAGATTTCACGGTAGAGGAGTTAAGGAAAGCCATATTCTCAAGCCAGCGGATGGTACAGGAAAAGGGCTGGGGCGCGCTCTATCTGGAAAACCATGACCAGAACCGCTCGGTAAATAAATATATCCCGGAGGAGGAAATCGGTTATCACAGTAAGACCATGCTGGCCTCCCTCTTCTTCTTTCTCCGGGGAACGCCGTTTATCTATCAGGGGCAGGAAATAGGCATGGAAAATATCCGTATGGCGTCCATAGACGACTACGACGATATCGCCACAAGAGGACAATACGCAAGGGCAATGAATGCCGGATTAGATAAGGAAACTGCTTTCGACATCGTCGCAAAACGCAGCAGGGACAACAGCCGGACGCCGATGCAGTGGGATTCAGGAAAAAATGCCGGATTCAGCAGCGCGGACCGCACATGGATACGCGTAAATCCCAACTATAAAAGCATCAATGCCGCAGATCAGGAGCATCCTGATTCTGTGCTGAGCTTCTACCGGGAGCTGATCCGTCTCAGGAAGGACAGCAAATACAGCGATATCATCATAAGCGGAGAATTTCTGCCCTATGAATCGGAAGACCCCTGCGTGATCGCATACCAGAGAAGCACCGCGCACGAGCGGCTCTTAGTCATTCACAATTTTCAAAACAGGCAGAGCGCCATCCGTCTTCCAAAGGGACACCTGAAAACAGTAACCGGCAATTTCCCTGACAATCACACCCAGAAGGATACACCTCAGCGCTTATACCGGTTACTGCCATATGAATGTATCGCCTTGTATATGAATGAATAAGGTAAGTAAGGTATCTTGGCAAAACAGAAAGGTATTTAAAATGGGTTATACTAACCCCTCACCGACCCTCTCTTTACCAGCCTTGTCCCGATACGGATCTTCCGCGACCTGATCTCCGGAAGATCCTGTTTTCCGTTCTCGATCAGCCTGATCAGCTCATCCACCGCCTCCGCGGAAAATACACGCTTTGACACATTTACCGAACTGAGGGGCGGCATGGTGATCTCACAAGCCGGGCGGTCATTGAACCCGATGACCGAGACATCCTCCGGCACCCGGTATCCAGCCTCTCTAAGCGCACGCATGGCGCCCACAGCGATCGTATCGTCGTCGCAGACAAAGCCCTCCGGGGGCTCCGGGCACTCCTTCAGATACCGGCACATATCCCGGTAGCTTCCTTCCTCACTGTAATGCAGCTCCACCACATCCTCCGGCCCAAAGGACCTCTGAAAATGCTCCAGCGCATCCGCATATCCTCTCTCCCGCTCCTTAAAGCTGCTGATCCTGATCTTCCCCTTTAAATACCCGATCCTCGTTATCCCGCAGCCAATCAGATGCTCCACCGCCTGAAACGTCCCCATCTGGTTATTGACCGAGACTGCATTGCAGCCCAGAGTCGTAAAATC
The DNA here is from genome assembly GCA_910575105.1 of Lachnospiraceae bacterium. Classification (GTDB taxonomy): domain Bacteria; phylum Bacillota; class Clostridia; order Lachnospirales; family Lachnospiraceae; genus MD308. The sequence continues at coordinate 297,029 of CAJTDK010000003.1, forward strand.
ATTGTCAAGAGCCACCACCGGAAAAGGCAGGCGGAAGAAAGGCTCCATATCCTCCGGCTGCATCTCTGTAGCAAAGACGATCGCCCCCTGGGAGTCCTGCTCACACAGATGCTCAATCTGCGGCTCCATCGGACGGCGCTTGTCAACCGTACACAAAAGAATATTATATCCGTATTTCTTCGCATGCGCCTCTATATTCTCCATCAGGAGAAGAAAAAACGGATGGATATCCAGCACCTCCCCGTGTCTTTTGTAGATAATAAAACTCAGATTATTACTTGCCGCGGCCGGAGGGCTTTTAATCAGATGCTCATAGCCCATCTCTCTTAGCCGGTTCAGTATATTCTTCCTCGTCTCTTCTGAAACCCCCGGCTTGTGGTTGATGATCAGCGAAAGTGCCGCCGGGGAAATATTAAGCTCCTTCGCAATTTCACGATTAGTCATAACATATTCTCCCAATTTCAGAATCTCTAACAACATTATATGGATAACAAATATAAAAGTCAACGGTTTAGTAAACGCTTTACATCCGTTTAGCTAATATCTGCCTGTTCCAAACACTATCCCGTTATCAAATCATCAAACATGTGTCCACATACCGTTCAAAAACACGTTTAGAATATTTTTATAATATTTCGCTAAAAATGTCATAAACTATTCAGTAATATTAACTATTTTAATCATTATTTTATTCTGAATATTTAGTATATTAAACTAAATATTCAGTATTGCAAAAACAGGTGAAAAACCATCCATCTTCCTGTTTTTTCACCCATTTTTGCAAAAAAATAAGTCTAACTTAAAAATCTATGTTATACTATATCTGATTGCAAATATCTAGAATCATTTTTTAATGAAAGGAGGCTGTTGAATGCAAAAAAGGCTACTTTGCACCTGTGTATCTTTTGCACTCTTTTTTTCAGCCGCTTTTTTATCCGGATGTACTGTCTCCACCGAGGTTGCAGGTGATTCTGACAAGAGCAGCTCCGCTGATCCGCCGGCAGGCAAAAAGCGCGCCACTGTGTCAGAGCACCTTATTCCCGAGGCTTCAGGGACGGTTACTTCCGGCAATGATTTTATTTCCATTGACTCGTCCAATACGGCGGAAGGATACTTTATGGTCAAGTACGACGGGGACGCTGACAAGGTTAAGCTGCAGCTTCAGGCGCCCGACGGGGAGACTTATATCTACAATCTGGCTATCGGCTCCTATGAGGCATTTCCCTTTTCAGCGGGGGACGGTGATTATCATCTTGACGTCTTAGAACATGCCTATGACGATATGTATGCGACAGCGTATTCCCAGGATATGAAGGTCGCCTTGAACGATGAGTTTCGGCCCTTCCTGTACCCGAACCAATATGTATGGTTCACGCCGGATTATCAGGCGGTGGCATATGCCGCTGAGCTCTCGGACGGCTCATCGGACGATCTGGACTTTTTAAATCAGGTCTACCACTATGTGATCGAGAACATCACCTATGACGAGCAGCTTGCCGCCACTGTCAAGTCGGGATATCTCCCGAACATCGATGACACTATGGCTTCCGGCAAGGGCATCTGCTTTGACTATGCTTCTTTGATGGCGGCGATGCTGCGCTCCCAGGGGATTCCCACGAAGCTGGTCGTAGGCTATTCCGGCGCGGCGTACCATGCCTGGATAAGCGTGTATTTAAAGGAGACCGGATGGGTAGACAAGATCATCCAGTTCGACGGTGAAAACTGGTCCCTTGTAGACCCGACCCTTGCCGCCAACAACAGCGGTTCAGCCGTGAAGGAATACATCGGGGACGGCAGTAATTATACAGTAAAATATTCTTATTAAATGTCTTAACAAATTTATGGAGGATGATTATGAAGCAGACGAACGTATTTGGAAAAGCATTTTCAAGTATCGAGCTGGCTTCCTTCTGCGGGCAGGTTGCATTAATCTTAAAATCAGGCATCTCGGCTCTGGAAGGGCTTAATATTATGCTGGAGGATACATTTTCCCCTGAAGAAGAACCGGTTTTGATGGCTCTGATCGAAAATATGCAGGAGACAGGGAGCCTGTATCTGGCGCTTGAGGAGACGAAGCTGTTCCCCTCCTACATGATTCACATGGTGCAGATCGGCGAGGAGACCGGTACTCTCGATGAGGTCATGGCGTCTCTTCAGACCCACTATGAGCGGGAGGATGCTGTCAGCAGGAGCATTCGCAGCGCCGTAACCTACCCGATGCTGATGACAGGCATGATGGTGGCTGTTATCATCGTGCTTCTGGTGAAGGTCATGCCCATCTTTAACCAGGTATTTGTGCAGCTCGGCTCTGAGATGACTGGATTTTCCCGGGTGCTGATGAATATGGGGACGGCTATCAACCGCTATTCTATCGTATTTACCGCACTGCTTATCCTAGCGGCGGCGCTGATTCTTTACGGGACCAGGACCCGGTCCGGGCGCAATATGTGCAGAGGGCTCGGATACAAATTCGGATTCTCAAAGGCTGTCTACGAGGAGCTTGCCTCCTGCCGGTTCGCCAGCGGCATGGCGCTTACCTTAAGCAGCGGGCTTAATCCGGAGCGGAGCATGGAGCTTGTTAATGCGCTCAACGACGACCCGTTTTTCCGGAAGAAACTGAACGCCTGCCAGCAGCAGATGAATGAAGGAAAGGATCTTACGGACGCACTGTTTGCCTCCGGCATCTTCACGGGGATGTATGCGCGTATGGCGTCCATAGGTGCCAAGACCGGCTCCATGGACCAGGTGATGGATACGATTGCCTCCCTTTATCAGGACAATATCGACAACCGGATGAACAATATCCTTGCTACGCTGGAGCCTACGCTGGTCATTCTTCTATCCCTGATCGTGGGCGTGATCCTTCTGTCGGTTATGCTGCCGCTCATGGGGATCATGTCGAGCCTTTAAACATGTCTTTAATGAAGATAAGGAGATTTACATATGAGCCGTTTTCAATATCAGAAGCAATCACACAAGCCGTCGGGATTTCTTCTGTCTGTCTGTGTATTTCTGGCTGTTACTGTCATCTTTGTACAGGGACTTTCCTCCCTGTCGGACAGCACGAAAAGGCGCCAGAAGGAAAGCCTTGAGAATGCCATTACCCGCAGCGTAACTTACTGCTACGCTGTGGAGGGTGTTTATCCGGAGAACCTTGACTATCTGAAAAAGAACTACGGGCTGGCCTACGACGAGGACTCGTTTTTCGTTGATTACCACGTTGTCGGCTCCAACGTTCTCCCGGATATTACGATTATCGAGAAAGGGGACTAAGCTATGCGTTTTCGGGTAAAGCAGCGGCATATGATTGATTTTTTATTCCCTGTCGCGTTATTTTTTGTATTTGCGCTGTCGGCGCTCACCGTGATCTTGCTGGCTACAAGGATCTACCAGTCAACGACGGAGAATTCATCCCTGAATTACACGTCGAAGACCTCTCTGTCCTATATCTCGGAGAAGATCCACCAGCACGATACGAAGGATATGGTGTCCATCGGAACCTTTGACGGATGCGATGCCCTTGTGTTCAGGCAGGATACCGGAGATGCTGCGTATTTTACTTATATTTACTCCTATCAGGGTGAATTGAAGGAGATCTTTTTAAAGGACGGCGCCGAGACGAACGCCGCTGCCGGGCAGACGATCCTTAAGATACAGGATTTCTCTGTGGAACAGGTAGCAGACGGCTTGTTCGCCTTCCGGTGTACGGACGAAGCGGGACAGACTGCCTCCGCTGTCATAGGTATCCGCAGTAAAATGTCCTGACCCATCATGCAACTGTTGTTGTAAATATGTTATAGACAGAAAGGAAAACGTTTCTTATGATTCGAAGAAGCAGAGCACAATCCTCCAGCCTGTTCCTGATGGAACTGATTCTTGCGATCCTGTTTTTCTCGATTACAAGCGCTGTCTGTGTGCAGTTTTTTGTAAAATCCCATCTTCTGAGCCGTGAGTCGAAGGCTCTGGCGCAGGCGGTGAATGAATGCACGAATATCGCAGAAATATTCGATGCATCGGAGAGTACCGAAGATGCCGTTTCGTTGTTAAGGGCTAATTTCCCTGATCTCTCTGCCGGGGCAGAAGCGGACGAAGCGGGCGGCCTATCTCCGGCAGCAGGCGGGAAGGCGCTTGCCACCATGTACTATGACGATACATTTTCACCGTGTAAGAAAGAGGATGCCTCCTATACGCTTACAGCGTCGCTCTCGGAAGCGAATCGGATGCAGACAGCAGAGATACGGGTGACGGATTCTGACGGCTCCGTAATCTATGAACTGAACACCAGCCACCACAATGCTAGGAGGACAGATGATGAAGAGAGATAAACATGAGACTTCCTTTACCGCTATCGGTTCTTCTTCGCTTCTGGTCGTATTTCTCGTGCTGTGCCTGGCGACCTTCGCCATACTTTCCCTCTCCAGCGCCAAGAGCGATTACTCATTTTCGGAGCGGCTGGCAGAGCATAAAAGTAATTACTATGAGGCGTCTTCCCATGCCGAGGCCCTCCTCGCCAATATCGACCAGCTTTTAGAAGAGACCTACAGATCGAAACCTATGACCTGGGAGGAATATCTTGATGCCTTAACCTTGGCATTTATGGTTTCAAGCCAGGCTTCCTGCTCGTTCAGCACACAGACGGGCGAACCCATCGTTTCCTATCAGATCCAGGTGGACGACAGGCAGACCCTGTTCGTGGAACTTAAGGTGACGAATCCCTTGGAGAAGCCGCATTATTACGAGATCCTGACCTGGAAGACCGCTCCTTCCAGCCAATGGGAGAGCGATGATACGCTGAATCTTATGCCGATGTCATAAGGCGGCTATTTTAGAAAAAAGGAGATTTTCAATATGAATTTACGATCAATCTTAGAAAAGGCAATCGATGAGAAGGCTTCTGATGTATTTATCGTATCCGGCCTTCCGGTGTCCTTCCGCAAGGACGGCGTAATCGGGCGGGCGGATGATAACCGGCTGCTCCCGCCGGATACGGAGTCTTTGCTGACAGAGATCTATCAGTATGCCTCTGACCGGGATCTTAACATACTGACGGACAACGGGGATGACGACTTCTCATTCGCGATACAAGGGCTGTCCCGTTTCCGCGTCAGTGCGTACATGCAGAGGGGCGCCCTGTCCGCCGTGATTCGGATCATCACCTTTGACCTGCCAGACTTTAAGAGCCTGGGAATCCCTGAATATATCATCCATCTCGGGGATGCCGGGAAGGGGATGGTACTTGTCACCGGCCCTGCGGGCAGCGGGAAATCGACGACTCTTGCCTGCATCATCGACCAGATCAACAAGAACCACAAAAAGCACATCATCACGCTGGAGGATCCGCTGGAATACCTCCACAGGCACGGCAGCAGCATCGTGAGCCAGCGCGAGATCAACGTGGATACAGAGAGCTACGTCACCGCGCTCAGGGCTGCGCTGCGCCAGAGCCCTGACGTCATACTCCTAGGGGAGATGCGTGATTATGAGACGATTAACGTAGCTATGACTGCTGCCGAGACAGGACACCTTCTTCTGTCCACACTGCATACCATCGGCGCCGCCAATACCATCGACCGTATTATCGACGTATTCCCGGCGAGCCAGCAGCGGCAGATCGCCGTGCAGTTATCCATGACCTTAAGCGCAGTCGTATCTCAGCAGCTTGTACCGACGGTTGACGGCGGGGTTGCTCCTGCTCTGGAGATCATGACCGTGACCCCCGCCATCCGCAATATGATCCGGGACAATAAAGTGCACCAGATTGACGGCATTATCTACTCTTCCATGAAAGAGGATATGATCTCTATGGATGGGTCATTGCTTAATCTGTATAAAGCCGGAACGATCAGCCGGGATACGGCGCTTAAGTATGCGTCTAATCCAGATATGCTGGGGAAGAAGTTGTGAAAAGGAGAAACATAGGGCAGCAGCCTGATAAGATCAGGGAGCGGCGATAATACAGCTCCCTGATTTTACTTTTATAATCCAGCAATATATAAAAGCGTATTCATCCTCCCCCTACTCCTCCTTAAACATCCGAAGGATCATATCCACCGACCCCTGTATTCCGTAGCTTGCGCTGTTCACACATAAGTCATAATTCATCGCCTTCCCCCACTCGAGCCCGGTATAGAATTTAAAATACTTCACATGCTTCTTATCAAGCCTTTTTAGCATCTCTCCCGCCTTCTTTTCAGTCAGTCCCGGATTCACCGCCATCACCCGTCTAAGCCGCTGCTCGAACGGCGCAGTGATATAGATGCTGATATGGGGAATATTATTATTGGCAAGAATCACATCGGCGCAGCGTCCCATGACCACAAAGTCCTCTTTCTTCGCCATATCACAGATAAGCTGGCTCTGGTTGAAGAATACCGCGTCCTTCTTCGGCAGTCCATGGTACCGCCCAAATTCTTTAAATCTCTGCCCGAGCGTCACCTTCTGTTCCGTCACAAACGCCGGCCGTGTATCTACATACCGGTCCTTATTCTCCTGATCCAGAATATAGGGAAAGCCTCCCTTGTCGTACACATTGTCCCGCTCCGCGTCAAGGCGCCTTAACACCTCACTGAATATCTCCGCATCATAATAATTGATCTGAAGCTTATCCGCCAGCGTAAACCCAATCTCACTTCCGCCGCTGCCAAAGGTCCGCCCGATACAGATAACCGTATGGTCATTCTCTGAAAACCGGGTGTTAAGGCTGGTCTTATTAAGCCTTGACCGCTGCTCATTGAGCACGTCTCCCTCAGCAAAGCTGGTAGGAAGGCGGGTAACCTCTGTCAGAATCTTGTCGTACTCGGTCATCAGCTCCTTTTTCACCTGACGGTTGCGGACCGTACGCGCCATATTGCTGATCAGCGCCAGGTCACTGCGCACGATATGCCCCTGGTTGCGGGCAAGCATCTCCCACACCAGCTCATCCACGCACCGGTCTTTATCCTTTGTGAACACACGCCCGAGGGAAGAGCCGAGATTTTCATATACCTTTGTATCCAGATCATAGATCCGCTCCGCCAGTATGCGGAGCTCCTTTTCATCCGTTTTCGATGAACGGAGTTCTTCCTGAGTGCAAACCATCGAACATACCTCCTATAAGAAAAATACAAGCGTATCCAGGATAAATACCGGAACCAGTATACACAGTGACCACAGGATATACCCAAAGAAGGACGGCATATGGATACCGTTTTCATCAGAAATCGCCTTTACCATGAAGTTCGGCGCATTTCCGATATACGTATTCGCCCCCATAAATACCGCGCCGCAGGATATCGCCGTCAGCATCCCCACCGGGATCTTCCCGAGAGTCGTGGCAATTCCCTGTGAATAATCCATCGCCCCCGAAGTCGTCAGGAATACAAGGTACGTCGGCGTGTTGTCAAGGAAGCTTGAAAGGGCCCCCGTCACCCAGAACATCTGCACCGGCCGGGTAAGCCCGAGACTTCCGCCCACGCTCTTAAGCAGCATCAGCGCCGGCTGCATAGTGATAAAGATCCCGGCAAACAGTACGGCAACCTCCTTGATGGCGCCCCAGGTAAAGTGGTTCTTCTGGCGGATCTTTTCATCCGTCGTCTTAAAAGATAAAAACGCCGCCAAAAGAATGAGCGCCATCTCGATAAGCGCCGGATAGGTCAGCGTCACCTCGCCATAGATATGGATACCCTTAACCGCTCCTTCCGCCGTCTTAAACGCCGGAAGATCAGGCAGCATCCCGCTCAAGATAACCGCCGCGACGATCATCACGATAAAGATCAGATTATGCAGTCCCCCGATCGAGATTCTCGTCCCCGGCCTGCTGATATCCGGCACGCGCCCTCTGGCGATCTCCCGGCAGTATTTCTTCCGGTCAACCCAGTAAAAGATGAACAGAAGCACAGTCATATTAAACAAAAGAATCGGGAACAGATGAAGGCTCCAGGAAAACGGCACTCCTCTGGAAAATCCCATCAGAAGCGGCGGATCCCCGATCGGCGTAAGACATCCCCCGATATTTGACACAAGGAAGATGAAAAATACCATAATATGCTTTCTGTGCCTTCTCCAGGAATTCATCTTGAGCACCGGGCGGACCATCAGCATGCTGGAGCCCGTCGTCCCGATCAGGCTGGACAGCAGCGTCCCGATCGTAAGCAGGATGATATTGACCCTGGGAGAACCGGCAAGGTCTCCCTCCAGAGTAATATTTCCCGATACGCAGAACAGCCCGAACAGCAGCACGATAAAGGGAATATAATCTCCGATGATGCACTCCGCCACCACCTCAACGGCCTCACTGGCCCCGAACGAGACGGCGAAAGGAATCACCAGCAGGAGCGACCAGAATCCCACCACCAGCGGCTGATGGCTCTCCCACCACTCTCCTTTAACAAGCGGCATCACCGCAATACAAAGCAATATACCGATAAATGGTATGCAAAATGCTATATTCATAAAAAAAGCCCCCTTCATAAAATCCAGCAACTATTTTAATCAGAAAGGCTTTTAAAATCAATATGAAAAACTGTCAGAAAATCTCCGCCAAAAGACAGAAAATGTTAAAAACTGCACAAATCACTCTGCTCTTCTCATCCGCTCCACTACGCTGACTTTATTCATGCTCCGGTAGCAGATCACCGGAACTAAAAGCACCACGGCGGCCACTGCAGGGATACACAAAAGCATCGGCGTCACCGTAAGCTTCCAGGTAAAGAAAAAGAAGTTTTCTCCCAAGCTCCTTACCGCTGTCACACTTAAGACCACGCTTAAGGTCACTGCGCATACAGCCGTATACAGCGCATAATATCCGCCCTCGAAGCACAGCATAGCCTTTAACTGTCCCCCGGTCATCCCCACAGCCTCCATCATGGCAAATTCTTGTTTCCTCGACAGCACGGAGGTCACCATTGTATTGACAAAGTTAAGGATTCCGATTGTCGCCAGGATAAACGCCAGCAGGCCGCCCACCAGGGCATACATATCCTTCTGGGAATCGAACTGCTCCACGATACTCGCCTTAGACGTGTAGGTCAGCTCTTCATTTACATTTTCACAATAATCATCCATCCACTTCTCCACATTCTCCTCATACTCCTTATCCACATTGAAAATGGTCCGCATCGGCTGCTGGCCGCCCATCAGATCCAGATACTCCTCTTCCGGCAGGATATAGTCGCAGTTGAACATTCCGAAATGCTGGAATCCGCACGCATGGGGCATATCCGCGACCGCCAGCACTTCGTACTCCCGCGTTTCTCCTGCGTCATTGGACACCGTGACCTTCTCCCCCGGTTCAAAATATTTAATCCCGCTTGCCTGGCTCATCCCATACCGGGTGGCGATCACATATTTCCCGGTAGAGAATTTCTCCCAGTCAAGGTCCCCTTCCGGGTTCTCCAGTATTTCCATGATCATCTTCCCGATTCCGTACACTTTGCCGTCGATTCCGGCTCCTTTGCAGTATTCCTCGATGTCCGGCATACCTTCTGCCGCCCCCATCATCGCTTCATATTCTTCCCTCACCTCCGGGTTGCGGATGATCCGCTCCTCGATCAGCGCATAGGCTTCTTCCGTAAGGGCCGGGTCCGTTAACTTCATGTAAATATTCCCGACCTCCTCCACACCCTTCTGCCCCTTAAGCGCCTCTAAAAACTCTTCCGTCACGCCGTCCAGCACGATAGAATCATAATCAACAGACAGATTGTCAAGTGTTGCGTCCGCTACCGAAAAATCACTGACCGTCATATTCGCCACAAATTTATCGATATCAAACCCCTGGATCAGACTGTAGACGCTGTTAAGGAGCACCAGCGACAGGGAAAGAGAGGCCACAACGATAACGATCTTTTTGCGGTTCCTGCGGATATTCTGGTATGCCATCGCCCTGGGGCTTACCCGCTTCGTCTTCTTTATCCGGTTTTTCGTCTTTCCCCGAAGCTTCGTCTTCTCCTGGGCCTCATCCGCCCCCTCGGTAAACCTGACAGCCTCGATGGGCGATACCTTCGAGGCGATCCGGCACGGCCTGATACAGCTTAAGAGCACCGTGATAAAGGAAAATACCGCCGCCCCGGCAAATATCCATACATTCAGCTCAACTTCCGTATCGATCGTCCCGGCAAAGACCAGCTCGTCCATCACTATCGGAAGCACAAGCTTACCTATCACTGTCCCGAGGATAAGTCCCACGGGAATCCCATACAATGACAGCATATACGCCTGACGGTACACGACCTTGCGAAGCTGCTTCCCCGTCGTCCCGATGGTCTTAAGAAGCCCGTAATACTGGATATCCCGGTAGACGTTGATATAGAAAATATTATAAATGATCAGGTATCCCGATGCGATGATTACAAAGACAATCACCGCGATCAGCGCCATCGTTGTCAGATCTATCTCTCCGCCCATATACGCCCAGTTAAGCCCTGTGTCTATGTTTTCAGGGAATCCGCAGCGCTTCACCAGCTCTGCTGCCTGCTTTTCCAGATTAAAGCTGCTCCTAAAGTTAAAATCCGCCATGATCCTTCCGGCGTAATCAGAAGCATCCACATTTATCTCCATAGCAGACGTCTCCGGCGTCGGAGCCGCCTTGTGGGCATACTCCTCAGACACCGCCACGACCTGCGCCTGTGATATGGTATCCCCCTTAAAGTATCCGCATAGGGTGAATGTCTTCCTGACCGGCTCTCCTTCATTGATCTTAAGCTCTAAGGTAACCTTTTCCCCGATCTTTTGGGGTATGCCAAGACGCTCTAACACCAGATCGCTGGTTACAATCTCATCCTCCTTTTCCGGCATGTGCCCAATCTCCGGATAGCAGAAGGAAAATTTAGCGTCCAGGTCTTCATAAAAGCTCACCTCTGTCCGAAGCTTCAAAAGCTCCTTATTTACCGCCTCCGCGACTACAATCCGGCAAGAGACTTCCTTAAGCTTTTTATCCTTTTTTACGATATCGTACTCCTTTTGCGTCAGATATTTGAAGCCTGCGTGGGCGCTCCCGCCCACCTGACGCATGGTCGATTCCTGCTGCTTTCCCACGATACTGCCGCCCACCGTAAAAAGTGTCGTAAAAAGGATGGTAGTCAGGGCGATGGCCAGTACCGCGATGATATTCCGGCTCTTTCCGGCCTTTCTCGTCCGGTCGGCGATCCGGTTGATGACCCCTTGATTTCTAATCTTATTCATCCCTGTCACCGCCTTCTTCCAGGATCCGCCCGTCTTCGATGCGGATGATCCGGTCGGCCAACTGGGCGATCTCTTCATTGTGGGTGATCATGATGATCGTCTGGCCGAATTTCTCCCCAGTCACCTTCAGAAGCCCAAGGACATCCTGGCTCGTCCTGGAATCCAGATTCCCGGTCGGCTCATCCGCAAGGAGGATCGCCGGCTTGGTGACAAGCGCTCTTGCGATCGCCACCCTCTGCTGCTGTCCGCCGGATAACTGGCTGGGAAGACTAAGAAGCTTTCCCTTAAGCCCCAGGGCATCTATAATCCTGTCCACATATGCTTTATCTACCGTATTCCCATCAAGCTCTATGGGCAGTACGATATTTTCATACGCATTCAGCACCGGGACCAGATTATAGCTCTGGAACACGAAGCCGATCTTCCTCCTACGGAATATGCACAGCGCGTCATTCTTAAGTTTTAAGATATTCTTGTCCTCCACATATACCTTTCCCGAGGTGGGTCTGTCAAGTCCTCCCAGCATGTGCAGGAGCGTCGATTTCCCGCTGCCGCTCGTTCCCACGATCGCGGTAAACTCTCCCCGCTCCACCTCCAGATTCACACCGTCCAGCGCTTTTACCTGATTCTCGCCGCTGTCGTAATATTTTTTCAAATCAATTGTTCTTAATACCTTCATGAAAACTCCCTTCCGCCGTCCGTTATATCATGCCCTGCAAAACAGAAAGATACTTTCCGCGTGATAAAAAAGGACAGCAACCTTTACTGTCCTCATTGTATCATCCTGTTCTTACCGTAAGCTTTCGAGAATCTAACAGATGTGAAAGAATTCTATATAAAGATCTTTAATCAGCGCGCCTGCACCTTTGCAATCAGAGCTTCCTGCAAGACTTGCGAAAAGTTAATATCCATCTCTAAATCAGCGACATTGAGCCATGCAGGAATCGTCAGCGTCTTCCTGACAGATTTTTCAAAATGCTGCTTTGCGTATGCTGTCACATCAACCGAAACCATATTAACAAAAGCTTCTCCCACTGTCTCGTCAGGCGCTGTCTGCTTCGAAACTGCCGCGGGATCGATATCTGACATTCTCGATGGTTCTGGTATCGCATCTTTCTCCATCAGGCAAGTATAAAGATAGCCTGCAAGACAATCTGCAGCCATCTCCATGGCTTCCTCAAAGGTATCTCCCTGAGTTGCCAGCCAGTTTAAATCAGGGAAGACGACGGAATATCCATCCTCTTCTTTGAAAAAAAGCCGGATATATTGATAACATAACTTACACCTCCTATACATGTGAATAAACAGAGATTCAGGCTTTGCCAAAGGCCCTCCCTGCCGCCTGACAGAATTTTCAGTCCGCCTGTTCAGATCCTTTCCTTTGTGGAAAGGTATTGTGACTCTGCCTGGTTTCGTTGGATGTATATATTGTCTATGGGCGCCATGCTGCTCTTTGAATATCCACCCATCAGCAAGTATTAATTTCTCCATCTCTCGGGGGGGGGGACCGGCATACCGTCTCCTCCTCACACAATTATATTGCCATAAGGGGCACAAAAATTCAATCGTATAACAATAATGCTCATATTAATGACACGTGTCGCTGTTCACTCCGTCACTCTCCTCTGAAGATACATCACAAATTCCGCTCCCTGCCCCGGCTTCGTTCTCACTTTAATATATCCATTTTCCCTCCTGATGATCTCTCTGGCAAGATACAGCCCGATTCCCACGCCGTCCTCGTCATGTACATCCTCCGCGCGGTAGAATCTTTTGAAGATCTTCGCCGTATCCTCCTCCCGGATTCCCGCGCCGAAATCCTTCACCGACACTGCCGCATACAGCTCATACTCTGTCACGGACAGGACGACCCTGCTGCCCTCAGGAGAATATTTCACCGCATTATCCACAATATTCCCCAGCGCCTCCTTCGTCCACTTTATATCGTAATACGCCGTCCCAGAGCCGGTATAAGTATTCACCACTTCCAGATCCTTTTTCTCTGCCTTGGGCCGGATATCCTGGATCACCGCATCCAACAGGTCTGACAGCTTCAATTGCTTCGGCATCACCTCCACGATATTGCTCTCAAGCCTGGACATCTTCGTTAAGGACTGAATCAGGAATCCAAGCTTATCTGCCTGCCGGCCGATCTCTCCCAAAAGCCGGAGATTCTCCTGCCGTGCCTCCCTTAACTGCCCTTCTGAACTTCCCGCCAGGTCTGCACCTTTCTTCAGGCCCTCTTCTTCAGCTTCCATCCTCTCCTTCAAAAGCTCTGTATACAGCCGGAGATTCGCCATCGGCGTCTTCGTCTGGTGGGAGATATCCGACACCAGCTCCTTGACCTTATCCTTTTCTTTTTCCACGCTTTCCCTGGACAGTGCAGACGCCGCCAGAAAACGCTTCCACTTGCTTTCCAGCTTTGACAACTTCGATTCGTCATAATCCGACTCTTCAAATGTCCCCGATATAGCTTCATCCAGCATCCGGTCCAGCCGGTCTAAGGTTCTCCGCCCGAACATGCGCCGCCCTCCCTTTTCCACATATAGCCCTGCCTGTAAATGGTCTGAATATAAGAAACACCGCCCTTTTTATCCCCAAGCTTGCTCCTTAGCCGGTTCACAGTGACAGAAAGCGCATTTTCATCCACATATTCCCCGCCGTCGCTCCACAGCCTGTCGATCAAGGCAGCCCTCGTCAGTACTCTCCCCCGGTTTTCCACAAAAAGGCTTAGAAGCCTCTGCTCATTAACACTCAGCGAAATCTCCCTCCCCTCCCGGGTAAAAATAAGCTTCCCAAAGTCAAAACAAAACCCATCCTCCTCATAGACACCGGCGCCCTGTCCCTTCACGCGCCGCATCAGCGCCTGAAGCCTCGCACGCAGCACCGCCAGGCTGAAAGGCTTTGTCATGTAGTCGTCCGCCCCCAGCGTAAGCCCCGTGACCTCGTCCATCTCCATATCATTGGCCGTAAGCATAAGCACCGGAAGCTGTGAACGCTCCCTCACCCACTTAAGGTAATCATGGCCGCTGCCGTCCGGCAGGTTCACATCCAGTATAATAAGCTCTGGTCCGCTTTCTTCAAAAGAATCCTTTGCAGACTTTATTGTAACATCCTGTATAAATTCCAACCCAGGCTCCTTAAGCGCCAGCACGATCCCGCCGCTTAACGCCCGGTCATCCTCTACGATCTGAATTTTCATCCTCTTCCTCCGCTCTTTGTACTGTTCTTTTCTCCTTCTCTCTGCATAGTCAATGATGCCGGCTCCCCGCGGCCATACGCGGCCTAACCGTATCCTCCGCCGTCACCCGGCCGCAGAGCAGGGGCGAATCCGGATCATAATCCCGGCAAGCCGCTGCAACGCTTTTTTCACTGTAATTGGCATAGCAGTACAGGCATCCGTTCAGACAGGTATTGTACGTGCCGATATCGACACTCTCTATGCATCCGCATTCCTTTCTCTGGTTTCTGTCCTTCGCAGCCTTAAGCGGATATCCGGTAAGCCTTTCGATCAGCCGCTTATCGATACAGCAGTTCCGCTCAACTCCCACCTGCGAAAAGTCCGTCTCCTCCGCACACGCGCCGATACTCATGTGATGCCTGCGGGCTGCCCGGGACATCTGCGCGGCCATCTCAAGCTTCTCTTCGCCGGTCAGCTCCGACATATGGATCCTATCCATATTCTTCCTTATCTTACTGTAAATATCCACAAAACTGATCACAACCTTCTCTGTAAATCCATCAAGGGCCTCTGCGATCTGCCCAAATGCGCGGATATGATACTTCGCGGTATATCGGTCATTTACGATGATCGGGTCGTACCGCCAGATCACCCGCTCTTTCCCGATCTTCTGCGACAGCTCCCTGAACAGGGGAATCATCTTCTCTTTCTTATGCGGCACGCCCCGCTCCATATCCCGCCCGTATCCAGTCAGCGTAAACTGAAAATAATAATTATACGCCGACAGCTCGTCCAGCCTCTCTATCATCCGGGCAGGATTCTTCGTCCAGAACACGATGCAGTCAACCACCTCCGGCGCCAGGGGAACATCACTAACCTGGCGGGGATTCATGGGATTTCTCACATAGGCGCGGCCGTCCCTTATGCGGTTAAAAAACCATTCCGGATAATAGTTCGGAATATCCGTCCGTCTGCTCACACTTAAGATCATTGCTTTTTCCTGCCTCCTAACTATTATCTGTTCCCCCCGCGCATACCGTGATGGATCAGCCGTCAAAGTGCCGCCTGTCTCTGGCCCCGCCATGAAGCCTTTGGACATAACCAGATGCCCAAGCCCGCAAAACAACCTATTTGCGATGAAATTAGCAAGTCCAGGGGGTAAAACCAGAAACGAAAGCCGATAAGAAAGGACGTACTGCACCGAAGCGGTCCTAATCCGATATGCTCCGAAAGAATATCTCTGAGTAAAATACGCTAGATAAAGTATACGATAATGTCAGAGAAATTGCAATAATAACCTAGCCAATACCCGATGGTATGTAGTATACTGTTACTGTTCACACAGCCTTGTGCATTTACTGTACAAGCCGTGAGATAATGATACAATTAATGGGAGTTGCAGATCAGATGAACCGAAATAAAAATGCTTTTGTCAATGGAATACGTGACGGGATTCCCATCGCCCTCGGTTATTTCTCCGTGGCCTTTTCTCTGGGGATCGTTGCAAAAAAGGCCGGGCTTGATCCTTTTCAGGGATTTTTATCCAGCCTGTTGAATCATGCTTCCGCAGGAGAGTACGCGGAATTTACTGTGATTATGGCAAATGCGCCTTACCTGGAGATGGCATTTGTCATCCTGGTCACAAATATACGCTACATGCTGATGAGCTGCGCGCTGAGCCAGAAGTTCCACCCTGAGACCTCCTATGTGCACCGCCTTTTTGTAGGCTTCGGCATCACGGACGAGATATTCGGAATCAGCATCGGACGCAGCGGCGCTCTGAATCCTTACTATAACTACGGCGCCATGGCAATTGCGCTGCCGAGCTGGTCTGCCGGCACTGCCATCGGGATCGTGGCGGGCAACATCCTGCCTGCGTCGGCGGTGAGCGCTCTGAGCGTCGCCCTGTACGGTATGTTTATCGCAATCATCATCCCGGCATCCAAGGCCAACCTGGCCGTGGGCGGGGTTGTATCTGCCAGCTTTCTCGTAAGCTTCGCGGTATCGAAGATCTCCCTTTTCGACCGTATGTCCGACAGCATGAAGATTAGTCTGCTGACTGTGATCATCGCTGCAATCGCCGCATATCTGTTTCCGGCAAAGGACGAAGACGAAGACCACATTTCTGCTGAATCACGAAAGGATGATGAAGGCTGTATTTCTGCTGATTCACAGAAGAAAAATGAAGACCATATTTTTTCAGAATCACAGAAGGAGGTAACCGGGCATGACGCATAATATCTATCTATACATATTCGTGGCTGCCGCCGTATCCTGCCTGATCCGGGTGCTTCCGCTGACGCTCATCAGGGGGAAGATCAGGAATCCGTTTATCCGGTCATTTCTCTATTACGTACCATATGTGACCCTTGCAGTCATGACATTTCCGGCGATCGTCGCCGCCCCGCAGGTTCCGCTTGCCGGGATCCTCGCGCTCATCGCCGGGGTTACGGCTGCGTGGAAAGGCATGAATATGATGGGAATTGCAGCGCTTTGCTGCGTAGTGGTGTTTGTATGTGAAGCTATACTGCTGTGATTAACTCTTATTAGGAACACGAAAACCAAGCAATTAACTTCTGCTGTAAAATGTCGATATAGCTGAAGCAGATAATCGCAGCCTTTCCAACAAGGGCCATCAATTATTGGCATTACCGGCCCATCATCTTTGGAACACAAAAAGCAAGGCGGCACTTCTCACAGTGCCACCCCTTTTCATGACCAATGGTATCCTTATACATTTTTTTTACAAAAAATGTTCAAACAGCATATCCTCCGCCTCTTTCGACCACAGCCCCCTGTGTCTCTTACAGCACTCGTCAAGCTCTTTAAAGAACGGGTCTGTCTCCCCAAGCTTTCCAAAATCGTCAATAGCCGTCATCGGCATGTCGAACTGGATATAAGCAAGCTTTTTCCCGCCCGGGATATCCGGCAGGTTATTCGTCGTATCGACGATGGAGTCAATACCGCCTATGTGCGTCACCATCACGGCCGAATTGATCTCGCCCTTCACGGATTTCTCGATGGCCTCCTTCATATCGTCCGTATTGCCGCCTGTAGAACCCATGATCTTTGTCCGCGAATAGTGACAGTCATAAAGGTTCATGCTGGCGGAAAACTGGGTATCTGTAGGGCCTGCGAAGAAATTGAGGCAACCGTCTACCGCAAGGAGCTTATTCCCCATCTCCGCGACGCTCTTGATCGGCGCATACACGAACACATCACTGTATCCTACGCCCTCAGTGATTGCCTTAAGCTCTGCCACCGGATCCTTCATATTGGCTGTATTTACATAGTGGAGTTCGACACCCTTTTCCTTAGCCTCTGACACCGGGATCATCTGTGCTGCCCTGGCGATCCTGTCGTCATTGATATCCGTAACGACGATCCGCTTCGGCTTATTTTTAAAGGCAAGGCCGTAGCTTACCGCACCAAGTCCCATGGGTCCGCACCCGCCGAGGATCAGGATATTTCCGTCTGGGAGCGTCCCCATCTTGTGCTCATAGGAAAGATGCTCCACATGGTAATTGCTGTGATATCCGCCGATACAGCAGCTCATCGGCTCGCCAAGGGACGCCTCAAAGTAGCTGTCCCCATCGTACTCCCAGATGCAGCCCTTCTCGATCACGTCATTAGGAAAGATACAGTAAGTCGCCGCTCCCCCGAAAAACTCGTAGGAATATCCCGGTGATTCCATCTGCCCCGGAATAGCTGGCTGCTGGGCGAACTTCCTGCCCTCGTGGAACTGTCCCTGCCATTTCTTGCCTACCTTTACGATATCTCCGGTAAACTCATGGCCGATGATGGTCGGGTGCTCCGCCACATTTTCCGGCACGCGCTTATGGTCCTTGCCTGCCTGCACCATCTTCCATGTAGACATACAGATGCTGTCGCTTACTACCTTCACTAATATCTCATCGTCCTTAATCTCCGGCAGCTCAAACTCCTCCAGCCTGATGTCATGTGCCCCGTGTAATCTTACGCCTTTAACCTTCATATCACTTACCTCCAACTGCGATTATTTAAACATATGTTACTGAATCATCTGCTCTTGTCTTTATCCAGATATTGCTGTTTACATTATATTTATCTCCGTATTTACTTCAACTGGTCGTATACCCAGCCGATATCCGATGTGGTCTTTAATTTGTCCAGTACCTCTTCCTCTTCAAGCATACCACAGATCTTGCTTAAGAGATCCAGATGCTCATCGCCAATGCCTGCGATGCCGAACACGAGCTGCGCCTTTTCCTCGCCGAAATCAACTCCTTCCGGATACTGCATCAGGACGATGCCTGTCTTTTTCACTGTACCCTTGGCCTGGGAAGTTCCGTGCGGGATTGCCACGCCCATGCCCATGTACGTCGTCACGATCTTCTCCCGCTCCTGCATCGCCCCGACATAAGACGCATCCACGTAGCCAAGCTTCGTCAGCAGCTCTCCTGCCGCAGTAATCGCCTCTTCCTTGGAAACAGGGCTCAGATTCAGCTTAATGCCCTCCTGGACGATGACCTCTTTCTTCCCGGCATTGTCGTCTGATGCCTTTTCTCCATCTGCATCCGCTGTATTTGCTGCCGCGGACTTCTCTTCTGACGCGCCCTGCTGATCTGCGGCTTTCTCTTCTGGCGCATCCTGCCGGCCTTTAGCCTTCTCTTCCGGCATATCCTGCTGCCCCGCCGCATCATCCAGCGCCGTAAGCTGCGCAAACAAATCATCCAGCGCCGGATCCGCAAGGAAATTATTGATCGTCACAATCTGTGCATTCGGTACACATTTTCTCGCACGCTCAACCAGCGTAACCTGTACCACCGCGATATCACAGTCCGCCGGGATCGTATCAACAGACGTATTCTTCACCGTCAGGTCCGGCCTCAGTAACTTGATCCGGTTTCTGAACTTGGTAGCGCCCATCGCCGAGGAGCCCATACCCGCGTCACAGGCAAAGATCACCTTTTTCACACTTCCTGCACCCTTTACTACCGTCGGCCCGGCATTAACAGGAGCAAGTCCCTTGGCCTCTGCCTTGCGGTTTGCAACCTCACTTTGCGCCTCTTCAAGGCTCTTGCCCTTAAATGTCCGGATGATTACCGAAGACACCGCGAAAGAAACGCCCGTCGCTATCAGCACGCCGATGATGATCTGCAGGATCTTATTCCCCGGAGCCATCATGAGAAATGCGATGATCGAGCCTGGCGACGCCGGTCCCACAAGCCCGCAGTCCGTCAGGGTGAACCAGAAGATTGCCGCGATATTTCCAAGTATCGGTCCCGCGATGATCACCGGATTCATGAGGATATACGGAAAATAAATCTCATGGATACCGCCAAGCAGATGGATGATCACCGCGCCGGGCGCTGACTGCCTCGTCTTGTCGTCCTGACAGAAAAACATGTAGGAGAGCAGCACGCCAAGTCCGGGGCCAGGATTGGATTCCAGCATGTACATTATGGATTTTCCTGCCTCCGCCGCCTGGGACGTGGCAATCGGTGTGAAGATGCCCTGATTGATCGCATTGTTCAAAAAAAGAACCTTCGCCGGCTCGATAAACACTGCGATCAAAGGCAGCAGCCCACGTACCACCAAAAAATCCACTCCCGCCGTCAGGATCGTTAAGATCAGGTTCATCAACGGGCCGATCGCCAGGTAACCGAACATCGCCAGCAGCATCCCCATGATGCCTGCCGAAAAGTTATTGATCAGCATCTCAAAGCCGGCCGGCACATGCCCTTCCATCGCCTCATCGAACTTCTTAATGCAAAAACCGGATAACGGACCCATGATCATCGCCGCCATCAGCATCGTCGTGTCCGGGTCGCTCATGACCGCGCCCACAACCGCGATCGCTCCTACGATGCTGCCGCGTTCTCCCCCCACCAGCTTTCCGCCTGTGGAAGCGATCAAAATAGGAATCAAGTAAATCAAAATTGCCGAAAAAATTGTAGCAAACCCCTCATGCGGAATCCACCCTCTGCCGTTGAAGAACGCAGCAAGGAAACCAAATGCGATCAACGCGCCGATATTGGGCATGATCATTGCTGAGAGAAATTTACCAAAGCGCTGAACATTATTCTTCATAAATTTTCTCCTTATAAATTATGTTGCTCCTGTTCAGATTAAAGGGTAGAGGATCTTCGGTAAATCCCGTGATAAGCATCAAAACACCTGCACATCGTACCTTCTGCACTCCTCCAGAAATTCCTCTGGAAGATTGCCGTCGGATATGATAACGTCCGCATCCGCAAGAGTGCAGATCGCGTAAGTATTCTTCACGTCCACCTTGGAGGAATCCATCAGGATCACCGTCTGCTCAGCATGCCGCATCACGGTTCTTTTTAAGACCGCCTCGTCCTCCACGCCGCAGTTAAATCCTGTCGGTTCGCAGTAGCTGGTCACTCCCATGACCGCCTGGTCAAAGTTAAGCCCCAGCACGTCCTGATACGCCCGGATCCCGCATATGCTCATGCTGTACCGATTGAGCGTCCCCCCGAGAATATGTACAGAGGGCCTGGAAAGCTTGCTAAGCTCCGCAGCACAGGTCAGAGAATTAGTGTAGATCAGGTTCGACTGATCCGGCATACACGCCGCCAACGCCGTAGTCGTACTGCCCGAATCCAGGAAAATGGTCACATCCTTCCGGATAAGCTTAAGCGCCTTTTCTGCGATTAATTGCTTTGCTTCAATATTGCGTACCTGCCTGCGGCTGAGCAGATCGTCCGTCCCGATCACTACATCCACGGACTTCGCTCCCCCGTGCACCCGCACGATCCTTTTCGCCTCATCAAGAGCCTTCAAATCTGTGCGCAGCGTCATCTCCGATATCTGTGGAATCTTCTTCTTTAGCTGGGCAAAGCTGATATGCCCGCTCTGGTTCACCAGTTCCACGATCTCATTCCTGCGCTGCTCCATCGAATCCATCATAAAACCTCTCGGGAAAACATGCACCCGCCATATCTGCTATGTCCTCCCTCTCCTTTCACTCCATAGTCATACACTCCCTTCATTTTAGCACAAATTTTTGTTTTTTCAACCATAACTTTTGTTTCAAAAGTTTATACTGTTATAATAACAGTGTTTTCCAGGAGTGTCAACTGTTAATTCAACAATTTGTGTTTTATTTTTGTTGAATCAACAGTTTTGACTTTTAGGCGGTTAGGCTGTTGTAGTTTTACCGCTTTTTACACAAAATTGGCGGCCATTACGGCCGCCGGCAAAATATACCCACAATCCCTTCTAAAGATCTCTAAACACCCGCCCCGTCCCGGCCGCAATCCCCAACGACACAACCCCCGAGAACAGCACAACCGCATACTCGAACCCCGCGCAGACCTCGAACAACACTCCATACAGCGCATTCCCCAGGGGCTGTGCACACATTCCGACCGTCATAATGACCGCGATGACCTTTCCGATCAGATTCTGCGGCACCTCCGCCTGGATAAATGACATCACCTGCACAGTAAAAACCGTCGAAAACAGCATGACCGCAAAGCAGCAGACAGTTATCACCGCAAAACAGACGATTCCGGAGGAAGAGAGCATAAGCGAAAGCCCCATAGGAAATATGCACACGGCACAGGCGCCTAAAGTAACCGCCGACCTTTGAACCGGCAGCTTCCTTGCAAATATACCCGCGCAGATCCCCCCTGCCAGCCCGCCTGCTGCCATAGCTCCTTCTGCAAAGCCATACAGCCGGTTCGCCTGAGACGCTCCAAGGCGCAAAACCTCCGTGATCAGATAAGGCACCGCCACGATGATCATCGCAGACAGGAACAGATTCAGCCCGCAGACCACGAACATCCCTTTCCCGATCACCGGCTTCTCCCTTCGGATAAACCGGATGCTTTCCGTAAAATCTGCCTTCACCATCCGAAGGATTCCCCCGCCCGCGATCTGTCTCTCAAATGGTATATGAATAAATATCTCCATCACCGCCGACAGCACAAAGCAGACCATACAGACCAAAAGTATCGGCTCCAGGCCGTATGCACTGTACAGTATCCCCCCAAGCACAGGTCCGGTCAGGGATGAAAATGAGCTCACCATATTGATCACCGAATTTGCCGCCATAAAATGCTCCTGGCTCACCAACGCCGGGATACTCGCCTGGACTGACGGCTGATACGCGCCTGCTATGCCATACAGGATCATTAATACGATTGTGATCAACAGTACGATATTCGTCCTGTCCATAAGCAGGGAAAATACCAGGATCACTCCCGCGGTGAAAAAGTCCAGGACCACCATGACATTCCTCTTATTCACCCGGTCAGCAATCATACCGCCCACTGGCGAAAGCAGCACCGACGGAATGAACGCGCACGCCATGACTGTCCCGTAAAGCGCGGACGACCCCGTCTGATTAAGCAGATACAGCGGCAGTGCGAATCGGATCGCCGCATTGCCGAACAGCGAGATGACCTGCCCGATGACCACCAGAGTAAAATCCCTTGAAAAAAGCTTTTGTTTCATATTCCAACCCTCCATCCTAAATCTGTCTGCAGTACCGGAAAAAATCATTTTAATCGTACCGCATGTTGGTATGTATCTATTTAAAAATATATCTGCCCACATCTCAGGGCAGATATTATTTATTTTTCTGATAGATCAACGTCAGCTCCTTAAGCCTTTTCATCATTTCCTCATCCACGATATCCAGCCCGAATCCTTTCATCATCTGGTCAAATAACATGAACTTATGGTAAGCGTCCTCTTCGGAATCGTCAAAGATCATCGGGTTCATCCAGATATTAGCCACCAGAATCACAAGCTCTGCAAACTGCTTCGGATACTCTGTCCGGATCGAGCCGTCCGCAATCCCCTCCTCGATGATCGGCTGGATATAGCGCGGCGCAACCTCCTCCATCGTATCATGGATAAGGCTGAAGAGAAGCTTCGGATTGTTATGAAAATCCGGCGCCACTGTAAAGAGTTCATTCTGAACCGACCGCATAATAGACTCCTTGAAGATCGTCTTCAGCTTATCCTTTCCGTTAAGCCCCTGGGAATCGCGGATCCTCGTAAGCATCCGGTTCGATTCGCCCGTTATCCTGTCCGTAACCGCAACCAGAATATCCTCCTTCGACTTAAAATGATGATAGATCGCACCCTTGCTTAAGCCGCCTAAATTGTCAATGATGTTCTGAATCGAAGTATGCTCATACCCCTTCTCCATAAAGAGCCGGAAGGAAACATCAAGAATCCGGCTGACCGTCTCCTCAGGATGTTTGTTTCTCGCCATATCGCCATCACCTCTCCTGCATACTATTCATCTGTGTTTAGGCTATCATACTATCAGTATGTTTGTCAAGACATTCCGGGCGGTATTCGCTGATATTCATGGGCCGCGTGTTACTTTTTCACTCTGTTACCAGCCACTTTACCCATTATTACAGCATCTCGATAAATGCTGTGATCCGTGTATTAAGCTGTCCGATATCCGCCTGTGAATAATCCGTCTCCACACTAAGATACGGAATTTTCTTCTTCTCATTGACAAATCTGCGAATCGCCAATGATTCTACATTATAGGTATGGCAGGCCTGCAGGGTCATCTCTACAACACCCTCCACCTTATACTCGTCGATCAGTTCTCCGAGGAGGGTAAGACGGTTCGGATTCGGGGTCATAACTGAGCATCCGATGTTGAGATAACGTCTTGCCAGCGCGTCATAGATATCCGGATTGTCCTCATCTACCAGCTTGTCGATAGATTTCGCGCCCGAACAATTTTCATATGTAACGACGATACCGCCGTTGTCTTCGATCGCCTTGATGACCTTTTCGGTAGCCCCTCCGATGGGACATCCGGTCACAAGGATGCGCGGCTTTTTCTCCTGCATAGTCCCTGCTTCGTATTCCTTCTCAATCTTATCCACCAACGCCTCAACCTCCTCCGGGATAACGGAGCGGTCGAACTTAAATGTGCTTCCATAGAGGACTTTGAACAGATCATGCCCAGTGATCGGAGCCGGGTCGCGGCGCATCACCTGATAAAGCTTTTTCAGGGAAGTCCGTACTTTATTCTCCTTCCGGACAGCCTCCCTGATATCATCCTCAGTAATGGTAACATCAAATTTCTTCTCCAGATACTCTTTAAAACGGATGACCTCAGCCTTCCACAGCGCCAGCGCATTCTCACTCTGAGAATTGGGAAGCTCCATCAGAAAGACATCCTTGAATTCTGACATGTATTCATACATTTTCTTTTTTCCGTCGCAGGTAGTCTCCCCTACGACTACATCGGAAAAATAGAAGAACGGACATTTGTCTGTCTTGGCAAATCCGTAGCTTGATTTGATCAGCGGACAGAGATTCTTCGGCAGATCTCTCTCCGCAACAGCGATCGTCTCGTCGGACGTTGAGCATAAGCCTACCGTTGCAGCGCCCATGGCATGGGCGATCTCCTGTGGAAAATACGTGCAGTATGCGCCTACTACCGGGACGCCCTTATCCTTAAGCTGCTTGACTGCCAGAAAAGAATTTTTACGCTGTTCAGCGAACTCCTCGAATACTTCCGGTAAATTTTTAATAATCTCCATATGTCGTACTATACCTCCTCTTGTGTTGTGATCCTACGTAACAGCCGCACAAACCGGCCTGTTACGGCCGCACTTCTGTTCCAATGCCATATTCACATCCGGACAGGGATGAACTGACATTTTACTAGTGCTCCATCCTGCTAGAAACCGAACTCATGAACTTCCTGTTTCGCACCATTGCGTCGTTAAAATTTCTAGACGATGAACCACATCGCCGTCGGAATTTTGCCTAGCACTGGACGAACCACGCAGTCCATTAGTCCGGTTTCTAACAGGATGGAGCACTAGTACATCATATCATTTTTAGCATATGCCGACTAATTGTAAATATTAATATGAAGCATGATATATAGAGGATTTCTATAGCGCGATTATCCCCGCTATTCTCCTGCCTGACAGATCTCCGTCCAGTATCCGTCCGGGTCGCTGATAAAGTAAACACCCATCTCAATATTTTCAAAGCAGACGCAGCCCATCTCTTTGTGATGTGCCAGCGCGGCCTCCATATCGTCAACCTTCATGGCAAGATGGATCTCATTGTCCCCCAGATCATAAGGGCGGTCCATATCCCTGAGCCACGTAAGCTCTAAAAGATGCTGGGTAGTCCCGTCGCCTAAGAACACCAGCTTAAAGCTTTTATCCTCAGCCTCCTTCTCCCGGAAGACCGTAAGCCCCAAAGCTTCCTTATAAAATGCGACCGATTTTTCCAGATCAGCTACATTAATATTATTGTGGTAAAATGTAAATTTCATATAATAAAATCCTCCTGTTCGCTGTCTTTATATTGACTATTTTTCAATTCAAGTATATCATTTATAGGACGAGAAATAAAGCGGAACAGTAATTATTGTTCACGGATCACGGCTCCTGGGCCGTGAATAGTAACCAACAATGATCTATTAAGAGAGGGCTGTTATGATTATCGAAACCAATGGTGAGAGAGAGACCCATGCATCTGGGTTCAGGCTGGGGGAGACGGCAAAGCGCGGGCAGGTGTTCGCGCTGATCGGTGATCTGGGCGTCGGAAAGACCATATTTACAAAGGGGCTGGCAGCGGGGCTTGGGATCACAGAGCCGGTAAGCAGTCCTACATTTACGATCGTGCAGATCTATGA
Organism: Lachnospiraceae bacterium; assembly: GCA_910575105.1. Taxonomy (GTDB): domain Bacteria; phylum Bacillota; class Clostridia; order Lachnospirales; family Lachnospiraceae; genus MD308. The sequence goes on from CAJTDK010000003.1 coordinate 323,017, forward strand.
GGGGGGGCGTCTGCCTTTTTATCATTTTGATGTGTACCGTATCAGCGACGTGGAGGAGATGGAAGAGATCGGGTATGAAGATTACATTTACGGAGATGGAGTCAGTCTGATCGAGTGGGCGGACCTGATCGCGGATATTCTTCCGGAGCACTATACAAGGATTACGATAGAAAAGGATCTGGAAAAGGGATTTGATTACCGGAGGATTGAGATATGCGAATATTAGCGTTAGACAGCTCGGGGCTGGTAGCCAGTGTGGCGGTCGTCCGGGCGGACGGGTCTGAGGAAGAACTGATAGCCGAGTATACGGTCAACTATAAAAAAACGCATTCCCAGACGCTTCTTCCTATGCTGGACGAAGTGGTCAGGATGACGGAGCTTGATCTGGAGACGATCGACGCGGTGGCGGTGGCGGCAGGCCCCGGTTCCTTTACCGGACTTCGGATCGGCTCTGCGACGGCGAAGGGGCTTGCGCTCGCGCTTCATAAGCCTGTCATCGCCGTACCGACGCTTGAGGGGCTCGCCTACAACCTGTGCGGGACAGAGAGTATCGTCTGCCCAATCATGGACGCAAGGCGGGGGCAGGTCTATACAGGAATCTATGAATTCCATGGAGATGAACTGGCGGTGATCGAAGGGCAGATGGCGGTCAGTATCGAAGAGCTGGGACAGAAGCTTATGTCCTGTCATCGAAGAATCATTTTTCTTGGCGACGGTGTGCCGGTATTCAGAGAAGCGCTGACAGAGCGTATCCTGGCAGGAAAGGATGTCGCTTTTGCGCCCTGCCATATGAACCGGCAGCGGGCGGCGTCCGTGGCGGCACTGGGAATCCGCTATTACCAAAGCGGCAGGACAGAGACCGCAGCGCAGCACAGGCCAGAGTATCTCCGCATCTCGCAGGCGGAACGTGAACGGAAAGAGCGGGAACAAAAAGCGCGCGAACTGGCTCAGACTGAGCAAGCGTTTAGAAGTTGCGGGCAGCCATAAGCTGCAGTAAGGAAGAGCGTAAATATGCTGACGATAAAATATATTGAGGAAAAGGATATTGCGAGGATCCATCATCTTGAAAAAGAGGGGTTTCCCGACCCCTGGAGCATGTCTGGGATCAGGGAGAGCCTGCGCCAGACATACACCATCCTCCTGGGAGCGTGGCTTTCGGACATGCTTGTTGGTTATGTGATCTGCTACTGCGCCGCGGACGAAGCAGAGATTGCGCGGATAGCGGTAGCCCCTTCCTGCAGGCGGCAGAAAACGGCGTCGGCGCTTCTTAAGGAAATCAAACGCATTTGCCTGGAAAGGCAGATCAAGACAATTCTTCTGGATGTGCGGAAAAGCAATCTGGCGGCCATCCGGCTTTACCAGACATCCGGCTTTACCGAAGACGGTGTTCGGAAAGATTTTTATGCAAACCCGGCGGAGGATGCTATATTGATGAGTTTTTCCTTTGGAAAATAACTGGCAGATGTGACAGTGCTTCCCACTTGGAAAATGTCTGCTGGTTTTATATAATGGAGGCGTAACAGCAAGGAAAAAGATATATTTCAGGATATATGAAATATGCACAGGAGGAATTGTATGCGCCAATATAGGAACAGTACAAAAGAGATTCAGGAAATCAGCAAGATTATCTGTAACAAATGCGGAAAGGAAATTCCGGTTGCCGGAGGGGTTCCCTCAGAGGATATGCTGGAGGTCGAAAAGCGGTGGGGATATTTTTCCGGAAAAGACAACCGGAGAGACCGCTTCGAACTGTGCGAACAGTGCTATGATGAGCTGATCGGCAGCTTTCTCGTGCCGGTGGAGACGGAAGGGTAATTGTTGCCGATAGCAGTAAAGAGGTAGAAGATGTTAGATGTATGTTTGTTAGGAACTGGCGGGATGATGCCGCTGCCGTACCGGTGGCTCACCTCATTTATGGTAAGATATAACGGAAGCAGTCTTTTGATCGACTGCGGCGAGGGGACGCAGATCGCCATCAAGGAGAAGGGGTGGAGCTTCAAACCGATCGACGTGATCTGCTTTACCCACTACCACGGGGACCATATCAGCGGACTTCCAGGACTGCTCCTCACGATGGGCAATGCGGACAGGACAGAACCACTGACTTTGATCGGCCCGAAGGGCTTAAGGCGCGTAGTGGATTCGCTGAGAGTGATCGCGCCGGAGCTTCCATTTTCCATACAATACCTGGAGATTACCGAGCCAGAACAGATATTCGAGATAAATGGTTACCGCTTAAGGGCGTTCCGCGTGAACCACAATGTAATCTGCTACGGCTATACTGTCGAGATAGACCGTGCAGGCAAGTTCGACGTAGAGCGCGCCAATGCGGCGCAGATCCCGCAAAAGTTCTGGGGAATCCTCCAGAAAGGCGAGATTGTTGAGGAAAATGGTAATATCTATACGCCGGATATGGTTCTCGGCCCTGCCAGGAAGGGGATCAAGGTGACGTACTGTACCGACACGCGGCCAACGGATTCCATCAGGCTTAATGCCGCCGGTTCAGACCTTTTTGTGTGCGAAGGAATGTACGGTGAGAAGGATAAGCAGAAAAAAGCGAAGGAATACAAGCATATGACTTTTTATGAGGCAGCGCAGCTTGCGAAAGAAGCGGATGTGAGGGAGATGTGGCTGACGCATTACAGCCCGTCGCTGAACCATCCGGAAGAATATATGGACGAAGTACGCCGGATATTCCCGCGGACGGTTGCGGCAAAGGACAAACGCTCCGTGGAGCTTTTGTTCGAAGATTGATGCCCGGTATATGTTTGGAGATTAACGGCAGGCGGTCATATCCGGCTGCCCGATATGTATCATAGAGATAGAAAAGGAAAAGTATGATGAAAGAGAAGAAAGATATCTTAATCCTTGCCATTGAAAGCTCCTGTGATGAGACGGCGGCAGCAGTTGTAAGGAATGGACGTAAGGTGCTCTCTAACGTGATCTCCTCACAAATTAACCTTCACACCCTGTACGGCGGGGTCGTGCCGGAGATTGCGTCAAGAAAGCATATTGAAAAGATCAATCAGGTCATCGAGGCGGCGCTTTCCGAAGCGGGCGCAGACCTTTCGGATATGGATGCTATCGGCGTTACCTACGGGCCTGGGCTCGTGGGCGCTCTGCTCGTAGGCGTGGCAGAAGCAAAAGCTATTGCATATGCGGCCAAAAAGCCGCTGATCGGTGTGCATCATATCGAAGGCCATATCGCGGCTAATTTTATCGAGCATCCAGAACTCGAACCTCCTTTCCTTTCTCTGGTCGTATCCGGCGGGCATACTCACCTGGTGCGGGTTAAGGATTACGGAAAGTTCGACATCATCGGGCGGACAAGGGACGATGCCGCCGGGGAGGCCTTCGATAAGGTCGCCCGCGCAATCGGGCTTGGCTATCCGGGCGGCCCTAAGATCGATAAGGTCTCAAAGGAAGGGAATCCAGAGGCGATCACATTTCCTCGGGCGCATGTGGAGGACGCTCCTTATGATTTCAGCTTCAGCGGTGTGAAATCTGCGGTTCTCAATTATATCAATAGCCTAAGGATGAAGGGCGAGGATTACTGCCAGGCGGATGTTGCGGCGTCGTTTCAGAAGGCGGTAACAGATGTTCTGGTCGCAAATGCCATGCACGCCCTAACGGATTATCATGCAGATAAATTTGCCATCGCGGGGGGCGTCGCTTCTAACCGTGCACTGCGGGAGGCGATGAAGACCGCCTGCGAAAAACGGGGCGTGAAGCTATATTACCCTTCGCCGGTCTATTGTACGGATAATGCGGCTATGATCGGCGTCGCCGCTTATTATGAATATCTTGCGGGTACAAGGCATGGATGGGACTTGAACGCAGTGCCTAACCTTAAGCTGGGTGAACGATATGAGTAAAGCTCTAAAATCACCGCATAAACACTGCATGGCAATCGTTCTCTCGGCGGGACAGGGAAAACGGATGGGATCCGCCGTACAGAAGCAGTATATTGAGCTGGAAGGAAAGCCGGTGATCTATTATACCTTAAAAGCTTTTCAGGATTCGGAGATCATCGATGAGATCATCCTCGTCGTCGGCGTGGGACAGGAGCAGTTTGCCAGGGAAGAGATCGTAAAGCGGTATCATTTTACCAAAGTTGCGGCGGTCGTTGCGGGCGGCGCTGAGCGGTATGATTCTGTCTGGCAAGGGCTTAAGGCTATCCGGGACGCAGGATCGGCAGCGCCGAAGGAAGCCGTAGAAATTGCGGTACCCCAAAATGCCGCAAAAGCTGCAAATGCAGCAGATCAGGAAATATCGGCGGACGGAGACAGCTATGTCTTTATCCATGACGGCGCCAGGATGTTTGTGGACGAAGGGATAATCAGACGCGGTTATGAAACTGTCCTCAAGCACCGCGCCGGTGTAGCAGGGATGCCAAGTAAGGACACGGTCAAGATTGTAGACGACGATGGGTTTGCCGTGAAGACACCGCAGCGGAAGTATGTCTGGACAGTGCAGACGCCGCAGATCTTCGAGACTTCTCTGATTATAGAAGCATATTCAAAACTTATGCAGGAGCAGGATATCACGGTGACGGATGACGCGATGGTTGTAGAGCAGATGCTTAAAGCTCCGGTCAGGCTTTTTGAAGGGTCTTATGAGAATATCAAGATTACCACGCCGGAAGACCTAGAGATTGCGGAAGGGTTTCTTCGGAAGAAAAGGGAATCTGCAAAGTTGGGGCAGAGGAAGTGTTTGTAGATAAAGGCATAATAAATGAAATGGCAGAAGGAGAAGGTGTTTGTAAAAGGCGTTGAGGCTGGTGTGCTGGCTCCGGTTCTCAATATACATGATGGAGCAAGGGGTGAGGTCTACAAGCTGGGCCAGGTGCTCCTGCGTCCAGCCTTTGGCTCTTCGTCTGCGCTTGATTTCTTGGCCCAGGGTTTCTAATATGTTAGCTATGTTTGAGAAATAAGTATTTTCAAGAGCAGAAAAGTGATGGTTAATTTCTTCATCTACTATTATTACTAATCGTGGCTGGACAAGCGCGTGATTAGATTTGGCATAAAGGTCAATATAGACCTCTATCCATTTTTTAATAAATGTGGACAAATCAAGTTGCTCTGGTAAACTGGTGAGTTGTTGCAATAGGGCGGATGAAATAGCATCGAGATGCTGATGAAACGACTCTATAAAGATTTGTCGCTTATCTTCAAAATAGCTATACGGTGCTCTGATTGATACGCCAGCATATTTTGCAATTTCATCGGTATTTGTTTTGTAATATCCCTTTTCACAAAAAAGGTCAAAGCCCGCCTTTACTATCTTTTCGCGCTTTTCTATTGAGCGTTTTGGGGGCAGGTACTCTGCGCTGTACCAAAAGAGGCTTTAATGATACGGCTATACCAGAGGAAGATTTGCAAAAGATATTATCGATAAGCCGCTTAGCCCCAAGTGCTTGCATCAGAAAGGAATTTGTAATCCTTTCAACTACGCATCGCAGGTGTTCCATACTGTTCTCCCTTAAAAGGCCTTATTCCTGATTTACTTCGGCTTCGTAAATTGCATGGTCATAGGCACGGCGCGTATCCGCGTCAAACAGCACGAAACGTACAATATCAATATCATCCGGATCGGACCCACTGTATGGATCACATATTTACAGGGCAGCTTATATGCGCCCGTAATCTTTGCTTCTCCGGTATTGCACCCGTTCAGCGCCCTGCATTCTTCCAGCAGCTCTTTTCCTGCCGCCCGGTGTATGGCTCCATCAACGCCTCCGCCTCCCAGAAGACTTCTGTTGGCTGCATTTACGATAGACTCTAAATCTTCAACCTTTGTAATATCACCCTGTACTGTTTGAATCTTCATCTTCCCTGCAACTTATCTGAGTCAGAGTATTTTCAAAATCAGCCGTTCCAAAGACTCTTCAAATCTTACATCATCCTCTGCCATCCGCTTTGCAGGCCCTCTCAGATGATGTTTTGATTTTGAGCGCCGTATTTTCTTACTGATATGCCGTTCCATCAGCATGTGGTCAATATTCTCATCCGTATACCATTTTCCGCTCTGATGGATTCCATACGCACCTTTCCCCAGAATCATGGCAGCCACCCCATAATCCTGCGTTACTACCAGATCTCCCTTCTGACATAGGCCAACCAGTGCAAAATCCACTGCATCTGCACCGGCTCCAATCACTTTGACTTCACTGTACGCAGACTGCAGCACATGGTTTGTATCGCACAGAAGGATTACGGGTATTCCATATTTCTCTGCCACATGCTCCACAATCGGAATAACCGGGCAGGCATCTGCATCTACGAATATCTTCATATAAGCATCTTCTCCAATCATGACTTTATTCTGCCCCTAGAATCTCTTTTGCCAATTCCATATGCGGTCTGTCAGGATTCCTCTGATAGACATTCGCATGGTTCAGATCCCCGCACCGGTCTGTAAACGCCGGAAACAGGAATCCGCATTCCGGTTCTCCCGGTTCATATTCCCCGAAAAGCGGGCAGATTACGCAGATCAGGTATTCAAACATTTCCTCCGATTCTCCCAGCCGCTCTTTATCCGATGCCTTCGCCGGAATGTCATAGCGGTCATGGAACACCAGGATGGCATACTCAGAATTTGTGTGGTAACGCTCCGTGACCACATCATAAAAGGTATCCATCAATGCGTCATTCTTCAGCCCGCATTCCTTCATGGCCATAAGTAACTGCCACATGCTTCCCGGTTTCTGCGCTTTCGGCGTGAATTCATATTTTTTCAGATTCTTATTGGTATCAGCAAACGGCACCGTCTTTGCCAGTTTCAGATTCTTCGATCTATCGGAACCGGACAGCTTCAGGAAATTGGTATTAAAACTCCCGTCAAACTCCCCCTCCCGGTCTATGTAACACCCTGCCACCCTCGTTATGGATGTCCGGGCCGGCGTCATTCGCCTGGTCAGTTCCAACATGTCTTCCCGGTTAATCAAGTCTATATCCTCCTTCTTATTTCATCAAAGTCCTTATCTGTTTTTCTGCCGCGTCCGGATAATGTTCCTGCACATGTCTGTAAATACGTTCCCTGGATGACTCCGGTGTCTCTTTATACGCAGATGTTACCAAATCATATCCCCACAATTCTTCCGGTGTCATGTAGACGGATACTGCCATTCCATATTCCGCGCCCTTTTTATTCCGTTTCTGACGGAAAACTTCACCAATCCTTGCTATGGTTTCACGCCATTCCCAGGGATCCTGCTCTTTATCCCCTGTCTACCAGTAACGGTTAGAAGTATGCTCCTCTGCCGAGAACCCTTCAATCTCATTTTTAAAGAAAGGCAATCTCATTGATCCAGTTTATCAACTCCCTAAAGGAACGGATCCGGTATGGATCGTCCCAGTCCATGCCATACATTGTCCATACTCCATTTTCCACTGCCATAACCTGTTTCTCTTAATCTTTTTGCTTTTCTGAAAATTAATTCACTTTTTATCAGAAAAGACAGCCGCCTCTTTGATCCATCCCATCAGTTCATCATCAATCTCACTTCTATCAGATACAAGAACATGGTGTGTCCACCGATTCTGGTAAGGCTCTGATACCGCTTCAATCCTTGGTGATTCCAATTTGTGATTTAGCCCAAACGTAATGACAATATAGTTATCCGGGCAGTCTTTCTTCTTCCTGACTCTTGCGAAGGAAACACATGCGAACAAATGTCTGTTATAAAAGGATATCTGTGTTTTTTGGACTTTTATCCGTATATCCGTAATCTCTTTTCTTACGCTGCTTTCAAATGCTTCATAGAGCGGCAGCGAATCCATATGCTGATCAAAAAAATGTAAAATATCCTGATCCATCATCGTCCATACTCCTTTTCACACCATTTCGCAATCTCTTCAATTAATTCAAGCGGCAGAAGCTTATCATAAGGAAGCTGTATGGCTCCTTTGCTAGTCTTATATTCCTTAAGCCTGTCGGCAAATGTATTCACTGCTTCCGGGCCGGGATACAGACCTATGTGCTTTTTAAAAGCCGCAAACTGTATCAGATTATGTTTTTTCCAATAAGTCGGCATACTCCATGATATCTTTTCCACCGCATCTGGTATTGCAGATTTTATTGTGTTATTCACCTGCCGCAGAAAGGTCTGTGCCTGCTCAGACTGGCGTTCTATATATTCTTCAATTGTTTTCGGAGCTTCGCCGCAGTAATGATCCTGATTTGTATTCTTAAATATACGGCCGCATTTCGGACATTTCCACATTTTGTTCGCCTCTCTTCCTGTTCATCTACGGAGGATTTTATCCATAGTTTTTCCTTTGGCCAGCTCATCAATCAGCTTATCCAGATACCTGATTTCCTGCATAAGCGGTTCATCGATTGTCTCTACACGAATCCTGCAGACCACACCTTTGATTGCTTTCCTGTTTGGATTGGGATATGGTGCATTTTGAAAAAAATCACCATAAGTGACGGAATTATTTATGGTATTTTCTATTTCTTCCGTACTATATCCGGTCAGCCAACAGATAATTTCATTTACTTCATCTATTGTCCGTCCCTTCTTTTCTGCTTTAGCAGTCAATAGCGGATATACTCTTGCAAAACTCATCGCGATCTTTTGTTTTACCGGGCATTCCCAACATCAAAATTATACCTCAATTCTTTACAGATTTCCACATAGAAAAAGCAGCCGGCAGCATCTGGCGCAAACCCGATTCCCCGGTCGCTTCTGGCTTTAAATCTCTGTCCCGGCTTCCACACCGTTGCGGAAGGTAATTACCTGTTACGGACTGCAAAACTCAGTTTTTTAATTTCTAAGCTTCTTTCTTTACCTCTCCCTCCGGGAAGATAATCTTATTCACAACAAAGAAGATCACCATAGATACGCCGCCTGTCAGGACTGTTGTGATAATGTTATAGATAAAATCCGGCACTCCTAATGTTCCTGCCACACCGACCCAGATACTGTTGATGGAATTTACCACCAGCGTCACTCCTATCCAGCCGAAGAAATAGCCGACAATCTGCGGTGGGATCTTTCCGTGGCTGCGAAAGGTGATATTCCTCTGCAATGGGAAGTTAATACATTGTGCCGTAAAGGTTGCGATCAGATAGCCGATGAAATATGCCAGACCGCCGTCCGCCACACTGTAACCCAGGACATTAAAAGTAAAGGAGGCTCCAAACAGCTCCATCTGGACTCCCGGCCACATCCACTCCACATTTTTATAGGCTGAAAAGGCTCCCGGCAGGAACTGAATTAAAATATACTGCCACACGGTTACCAGATTGCTGAATAAAAAGAACAGCCCTCCTTCTCTTATCCACTTGGCTGCACCGGGATGTTTATCTGCAAATCCTCCCCACCATTTTGTAAATGCATTCTCTTTCACGGTCCCACCTCCATTAATTCATCTGATCTGCTTTTTTCTTTTTTGCTCCGGACCGGAAGAAACCACCGATGATCTTCCCGAGCCCCTGAAAGAAATGGCCATTTACTGCTGCCAGGATTCCTTCCGCCATCTCCATAGTCACCATGCCTCCGGTCATTTTCGCAATCCCACGGAACGGCATATTATAGATAAATAAAAGATTCAGATCCGGCTTTCCTTTCGCTTCTGCTTTCTTAAGCATATCCGTCAGGATTCGGTATGCAAACCGGGCAAGTCCGCTTTTTGCATAGTACATCTGGCATATCGCATCATTCATTTCCAACATGCCGCTCCAATGACCATCTGGAATCTTATGCCCTAAAAGCGCCTCAAACTCCCTGTCAGAAATCGCTTTTATCGTACCTTTATAATAATTTTCCATCTTTTCCGGCTCATCAGGCAGTTTGGCATCCGTTCCCTTTACCGAAATCGTTTCTGACAGCCTGATGTCAGCAACGGAAGCTCCGACTAAAATTTCATACTCTCCGCCCTCCACTTCAAACCTGCCTGTTTTCACATTGAAGTAACGGAACGCCTTATCATCTAACTCTATGACGACATGTTTACTCTCCCCCGCCTTTATGAATACCTTCTGAAATCCCTTAAGCTCTTTGGCCGGACGGTAAACGCCGCGGCATTTTGCGCTTACATAAAGCTGCGCCACTTCTGCTCCGTCCACTGCTCCGGTATTTGTCAGGGTAAACTCCGCTTTTTCGGGAGTTACCGACAGATCGCTGTATGCAAATGTGGTATAAGAAAGCCCATACCCAAAGGGGAACAATACCGGAACATCTGCCGTCTCATAATAGCGGTAGCCTATATACAAGCCTTCCCGATATTCTGCCGTCCGTTCCTTACTTGGAAAATACGGCGCTGAGGGCACATCTTCATATTTCACCGGGTAGGTTTCAGCCAGCTTTCCGGAAGGGTTCACTTCCCCTGTCACCACCTTTAAGAGCGCGCCCGCCCCTGCCTGCCCGCATAAATATCCGTGCACCAGTGCTTTACAGCAGGAAAGCCACGGCATCTCCACCGCAGAGCCGGCAGAAAAGATTACCACGATATTTTCGTTTACCTCTGAAAGCTTTTTCAGCAGCTGTACCTGACTCCCCGGCATTTTCATATGCGCCCTGTCCAGTCCCTCGGATTCTGAGATCTCATCCAATCCGATACAAAGAAGCACAGCCTCTGCTTTTTCAGCCAGTTTGCACGCCTCCTCTTCCAGATCCGGAACCGCCGGTCCCACCCGGTTATATCCCTTTGCAAACCCAATGCAATCAAGGTCAAAGTTTCCGATCACGTCCTTTGTACTGTCAACCTTCGTTGGATTCACAACGGAGGAACCTGCCCCCTGATATCTTGGAGTCTCGGCAAAATCGCCGATGAGCGCAACCTTTGTGCCCTTCTTTAAAGGAAGGATGTTATCTTCATTCTTAAGCAGTACTACTGACTGTTCCGAGGCTTTCATTGCCATTGCATGATGGGCTTCGATATCGAATTTTTGTCCCCGCTTTTTCGCAACGGCTTTTGTTGTAGACAGTACCACGTCTAAGAGCTCATCTGCCATCTGGTCAATCCACTCTTCACTGATTTTCCCTGCCCTTACCGCTTCCAGAAGCTCCATATCCGAATCCCCTCCAGTTGTGGGCATTTCCATATGGGAACCGGCCGCAACGCCTGCCGCATGGTCATTGCTCGCGCCCCAGTCAGAGACTACATATCCGTTAAAGCCCCATTCCTCTTTTAGAATCTCTCTGAGCAGATGTTTATTTTCATTTGCGTAAACTCCATTGATCCGGTTGTAAGAGGTCATGATCGCGTGCGGGTCAGATTCCTTTACCGCAATCTCAAAGGCCGTCAGATAGATTTCCCGAAGCGTCCGCTCGTCCATCACCGAATCCGACGCCATACGCCGCAGCTCCTGGGAGTTCGCCGCAAAGTGTTTCGGACATGCGGATACGCCAAAGCTCTGAATGCCCCGTATATAGCCTGCCGCCATCTTTCCTGCAAGATAGGGATCCTCGCTGAAGTATTCAAAGTTCCGCCCGCATTCAGTTATACCCTCTTTGCGTAATCGAGCGAAATCCACCCATCTCTCTTTTCCTGGTAGGATTTCAGCAGCCCCCACTTGGATGCGCCTTTGCCGTCCGCTTCCTCCACAATCGTGAAAGTGCCTGCTCCCGTATATTTCCCGGTCTTGCCGTAGTCAGTGCCAGGGCCTTTCCGGATGTTCAGGTCGGGGATGGAAACCCGCACCAGATACGGCTTGAACGCTGCCGCCCTGGTGTACACCGCTTTCCCAGATTCATCAAACACGGAATAGCCGGGGTTCTCATCCGCACATTTTTTTGCGTACTCCAACACTTTAAACGCCCCTTTCTGCGAGGATGCATCTGCCCAGCTCTTCCGGACGCGGTACCAGATTTCCGTTTCTGCAGGAGCGGAAGGAGCTGCCCCTCCCGTCGTTCCAAGGATGCCTTTCAGTATCGTGAGGATTTTCTCCCCATAGCCGGTGCCTGCCGCCCATCCCTTTCCAGCAGGGTTTTCCTTCTGCCCAAGCCACTCCACATATTCCGCACAGCCCCTCGTGACATATTTGAACCGAGGGTCAATGCAGGCGTTCTTCAGAGCCTCCATGGAAGCGTAGGCTTTTAAGTGTTGCACCTGCGCCCGGATGCCGAGCTGCGGCGTGTCAAAGGAATTTCCCTTTACGCCATTGGAAGTCACGCCCATGCCGCAGAAGTTGTTCTGTGAAAGCGTGACCGCAGAGCCGGAAAAGGTGAAGTTCCCGGTCTCAAGGCAGGACTGCGCAAAGGCAATATCGCCCCGCACCCCTTCCGCTTTCCCTTCCGAAAGGTACAGCGGCACCATGGCAAGGACGGACTGCGCCACGGACGGGTTCTTCGCTTTCAGGTATGCCTTCATCTGCTCTGCCGTTGCCACGGCATTCCCCATGATTTTGGTGTATCCGCCTGTGCCGGAGGATGCGCCGCCCATTGCCGCCTTGACCGCCTTGCGGAAACCGTCCATGGTGTACCCCATGCCAAGCTGCGTCCATAAATGCTCCGGGTCGCCGTGGTTGCTGGCAATGCCCCTCGCACAGCCTTCCCTGTGGCTGATGATGACTCCATCCGCAAGCGGGTCAAGGCTGTACTTCTCACAGAGCATGGCGAACAGCTCCACCGCCGTCTCATAAGTCCGCTTTGCCACCGCCTTTGCCGTGGCCATATCGGAGCAGGTGAAATTGCTGCCCGATGTGTACTTGATACACGCCGGTTCGCACATCTCCACCCCGATGTGGGTGTTGTTGCCACTGCCCTTGCTGCCACTTCCGCAGTGCCATCCCCGATGATTCCAGGGAAGCGTCTGGTATTTCATATCCGCTGTTTAGCATGACTGTCTTTTTTTCAAAATCAAACTCTGCTTTTACAATAGTTTCTTCCCCTGCCGTTGGTTCGCAGCCTGTATGATTGGGTACAGTCCCCGTTTCCCCTGCAGATTCAGTGGTATCTGCCTCCGGGATTGTTTCAGTGTCTTCGGCAGCCCCGGTTTCCCCTACCTCGCTTTGCCCGCACGCTGTCAATGGAAATGCCAATAAGAAAATAAAAATAAGGCTGAATGTCTTACTCATTTCACCGTCCCCCTTACGTTATTTCAGACTTCTTCCGAAATCTCGAAGCTCTTCAAGCTTTGAGGCAGAACCGTTTTCCATGCCGTATGCTGTAAATACTCCCATATCCTCAAGGCCAAGGTATTCCAGAAAATCCCCCTTGTAGGAGAACATTGCCCCATCATACATTGCAGGATCACCGGAACTTAATATCATAGCCGCTTTTTTTAGGGTCCGGGGCTTTCTCGGATAAGCGGCAGAATAGAAGCGGTCAAGGGTACACTTTAACTGCCCTGAAACGCCGTGATAATAAATCGGCGAGGCAATGACAAGCATATCTGCCTCCCCCAGCAGGGAATAAACTTCCTGCATATCATCTTTCTGCACGCAGTCTCCGTTTCCCTTTGTATGGCAGTATTCGCAGGCCAGACAGCCCGCAATCTTTTTCTTACATACATCGATCACATCCACCCTGTGTCCTGCGGATTCCGCACCTTCCCGAAACGCATCCACCATCTGTTTCGTATTGCCCTTTGGGCGGGGGCTTCCGTTCAATACTAAAATACGCATAATTATTACCTCCATATCGTATACTTATTTCCTGCCAACGCCAGAATGTCTCATTAAAAACGGGATGCCAGGGCATCCCGCTACAGCATGATAACGCTTTGGTCTGTGCTGCCTTTAGACCCCCTGCTTCATGGGACGGATCATAATCTCACTCACAGACATCCGGTCTGGCATTTCGATGGCGTAGGCCACAGCAGTTGCAATATCCTCCGCATTCAGAGGATCAATCGTTTTCCTGAAATCCAGTTCCGCCTGACGGGTGCTTTCACTTTGAATGGATTTATAAAGGTCAGCAGCTACATTACCCGGTGAAATGATTGTGGATTTGATGTTATCCATCCGGTGTTCCTGGCACAGCCCTTCCATGATTGCCCGCACTGCGAACTTTGTTCCGCAATATACGATTGAATTTTCATAGACATGATGCCCCAGCACAGAATTGGTAGCGATAATATGCCCACTTTGCTGCTTTACCATGACAGGCAAAACTGCAGAAATCCCATTCAATACGCCCATCACATTGATGTCCAGCAACTGACACCATTCATTTTTCCTTCCCTCAATCAATGGAGCCGTAGGCATAATGCCCGCATTATTGTATAGTACATCCACCCGGCCATGCAGTTCCACAGCCATGTCGATCACAGCTTTTACTTTTTCATAGCTGGCCACATCCGCCGTCTTATAAGTAATGGTGCATCCTTTCTGCTCCTCTGTTTATATATTGGAACGACCTGCTTCGGTCTGCTATGCTGGCTTTTATAAGCTGTTCTTTAAAATTTCCCTGATTTCATCCTTATCCGGCACCTTATAACCGCCATCCATGACCAGCGTGCTGTCAACAATTCCCGGAAGCATCTCCTCTGTTACCCCAAGTTCTTTCAGATGCATCGTAAGGCCCAGCTCCTCCATATAAGCCTCCATTTTCTGCAGACCTTCCGCTGCAACCTGTTCATCACTTTTTCCTTCCGGATTTACATCCCATACATTCATGGCAAACCTCTTAAATTTTGCCAGCCCAAACGGACAGATAAACCGGTAATAGGCCATGGATACCGCCGCAAGGGTCATGCCGTGGGTTGCATCCGTATGCGCCGCAACCGCCTGCCCCAGCATATGCACCATCCAGTCTGTGGATTTTCCTTTCGCAACCAAGGTATTTAACGCCCATGTGGCAATCCACATGATGTTGCTCCTTGCCTCGTAATCCGTAGGATCCTTTACCGCAATCCGGCTGGAATAAATCAAAGACCGCAAAAGACCTTCCATCAGATAATCAGAGGTATTGTCATCCTCCCCGGAGAAATACTGCTCTGTAATATGGTTCATAATGTCATAGATTCCTGCAACCATCTGATACCGGGGCAGCGTGTAGGTATATACCGGATTTAAGATGGAGAATTTCGGATACACCTTCTCGTCAAATACATGGCCGATCTTCAACTTCTGCTCATGGTTCGTTATGACCGCACCGCCGTTCATTTCAGAGCCGGTGCCAACCATTGTCAGGACACATCCCACCGGGATGATCTCATTGTCCACATCCTTCATCTGGAGATAGTATTTTTCCCAGGGATCTTCCGTACAGTATGCAGATACGGAAACTGCTTTTGCATAGTCGCAGACAGAGCCGCCCCCGACCGCAAGAATCAGGTCTACCTTACCTTCCCTGGCAATCTTACATCCTTCCTGCAGTTTCTGTACCGTTGGATTTGGCATGACACCTGCATCTTCAAACACACTTTTTCCATTTGTTTTCAAAAGCTCCATGACTTTGTCATAGATGCCATTCTTTTTGATCGACCCGCCGCCATACACAAGTTGTACATTCTGTCCGTATTTCGGCAGCTCCTCATTCAGGCTGGCAAGGGAATCCTCGCCAAAATAAAGTTTCGTTGGGTTACAATATATAAAATTTCCTAACATTGTTTTTCTCCTCGTACTCTAAGTTTTTTATACTATTTCAAATTTTCCGCAAAAAACCGTTCCAGCTTGTCAAACGGGATCGCATCCTTTCCTCCTCCGTCATACAGATCCGTATGGACTGCATCGGGAATGAGCAACAGCTCCTTATTGTCTGTATAAGGGTTATCCTTCACCATTGCATCATAGGCATCACGGCTGAAATAGCAGGAATGTGCTTTCTCTCCGTGCATGATAAGGACTGCGCTGCGGACCTCATTGCTGTATTGAAGGATAGGCTGGTTCATAAAAGACATACACCCAATCACATTCCAGCCCCCGTTGGAATTTAACGAGCGTTTGTGGTATCCGCGATCCGTTTTATAATAATTGTGATAATCTGCCACATAGAAAGGTGCATCCTCCGGAAGTGGATCGACAACCCCGCCGCCCGGCGCATAGCTGCCATTTTTGTAATCAACAAGCCTTTGGGCGTTCATAGCCTCTTTCTTCGCGTACCGTGCATCAGCGGAATTATCCGCATCAAAATATCCGTTGGCATTGATACGGGACATATCATACATGGTGGAGGCAACCGTCGCCTTGATTCGGGTATCCAGTGCCGCCACATTCAGGGCCAGGCCTCCCCAGCCACAGATGCCGATAATACCGATACGCTCAGGATCAACATTTTCCTGTACGGAAAGGAAATCCACCGCCGCCTGGAAATCCTCTGTATTGATATCCGGTGAAGCCATGTATCGGGGGGTGCCGCCGCTTTCCCCGGTAAAGGAAGGGTCAAAGGCAACGGTGAGGAAACCACGCTCCGCCATTGTCTGCGCATACAGTCCGGCTGCCTGCTCCTTTACCGCGCCAAAGGGCCCGCATACCGCAATCGCAGCCAGCTTCCCCTCGGCCTCTTTCGGCATATAAAGGTCTGCTGCCAATGTAATCCCATAGCGGTTCGGGAATGTAACCTTGCGGTGGTTCACCTTTTCACTTTTCGGGAAAGTCTTATCCCATTCCTTGGTTAGCTCCAGTTTTATAGTATTTTTCATTTTATAATTCCTCTCTTTCTTTTCATCATTTTGGAGTCATCGCTTTTCTTTTTCCATACGCCATACTAAAAAATCAAGACAGTCAACCCTTCCCTGACTTTCATGCAGATTATCCATCAGACTGCAGCGGTGCTTCCGCAGCGTTTTAATGGCATCCTGAACCTGGCCGTTGCCATACAGCCTACAGACCTCTTCAATAATTTGTGAGCCACATCCTGCATCCTTAAGATTTTGAATTAAATCATCCGTATAACCGCCTCCCCTCCTGCTATGTCCATATTATATTCTCTTGATTTTCATTTCGCTAATTGCTATAATCTATATCATGATATGAATTTTCGGAATATCACAGGAGGACAAAATGGAACTGCGAACCATGAGATACTTCCTTGCAGTGGCAAGGGAGGAAAATATGACCCGTGCGGCAGAATTGCTCCACGTTACCCAGCCTACACTTTCCAAACAGTTAAAGGTGCTTGAAGACGAGCTTGGGAAAAAACTGTTCACGCGCCACAGTTTCAGCATACAGCTTACAGAAGAAGGGATCTTACTGCGGAAACGGGCAGAGGATCTGGTAAAAATGGCCGATAAGATCACAACGGAATTTCTTGCCATGGACGATACTCTTGGGGGCGATGTTTACTTCGGTATGGCGGAATCTTACCAGATCCGATACCTCGCCGCCGCAATCAGAAAATTCAAGGATACTTATCCTGATCTGCATTATCATATCACCAGTGGCGACACAGAACAGGTTATAGAAAAGCTGGATAAAGGCGTCATTGACTTTGCAGTACTAGCGCAGGAGCCTAATTTTGCAAAATATCATTATTTAACGTTTCCTGCTGCTGATCTGTGGGGTGTTGTCATGCCAAAGGACTGTAAATTAGCAAAAAAAAATGCCATCAACGTAGATGACTTAAGTGGACTTCCTTTATTTTGTTCCGAACAAGGGTGGAATCATGATATTTCTAAATGGTGCGGTAACCGTATGGATAAGTTACGCCTTGAAGGATCGTTTCGCCTGTCCTATAACGGCTCCCTTTTTGTCAGGGAAAGACTGGGCTATCTTTTGACTTTTGAATATTTGATTGATACCGGTCCAGACAGCGGACTTGTTTTCCGCCCTCTTACGCCCAAACTCGAAACAAAAATATATTTAATTTGGAAAAAATATCAGGTATTTACTCCTATTGCAGAACGGCTTCTAGAAAAAATGAAAGTCGAATTTTTAGTATAAAATATTCTTTCATTTTCTATGAAATCAGAAGGAATCATTTTACATTAAGAAAGAATATTTTGAACATATATGATGGAGCGTTCCGGACAATCCTGAATGACTGCCGGAAATTGATTATACCTGTAATCAATGAAATTTTTAAGGAACATTATACGGGAAAAGAAGAGATTCGTTTTTCCCTAATGAACACTTTTTAGACCAGCAGGATGCGGCTGACAAGGAACGGATAACAGATACCAATTTTCAGATTATTGGCAGAATAGTTAAAAAATATCATCTTGAATGTGAAAGGAGCTTACCAGATGGCAAAATCACAATCCGGCTTTTCGAATATGATGCCCAAATAGCGCTTGACGAGGGCGAAGTTACAGAAGAAACTCTGACGGTAACATTTCCCAATACGGCAGTGATGTATCTGCGGGCATATAAAAAGACTCCGGATAAAATGAAATATGTGATCATAACACCTGGCGGGACGGTACAATATGATGTCCCGATTATGAAGGTGCAGTCATATTCACTGGATGAAATCTTTGAGAAACGCTTATTAATGCTTATTCCATTTTACATTTTCTCACATGAGAAAAGTTTTTCGGAATATAATAACAATGAGCAGAAACTGGAAGAACTGAAAGCAGAATATCGGATAATTTTAGAAAGACTTGATGATCTGGAAAAGCAAGGTATTATTGGCGCATTTGACAAAAGGACGATCATAGAGCTTTCAAGTGATGTGATCCGGGAAATCGCACGTAAGTATGAAAACGTGCAGAAAGGCATAGGTGCTATGATGAGAGGACCATTGATTCAAACAGAAGCAAGAACTATTTTAAACGAAAGCAAAAAAGAAACGGCACTTAGGATGTTGAAAGTGGGAAAGCTGACGGTCGAGGAGATTGCAGAATACTCTGCCCTTAGTGTGGCTGAAGTAGAGCAGCTTGCGAACCTTCAGACAGTATAAACAGCCGGGTGACAAAACAGACTGAATTTTTGAGCCATCTGATCTTAACAGGTGGCTTTTTAATGATTCCGCAGCTCTTAATACCTATCCCATATTTGGAAAGCAATATCGGATTAGAATTGAGCATGGGTGAAAAGCATGATAAAATAAACAGAACATGCAAGATGATGCGATTAGAGGTACTATGATGAGAGGATCCTTAATTCAAACAGAAGCAAGAACCATTTTAAATCAAGGAAGAAATAAAGTTAAAAAAGAAATAGCACTTAGGGTGCTGAACATGGGAAAGCTGTCAGTCGGGGAAAATGCGAAATACTCTGCCCTTAGTGTGGCTGAAGTGAAGCAACTCGCAAAACTGCATACAGTACAAGAAAAACAACAATTAGACTGAATTATCGAGCCATCTGATAATATTCTGATCTCCAGATGGCTCTTTTCATGTCAGGAACAAGCTCTGCTGCTCATATTCCTGTTCCCGCCAAAGCTCTGGCGGAGTTTTATGAAGCACATACTCCGTGAACTTATCATCATAAACCCAGTCCTCCAGTTCACCCTCATCCAGAACCAGCGGCATACGATTATGAACAGGACTTACAGAAGCATTCGCCTGCGTCGTAAGAATAATGAAACGCACCTCATCCTGAAACCGGTTATAGAATCCTGCCATAAATAAAACCGCTCTGTCCTCTCTGAAAAATGTCACCTTATTCTTATCTAAATCCCACTCGTAAAATTGTCTGGCTGGAATCACACATCGCCTGTGCAATACGTTTTCACGAAATGTCCTCCGTTCCAGCGCCGTCTCTGCTCTGGCATTAATCAGAAGCCCTTTCTTCTGATACTGGGGGAATCCCCAGTGCATTTCATTCAGTTCCAATGCTGGTGATTTTTCTGCTGGCTGTGGCAAGTCAGAATACCGGCAGACTGTGACGGGTAAATATCCCCTGTGCGCATTTTCTGTATCCGCAGATCTACTCCCCGGATTACTCGTTCAATTTCTCTGGCTGTCCCCTCGTCTACATAGAACCGTCCGCACATAATTTTTCTCTCCTTTCCCTGTCGCAGAGTATCCATTCATCCAGCGTCAGCGGGGTATAATCGGAATACATACAGAAACAATTAATCATGTTTGACGGAATCGCCCGTTTCTCCCCATCCGGATTCTCACGGATACTGCTCCTTGTAATCTCCTGAAACTGCCAGGTCATCCGCTGGTCATAGGTATCATGCACATGGCCATAGAGCATATATACTTTAGGGTTCCCATTTCCGTCCAGACGATACTGCCCGTTATAACACATGATAGGGTAGTGACAGAGGATGACCTTCCGCTTATTATCCTGCAGTTCCTCATAAGGCTTGATCCAGACAAAACGGCTGGCATTGTAGTCCTTATTCTTCAGGAACCGGTCATGATTCCCCTGAATCAGATAGAGACTCCCGTTCAGCTTCCCTAGCAGTTCATTGGTTTCTTCCGCCTTTCCCCATGACAGGTCTCCCAAAATCACAACCTCATCATTCTTTCGGACTTTCGCGTTCCATTTCTGCAGCATGTATCCATTCATTTCCTCCGCATTCACAAATCCCCGGCAGTCCATCTTTGTATTCAGGTTCCCGTGGAAGAAATGCGGGTCGGCAATATAATATCTCAATTTATTTCACCTGCTTATCCTGTAATTTTGGCAATTTCTACTTTGATTGCTGTTATCTTTCACAATTAATAATCATATTGTATGTAATCAGTCAGGGAAAATCAACTACAGATTCTTCCAACTACAGAACCTGCCACTGGCAGTTTCCTCCGTATGCTATGGCAAGTAAAAATTCCGGCAGAGAATTAGCCCTAGCCGGAATTTTTTTTGCAGCCTGCGCTCATATAAAGAAGCACAGTCAAATACATACATTTTATTCTAACGACTGTATTTCCCTGTAATATGGCTTCAGAATGGTGTCTGCCTTCTCCAGAAAATCTATTCCGCCCGTATTCTCCTGATAGACTTCCCACAATACCTTATGTAAGTTCTCCACCTGGATGCCGCCACAGTGCCTCTCCAGCGTTTTCAAAAAGGGAAGCACCATAGTCTTGCGGAAATCCTTTCCAAGTCGCAGGTTATCGCTTTCCAGACCATATACTTCCTGAATACACTCCAGCACAACCTCATAATCTGCCTCAAACCTCATAAGTACCGTAAACGGTAGAAGTTTGAAGCTGCTTTTTACAAAAATCCCGATTTACGCAAATCTGGGCCGCCAGCTTCGGATGCACAGACAAATTCCGGTGATATTGATCTGAATATTTTTATTAAAAAGTTAAAAGACTCTCCGGAATTAGCAACTACATTGGCCCAGTTATTAGTTCAATAACTTATTAGCAGAGGTGCTGATTTTATTAGCAAACTACGGCGTTATGGTTCGTTTCCATATTAGCAAACATGATTTTTTATGCATTCGCTATTTTTCCTGAATAAAGATGTAATCTGTTCTGTTAAAAAACGCCGCAAACCTTACGTTTACGGCGTTTTCACGTTCCTGACTGGAGTCGAACCAGCGGCCTATTGCTTAGGAGTAGAACCATTTGCTAGTAGGCAGCTCCCTCTTAGTGTTATCTAATCCCTTTATTTCCTTGCTTGTCACGGATTCAAAATGTTATCTCGTACCGACCTGTGACTGCTGATTTTAAGGCGTTTTAGATGCTCCTTTTAGCAGGCGATTAGCAAGGGGTTTGAATTTAGGGAAATGTTACACTGTAAAGCCTTTCCCGATTGATACCTGCATTTCACAACTAATCCCAGAATAGTTTAAGCTGTTTGCATTTTTTCTAAGGTCGCAAATTGCGACCTCAAAGAGTTTATCATTCCTCTTTGCTTTTTTCTAAGGTCACAAATTGTGACCTCAAAGAACTTCTTATTTCTCCGTTTCCAGTTCCAACCTTTGCAGGATGTCTTTGATGATGCCTGCATCTTGAATTAGATTGATTCCAAAACACTTTTTTCCCGCATCTTTCAAAGACGCTCCTACATGATAGGCTATTGTTCGGTCAAGAATCAAAAATCTGTCATGGAATACTTTGGTATATTTTATCTTCAATGTCGGGTACTGTGCATTAAAATTCTTAACATCGACTTTCGTTAGCTTCGTCTGTTTCTGCGTATAAATAGTTACTGCAACATCAGACTTTTTCTTTGAAAGCAGATTCAATGTACCAACATCTACATATCCGTCTATCAGAGTGATTTCTTTCTCTGCTTTTTGAATTAGATTTACTATCAGACTGAACGCATCATAAATCTGTCCGTCAAAAAATACTTTTTGACTGGATTCCTCATGTTCGGATATGTACTCAAAAACTCTCTCAAAACGCTCATCTGTTTCCGCTTGGTAATTTATCTGGCGAACCTCCATTGCATTTAACCGCTCATACAGCAAAGAGGTATTTGCCATATACTTCCGCATCTCCACAAAAGTGTCCATAATCCTAATGCTTACTCGGATAGCAACATCACTACGCAAAACAGCAGAAAGCATTGCAATCCCTTGTTCTGTGAATACAAATGGCAATTTCCTACGTCCGCCATATCCATTATCATCCTCCAAACTTGAAATCACAAATTGTGATTTCAAGTTTTCATATTCCTCTTTCGTCAGTTGAAATCGGAATCTTTCTGGAAATCTTGAAATGTTACGCTTTACTGCCTGATTTAATACTCTCGTTTCTACTTGATACAGCATCGCTAAATCACTGTCTATCATAACCTGCTGGTTACGGATAACATATATCATGCTTTTTATATCGGACTCTGCTGATTCAATGCTTATTTCTTGGGTATCATTATTTGCCTTTGTCAGAGCTGTTTGTTCTGTATCAGCCATCTTTATCGCCCTTTCTATTTTGAAATGCCAGATTGGAACTTCAAAACTATGAGTAACTTGAAATCACAATTTGCGACTTCAAGTTCTGCTGCTTCATATATCCTTAAACTTGAAATTCTAAATCGGAATACCAAGTTTTATGTACGCTTATTGTTTACTTTTACAGTATATCACACGTTTTTCTATGGGAATAGCTATAATCTCATCTTTCCTGTATTTTTATGCGGTCAAAATACTAATGAATATCGCTACAATCGAAATGATAACGGTAAGTATCATAAGCCTCTGATTATTTTTCGTATAATTTATTTCAGACAATACTTTTAGATAGGAAAAATTATTTTCATAAATTTTCTTATACTTGGCTATATCGTTCTCATGATACTTTTTCAAGTCCTGCTTTTTTCCAAAACTATAAAAATCCCATGCTTCATTAAACGCTGTATAGATGTCTTTTTCTTTTCTGCTTTCTACCTCTGAAACACTTTGTAGTTTATTAAGCAGCTTTTTAAATTCCCTGTTATAAGCAATGCTTTTTCTCCCTGTCGAAAATTTTGAAAATTCTCTTTCAAAAAGTTTCAATTCTCTATATCCGAAGAAACAATAAAAAAACTCATTTCTATAGGTTGCAATATACTCACATATATTAAACTGTGGAAAACGGTTGTTTCCTGTAAGCATACAGTAATTGGGCTTGTCATAATCGGAACAAATAACATAGTTCGATTTTTTATTATAATAGGCTATTACAATTCCTTTGAGATATAGTCTATCAATATCTATCGGAGCTTTCCTTATCCTATATTCCATATTAATCAGCGGATTATTTTTCCCCTGTTCACTATATAAAAAGCTTGTAATATAATGTTGACAAATTAGAGGAAAACTTTCTTCTGTCATCTGTTCCGCCAATCCGTAGTCCATATCGTCTTTGCGTTTCAGGACAAACGCATGAATGAATAAATTGTGAACAGACATCACCTTTACAGGAAATTTGTGGTATTCTTACAATAAAGGTGGTGTTTGGCGATGACAGAGATATTAAAAACA